>NZ_JBFAHN010000003.1:0-732752 GCF_040654175.1 Streptomyces sp. NPDC050738 | reverse complement strand
AAACTTGGCGGGTTATCGGTCGGCAGAGGGTCCTGGCCGCAGAGATAGCAGGGCACCTGGGGCCCCCTCGGCCCGGGGTGGCACGGCGGCCATTCGGAGCACGGCCGGTGGCCCGGTCCGCGACCCGCACCGGGTGTGAACGAACGACCGCACCCGCTGAGCACGTGGTGCGGGTCTGCCCGGCGGGTGCGGGACGGCGGACCGAACCTCGCAGCGTGCGATTCGTGCCCCTAACTGAACACACACCCACCCCACGCCCGACGAGCACCAGACACACAGGCATCGTCGCAGGTCACAGCCCCGCACCCCGGGAACGGGATGGTTGAAGGCTCAAGTGGGTCACCTAAGGGGCACCCCACCGCTTCTGCCCACCCCAAACAGCGACCAGCGGGGCATGAAGTCCCGCCCAGCGACGGCCCCTTGACGCCGAACCGGGAGCCACTGCCCCATTCAAGTCGTGCGACCTTCGCCCCGGCGCGGGGAGCGGAGCTCCACCTTGGGTGCTGTGACGCCAACCGCCCCGCCGAAGTGCCCCGCAGCCGAACCCTTCAGCTCATCCGGTCCGCAGGAGCAGCGCGGTCACCACGAAACCGCAACCACCACGCGGCAGCAGCCAGCCGGACGAGCCCCCAAGGGCTCGGCCTACGACGCGCAGCGTCGTACATCACTCACACCAACAACCACACAACCCGCCACCGCGCGCAGCGCACCCACCGGCGCACGCCCCCCACCTGTTCGTCGTAGCTGCTTCAGTGTGCCCGGAGGGCGCGAAACGCTCCGCCACCGCCCACCCACCCGAAGCCCACCACCCACCCCGCCTGTGCAGACCCGGTCTGATCAGGCCGGCTTCCCGATCAGCATGGTGGGGGCGCCGGCCACCCGGGTCAGGAAGACCGTGGCCGCGTTCCTGCCCTGGGGCTTCACCTTGCGGCGCACCTCCTCCGGCTCGACCGCGGATCCGCGCTTCTTGACGGTGAGGTTGCCCACCTCGCGCTCGCGGAGGAGCGCCTTCAACTTCTTCATGCCGAAGGGGAGTTCGTCGGTGATCTCGTACGCCGTGGCATAGGGGGTCGCGCGGAGTTCGTCGGCGGTGATGTAGGCGATCGTCTCGTCGATCAGGCCGCCGTCGAGGTCGGCCGCCGCTTCGGCGACCAGGTGGGCGCGGATGACCGCGCCGTCGGGTTCGTAGAGGTAGCGGCCGAGTTTGCGTACGGGGGGATTCGGCAGGCCGCGGCCCGTGAGGGTGGCTCCGGAGGGGAGCAGGGTGGCGCGGCGGAGGCCGGGGGTCGTGGCGTACCAGAGGACCGCTTCCTTGACGTCTCCGCTGTCGGAGATCCACTCCGCTTCCGCCTCGGGCGGGATCATCTCGTGCGGGATGCCGGGCGCGATCTTGAGGGCGGCCCTGGGGGCGCTCCGGGCGGCCGCGGTGGCCCAGGAGAGCGGGGGCGAGTACGCCTCGGGGTCGAAGATGCGCCCGCGGCCGCCGCGGCGGGCGGGGTCGACGAAGACGGCGTCGTAGGGGGCCGTGTCGATCTCCGTGACGTCCGCGCAGACGACCTCGATGAGGTCGGCGAGGTCCAGGGCGTCCGCGTTGGCCCGGGTGACCTGGGCGGTGACGGGGTCGCGGTCCACCGCGAGGACCTTGATGCCGGCCCTGGCGAGCGCGATCGCGTCGCCGCCGATGCCGCAGCAGAGGTCGGCGACGCTGCGTACGCCTTGGGCGGCGAGGCGGCGGGCGCGGTACTCGGCGACGGTGGTGCGGGTGGCCTGCTCGACCCCGTTGGGCGTGAAGAACATCCGGTACGCGTCCGCTTCGCCGAACTTGGGCACTGCCCGCTGGCGGAGTCGTGCCTGCGCGAGGGCGGCGGAGACGAGGGCCGGGGCGTGGGTGCGGCGCAGGCGGGTCGCGTGGGCGAGCTCCTGGGCGGGGTCGTACGCCTTGAGGTCGGCCAGGAGGGCGCGGCCTTCGGTGGTGAGCAGTGCGGAGAAGGTGTCGGGGTCGGTCACCGTCCCATTGTCCGCCAGGACGGGGGGCGGGCCTGCGGTGGCCGCTGCGCGGGCCTGGGGGCGTGGCTCTCGCACAGGCGTGAGCGAGAACTTTCATGGCACTTCCGGTAGTCGAGCTGCCAACCCTTCCCCACCAACAGCCTTTTCTGTCAGGGCCGTTGACACCATCGCCTTGTTTCCGTAACTTCCGTGGCCGTCTGCCGATAGTTTTCGGAGAACTTCCGGAAGGCGTGTCGATCCGGTCTACGAATGCGCGTACAGCCCGTGAGGAGATTCATGGTGAAGCCATGGCAGGACGCCACCCTGCCCGCCCAGGTCCGGGCGGCGGACCTGCTCGCCCGGATGACGAACGAGGAGAAGACCGCGCAGTTGTCCAGCGTCTGGCTGGGAGCCGAGACCGAAGGTGATGACGCCGCCGTAGCCGTCGCGCCGGGTCAGCACGCGTACGCGGCACATAGCGCCGAGCTCGACGCACTGCTGCCCTACGGCCTGGGCCAGCTCACCCGCCCCTTCGGCACGGTGCCCGTGGAGCCCGCCGAAGGCGCGGCCCGTCTCGCGGACCTCCAGCGCGAGATCCGCGCCGGCAACCGCTTCGCCCTTCCCGCGCTCGCCCACGAGGAGTGCCTGACCGGCTTCACCGCCTGGCAGGCCACCGTCTTTCCGACCCCGCTCGCCTGGGGCGCCACCTTCGATCCGGCGCTGATCACCGAGATGGCGCAGGCGATCGGCGCATCGATGCGCGCGGTCGGCATCCACCAGGGGCTCGCCCCGGTCCTGGACGTCGTCAGGGATCCCCGGTGGGGGCGGACGGAGGAGTCGATCGGCGAGGATCCGTACCTGGTGGGCACCATCGGCACGGCGTACGTACGCGGGCTCGAGGCCGCCGGGATCATCGCCACGCTGAAGCACTTCGCCGGGTACTCGGCCTCGCGCGGCGCCCGCAACCACGCACCGGCCCCGCTCGGGCGGCGCGAACTGGCGGACGTGATCCTTCCGCCGTTCGAGATGGCACTGCGCGAGGGCGGCGCCCGCTCCGTGATGGCGGCGTACAACGACATCGACGGTCTGCCCGCCCACGCGCACACCGAACTGCTCACCCAAGTCCTGCGCGAACAATGGCAGTTCACGGGGACGGTCGTCTCCGACTACTTCGGCCTCTCCTTCCTGGAGTCCGCCCACCGCGTCGCCGAATCACCGGAAGCGGCCGGCCGGCTCGCGCTCGCGGCAGGCGTCGACGTCGAACTTCCCGCCGCACGCTGCTTCTCCCTCACCGGCCGCCTGCCGGAGGAGCTGCTCGATCGCGCGGCCCTGCGCGTCCTCACGCAGAAGTGCGAGCTGGGGCTGCTCGACCCCGACGGGGAACCGGCGGCCGGCGACGACGCCCCGATCGACCTGAACCCACCGCACCTGCGGGAGCTGGCCGAGGCGGTGGCGCAGGAGTCGGTCGTGCTGCTCGCCAACGGATCCGGCGTGCTGCCGCTGCCGCCAGGAGCACGGATCGCGGTCGTCGGAGGGCTCGCCGGTGAGCAGGCCGCCATGCTCGGCTGCTACACCTTCCCGCGTCACGTCGGCGTGAACCATCCCGAACTCCCCGCGGGTGTCGAGGTGTTGACGCTTGCCGAGGCGCTGCGGGCGGAACTTCCCGGTGCCGAGTTCATGGCCGACGCGGCGGGCGCCGATGTCGTCCTGGCCGTCGTCGGGGACCGTTCGGGGCTGTTCGGGCGGGGTTCGTCCGGCGAGGGCTGCGACGCGGAGGACCTCGAACTGCCCTACGGGCAGGGGGAGGTGCTGGACGCGGCACTGGCCTGCGGAGTCCCCGTTGTCATCGTCGTCCTCAGCGGACGCCCGTACGCACTGGGCCGCTGGGCCGGACGGGCCGCCGCCGTCGTCCAGGCCTTCTTCCCCGGGCAGGAAGGCGGGGGCGCGGTCGCCGGTGTCCTCTCCGGGCGCGTCGATCCGTCAGGACGGCTCCCGGTCGGAGTGCCGCGCACCCCCGGCGGTCAGCCCGCCCCGTACCTCGCCCCGCCGCTCGGCCGCCACGGAGGCGCCAGCAACGTCGACCCCACCGCCCTCTACCCGTTCGGGCACGGCCTGTCGTACACGACGTTCGCCTGGGACGCCCCCCGGTGCGAGACCCCCGCATTCCCCACGGACGGCGAGACCGCGCTGCTGTTCACCGTCCGCAACACCGGCGACCGCGCCGGCACCGAAGTCGTGCAGCTCTACCTCCACGACCCCGCCGGCACCGTCGCACGCCCCGAGATCCGTCTCATCGGCTACGCCCGCGTCCCGCTGGACGCGGGTGCCTCCGCCGAGGTCCATGCCACCTTCCCGGCAGACCTCGCCGCCTACACCGGGGCCGACGGCCGTCGCGTCGTCGAGCCCGGAGCCCTCGAACTGCGCATCGCCGCCTCCAGCGCCCAGGTCCACCACACCGTGCCGCTCACCCTGACGGGGCCGGTGCGCGAGGTCGGGCATGAGCGCCGGATGCGGTGCGAGATGCGGGTCAAGTAGACGCGCAGCTCGCAGCAGAGGGCAGCACCGCGCAAGGTCAACCGCACGTCCCCGCACCTGAGATGAGGAGACGCATCATGCGCACACCCGCACGCCGTACCCGTATCAGAGCCGCCGGAGCCGCCGTATCGGCGGCCCTGCTGCTCGGCCTCGCCGCCACCCCCGCCGCCCATGCGGGCACGGCGGACGAGACAGGCAAGACGGACCAGGCCCGGCCCACCGAGACGCTGGGCAAGCTGGCCAAGAAGAGCGGCCGCTACTTCGGCGCCGCCGTCGACAACCCGGAGCTCGCCGACACCGCGTACGCCGACCTGCTCGGCAGGGAATTCAACGCCACCACCCCCGGCAACGGCATGAAGTGGTACGCCACCGAACCGCAGCGCGGCGTCTTCGACTTCACCGCGGGCGACGAGATCGTCGACTTCGCCCGCGCCAACGGTCTCAAGGTCCGCGGCCACACGCTGCTGTGGCACAGCCAGCTGCCGGACTGGCTCACCTCGGGCACCTGGACGGCGGACGAACTGCGCTCGATCCTCAAGAACCACATCACGAACGAGGTGAAGCACTACAAGGGCAAGGTCTTCGCCTGGGACGTCGCCAACGAGATCATGAACGAGGACGGCACGTACCGGGAGAACATCTTCTACAAGACGATCGGCCCGGGCTATGTCGCCGACGCCCTGCGCTGGGCCCACGCCGCCGACCCCAAGGTCAAGCTCTACCTGAACGACTACAACGTCGAGGCGATCGGCCCCAAGTCGGACGCGTACTACCAGCTCATCAAGCAGCTCAGGGCGGACCGTGTCCCGATCGACGGCTTCGGCATGCAGGCCCATCTCGCCCTGCAGTACGGCTTCCCGGACCGGATGCCGCAGAACGTCAGGCGCTTCGCCGACCTGGGCGTCGACGTCGCCATCACCGAGCTCGACATCCGCATGATCCTGCCGGCCGACGCGGCCAAGCTCGCGGAGCAGGCCGACTGGTACCGGCAGGTGACCGAGGCCTGTCTGGCGGTACGCCGCTGCGTCGGCATCACGGTGTGGGGCTACTCCGACGCCCACTCCTGGATCCCGGCGGTCTTCCCGGGCGAGGGAGCGGCCCTCCCCTGGGACGAGAACCTCCACCACAAGCCGGCCTACGCGGCGATACGAGCTGCGCTCCAGCAGGCCCACTGATCCCCAGCCCCGCGAACCCCAAGCCGGCCCGCCCCGAAATCAAGCCCGAGCCGACCCAAATCCAAGCCCGCGCCCGCCAAAATCCAAGCCCGTGCCCGCCAAAATCAAGCCCGTCCGGCGATTGAGGACAAAGGGAGCCCAGCCCCTCCGGGGGCTGCCTCCTGGCCGGACATCCACCCCGACCCCCCGGGCAGGATTGGCACTCCGCTTGACCGAGTGCTAACCGTCGTCCTAGTCTCGGACCTGGCACTCCCCACTGGAGAGTGCCAACAGTGCGATTGGTCAGATCCGGCACCCGCGACGACGGATCCACCTGGTCGCCACCCCAGACTGTTAACCCCGTAGATCTCCGAAGGGGGAGACCGGATCGTGACGACCGCCAGTTCCAAGGTTGCCATCAAGCCGCTCGAGGACCGCATTGTGGTCCAGCCGCTCGACGCCGAGCAGACCACGGCCTCTGGCCTGGTCATCCCGGACACCGCCAAGGAGAAGCCCCAGGAGGGCGTCGTCCTGGCCGTGGGCCCGGGCCGCTTCGAGAACGGCGAGCGCCTTCCGCTCGACGTCAAGACCGGCGACGTCGTGCTGTACAGCAAGTACGGCGGCACCGAGGTGAAGTACAACGGCGAGGAGTACCTCGTCCTCTCGGCTCGCGACGTGCTCGCGATCGTCGAGAAGTAATTCACTTCCGCATTTTTTGATCTGCGCCCCTGGCCCCAGCTAGCTGTGAAATTCACCGCGTGCCGGGCGGCAGGGGCGCAGTTCTTTTTTTCGAGAGGACTGACTCAGCTCCATGGCGAAGATCCTGAAGTTCGACGAGGACGCCCGTCGCGCCCTCGAGCGCGGCGTCAACAAGCTTGCCGACACGGTCAAGGTGACGATCGGCCCCAAGGGCCGCAACGTCGTCATCGACAAGAAGTTCGGCGCCCCGACCATCACCAACGACGGCGTCACCATCGCGCGTGAGGTCGAGCTCGACGACCCGTACGAGAACCTTGGCGCCCAGCTCGTGAAGGAGGTGGCGACCAAGACCAACGACATCGCGGGTGACGGTACGACCACCGCCACCGTGCTGGCCCAGGCGCTGGTCCGTGAGGGTCTGCGCAACGTCGCCGCGGGCGCTTCCCCGGCCTCCCTGAAGAAGGGCATCGACGCCGCGGTCAAGGCCGTGTCCGAGCAGCTGCTCGCGACCGCCCGCCCGATCGAGGACAAGTCGGACATCGCCGCTGTCGCCGCGCTCTCCGCGCAGGACAAGCAGGTCGGCGAGCTCATCGCCGAGGCGATGGACAAGGTCGGCAAGGACGGTGTCATCACCGTCGAGGAGTCCAACACCTTCGGCCTGGAGCTGGACTTCACCGAGGGCATGGCCTTCGACAAGGGCTACCTCTCGCCGTACATGGTCACCGACCAGGAGCGTATGGAGGCCGTCCTCGAGGACCCGTACATCCTGATCAACCAGGGCAAGATCTCCTCCATCCAGGACATGCTCCCGCTCCTGGAGAAGGTCATCGCGGCCGGCGGCTCCAAGCCGCTGCTGATCATCGCCGAGGACATCGAGGGCGAGGCGCTCTCCACCCTCGTCGTCAACAAGATCCGCGGCACGTTCAACGCCGTGGCCGTCAAGGCCCCCGGCTTCGGCGACCGCCGCAAGGCGATGCTCGGCGACATGGCCACCCTCACCGGTGCCACGGTCATCGCCGAGGAGGTCGGCCTCAAGCTCGACCAGGCCGGTCTGGACGTGCTGGGCACCGCCCGTCGCGTCACGATCACCAAGGACGACACGGTCATCGTCGACGGTGGCGGCAAGTCCGACGAGGTCGTCGGCCGCGTCAACCAGATCAAGGCCGAGATCGAGTCCACGGACTCGGACTGGGACCGCGAGAAGCTGCAGGAGCGCCTGGCGAAGCTCGCCGGCGGTGTCTGCGTGATCAAGGTCGGCGCCGCGACCGAGGTCGAGCTCAAGGAGAAGAAGCACCGTCTGGAGGACGCCATCTCCGCGACCCGCGCCGCGGTCGAGGAGGGCATCGTCTCCGGTGGTGGCTCCGCGCTCGTCCACGCCGTCAAGGTCCTCGAGGGCAACCTCGGCAAGACCGGCGACGAGGCCACGGGTGTCGCGGTCGTCCGCCGCGCCGCTGTCGAGCCGCTGCGCTGGATCGCCGAGAACGCCGGCCTCGAGGGTTACGTCATCACCTCGAAGGTCGCCGAGCTCGAGGCGGGCCAGGGCTTCAACGCCGCCACCGGCGAGTACGGCGACCTGGTGAAGGCCGGCGTCATCGACCCGGTCAAGGTCACGCGCTCCGCGCTGGAGAACGCCGCCTCCATCGCCTCCCTGCTGCTCACGACCGAGACCCTGGTCGTCGAGAAGCCGGCCGAGGACGAGGGCGACGCCGGTCACGGCGGCCACGGCCACTCGCACTGAGGTCAGTAAGCACGCACCGAAGCCCGGCACCCCTTCTGGGGTGCCGGGCTTCGGCGTTCCTAGGCGGAGTGGCTCAGGGCCGACGGGTGCACCGGGTCCGCGAAGGGGCGCCCGGATGCGTACCGCTCCAGTTCGTCCAGCGCCTGGTCCGTCATGCGGTACAGCTCGTTGCCGAGCGAACCCGCCACGTGCGGGGTGAGCAGGACGTTCGGGAGGTCGTACAACGGGGAAGCGGGGGACGGGAGTTCGGGGTCCGTCACGTCCAGTACGGCGTGCAGGCGGCCCGTGACCAGCTCCTGCAGGAGTGCCGGCTCGTCGATCAGCGAGCCGCGTGCCGTGTTGATCAGCGTCGCTCCTGCGCGCATCAGCGCCAGTTGGCGGCTGCCGATCATGTGGTGGGTCGCGGGGAGCTGGGGGGCGTGGACCGAGACGACGTCGCTGCGCGTGCAGAGTGCGTCCAGGGTGACCGACTCCGCGCCCAGGCGGGCCGCTTCGGCGGGCGTGACGTACGGGTCGTAGAGCAGGACCCGGAGGTCGAAGGGGGCCAGGAGCTCGATGACGCGGCGGCCTATGCGGGAGGCGCCGACGATTCCCACCGTACGGAGGTAATTGCCCGCGCCGCCCATCTCCTGGTGCCAGTCGTGGCCGCCGCGGGTTTCCCGGTAGACGTGCGCGGAGTGCAGGACGCGTTTGCCCGCGAGAAGGATCGTGGCGAGCGTGTACTCGGCCACCGGGAGGGCGTTGGCGCCGGCCGCCGACGAGACGCTCAGGCCGCGCTCCCAGCAGGCTTCGGTGATGTGGTGCTTGACCGAGCCCGCCGCGTGCACGACCGCCTTCAACCGCGGTGCGGCGGCGAGGACTTGAGGAGTGAGGGGCGTGGCGCCCCAGCAGGTGAAGAGGACTTCCGCCTCCGCGAGGGCTGCCGCGATCCGTGGGGTGGGGTGCGCCAGGTCGTGGGCCACGAGCGTCGTGTCCGTACGGGTGAGGGCCGCGAGCCTGGTGTGGTGGCGCGGCTCCAGCAGGCGCTCGGCGATGCCCGGGCCCATCGCGAGCAGGAGCGAGGGGCGATTGTCAGTGGCGGGGTGCATGGTGGTGAGTGGCTCCCTTGGGGCTCTTGCTGCTGCTACTTGACGCTGCCGGCGGTCAGTCCGGCCTTCCAGTGCCGCTGCAGGGAGACGAACGCGACGATGAGGGGGATGACGGCGAGGAGGGACCCGGTGACGACGAGCGGGTAGAAGCTGGGCTCGCTGTGGGTGTTGGTGTTCCAGGAGTACAGACCCAGGCTCAGCGGGAAGAGCTTACGGTCCGAGAGCATCACCAGGGGGAGGAAGAAGTTGTTCCAGATCGCGGTGAACTGGAAGAGGAAGACGGTCACGAAGCCCGGCATCATCATGGGCAGACCGATGGAGAAGAAGGTGCGCAGCTCGCCCGCTCCGTCGATACGGGCGGCTTCGAGCGCCTCGTTGGGGATATAGCCGGAGGCGAAGACCCGGGAGAGGTAGACGCCGAAGGGGTTGACCAGGACCGGGATCAGCACCGACCAGTAGGTGTTGACGATGCCTATCTTGCTGGCCAGCAGGTACATGGGGAGGGCCAGCGCGGTGGTGGGGACCAGGACGCCCAGCAGGACCAGGCCGAAGAGCTTTTCCTTGCCGCGGAACTCGTACTTGTCGAAGGCGTAGCCGGCGGCGACACAGATGAGGGAGCAGACGGCGGCGCCGACTCCCGCGTACAGCAGGCTGTTTCCGTACCAGCGGAAGTAGACGCCGTCTCCGTAGGAGGCGATGTCGGAGAGGTTCTGGCCGAGGTCGAAGCCCTTGAAGGAGAACGTGTCGCCGCCGAGGAGGGATCCGGTGTCCTTGGTGGCTGCGGTGACCAGCCAGACGAGGGGGAAGAGCATGTAGAGGACGGCTAGGAGCAGGGCTCCGTTGACCGCTGCCTTCGACAGCCAGGGGTTCTTCCTGGACGTGGGGTCGGTGGAGGCGCTCATGCGGTCCTGCCCTTCCGGCCGGTGAGGCGGGTGACGACGAAGGACAGCAGTGCGGCGGCGAGTGCGAGGAGCACGGAGGCTGCGGCGGCTAGTCCGAAGTCGTTGCGGGAGAAGGCCGCGGTGTAGGCGTACATATTGGGCGTCCAGGAGGAGGTGACGGCCGACCCCGAGCCGGTGTTGATGATCAGAGGCTCCGTGAACAGCTGCAGCGAGCCGATGCAGGTGAACATCACGACCATCAGCACCGAGGCGCGGATCAGCGGGAGTTTGATGCTGAACGCGGTGCGCCAGCCGCCCGCCCCGTCCACGGTGGCCGCTTCGAGCACGGAGCGGTCGATGGCCTGCAGGGCGGCGTAGAAGATCACCATGTTGTAGCCGAGCCACTCCCACAGCGCGATGTTCACGATGGAGGGCAGCGCGCCGCCGGGGGAGAAGAAGTCGAAGCCGATGCCGCCGGAATGCATCGCCGAGACCACCGGGCTCAGCCCCGGCGTGTAGAGGTACAACCAGAGCATCGCGGCGATGATGCCGGGCACGGCGTGCGGCAGGAAGAGCGCGAGCTGGAAGAAGCGCTTGGCGCGGGCGAGCGCCGAGTCGAGCAGCAGGGCCAGCGCGAGGGCTCCGCCGACCATCAGCGGGATGTAGAAGACGCAGTAGCCGAGGAGTACGAGGAAGCCGTCGCGGAAGACCCGGTCACCCAGCGCCGCCGTGTAGTTGCCGAGGCCGGTGAAGACGGTCTCGGATCCGCCGAAGCCGAGCCCCGACTGCTGTTCGGTGAAGAGGCTGAGCCAGACCGCGTATCCGATCGGGATCAGCATCACCGCGGTGAACAGCACGAAGAACGGGGTCAGCAGGGTCGCGGCGGCGCGGGTGCGGGCTTTCATCAGGGTCAGTCCTCGACCTTCAGGCCGCGCTTGGTGAGCTCCGCGACGGTCGCCTCATGGGCGGCCTTGATCGCACCGGGGATGGTGGCGCCACCGCCGGCGACCTTGCCGAACTGGTCCTTGAGCGTGGTGTTGGTGGTGCCGGTCGCAGGCCCCCAGGTCCAGCCCTGCTGGATGGAGGTGCCGCCGTCCTCGAAGACCTGGTAGATGTCCTGGCCGCCGTAGAAGGCGGTGTCGAAGGCCTTCTTCGCCGCCGGGCGCAGGGCGAGCGCCGCCGGGAAGGCGCTCGAAGTGCCGGAGGAGATACGGGCCTTGATGCCGTCCTCGGTGGTGGTCATCCACTTGGCGAACGCGGTGGCCGCCTCGGCCTTCTTGCTGTTCTTCGGCACGGCGAAGGTGGTGCCGCCGAGCATGCCGCTGGCGGGCTTTCCGTCCCAGGTGGGGATCGGGGCGACCGCCCACTTGCCGCTCTGCTCGGGCAGCGTCGACTTCATGACGCCGCCTCCCCAGGAGGCGCCGAGGTAGCCGATGGTGCCGCCGGTCTTCAGGGAGTTGGTCCAGGCGGGGGAGAAGGAGGCGTCCGAGCGGACCAGGCCGTCCTTGACCAGGCCCTGCCAGTAGTCGGCGACCTTGGTGGTGGCGGCGTCGGTGGTATTCACCTTCCAGGTGTCGCCGTCGGCCTTGAACCACTGGGCGCCGGCCTGCCAGACCATGGCCTGGAAGGTGGTCGGGTCGTCGGGGAAGAAGGTGCCGATACGGGCCTTGGAGTCGGCCTTCTTGACCTTCCCGGCGGCGGCCTTGAACTCGTCCCAGGTCTTGGGGACTTCGACGTGGTACTTCGCGAACAGGTCCTTGCGGTAGAAGAAGGCCTGCGGTGCGGCGTCGAAGGGGACGGCCCAGTTCTTGCCGCCGAGCGTCGTCTGCTCGATCGCCTGCGGCAGGAACTTCGCCTTGATGTCGGACGTCAGGTACGTGCTGATGTCCTGGAAGCCACCCTGGCTGACGTACTCGGGGAGCTGCGGGTACTCGACGGAGACCAGGTCGGGAGCGTTGCCCGCCTTGATCGCGTTGGAGATCTTGGCGTAGCCGCCGGCGTTGCCGGACGGTGTCTCCTCGAAGTTGACGTGGATGTTCTTCTGCGAGGCGTTGTACGCGTCCACGACCTCCTTGGTGCCCTTGGCCCAGCCCCAGAAGGTGATGTTCACGGGTTTGGCGGCGGTGCCCGTGCCACCGCCGTCCGAGGAGTCGTCGCCGCTGCCGCCGCAGGCCGTGAGGACGGCGAGGGCGGTGGCGGCACCGGCTATGGAAAGAGTTGTTCTGCTCCAACTGCGGTTCACAGCGAGGCTCCTGAACTAGCGGCGACATTGGCGTTGGGCGAGATCCTTGGCCCAGCCATGTCCGAAGTCAAGAGCGAAAGATTGATTGATCGAAAAAAGATCAGAAAGTTATCGAGTGGTCGAGGACCGAACACGCAGCCTCGGGAGCAGCGCGAGATGCTGTCCCGGCTCGTCGTCGTCCTGCAGGGGTCCGAGCCTGCTGACCAGCAACTCCGTTGCGTAGCGCCCGATTTGACGCTTGGGCGGGGCGACCGCGGTGAGCGGGATGTCGCCCAGGGCGGCCACCTCGTCGTCGTACGCGATCAGGGCCAGATCCTCCGGAACCCGCACCCCCAGCTCGGCCAGGCGCTGGACCAGATGGATCGCATCGACGTCGTTGTGCACCAGCGCGGCCGTGACCCCGCCGGAGACCACCGCCTTGTGCACCTCCGCCATCGCCTCCTCGAAGCGGGCCGGATCGTGCTCGGCGCCGGAGGTCCCGATCATCGGCGGGGCATCGCTCAGCCCCAGCGTGGCCAGCGCGTCCTCGTACCCCGACCGCACCGCGAGGGCGGTCGGGCTGTCGGAGCGGGCGACGAGCAGCGGGGTCCCGTGGCCCAGGCCGACCAGGTGGCGTACGGCCAGCAGTACTCCGTGCCGGTGGTCCGAGCAGACCCGGTCCAGGTCGTCGAGGGGCGAGCCCGGCGCGGGCGTGCGCTCCAGGAGCACGGCGGGCACCGGCAGTCGGGCCATCCAGTCGCCGTACGCGGCCTGGTCATCGGCGCCCCGCCAGGCCGGGGCGATCAGCAGCCCGTCGGCGCCGGCGGCGAGCAGCCCCTCGGCGCGCGCCTTGTCCTCCTCGGGGCGGTAGTCGGAGATCCGCAGGACGAGCCGGGCCCCGGCGCGGGCCGCGGCCTCGTGCGCACCGCGGATGACCTCGGCGAAGTAGTACGTCGCCGAGGGGGCGATCAGCCCGATGACCGGCCCGTTGCCGGGGCCGGACGCGCCGGCGGCCGGCCCGTTCTCCGGCCAGGAGACCGACCCGTGGACCCGGTCGAGCAGCCCGCGCTCGGCCAGCGTCTCGACGTCACGGCGAACCGTGACGGGTGAGACCCCCAGTTGGCCTGCGAGATCCGAGACGCGGGCCGAGCCGCGCTCCCGTACCAGGGCCAGAAGTCGGTCGTGACGTTCAGCAGCACTCTCGCGCACGGCGGCAGTCCCCTTGTAAATCGCGATGTGGTGGCTCGGCTGTCCCGACCCTAATGCAGTTTGATCGATTGGCGAAAGTTTCGATCATTCGTTACTTCGCCATTGACGTTCGATCAATCCACGGTTCAGGATTCCGGGCGACGCCGAAGTCCGCCTCCAGGGGAGCATCATGCCCACGCCGCGCACGTACGCGGGCATGCCCCGAGCCGAATCAGGGGAATCATGAGACGCCGTACGCACACCGCCCTCGCGACCGCCGCCCTCACCACCCTCGCGGCCACCGCACTCGCCGCCCCCGCCCAGGCCGCCCCGCGCCACCAGGGCAGCACCTTCTACGTCGACTGCGCACGCGCCACCCCCGGCGACGGAACCCCCGGCCACCCCTGGACCGCACTCGCCGACGCGAACGCCCACACCTTCGGCCCCGGCGACCGGCTCCTCTTCCACCGCGGCTCCACCTGTACGGGCACGCTCACACCCCAGGGAGCAGGCTCGGCCGAAGCCCCCGTGACGATCTCCGACTACGGCAGCCGCACCGCACCCCGCGCCGTGCTCGACGGCGCCGGCGCACACGACGTCATCCTCCTGGCCAACACCGAGCACTACCGCGTCGCGAACCTGGAGCTGACCAACGCCGCCGCCCCCGGCACCGAGCGCAACGCCATCCGCCTGCGCCTCACCGACTACGGGACGGCGCACGGCTTCCAGCTCGACCACCTCTACATCCACGACGTGCGCGGCGGCGACTTCAAGACCCTCACCGGCTCCAGCGCGATCCACATCGCTGTCGAGGGCAGGACCGCACCCAGCAACTACGACGGCCTGAACATCCACCACAACCTCATCGAGAACGTCGACCGCGAGGGCATCTACTTCAAGTCGACGTACTCCAAGCGCGACCTGGTCGGCAACCAGCAGGACCCCAACGCCTTCCCCGGCGCCTGGACCCCCTCGACGAACGTCCGCGTCTCGCACAACACTCTGCGCTCCATCGGCGGCGACGGCATGAAGCTGGACACCACCGCGGGCGCCCGCGTCGACCACAACAGGGTCGACGGCTTCCAGCTGCGCTCGCCCTCCGCCAACGCGGGCATCTGGACCTTCAACACCGATGACACGACGGTCGAGTACAACGAGGTCTCGGGCGGCGGCAACACCCACGACGGGATGTCCTTCGACGCCGACGGCGCATCGCAGCGCACGGTCTTCCAGTACAACTACAGCCACGACAACAAGGGCGGCTTCCTGCTGGTCTGCCCGTACAGCGGCGCCAGGACCGTCGACACGGTCGCCCGCTACAACGTCAGCCGCAACGACGGCGAGCGCCTGCTGCAGAACTGCTGGGGCCCCATCCTCAACACCCAGGTCTACAACAACACCTTCTACAACAAGGAGGTCATCCCCAAGAACCTGGTGCAGGACGACAACAGCAACCCCGCGGCCACCGTCCACGAGCAGCACATCACCAACAACATCTTCGTGAGCGAAGGCACCGGCGGCTACGGCTTCACCAGCCCGACCCCCGGCCTCGCCTTCGACCACAACGCCTTCTACGGCATCGCGATGACCCGCCCCAATCCGGGCGGCATCACCACCGACCCGCTGCTGCGCAGCGACTTCAGGCTCGGCGCGGGCTCACCCGCCCTCGCCGCGGGCGCCGTCGTCGAGAACAACGGCGGCAAGGACTACTTCGGCCAACCGCTGAAGCCGGGCGCGCCCAACCTCGGCGCATACGCGGGCCGCGGTATCGAGCAGTAGCCCCGACACCCCTCCTGCGACACCCCTACTGCGGCCCGTACTTGCGGCCTGTCTTGGAGGTGATCCCTCCGAGCAGGCCGCGAGGCGCCAGCTTCACCGCACCCATCAGAACCTTGTAGCGCGGGTCGGGGACGGACAGCGACTTGCCGCGCGCCAGATCGGCGAGCGCGGCATTCACCAGCTTGTCGGCGTCCAGCCACATCCATCCCGGGATGTTGTCCGTGCCCATCCCGGCCCGCTCATGGAATTCGGTCCGTACGAAGCCGGGGCAGAGCGCCATCAGCCGCACCCCGCTCCCCACCAGGTCCCTGGCCACGCCCTGCGTGAACTGCACGACCCACGCCTTGGACGCCCCGTAGGTCCCGCGCGGCACAAAGGCGGCGACGGACGCGACGTTCACCACGCCACCGCGCCCGCGCTCCCGCATCCCCGCGACGGCCGCCGAGGTGAGTCGCAGCACGGCCTCGCAGTGCACCTTCAGCATGGTCAGCTCATCAGCCATCGACACTTCCAGGAAGCGCCCCTTGTTGCCGAACCCGGCATTGTTGACCAGCAGGTCGACGGGGGCCCGCCGGTCGCCGAGCCGCCGCTCGACGGAGGCGATCCCGCCCTCCTCGGAGAGGTCGGCGGCCAGCACCTCGACCTCGACCCCGTGACGGTCGTGGAGTTCGGTGGCGGCGTCCTGCAGCCGCGAGGAATCCCGCGCCACCAGCACCAGGTCGTGCCCGTCCTTGGCCAGCCGCCGCGCAAAGGCGGCCCCGATTCCCGCGGTGGCACCAGTGATCATTGCAGTCGTCATACGGGGAACGTTAGTGCCCCGTATGCCCGCCGACCGCCCCCGCCTTCTGCCCCTTCTCCACGACCACGAACTGCCCCATCATCCCGTGGTCCTCATGGTCCAGCAGATGGCAGTGGAACATGTACGGATGATCGGGATCGGCGGGCCCGTCGAACCGCAGGGCGATCTTCACCGTCGCCCCGAGCGGCATCGCGATGGTGTCCTTCGGCCCGCGCAGCGCGGCCTCCGGCGGCTTCCCGTCGACACTCAGCACCCTGAACTGCACATCGTGGACATGGAAGTTGTGGGTCATGTCGCCCCCGTTGTGCAGGGTCCACACCTCGGTGGTCCCCCGCGTGACGGTCTCGTCGACCCGCCCCATGTCCATCTTCTTGCCGTTGATCCCGGACCGCTTCAGCTCGAAGTACCGTCCGCGCACCGCGTCCTTCGCGGCGGGCAGCTCCGAGGCGACCAGCCGCGTCGGCAGCGCGGGCGAGTCCCGCAGCGTCTTCGCCGCCCTCAACTGCAGTACGTCAAAAGAGTCGTCGCCCCCGTTGAACCGCTTCTCCCACGCGCCGCCCTCCTGCCACGGAGAGCTCCGCAGCACGGTCCGCTCCCCGGCCTTCATCTCCACCACGATCTCGGCGCGCTCCCCGGGCGACAGCTGGATCCGCTTCATCCCGGCCGGCTGTTCGAGCAGCCCGCCGTCGGTCCCCACCAGCGAGAACTGCCGGCTGTCGTCGAAGCCGAACGTATAGATCCGCGCGGTCGACGCATTCAGCAGCCGCAGCCGCACCAGTCGGTCGCCGACCTCCTTGTACGGATCGAGCGTTCCGTTGACCATCGTCTGCTTGCCCAGGAACCCCACGTTCCGCAGGAACTGGTGCCCATGGTCGAGCTTGGCGCCGTCGAAGTTCACGTCCTGCACGATGACCGGCAGATCATCGACCCCGTACCGCTTGGGCAGAGCGAGCTGCGCGCTCTTCGCATCGTCGATCAGGAACATCCCGGCCAGGCCGCGCGCCACGTGCTGCTCGGTCTCCCCGTGCGGATGCGGGTGGTACCAGAGCGTCGCGGCGGGCTGGTCGATCTTCCAGTACGGATTCCAGCGCGCCCCCGGGGCCACCGCCTGGTGCGGCCCGCCGTCCATCACGGCGGGCAGATGCATCCCGTGCCAGTGCACGCTCGACGCCTCGTCGAGCGAGTTCCGCACGCGCACCTCGACCTTCTCGCCGCGCGCGGCCCGCAGCGTCGGCCCGAGGTAACTCCCGTTGAATCCCCAGGTCGGTGTCTTCTTGCCGTCCTTGAACTCCGTCTCCCCGGCCTGCATCCGCAGATCGAAGACCCGCGTCCCGTCCTTGCGCACGGTCGACTCGGCCAGCGGAGGCACCTTCATCTCGTGGTCGAAGCGCACTTTCCCCACCGTGCTGATGTCCGCCCCGGTCCACAGCCAGGTGAAACCGCCGCCGACCACGACGGCGAGCACTCCCACCACCGAGGCCAGCACGATCAGCACACGTCGGAAACGGCTCCGCCCCCTGGTCTTCTTCATGTCGACCACACTGCCGCAGAGCACTTGAGCGGGCATCGGGTACAGCCCTGACCGATCCCGGACGTGCCCCCGACCCACCCCTGACCCCGCGTCTACGCCCCGTACTTGGCGGTGTACTCCCGCGCGATCTCCAGGAACCCCGACTCCATCCACTGAGCCGCCACCAGCGTGCGCGGCAGCAGCGCGCGCTCCACGGTCGCCGCCCGGAACAGCAGCTCCACCGTGATGTCGTGGTCCGGCCGGTGTACGACCTCGATCGCATCCCCCGCCCGCAGCTCGCCCGGCTCGATCACCCGCAGCAGCGCCCCCGGCGCCCCCGCCTGCGTGAACCTGCGCACCCACCCCTTCTCCCCGACGTGCCCCTGGAAGGTCCGGCAGGGAATCCGCCCGCCCGTCACCTCGAGGACCACATCGGGCCCGACGCGCCAGCGCTCACCGATCAGAGCACCGCTCACCTCCACACCGGACGTCGTCAGGTTCTCGGCGAAGGAACCAGGAGGCAGCGGACGCCCCAACTCCCGCTCCCAGACGTCGAGGTCCTCACGCGCGAAGGCGTACGCGGCCCGGTCGTCACCCCCGTGGAACCGCAGATCGCAGACGTCGTCCCCCTCGACCCCGCTCGCACCCACACCGCTGGGCCCGGGGGAGAAGACCCGCACAGGCCCCTGCACCGGACGCTTGTCGACACCGCTCCTGCCGCTCTCGGCATCGGTGTAGTCGACGGAGGCAGCCCGCCCCACGTTCACAGAAAGAAGTTCCATAGCCATAGGCGCAGGCTAGACGGCCCCCCTCAAAGCCACCACGCATATTCTCCCGCCCGCCCCAAGATTCCCTTATGCTCGAAGCATGATCGAGGCCCGCCATCTCCGCGTCCTGCGCGCCGTCGCCGCCACGGGGTCCTTCTCCGCCGCCGCGCGCGAGCTGGGCTGCACCCAGCCGGCCGTCAGCCAGCAGATGAAGGCCCTCGAAGCCTCCACGGGCACCCCGCTCCTCATCCGTACGAGCCGCGAGATGCGCCTCACCCAGGCCGGCGAAGTCCTGGTGCGCCACGCGGCGGGCATCCTCGCGGGCCTCACCGCAGCCGAGGAGGAGGTCGCCGCGATCGCGGGCCTGCGCGCGGGCAGGGTCCGCCTGGTCTCCTTCCCCAGCGGCAGCTCCACGCTGGTCCCCACCGCCCTGGCCGCACTGCGCGCCGCCCACCCCGGCACCAGGGTCTCCCTGGTCGAGGCGGAGCCGCCGCGCTCGGTGGAGATGCTCCGTGAGGGCGACTGCGACGTGGCGCTGGCCTTCCGTTACGGGACGCCCACCGCCGAATGGGACGACCTGATCGTCCGGCCCCTGCTCACCGACCGCCTGGTCGGCCTGGTCCCCGAGGGGCACCGGCTCGCCGATGCGGGCACGGTCACCATCTCCGACCTGGCCGGCGAACCATGGATCGCGGGCTGCCCGCGCTGCCGCCGCCAGCTGGTCGAGGTCTGCGAGAGCGCCGGCTTCCAGCCCCGTATCGACTTCGCCACCGACGACTACCCGGCCGTCATCGGCCTGGTCGGCGCCGGCCTGGGCGTCGCGGTCCTGCCGGAGCTCGCGATCGAGTCCGTACGCCCCAAAGGTGCACGCACAGTGACCGTGGAGCCCGCGGTGCGGCGCGAGATCGTCGCGCTCACCCTGCCCGATCTGGCGCATGTGCCCGCGGTTGCGGCGACCCTCGACCAGCTCGGCCGGGCCGCCGCCCGCTGAGGCCCGCCGAGGGTCGCAGGAACGTTTCTGCGCGAATCGGGCGTCAGGCCCGGCCGGAGCCGGTGGTGCCCGCAGCCGAGATCAGCCGGTTCCTTGCCCGGCCCATGAGCTCTTCGCGCTCGTCCTCCGTGAGGCCGCCCCATACGCCGTACGGCTCGCGCACCTGAAGGGCGTGCGCGGCGCACTCGGCCCGTACGGGGCACCGCATGCAGACCTCTTTCGCGGAGTTCTCGCGGGCGCTGCGCGCAGCGCCCCGTTCACCCTCGGGGTGGAAGAAGAGGGAGCTGTCGACCCCTCGGCAGGCCGCGAGGAGCTGCCAGTCCCAGAGGTCGGCGTTGGGCCCGGGAAGGCGGGAAAAATCTGCCATTGCTTGTCCCCTTGAGGTCCGCTGAGATCCGTGAGGTACATCTACGGTGTAAGTAGATGTAAATATGACTCATTGCGAATCTAGTCACAGACACCAGCAAAATGGAAGAAAAGCCGCCAAATAGGGCATACCTCAATCCTGGATGTGGACGAGTTGTGATGCGCTCCTCCGCAATCGCTCACTCACGTAGAGTGCCGAAGGCGGTCGTCGGACCCGTAACTCTTTCGAGTGACCGTCGTTGAGTGTGGTGTGGCGGTTGAAACAACAAGCGTTCGGGCAGGTGTCCGAGGGTGTCGACCGCACAGGTGACGATTTGTATTCAGCCTGGAGGCTCAAGGTGACGCGCATCAGCTGCGGAGGGCGGCCATGACATCCGTCCTCGTCTGCGACGACTCCCCGCTTGCCCGAGAGGCGCTCCGCCGCGCGGTCGCGACCGTGCCCGGCGTCGAGCGCGTGACGACGGCCGCCAACGGCGAGGAAGTCCTCCGCCGCTGGGGTGCCGACCGTTCGGACCTGATTCTGATGGACGTACGCATGCCCGGTCTGGGCGGCGTCGAGACCGTGCGGAGGCTGCTCTCCGCGGACCCCGGCGCGCGGATCATCATGCTGACCGTCGCGGAGGATCTGGACGGTGTCGCGCTCGCGGTCGCCGCCGGTGCCCGCGGCTATCTGCACAAGGACGCCTCGCGTGCCGAACTGCGCGCGACGGTCACCCAGGCGCTCGCCGACCCGACGTGGCGGCTCGCTCCCCGGCGGCTGCGCTCGGCGGAGATGGGTGCGGCGCCCACGCTCACCGCGCGGGAGATCCAGGTGCTCGAAGGCATGAGCCACGGCCGTTCCAACGCCGAGATCGGCCGCGAACTGTTCCTCTCCGAGGACACGGTCAAGACGCACGCGCGCAGGCTCTTCAAGAAGCTCGGCGCCTCGGACCGCGCGCACGCCGTCGCGCTCGGTTTCCGCTGGGGTCTGGTGCGCTGAATGCGCTGGTGCGGGCGGTCGGCGTACCTCTTCGGAGGTGCGTCGGACGCCCGCACACCACGTTTCCCGCGCGATGCCGCATCCTTGAGGGTGTGGAGTTCCTCGGGAACGAGTCGAGCGAGCAGGGCCAGCGAGAGGGGAGGGCGCAGGAGATGAGTTCCGGCGCACCTGCTCATAACGCTTCAGTGCACAACTACGGACGCGGTGCAGCGGATGGTTCCGCGCCCGTGCACCATGGTCCGATGCGCGACGACGAGGCTGCGGGTGCCCAGGGGCCGATCGGTGCCCTCGTCCACCGTGCCGTCGAAGGCGACGAGCGGGCCACCCATGATCTTCTCGCGCACGTCCACCCCCTCGCGCTGCGTTACTGCCGCACCCGGCTCAGCCGGCTGCCCGGTGATGCTCGTCACTTCGTGGAGGACCTCGCGCAGGAGGTCTGCGTCGCCGTCCTGATGGCGCTGCCCCGCTACAAGGACACCGGACGTCCCTTCGAGGCCTTCGTCTTCGCGATCGCCACGCACAAGGTCGCCGATCTGCAGCGCGCGGCCATGCGCCACCCCGGTTCGACCGCGGTGCCCTCGGACGAGATGCCCGAGCGGCCCGATGATTCCCTGGGGCCTGAGGAGCGGGCGCTGCTCAGCAGCGACGCGGCATGGGCCAAAAAGCTCCTCGCCAATCTCCCCGACAACCAGCGCGAACTGCTGGTGCTACGGGTCGCCGTCGGTCTCACCGCGGAGGAGACCGGGCAGATGCTGGGCATGTCCCCGGGCGCGGTGCGGGTCGCACAGCACCGGGCGCTCAGTCGGCTGAGGGCCCTGGCCGAGCAGTAGCGAAGCCGTAGGAAGCTCCAGGATTCTTCTGTGA
The DNA here is from genome assembly GCF_040654175.1 of Streptomyces sp. NPDC050738. Lineage (NCBI taxonomy): Bacteria > Bacillati > Actinomycetota > Actinomycetes > Kitasatosporales > Streptomycetaceae > Streptomyces > Streptomyces sp. NPDC050738. Next base: position 711,207 of record NZ_JBFAHN010000003.1, on the reverse strand, counting down.
TCTTGATCGTGGAATGTGACACCCCCGGAGCCCGTTAGCATGGACATCCGCACCGATCAAGGCCATTTGGGGAAGGTGTCATGACTGCATACGTCGACGGAGTGCCCGAGAAATTCGCGACGCTCGGGCTGACATACGACGACGTGCTGCTGCTGCCCGGCGCATCTGAAGTGCTGCCGAACGCGGTCGACACCTCGTCGCTCATCTCGCGGAACGTACGTGTGAACATCCCGCTGCTGTCCGCCGCGATGGACAAGGTGACCGAGGCCCGTATGGCCATCGCCATGGCCCGTCAGGGCGGCGTCGGCGTACTGCACCGCAATCTGTCGGTCGAGGACCAGGTCAACCAGGTCGACCTGGTGAAGCGGTCCGAGTCCGGCATGGTCACCGACCCGATCACGGTCAGCCCGGACACCAAGCTCGGCGAGGCCGACGCGCTCTGCGCCAAGTTCCGCATCAGCGGTGTCCCGGTCACCGACCCGTCGGGCAAGCTGCTCGGCATCGTCACCAACCGGGACATGGCCTTCGAGTCGGACCGCTCGCGCCAGGTGCGCGAGGTCATGACGCCGATGCCGCTGGTCACCGGTCGCGTCGGCATCTCCGGCGTGGACGCCATGCAGCTGCTGCGCCGCCACAAGATCGAGAAGCTTCCGCTGGTCGACGAGGCGGGCATCCTCAAGGGCCTCATCACGGTCAAGGACTTCAAGAAGGCCGAGCAGTACCCGAACGCGGCCAAGGACGCCGAGGGCCGTCTGCTCGTCGGCGCAGCCGTCGGCGCCAGCCCGGAGGCGCTCGACCGCGCCCAGGCGCTGGCCGGTGCGGGCGTGGACTTCCTGATCGTCGACACCTCGCACGGCCACAACAGCAACGCCCTCGACTGGATGGCGAAGATCAAGTCGGCCGTGGGCGTGGACGTCATCGGCGGCAACGTCGCGACCCGCGACGGCGCGCAGGCGCTGATCGACGCCGGAATGGACGCCGTCAAGGTCGGCGTGGGACCCGGTTCGATCTGCACCACCCGTGTGGTCGCCGGCATCGGCGTCCCGCAGGTCACCGCGATCTACGAGGCCGCGCTGGCCGCCCGTGCGGCGGGCGTCCCGGTCATCGGCGACGGCGGTCTGCAGTACTCCGGAGACATCGGCAAGGCGCTCGCCGCCGGTGCCGACAGCGTGATGCTGGGCTCGCTGCTCGCGGGCTGCGAGGAGTCCCCGGGCGAGCTGCAGTTCATCAACGGCAAGCAGTTCAAGTCGTACCGCGGCATGGGCTCGCTGGGCGCCATGCAGTCGCGCGGCCAGGGCCGCTCGTACTCGAAGGACCGCTACTTCCAGGGCGAGGTGTCCTCCGACGACAAGCTCGTCCCCGAAGGCATCGAGGGCCAGGTGCCCTACCGCGGCCCGCTCGCCAACGTGCTGCACCAGCTCGTCGGCGGACTGCGCCAGACGATGGGCTATGTGGGCGCCGCCTCGGTCGACGAGATGGAGTCCAAGGGCCGCTTCGTCCGGATCACCTCGGCGGGGCTCAAGGAGAGCCACCCGCACGACATCCAGATGACGGTCGAGGCGCCGAACTACACCAGGCGCTAGCAAGAAGTGACGTACGCGGAAGCCCGCGGGCCGGACGGCCCGCGGGCTTCCGCGCGCGCGTCGGGGATACTGGAACGGCAGACGTAGAGGGAAAGGCCACACATCGTGACTGAGATCGAGATCGGGCGCGGCAAGCGCGGCCGCAGGGCGTACGCGTTCGACGACATCGCCATCGTGCCGAGCCGGCGCACCCGGGACCCGAAGGAGGTCTCGATCGCCTGGCAGATCGACGCCTACCGCTTCGAGCTTCCGTTCCTGGCGGCCCCGATGGACTCGGTCGTGTCGCCGCAGACCGCGATCCGCATCGGCGAGATGGGCGGCCTGGGCGTACTGAACCTCGAGGGCCTGTGGACCCGGTACGAGGACCCGCAGCCGCTGCTCGACGAGATCGCCGAGGAGGTCGACGAGGAGAACGCGACGCGTCGCCTCCAGGAGATCTACGCGGCTCCGATCAAGGAAGAGCTGATCGGGCAGCGCATCAAGGAGGTGCGCGACTCGGGTGTGGTCACCGCCGCCGCACTGTCCCCGCAGCGCACCGCGCAGTTCTCCAAGGCCGTGGTGGACGCGGGCGTGGACATCTTCGTGATCCGCGGTACGACCGTTTCCGCCGAGCACGTCTCGGGTGCGGCCGAGCCGCTCAACCTGAAGCAGTTCATCTACGAGCTGGACGTCCCGGTGATCGTGGGCGGGTGCGCGACATACACCGCCGCCCTGCACCTGATGCGTACGGGCGCGGCCGGTGTGCTCGTCGGCTTCGGCGGCGGCGCCGCCCACACGACGCGCAACGTGCTCGGCATCCAGGTCCCGATGGCGACCGCCGTGGCCGATGTGGCCGCCGCGCGCCGGGACTACATGGACGAGTCCGGTGGCCGGTACGTGCACGTCATCGCGGACGGCGGCGTCGGCTGGTCCGGCGACCTCCCGAAGGCGATCGCCTGCGGCGCCGACTCGGTGATGATCGGCTCCCCGCTGGCCCGTGCCACGGATGCGCCCGGCAAGGGCCACCACTGGGGCATGGAGGCTGTGCACGAGGACGTACCGCGCGGAAAGCTCGTGGACCTGGGCATCGTCGGGACGACCGAGGAGATCCTGACCGGTCCCTCGCACACGCCGGACGGGTCGATGAACTTCTTCGGCGCGCTGCGGCGCTCGATGGCGACGACGGGCTACAGCGAGCTCAAGGAGTTCCAGCGCGTCGAGGTCACGGTGGCGGACGCGACGCACAAGCGCTGACGCTGTTCGGCTGCACGAAGGGCCCGCACCGCCGACTCGGCGGTGCGGGCCCTTCGTCGTGCGCGTACGACCGCGATCAGGAGCGGCGTCGCCCCATCGCGGCGGCCAGGCCCCAGGCGATCCCTGCGGCGAGCAGGACGCCGAGGACGGCGAGCAGGTGGTCGCCGGCGTCTCCGCCGGTGGCCCACCAGGCCTTGGCCGGGGTCATGGGGTTGTGCTTGAGGAAGAAGTCCCCGTTCGGGGCGTCGAGCATGATGCAGACGAACGCGTTGGTGAAGCCGAAGAAGGCGCCGAGCGCGGCGATGATCCCGGCGCCGACGTGGGCGCCGTTGCTCCGGCCGGCCACCATGCCGACCACCAGGCCGGTGAGCGCGCCGTTGATGACGGCGTGCCCGAAGTAGAGGCCGCGGACGGCGCTGTCCGAGTCCATGTCCTTGTACATGGCGAACCAGATGCCCGAGTAGATCGCAGCGATGACGAAGGAGGCCAGCAGGCCGAGGAAGAAGCCGCCCGCGGGGCTGCCGGAGCGGGGCTGCTGGGGGCCGCCGGGGTACGGCTGCTGCTGCGGGAAGCCGCCGGGGTAGGGCTGTTGCTGCTGCTGGGAGTAGCCCGGCTGCATCGGCTGCGGGGGCTGTTGCGGATACCCGTACGCCTGCTGCGGTGCCGCCGGCGGCATCTGCGGCGGTGCGGGCGGCTGGGCGGGGGCCTGGAGGTACGGGTTGGGGCTGGGGCTGGACTGGGGCTGCTGCGGCGGTTGCTGCGGCTGCTGCCAGGGCTGGCTCATGGCGTATCCCCCGAGGACAGGTAGTGGTGAGGAGCCAAGCTATCAATGGGGGCTGTGGGGACGGCAGTGCGCGGGCACGGCAAAGGGCCCGCGACGCCGGTGCGTTGCGGGCCCTTTGTGGTGGTGCGGGTCAGCCGTTGGCCTTCTTGGCGCCTGCGTACGCGCCGACCGCGCCCAGGGCGATGAAGACGTAGCGCATCGCACTCAGGACCTCGCTCCAGGCGTCGTTGAGGACGCCGAAGTGGGACGTGAAGATGTCCGTCACCGAGGGCGCGCCCGTCATGTCGGAGAGGGCCAGCGCGACGGCCACGAGCTGTCCGAAGTACGTGCCGGCCATGGAGAACACGGCGGCCCAGACGAACAGCCAGACGCTGCGTCCACCGACCTTGGACGCGGCGAGGCCGACGAGGAAGCCGAGGCCCACGGCCGCGTAACCGATCTCGCGGTCGATGGCGTTCGCGATGATTCCGTAGAGGATCGAACCGAACACCGCCACGGCGAAGGCGGCGAGGACGCCGCCCGCGAAGTTGGTGGGGCGGGCTGCCGGGGCCGGTGCGGGGACCGGGGCCGCCGGGAAGCCGAAGGCGCCCGGCTGCGGGGTGCCCTGCTGCGGGTCGGACGGCGGTGGTGTGGGCTGGCTCATGAAGGTCCCCCCCAGGGACAGAAACGCACTTGTGTGCGAGGTGTGAACGCCGCAGCGTACACGGTTTCAGAGGCGGTGCGCTGCGCCCGCCGGAGAGGCGCCCCTGGTGTCCAGGAGGAGCTGGGCCTTTACGGACAGGCCCTGGAGGTCGTACGTGCGGTGGTGCTGGAGCAGGACGGTCAGGTCGGCCGCGGCCGCGGCCTCGTAGAGGGAGTCCGCGCGGGGGACCGGGACCGTGTGGACGCGCCAGTCGGGGACGTGCGGGTCGTGATAGCTGACGGAGGCGCCGAGGTCCATCAGGCGGCGGGCGATCTCGGGGGCGGGGGAGCCCTCCTGGTCGGCGAGGTCCGGCTTGTAGGTGACGCCGAGCAGCAGGACGCGGGCGCCGCGGGCCGATTTGCCGTGCTCGTTGAGGAGGGTGGCGCAGCGCTGGACCGCGTACTGCGGCATACGGCTGTTGATGTCCTGGGCCAGGCCGACCATGCGCAGGGCGCCGGCTCCGGTGGGCGGGCGGTAGGAGGGGTCCATGGGGACGCCGTGGCCGCCGACGCCGGGGCCGGGGCGGAAGGGCTGGAAGCCGAAGGGCTTGGTCTCGGCGCAGCGGATGACGTCCCAGAGGTCGACGCCCATCTCGTGGCAGAGCACGGCCATTTCGTTGACCAGGGCGATGTTGACGTGGCGGTAGTTCGATTCGAGGAGCTTGGTCATCTCGGCCTCGCGCAGGCCCCGGGCGCGTACGACCTTGTCGGTGAGGCGGCCGTAGAAGGCGGCCGCCGATTCGGTGCAGGCGGGGGTGAGGCCGCCGATGACCTTGGGGGTGGAGGTGTACGTGTGGGCGCGGCTGCCGGGGTCCTGGCGGGTGGGGGAGTAGGCGAGGTGGAAGTCGCGGCCCGCGCGCAGGCCCGAACCTTCTTCGAGAAGGGGACGGAGGAATTCCTCGGTGGTGCCCGGGTAGACGGGGGATTCGAGGATGACGGTGGTGTGCGGGCGCAGCCGGGCGGCGAGCGCGCGGGCGGCGTCGCCGACATCGGTCAGGTCCAGGGCGCGGTCGGCGCCCAGGGGGGTGGGGGCGCAGATGACGGCGGTACGCACCCGGCCCAGTTCGGCCGGATCGGTGATGGGGCGGAAGCCGCCGGAGAGGAGGCGGCGGATGTCCGCGTGGTGGGTGCGGTCGGCGGCGAGCCCTGCGAGGCGGTGTGGGTCGGTGTCGTAGCCGATGGTGTCGATGCCGGTCGCTACGGCGGCCTGGGCGAGGGGGAGACCGAGGTGACCGAGTCCGATGACGGCGAGATCTGCGGGCATGGCGGTGGGCCGTCCTTCCCAATAGCCGGAGGGGGGTCATCGTGCAACCCCTGTGGACATCGCTATGTCAGGTTAGGAGTAAATATGACCGATATGCGGGATTGGGCCGGTCTGGGGTGTCCGAGTGTTACGCCGGGACCGCCGGGGTCGTCCCCCCGGGGGGTACAGCCACAGGAGGTGGCCGATGTCGGTGGGTACGGACAGAATCGTGGGTGTGCGGAAGTGAGCGGACCTGATCCGAGGCGGACCACCACCACCCCGATCTACGGGAGGCAGCAGTGAGGACAGCGACACTGGGACCCGAGGAGCGCGCGGCCGCGCTCGCCGGGATGGCCGAGCGGGAACTGGACGTGCTGGTCGTCGGCGCGGGGGTGGTGGGCGCGGGGACTGCGCTGGATGCCGCGACCCGGGGGCTCGCGACCGGGCTCGTGGAGGCGCGGGACTGGGCCTCGGGGACCTCCAGCCGGTCGAGCAAGCTGATCCACGGCGGGCTGCGCTATCTGGAGATGCTGGACTTCGCGCTGGTGCGGGAAGCGCTGAAGGAGCGCGGACTGCTGCTGGAGCGGCTGGCTCCGCATCTGGTGAAGCCGGTCGCCTTCCTCTATCCCTTGCAGCACAAGGGGTGGGAGCGGTGGTATGCGGGAAGCGGGGTGGCTCTGTACGACGCGATGTCGGTGTCGTCGGGTCATGGGCGCGGGCTGCCCACGCACCGGCACCTGACGCGCAAGCACGCGCTGCGGGTGGCGCCGGCGCTGAAGAAGGACGCGCTGGTGGGGGCGTTGCAGTACTACGACGCGCAGATGGACGACGCGCGCTATGTGGCGACGCTGGTGCGCACGGCCGCCCAGTACGGCGCGCTGGCGGCGAACCGGGCGCGGGTGATCGGGTTCCTGCGGGAGGGGGAGCGGGTCGTGGGCGCCCGGGTGAAGGACGTGGAGGCCGGCGGGGAGTACGAGATCCGGGCCAAGCAGGTCGTGAACGCGACCGGGGTGTGGACGGACGACACCCAGGCGCTGATCGGGGAGCGCGGGCAGTTCCATGTGCGGGCGTCCAAGGGGATCCACCTGGTGGTGCCCAAGGACCGGATCCATTCGACCACGGGGCTGATCCTGCGCACGGAGAAGTCCGTGCTGTTCGTGATCCCGTGGGGGCGGCACTGGATCGTGGGGACCACCGATACGGACTGGGACCTGGACAAGGCGCATCCCGCCGCATCCAGCGCGGACATCGACTATCTGCTGGAGCATGTGAACTCGGTGCTCGCGGTGCCGCTGACGCGGGACGACGTGCAGGGGGTGTACGCGGGGCTGCGGCCGCTGCTGGCCGGGGAGTCGGATGCCACCAGCAAGCTCTCGCGGGAGCACACGGTGGCGCATCCGGTGCCGGGGCTCGTCGTGGTGGCCGGCGGCAAGTACACGACGTACCGCGTGATGGCGAAGGACGCGGTGGACGAGGCCGTGCACGCGCTGGACCAGCGGGTCGCCGAGTGCGTCACGGAGAACGTGCCGCTGGTCGGGGCCGAGGGATACAACGCCCTGTGGAACGCGCGAGCGCGGATCGCGGTGCGGACGGGCCTCCATGTGGCGCGCGTCGAGCATCTGTTGAACCGCTACGGCTCGATGGTCGAGGAGGTCCTCGAGCTGATCGCGGGGGACCCGTCGCTGGGGGAGCCGCTGGGCGCCGCCGACGACTATCTGCGGGCCGAGGTGGTGTACGCGGCCTCGCACGAGGGGGCACGGCACCTCGACGACGTACTGACCCGGCGGACCCGGATCTCGATCGAGACCTTCGACCGCGGGACGCGCAGCGCACGGGAAGCCGCCGAGTTGATGGCGAAGGTGCTCGGCTGGGACAAGGAGCAGATCGAGAAGGAGGTCGAGCACTACGAGAAGCGGGTCGAGGCGGAGCGCGAGTCGCAGCGGCAGCCGGACGATCTGACGGCGGACGCGGCCCGGCTCGGGGCGCCCGACATCGTGCCGTTGGGGTAGGGGCGGACCCGCTCTGGGCGGACGCGGGGACTGTGGTGGCCCTGGGCGGCAGGGGAGTTGAGGGGCTCGTCCGGGGCCGGGGCGGCACGAAGGCGGCCGTCCAGGTGGGCGGCGCAGGAGGTGTTGAGGCCGGCGAGGGGGGTACGCGAAGTCGAAGCGTGGCGGGCGGGGCCGACACCGAAGAGGTTCGCCTGCCGGGCGGTTGCGCAGGGGATCGGACGGAAGGTGCGGCGGGCCGGGGCAGGGGCTCCGGTCGGGCCGGCAAGGGTGCGCGGACGGCGCCCATCAGGATCGGCGCGAGCGGAGCGGGGCGTGGATCCCGCACCGTGGACACGGGGCGGGGACCCCTTCGGGTGGGTCGGGTCCGGTGGATCAGGTGCATGATGACCCACCTTGGGATCGCTCCGGCGGGCGGCCGTGGACCCGGGGCCGTCATCGGTCGCGGAGTGAGAGACAATGGACGCTCTGCCAGGGCGGGTTGATCGCAGAGGGGACGCATGTCGGAGGCGGAGCAGGCGAAGGACACCGAGGGGCGTCTCCTGGCTGGGCGGTACCGGCTCGGAGAGGTGCTCGGCAAGGGCGGCATGGGCACGGTCTGGCGGGCCGTGGACGAGACGCTGGGCCGCACCGTCGCAGTGAAGGAACTGCGGTTCCCCTCAGCCATCGACGACGACGAGAAGCGCCGTCTCATCACGCGGACACTGCGCGAGGCGAAGGCGATCGCCCGGATTCGTAACAGCGGAGCCGTCACGGTCTACGACGTCGTGGACGAGGACGACCGGCCGTGGATCGTCATGGAGCTCGTCGAGGGCGGATCGCTCGCGGAACGGGTGCGCGAGGACGGGGTGCTGACGCCCCGGCGTGCCGCCGAAGTCGGTCTGGCCATCCTGGATGTGCTGCGGGCCGCGCACCGTGAGGGGATCCTGCACCGCGACGTGAAGCCGTCCAATGTGCTCATCGCCGAGGACGGACGGGTCGTGCTGACCGACTTCGGGATCGCCCAGGTCGAGGGCGACCCCTCGGTCACCTCGACCGGGATGCTGGTGGGAGCCCCCTCGTACATCTCGCCGGAGCGCGCCCGTGGGCACAAGCCGGGGCCGCCGGCCGACCTGTGGTCGCTGGGCGGGCTGTTGTACGCGAGCGTCGAGGGCGTGCCGCCGTACGACAAGGGGTCCGCGATCGCGACCCTGACCGCCGTGATGACCGAGCCGCTCGACCCGCCGAAGAACGCGGGCCCGCTGGAAGAGGTCATCTACGGACTGCTCGCCAAGGACCCGGACCAGCGTCTCGACGACAAGGGTGCGCGGGCGCTGCTGAGCGAGATCGTCAACGCGCCCGAGGCGGCGGAGAAGACGGCGGAGGTGCCTGCCGACGCGACGCGGGTGGTCCCGCTGCCGCCGGTTCCGGCGCCGAAGGCCGTACGGCCCGCGAAGCCCCCGAGGTCGGGCAAGTCGGCCAAGGAGACCGCCGATGCGGCCGCCGAGCGGCTGCGGAGCGCGCTGAAGTCCGTACGGAACGAGAAGGCGGCCCCTGCGCCTGCTCCCGGCGAGGCACCCGCGCGGCCCGCTCCTGTGCGGGCCCCGCTCACGGATGTCGTGCCGCGGCGCACGCTGGTGATCGCCGCGGTCGTCATAGTGCTTGCGGTGCTCGGGACGATACTGGCGCTCTCGCTCGGCGGGGACGACAAGGACAACCAGGGCAAGTCCACGGACGGCCAGTCGTCTTCGGGCGGCGCGACGGCCGGGAGCGACAGCAAGGGCAAGGGCAAGGACGCGGGCAAGGACACCGGCAAGGGCAAGGGCGGCACGGGCACCGGGCAGGGCAAGGACGACAGTTCCTCGACGCCCTCGCCCGAGAAGTCGGCCTCGGGGCAGCCGCCGATCGGACGTGAGCTGCCCGACGGGTATGTCATGCGGACCAACTCGCGTTTCCACTTCGCGATGGCCATGCCCGAGAACTTCAAGCTCATCAGCGTCGCGGGGGAGAGCTCGGGCGGGATATTCGGCACCGGCAGCGGTGAGTTCCCGCGCATACAGGTCGACTTCAACAAGGGGCCGACCGATGACGCCGCCTACGCCTGGCGCGAGCTGGAGGGCAACATAAAGGGCAGCTTCAACAACTACCGGCACATCTCCATCAAGCCGGTCTCCTACAACGGCTACCCGACCGTCGCGGACTGGCAGTTCGAGCGGCAGCAGAGCGGCCAGCAGGTGCGGGTGCTGGACCGCGGCTTCAAGGTGGACTCCAAGCACGGTTACGCGATCATGATCACCTGCAAGGCGGGCGAGTGGGACGGCCCCGCGTGCTCGACACTGCGCGATACGGCGTTCAGGACGTTCAGCCCCAAGGACTGAGCAAGGACACGTATCGTGAGAGCACGTGGACCGTACGCAGCCGCAATAGGCCGGTAAACGAACGAAATTGACCACTTCGTGCCGCTGGGGGGAGGCGACGTGGACGACTACTCGGGACGGGTGCTCGCCGACCGCTACCGGTTGCCGTTGCCGCCCTCCGATGCGTTCGAGCTGGTCGAGACCCGCGGTTTCGACACGTACAGCGGGCAGGAAGTGCTGGTGCGCCAGCTGCCGTTGCCCGAGGTGGTCGAGGCGGAGATGCTCGACGGGGGCGGAATTCCCGCACCCCGGCAGGGCTTCGGGCCGGGACGCACCACGCTGCGGGCGGCCGATCCTGTCGTACGCCGTGCCATCGAGGCCGCCGAGGCGGCCGCCCGGATCCCCGACCACCCCCGGCTCGACCAGGTCTTCGACGTCTTCGCCGAGGGCGGCTCGCTGTGGATCGTGAGCGAACTGGTCGCCGCACGGCCGCTCGCGGCGCTCCTCGCCGAGCGTCCGCTGAATCCCTACCGGGCCGCCGAGATCGCCTCCGACGTGCTGACCGCCTTACGGGCACTGCACGTTCACGGCTGGACCCATCGGAACATCACCGCCCGCACCGTGCTGGTCTGTGACGACGGGCGCGTGGTGCTCACCGGGCTCGCATCGGGCGCGGCCGAGGAAGCGCTGTGCGGATACGACCCCGTCCCGCCGGCCGAGGACGCGGAAGCGGGCGCCGACGAGGGCGCAGGTGAGTACGCGGGCGACGGCACGGCCGGTGTCGCCGCCGGGCAGACCGCGCCGGCTCGGCCCGTCGAGCAGCAGGCCGGCGGCGACCCCCGCGCCGCGCGCGCCGGCGCCATAGCCGCGTACCGCGCGGGCGCCCGCGCCGCCGCACGGGCCGCGGAGGCGACCGCTGCCCTGCCGCCCGGATACGGAGCCGGCGCGGGCAGCCCGTACGCCCCCGCGGACACCGCGCAACCCGACCTGCCCCCGCCCCCGCGCCGCGCCGAACTGGCCGGCAGCTGGAGCGAGGAGGCGCGCGGCGGCGGCAGCGGCCAGAGCACAGGCAGCTGGCACGGGGCCTCCCCCCGCTCCGGAGTCGGCGACGGGATGCACGCCGACGAGCTGCGGCAGGCGACAGGACCCGGGGCGCAGCCCAGGCCGGACACCGCCGCGCCCACCGGCCGTTGGGACGAGCCGGAGGCCGCCGGCAGGCCGCTGCCCCACCGCGGCCCGGCCACCCCCCTGGCCGCGGAGCGCGCCAGGCAGGCGCGGATCACCATGGTCGGGGCCGTCACCGAACGGTGGGCGCCCGAACAGGCAGGCCCCGTACACGAGAACTGGCAGCTGGCCGCGCCCGTCGGTCCCGCGACCGACCTGTGGGCGCTCGGCGCGCTGCTGTACCGGGCCGTACAGGGGCACGCCCCCTACCCCGAGGAGAGCGCAGCCGAGCTCGTACAACTGGTCTGTGCCGAGCCGCCCGCCTTCGCCGAGGAGTGCGGTCCGCTGCGCCCGGTCGTCGAGTCGCTCCTGCGCCAGGACCCCACCGAGCGCCCGGACGTCGAGGAGCTCCGAGGCTGGCTGCGCTCGCTCGTCAGGTCGGCGCCCGAACCGGACGCGGGACAGCAGATCGTGCCGCTGCCCGCCGCCGACGCGACGAAGCTCCCGATCGTGCGTCGCCGGGGCGAGGTCGTCCGCAGAAAGCGCACCTCGCGCGCGCCGGCGGTGAGCGCGCACGGGCGCCACCGTCAGCAGCACGGCAGGCAGAAGCAGCGGCAGAAGCCGCAGCACAAGCCGCGTTCGCTGGGGCGGATCCTGCTCGTGGTCGTCCTCGTCGTGCTGATCGCGGCCCTGGTGTACGCGGTGAAGTTCATGCCCAAGTCCGACGACGGGCAGCAGAAGGTGGGCAGCGCTCCCGCCCCCAAACCCAGCCCCAGTGCGCCCGCCGACGGGAGTTCGCCCTCGAAGAGCTCCCCGCCGGCGAGCAGAACCCCGCCGCAGAACACCCCGTCCACCGAGGGCGGCGCGCACCTCCCCGCCGGGTACGCGATGCGCAACGACCCCGCAGGATTCCGGATAGCCGTCGACAGGACATGGACGCGGCGCTCCGCCAATTCCAACGGGCAGATCCGCTACCTCGGCGGCGACTTCGAGCTGGTCGTGGTGCCCGGCCGCGACACCGTCAAGGGCGCGGGCAGCGACCCGATGGCGTACCAGAACAACAAGGAGCGCGAACTGCAGCCCTTCCGCGACTCCTCCTGGTCCCAGGCGAGCGGGCTGCGCCGCATCGACGTGGGCCAGCAGGCCATGGCGGAGGGCCAGTTCAGCTGGCAGGACAGCAGCGGGCGCCAGGTGTACGTCCGCAACCTCGCCATGATCATCGACGGCAAGTACCACATTGTGCAGGTCATCGGCCCCGACGCGCAGCGGGACAAAGTCACCGAGATCTACCAGCAGGCGAGCACCACTTACCGCGCAGGCGGCTGAACCCCGCCTGATTCCCGCCTGATTCCCGGCCGATTTCCGGCCGCCGCAAGCGTCACAGTGCGGTATCACAGCCCCACCCGAGGTTCCATGGTCGAACGCGCCTCCGTAATCTGGCCTTCGAGGAACGGGGCAAGGGCGCGTGGAACACACTCGGAACACGAACACCGGACACACCGAAAGCGCCGATCTGCTGCTCGCCGGGCGTTATCGGCTGGGCGAGCTGATCGGCCGCGGGGGCATGGGCAAGGTCTGGCGTGCCCACGACGAGGTGCTGCACCGGACGGTCGCCGTAAAGGAGCTGACGGCGGGTCTGTTCGTATCGGAGGCCGACCGCACGGTTCTGCACGCGCGCACGCAGAAGGAGGCGCGGGCCGCCGCCCGTATCAACCACCCGGGTGTCGTCACCGTCCATGACGTCATTCCGTACGACGACCGCCCGTGGATCGTCATGGAGTACGTCGACGGCCCGTCGCTCGCCGACGTCGCCAAGGAGGCCGGGGCCCTCGCCCCGCGCGAAGCCGCCCGTATCGGGCTGCACGTCCTGGGCGCGCTGCGCGCCGCGCACGCCGCGGGGGTGCTGCACCGCGACGTCAAGCCGGGAAACATCCTGCTCGCGCGCGACGGCCGGGTCCTGATCACCGACTTCGGGATCGCCGCGATCGAGGGCGACTCGGAGATCACTCGTACCGGCGAGATCGTCGGCTCCATCGACTACCTCGCCCCCGAACGCGTCCAGGGCGAGGCCCCAGGACCGGCCTCGGACCTCTTCTCGCTCGGCGCCACGCTCTACACGGCGGTCGAGGAGCGCTCGCCCTTCCGCCGTACGTCACCGATCTCCACCCTCCAGGCCGTGGTCAACGAGGAACCCCCGCCGCCGGAGCAGGCAGGCGCGCTCGCCCCCGTCATCACCGCCCTCCTCCGCAAGGACCCGGCGGACCGGCCGAGCGCCGCCGAGACCGAGCGGATGCTGCTCGACGCGATGGAGGGCCGGGCACCCAAGCAGGCGCAGGCGTACGTCCCCACGCAGAACGTGCCCAAGGAGCTCCTGGAGGGTGCGACCGCCCAACTGCCGCCCTCCGCACCGCCGGCCTTCGCCCCCTCGGCACCCGACCGCAAGCGCCACCCCTGGCGCACGGCCGCGCTGGTCGTGGTGCTCGCGGCGCTGGTGGGCGGCGGTGTCGGCTACGGAGTGATGCACCTCCGCGGCGACAAGGGCGAGGCGGGCGGGAAGCAGGGCACGCACACCAGCTCTGCGACCACCCCGGGGAAGTCCACCGGCCCGAAGAAGACGCCGCCCGCGAAGAACCCCGACGGCCTCCCGAACGGCTGGCACAAGGCCAAGGACCCGGTCGGCGTCACCCTCGCCGTGCCGGACGGCTGGACGCGGCAGACGGACGGCGAGCAGATCGACTACACCCCGGACAACGGTGCCCACCGCATCCGGATCAGCGTCGACCATGCGCCGGACTTCTCCAATCCGTACCGGCACATGATCAATATGGAGCCCCAGCTGGGCCGCCTGCCGGAGTACGACCGGCTCTCCCTGCACCAGAACACCTTCCGCGACCAGCCCGCCGCGCTCTGGGAGTTCACCTGGACCGAGACCAAGGACCACCCGGGCAAGCGCCGCGCGATCGACCAGATGTACACCGTCGACGACGGCCGCGTGGAGTACGCGATCTATATGTCGAGCCCGGTGAAGGACTGGCCGAAGACGCGTGCCCAGTTCGACATCGTCCTGCGGTACTGGCAGCCCAACTAGCCGTCTCGGGCTTCACTTCTGTAGTGCGGAATGATGGGGTGCAGGGCAATGTCCGGGGGAGCGGTTATGTCACACGAGTCACACGAGTCGCACAACAGCCGTCTGATTGCCGGGCGTTACCGCATCGGCAGCCGAATCGGCCGCGGCGGCATGGGCACGGTGTGGCGGGCGACCGACGAATTGCTCGGGCGTGAGGTCGCCGTCAAGGAGCTCCATCTCGATTCGGGCGAGGCCGCCGCGTCCGCTCTGCGCGAGGCGCGGGTGGTCGCCCAGATCAAGCATCCGCATGTGATCGGCGTCCATGACGTGGTGGTCATCGAGGGTGAAAGCCCTTATATCGTCATGGAGTTGGTGCTCGGCGGCTCGCTCGCCGACCGGCTCTCCGCGCAGGGGCCCTTCGCGCCCGCCGAGGCCGCCCGTATCGGAATCGACCTGCTGGGCGCGCTCGCCGCCGCCCATGCGCGCGGCGTGCTGCACCGCGACATCAAGCCCGCCAACGTCCTCATCGAGGAGGACGGCCGGGCCGTCCTCACCGACTTCGGGATCGCGCAGCTCTCCGGCTCGACGACGATCAGCTCGACCGGCGCGTTCGTCGGCTCGCCCGAATACACCGCCCCCGAGCGGATGCAGGGCGGCCGGACCGGGCCCGCCTCCGACCTCTGGTCGCTGGGTGTGCTGCTCTGTACGGCACTGAGCGGCAAGTCCCCGTTCCACCGCGACTCCCTGGGCGGGGTGTTGCACGCGGTCGTCAACGACGAGATCCGGCCGCCCGAGGCGGCGGGGCCGCTGCTCCCTGTCGTACAGGGGCTGCTGGAGCGTGACCCGGAGCGCAGGCTCGGTGCGGCGGAGGCGGTGCGGCTGCTGAACGCGTATCTGGCGACGGGGGCGGTGCCTGCGACCGCAGCCCAGGCCCAGGCCCAGACCCCGACCCAGACCGTGACGTCGGCCCCGACCTCGGCCCCGGCGCCGACCTCGACGTCGTACGTGCTGGCGCCGCCCGAGGCCACCGCCCCGGCGTCGTCATCGACGCCGCGCAAGCGCAGACGCCGGATCGCCGTGACCGTGGTGGCGGCGGTGCTGGTGGGGGCCGGGATCGCCGCAGCGGCTCTGAGTTCGAGTTTCGGCGGCGACGGCGACAGTCACACGGACGGGAAGTCCACCCAGAGCCAAGCACCTGCCGGGACGCCGACCCCGACCCCGACGCCGAGCCCGACTCCGAGCCCGAAGACGACGACGCTCTCCTCTCCGCCCCCGTCCGCCGCCCCGTCCCCCGAACCGAGCCGCACGGTCCCCACCGGCGGCTACCGCACGGTCACCGACCGGACAGGCTTCACGGTCACGGTCCCCGCGGACAGCGTCCGTTCCACCGACGGCAAGCGCGTCTTCTACAAGACCCCGGGCGAGGT
Source organism: Streptomyces sp. NPDC050738 (assembly GCF_040654175.1). Classification (NCBI taxonomy): domain Bacteria; kingdom Bacillati; phylum Actinomycetota; class Actinomycetes; order Kitasatosporales; family Streptomycetaceae; genus Streptomyces; species Streptomyces sp. NPDC050738. The sequence continues at coordinate 695,683 of NZ_JBFAHN010000003.1, read as the reverse complement.
CTTCCGTATCGGCGTCCTCGATCAGGGGAAGACCGACACCAGCCCGCTCGAACTGACGCGCTTCGAGGACAGCGGTGGCCCCGACGCCAACCCCGGTTACCGCGACAACAAGGTCACCTCGACCACCCACAACGGATTTCCCGCCGCCACCCTTGAGTTCACCTGGGACGGCTTCAGCGAGGCCGAAGGCCCGCGCAGGACCTTCGAACTCTGCTGGGCGGAGAACGGCCGCACGTACAACGTCTGGGTCTCGGCCCCCGTGAGCAAGGCCGCCGATGCGAAGCGGTACTTCGACACCGCCGTCGGATCCTTCGTCGTTTCAGGCTGAGTCGACGGCGGACTCGACGGCTTGGCTGTCGGCCGAGATGGTGGCCGAGTTGTCACGGGTCTGTATCCCCTCGCCGCTCACAGTGGTGTTCGCAGACCACGACCCGTAAAGATGGCCCCATGACCAACGATGGGGGACGGGCCAACGAGCCCACGAGTTACGGCCTTCGCCCGCCGGAGCCGAACGGCGCCCAGGTGCCTCCGCAGAGCAGCACCCCGTACGAGGCGACCCAAGTGGCGCCCACGCCCCAGGACCCGTCCGCAGGCCGTCTGATCGGCGGCCGCTACCGCCTCCTGTCGCGCCTCGGTCACGGCGGCATGGGCACGGTCTGGCGGGCGCACGACGAGGTCGTGGACCGCGATGTGGCCATCAAGGAACCCCAGGTCCCCGAGAGCCTTCCCGCCCGCGAACGCGAGAACGTCTATCTGCGCATGCAGCGCGAGGCCCGCGCCGCCGCCCGTATCGACCACCCCTCCGTCGTGACGATGCACGACGTGGTCATCGAGGACGCCAAGCCCTGGATCGTCATGGAGCTGGTGCGCGGCCACTCCCTCGGCGACCGCCTCCAGGAAGGCACCCTGGACGTCACCGAAGCCGCCCGCATCGGCCTCGCCGTCCTCGGCGCGCTCACCGCCGCGCACGAAGCAGGCGTACTGCACCGCGACGTCAAGCCCGACAACGTCCTTCTGGGCCGCGGCGACCGCGTCGTCCTCACCGACTTCGGCATCGCGCAGGTCGAGGGCGAGCAGGGTCTCACCGAGACCGGCGCGTTCGTCGGGTCCCCCGAATTCATCGCCCCTGAGCGGGTGTTGGGCCAGCGTCCGGGCCCCGAGTCGGACCTCTGGTCGCTCGGCGTCGTCCTGTACGCGGCGGTCGAGGGCATGTCCCCGTACCGGCGCTCGCACGTCCCCTCCACCCTCCAGGCCGTGCTCTCGGCCGAGCCGCAGATGCCCGCCCGCGGCTCCGGCGCCTTCGGCACTCTGGTCATGCGGCTGCTCCGCAAGAACCCGGCGGAGCGACCGAGCACCGCCGAGATCCGCGAGACCCTCGAATCGGTGGCGCGCCCGCCGGCCGCGGCCGCGCTCGCAGCGACACAGGTGTACGGAGGAGCCGGCGGGGCGACGGGCGCCACCGGTATGACGGCCCTCTGGGTCCCGCCCGTCCTGCACCGCAACCGCAAGGCCCAGTACGGACTGGGCGCGGCCGTCCTCGCGATCGCCGTCGCCCTCGTCCTGATCTTCGCCAACCCCTTCGGCGGCGGTGGGACCCCGGGCGGCTTCCTGGTGCGCCCGGAGAGCGAGGTGCTCAAGGCGGACATCGCCGTGCCCAAGGACTACAGGCGCGTGCAGGACACCAGCGATCCCAACATCACGTACTACGACCCCAGCGATGTCTTCTCCGTCTACGTGGAGCGGGTCGACACGGCGGTGACCAAGGACGCGATGGGCCCCGAGGGCGAGACCTGGAAGGCCTTCTACGAGAAGGGCGGCCGCAACGGCACGGACATCGGCAAGGCCACGGTGGACCTCAAGAAGGTCAAGCACCAGGGCCACGACGCCTCCGAGCTGATCACCGACTTCGACAACTACTCGACCTCCGGCGACAACCCGGTCCCGCACCGTTTCCACGAGCTCATCGTCCCCGGCAAGACGGGCACCACGGTCTACTGGCGGCTGCGCGTCACCGGCCCCGCCGAGGGATGGGCCGCGAAGGAGGGCGACAAGCTCTTCTCCGAGGTCGTCGCGAACTTCGACATCGACGAATTGTGACAGCCCGGTGGTGACCCCGATGGCGGGACAAGCCCCTGATCAGGGCTTATCCCGCCATTGATCACTGGCGCGTTTTGTGGGGACCCTGAAAACCTATTACCAGTGGGTACCCAAAGCCTCCACCGAGGCATAACCTCGCCCCATGACGGACTCGCAGGCTGCCCTCGGCACCAACCCGACAGCTCCCGCACCCGCAGGTGCACGCACCGCGGCCGACGTGGTCACCCCGGAGGTGGTCGCCCAGCTCACGCGCGGTGTCGTCGGCAGCGGCCGTACGGTCAACCACACCCCCTTCACCGGGGAGAAGCTGGCCGACCTGCCCGAGTCCACCCCCGAGGACGTGGCGACGGCCTTCGACCGCGCCCGCGCCGCGCAGGCCGTCTGGGCGGCCACGCCCGTCCGCACCCGCGCCGCCGTCCTGCTGCGCTTCCACGACCTGGTGCTCGCCCGCCAGTCGGAGGTCCTCGACCTCATCCAGCTGGAGACCGGCAAGGCCCGCCTGCACGCGCACGAAGAGGTCCAGGCGGTCGTCGTCTCCGCCCGCCACTACGGCCGCAAGGCCTCGTCCTACCTCAAGCCGAAGGGCCACACGGGCGCGGTCCCCACCCTCACCAAGGTCACCGAGCTGCGTCAGCCGCGCGGTGTCGTCGGCCAGATCGCCCCCTGGAACTACCCCTTCGAGCTCTCGGTCGGCGACGCGCTCCCGGCCTTCGTCTCCGGCAACGCGGTCGTGATGAAGCCCGACACCGAGACGGCGCTGACCGCCCTGTGGGCGCGCGACCTGCTCATCGAGGCGGGTCTGCCGCCCGAGGTCTTCCAGGTCGTCCTGGGTGAAGGCCCGGTCGTGGGGCCCGAGTTGGTCAAGCACGCGGACTACGTCTCCTTCACCGGTTCCACCCGCACGGGCCGCGAGGTCGCGCAGGGCGCGGCCGCCCGCCTGGTCGGCGTATCCCTCGAACTCGGCGGCAAGAACGCCATGCTCGTCCTCGCGGATGCCGACATCGAGAAGGCGGCGGCCGGCGCGGTCCGCGCCTGCTACTCCTCGGCCGGTCAGCTCTGCATCTCCATCGAACGGCTGTACGTCCACGAGTCGATCGCCGACGAGTTCGTCGAGCGTTTCGCCGCACGCACCAAGGCGATGCGCCTGGGCACCTCGCTCTCGTACGGCGCCGACATGGGATCCCTCGTCGGCGAACGCCAGTTGGCGGCCGTCAAGGGCCACGTCGAGGAAGCGGTCGCCAAGGGCGCGAAGCTGGTCGCGGGCGGTGTGCACCGCACCGACATCGGCCCGCTCTTCTACGAGCCGACGATCCTCGAAGGCGTCGAGGCGCCGATGGCGGTCTGCACCGAGGAGACCTTCGGCCCGGTCGTCTCGATCTACCGCTTCTCCGACGAGGACAAGGCGATCGAGGAGGCCAACGGCACGCCGTACGGCCTGAATTCGAGCGTCTGGACCAAGAACGCCAAGCGCGGTCACGCGGTCGCCGCCCGCCTCCAGACCGGCACGGTCAACATCAACGAGGGGTACGCGCCCGCCTACGGCAGCGTGCAGTCCCCGATGGGCGGCATGAAGCAGTCGGGCCTCGGCCGCCGGCACGGTTCCGAGGGCATCCTCAAGTACACCGAGGCGCAGACGGTCGCCCACCAGCGGATCATGCCGATGGCGCCGTCCTTCGGGATGACGGACGAGAAGTACGCGGCGTTCATGACCCGCAGCCTGAAGGCAATGAAGGCCTTGCGCCTCCGCTAATTCTGTGATCGAGGAGAGTCAATGTCCCAGGAGAGCTCTGCCCAGAACGAGGCGGCGGCCGATGACGACGCCGAGTACGACTACGACGTACTGATCGTCGGCTCCGGCTTCGGCGGCTCGGTCTCCGCGCTGCGGCTGACCGAGAAGGGCTACCGGGTCGGCGTCCTGGAGGCGGGCCGCCGCTTCACCCCCGGCACCCTCCCCAAGAACTCCTGGGACCTGAAGAACTACCTCTGGGCCCCGGCGCTCGGCCTGTACGGCATCCAGCGCGTGCACCTCCTCGGCAACGTCATGGTGCTCGCGGGCGCGGGCGTCGGCGGCGGATCGCTGAACTACGCCAACACCCTCTACGTCCCGCCGGAGCCCTTCTTCAAGGACCGCCAGTGGGCGTCGATCACCGACTGGCAGGCGGAGCTCTCCCCGTACTACGACCAGGCGAAGCGGATGCTGGGCGTACGCCTCAACCCGACGATGACCCCCTCCGACGTGCACCTGAAGGCGACGGCGCAGGAGATGGGGGTCGGCGACAGCTTCCACATGGCGCCGGTGGGGGTCTTCTTCGGCGACGGAAAAGACTCTGACGGTACGTCAAAGGCCAAGCCGGGAGCGGCAGTCGATGACCCGTACTTCGGCGGCGCGGGCCCGACCCGCAAGGCCTGCACCGAGTGCGGCGAGTGCATGACGGGCTGCCGCCACGGCGCGAAGAACACCCTCAACGAGAACTACCTCTACCTCGCCGAGAAGGCGGGCGCGGTGATCCACCCCCTCACCTCGGTCACCGCGATCGCCGACCACACCGATGGCGGCTACACGGTCACCACCGTCCCCACGGACAAGAAGAAGTCCACCCCGCGCGTGCTTCGCGCCCGCCAGGTGATCGTGGCGGCAGGCACGTACGGCACGCAGACCCTGCTCCACACGATGAAGGACACGGGCGGCCTCCCGCGCATCTCCGCCAAGCTCGGTGAACTGACCCGCACCAACTCCGAGGCGCTGGTGGGCTCCCAGACGACGGACCGCCGCTACGCCAGGAAACACGGCAAGGCGAAGGCCGACTTCTGGCGCGGCGTGGCCATCACCTCCTCCATCCACCCGGACGAGGACACCCACATCGAGCCGGTCCGCTACGGCAAGGGCTCGAACGCGATGGGCCTGATGACCATCCTCCAGGTCCCCTACAGCGCGAACCGGGTACGCGGCTGGCTGGGCGGCGCCGCCAAGCACCCGCTCCTGATGGTGCGTTCGCTCTCCAACCGCCGCTGGTCGGAGCGCACGATCATCGGCCTGGTCATGCAGTCCCTGGACAACTCCCTGACGACGTACCGCAAGCCGGGCGGCGTAGGAAAGGGCCTGCTCACGGCCAAGCAGGGCCACGGCGCCCCGAACCCGAACCAGATCGAGGCGGCCACACGCGCGGCGACCCTGATGGCCAAGGAGATCAACGGCTTCGCGGGCTCGAACGTCGGCGAGCTGATGGGCACCCCGCTCACCGCCCACTTCCTGGGCGGCTGCCCGATCGGCGCGACCCCGGAGGAGGGCGTGATCGACCCGTACCACCGGCTCTACGGCCACCCCGGCATCTCGGTGGTGGACGGCTCTGCGGTCTCCGCGAACCTGGGCGTGAACCCGTCCCTGACGATCACCGCACAGGCGGAGCGCGCGATGTCGTTCTGGCCGAACAAGGGCGAGGCGGACAAGCGGCCGTCGCAGGGAGAGGCGTACGAGCGCCTGGCGGCGGTGGAGCCGGTGTCGCCCGCGGTCCCGGCGGAGGCTTTCGGAGCGCTGAAGCTCCCGTTCGTAGCGATCCCGCCGATCCCGCCGAAGAAGTAACCCGCGAGCGGACACACGAAGAGCGCTGCACCCCCCTCCGAGTGCAGCGCTCTTCGTGAGTCTTTGGCGTTACGCGGCGGAAGCGCCCTTACGCCGACGCACGACGACCAGCGCACCGGCGCCGAGCGCGACGGCGAGGCCGCCCGTGATCCCGATGGCGGGGACCATGGAGGACGAACCGGTCTCGGCGAGGCTGCCGGACGCGGGGATCTCCGAAGTGGTGCCGCCCTGCGGCTTCTTGCCCTCGTCGTCGCCCTTGCCGGGCGTCGCCTCTCCCGGCTCCTCGTTGTCGCTGCCCGGTGCGAGCACCGTGAAGTCCCACTCGCTGTAGGCGGTGTGGAAGCAGTTCATGGCGGCGTCGACGTATCCGCCGAGGCCAAGGGTGTAGCCGTCGCCCTTGGGGGCCTTCGCGCCGATGTTCACGCGCAGCTTGAGGTCGACGTACTGCTTCGCGGCGAGCGTGGTCTCACCGATGAAGATGCCGTTGCCGAAATCGGCGGGCATCGACGTCCAGGTCTTGGCGTCGGCGTCCCAGTACTGAAGCTGGGCGAAGGTGCTCAGCCAGGCGTTCTCGTCGTCGCTCATCGAGTCGTTGTCCATGAAGAGCGCCCACTGGACGGCGCCGAGGTCCTGCTTGGACGTGTTGGTCGCCCGCAGCGAGAACGAGTGCCAGCCGCTGCCGGCGACGATCTTCCCCGGCAGCCCGTGGATGCTCATCTCCAGCGCGGAGCCGATGTCGGCGCCGTCCTCGTCGACGGGGCAGTCGGTCGGCTCGGCGGAAGGCGTGCTGCTCGCCGAGGCGGAGGCCGAAGCGGAGGCCGAGGCAGAGGCTGACGTGGAGGGCGCGGCGGCCGTGGCGCCGGGGGCGGGAGTCGTCTCGGACGCGGACGGCGACGCGCTCTCGGTGGCGGCCGGGGCCGACTCCGACGCGGAGGCGGAAGGCGTGACCTCGGCGCTCGCGGTCGCGGCCGGGGAGGACTCGGTGGAACCCGGGGCCTCGTCGGCGTACGCGAACGGCGCGCCCAGAACGGCGGCGGGTGCTATGACGGCGGCCGCGGCCGCGATGGCCAGGGAGTGGCGGAGCTTCATGCGGAGACCTCTGATGTCTTCATGCGGAGTGGAGAGGCCTTACCGGGGTTTGGGGGACACGGGCGGGGCCGGGGTTGCGCAAAGAAGACCCGCCAAGGAGAGGAATGGTTGCGTCCGCTCTCACAGAATTTTTATGTGACGCCGGTCACATCACGTGGTGCACAACCTTCGCCGCCGCCTCCGGGTCGTATCTGTGCCGCTGCGGTCACAGCAGTCGCACAGGTCCCGTCGAACCCAGAGAGCCGTGATGAGACGCCTTTCCCTTGTAGTTGCCGCAGCAGGGTTGATAGCCGTCGGTGCGGGCGGCGGTGCTTCTGCCTTCGCCGATACGGTCACGCCGGGCGCTTCGGCGTCGGCCGCCCCCGCCTCCGCCGCCGCCCCCGTCTTCACGCTGAGTGGTGAGGACACGGTCGCCGTCCACCCGTATCCCGACAGCGGGGCGCCGAAGGCGAGCAGCTTCGACGTCAGGCTCTACAACCCCAGCCAGGACATGGAGAACGGTGCCTACCAGGGCGACTACACCGTCACCTTCGACCTGAGCGGTCTTGCCGGCGTCGCCGACATCGCCTTCGACGGCGAGGCGTCCAACGCCGACTGCAAAGTCACCGGCGCGACCGCCGTCTGCACGGACAGCGGCATCTGGCCGGGCCTCAGCGCTGCCGCCCGCGTCAAGGTCACCGCTGCCAAGGGCAGCAAGCTCGGCGCCTCCGGCACCATGAAGGTGACCGGCAAGGCGGACGGCGCGACCTTCACCTCCTTCTCGACCGAGGTGACCGTCGGCGGCCCCGACCTCGTCATGAAGAAGCTGCCGCTGAAGCAGGCGATGAAGCCGGGGCAGATCCAGCGGGGCACGCTCTCCTTCGCCAACAACGGCACCGCGGACGCGGAGGGCGTTCTGCTCACCCTGAAGGCCTCGCACGGCCTTGAGTTCGCCGAGAAGTACGGCAACTGCGAGTACTCCAAGGACGACGCCTTCGGTGCCGGAACCGACGTGCAGTGCCACTTCCCCGGTACGTACAAGGCGGGCACGGTCTATGACCTGAGCTCGTCGCTCGGCATCAAGGCCACCGACCACGCGTACATCGAGGGCTTCATCTACCGGATCGAGGAGGACACGACGGGCGTGAAGTGGCGGTCGAACGCGGCGCCGCTCCTCACCGCAGTCCAGAAGAAGATCTCCCCGCGGTCCTCGGACCTCGACCCCTGGGACAACCAGCAGGAGTTCGACTTCCTGACCGCGAACAAGGCCGACTTCCGGGCGTACGGCGACGTCGTCACCGGCAAGGCGGGCGCGACCGTCAAGACGAAGGTGGGCTTCCGGAACAAGGGGCCCGCCTGGATCGCGTACCTGCGCTCCGGTGAATCCGTGGCGACCGTCGACTTCACCGTCCCGGCCGGCGCCGAGGTCACCAAGAAGCCCGAGGGCTGCGCCGCCCGCACCGCGGCCGGCGAGTACCGCGAGAAGGAGCTCGGCGCGCCCCGCTACTTCTGCCTCACCTCGTCCATGGTCCTCGACGGTGCCGACTTCGCGCTGCCCTTCGAGCTGAAGATCAACAAGGTGGTGAAGGACGCCAAGGGTGCGGTCACCGTACGGAACCCGTACCTGCAGCAGCCGAAGCTCCCCTTCGAGGCCGACGCCTCGAACAACACCGCCCAGCTGATCATCAACGGCACCCCGAAGCCTGCCCCCAGCGCCTCGGCCACCCCGTCCCCGACGGCCAGTGCCACCACCTCGTCCACCACCGGCGGCAACACCAACACCACGACCAACAGCGGCGGCGGCTCCCTCGCCTCCACCGGTTCCTCGTCGCTGCTCCCGATGGGCGCCGCCGCTTTCGCGCTCGCCGCGGGCGGTGCGCTGTACGTCGTCGCGCGCAGGCGCAAGGCGTAGTCGCCGGTACGTGACGTAGCGAAGGGCCCCGCGGAATCGCCTCCGCGGGGCCCTTGGCGTACAGCACCGACGTCAGGGCAGCGCCGGTGCCGATGCGCGGCGCCGGGGGGTCGCGCCGCTGTTTCTGTGCGCCGGGTCGGCCACCCGGCGCACAAGGGGCGCGCGGCTGGTCTCGACCTTTGGCAACTGGGGTGCGCAGTACGGGGGTTGTCTCTGCATCGTGCTGGATCGGCGGCAGCCTGCGCAACCGTTTGGACCGGATCCCGCACTGGGGCGGTCGGCACCGGGCGTCCCCGGAGCCGACCGCCTTTTTCTGTGTGACCGGGCTGCTGTCCCCTGCCGTCCGGTCACGATTGCTGGGGCGAGGTCCCACGACGCACGTGCAGTACGTCTCACGCCCCAGCGAAGCCACGCGTGGTGTTCGCCCGGACCAACGAAGAGGCCGTGGGGCGGTCACGCGCCATACGGGTGGGGGCGGTGTCCGAACGCAGATACGGGGGCCGGGGGCAGCCCGCGCGGGGTCAGATACGGCCCCGGCACAGCTCCAGCATCGTCATCGCCAGCGACGTGCCCGGCTTGCCCAGCGCGTCGCTGTAGTGGCTGAGGACCTCCATCTCGCGCGAGAGGTTCACCCGGCGGCCGCCCGACGTCATACGGGCCTCCTGGATGACGGCCGAGACGGCCATCCGTTCCTGGATCAGGCCGATGATCCTGTCGTCCATCGCGTCGATACGGGTGCGGGCGTCGGCGATGAGCGTCTCGGTGCTCTCGGTGCTCTCGGTGCTGGTCGTCGTCGTCATGTCCGTGGCTCCTGGTGGGAAGAGGGGTGTCCCCTGACCGACCAGGTCCGGAATGCAGCAGACGCCCCGGACCTTGTCGGCCCGGGGCGCCTGGGAAGTTGCTGGCTAGTTGCTCAAGCAGCACGACCATGGCAGCCGGTGGGCCCGGTGCCATAGGTAAAGACGCCATACGTCGAGGCGTGCGTGAGGTGCTTGTGCATGGGGTCAGTATGGCGGGGCTTCGGAGACTGAGACAAGTCCGATGTCCGCGGGCCGTTAGAATCGACAAACACAGCCCCCTTTGCATCGCCGGAAGGCCGCCCCCGTGCCAGCAGCACCCCCCGCCGCCCCCGACAGCAGCCCGGACGTAGTCCTCGTTGTCGACTTCGGCGCGCAGTACGCCCAGCTCATCGCCCGTCGCGTCCGTGAGGCGCGGGTCTACAGCGAGATCGTGCCCAGCACGATGCCCGTGGCCGAGATGCTGGCCAGGAACCCGAAGGCGATCATCCTCTCCGGTGGTCCGTCCTCCGTGTACGCGGAAGGCGCCCCGACCGTCGACCGCGCGCTCTTCGAGGCCGGGGTCCCGGTCTTCGGGATGTGCTACGGCTTCCAGCTCATGGCCACCACCCTGGGCGGCACCGTCGACGACAACGGGGCCCGCGAGTACGGCCGTACCGAGCTCACCGTCTCCCAGGGCGACTCCACCCTCTTCGCGGGAACCCCCGCCGACCAGCAGGTGTGGATGTCGCACGGCGACGCGTGCAGCGCGGCCCCCGAGGGCTTCATCGTCTCGGCGTCCACGGACGTCGTGCCGGTCGCCGCCTTCGAGAACGACGAGAAGCGGCTGTACGGGGTCCAGTACCACCCCGAGGTCATGCACTCCACGCACGGCCAGCAGGTCCTGGAGCACTTCCTCTACCGGGGAGCGGGCATCGAGCCGACCTGGACCACCGGCAACGTGATCGAGGAGCAGGTCGCCCTCATCCGCGAGCAGGTCGGCACCAAGCGCGCCATCTGCGGGCTCTCCGGCGGCGTCGACTCGGCGGTGGCCGCGGCCCTCGTACAGAAGGCCATCGGCTCCCAGCTGACCTGTGTGTACGTCGACCACGGGCTGATGCGCCAGGGCGAGACCGAGCAGGTCGAGAAGGACTTCGTCGCGGCCACGGGCGTGCAGCTCAAGGTCGTCGACGCCGAGAAGCGCTTCCTGGACGCGCTCGCCGGGGTCAGTGACCCGGAGCAGAAGCGGAAGATCATCGGGCGCGAGTTCATCCGCGTCTTCGAGCAGGCGCAGGCCGAGATCATCGCCGAGGGCGGCGAGGACGTGGCCTTCCTGGTGCAGGGCACCCTGTACCCGGACGTCGTCGAGTCCGGCGGCGGCACCGGCACCGCCAACATCAAGTCCCACCACAATGTGGGCGGGCTCCCCGACGACATCGAGTTCGAGCTCGTCGAGCCGCTGCGCCAGCTCTTCAAGGACGAGGTCCGGATGGTCGGCCAGCAGCTCGGGCTGCCGGACGAGATCGTCCAGCGCCAGCCGTTCCCGGGCCCCGGCCTCGGGATCCGCATCGTCGGTGAAGTGACCAAGGAGCGGCTCGACCTGCTGCGCGAGGCCGACGCCATCGCCCGCGAGGAGCTGACGGCGGCCGGTCTCGACCGCGAGATCTGGCAGTGCCCCGTCGTGCTGCTCGCCGATGTGCGCTCGGTGGGCGTGCAGGGCGACGGGCGGACGTACGGGCACCCGATCGTGCTCCGTCCTGTCTCGTCCGAGGACGCCATGACGGCGGACTGGACGCGAATGCCGTACGACGTGCTCGCGAAGATCTCGACGCGCATCACCAACGAGGTGGCCGATGTGAACCGGGTGGTGCTCGACGTGACGAGCAAGCCGCCGGGCACCATCGAGTGGGAGTAATTCCCCATCGTTTTACGCGACTGTGCCGTCGCCCGCCGTGTGCGGGCGGCGGCACAGTCGTATCTGCTCCGGTTCTGTTCCGGTCTACTCCGGTTCCATCGTGAAGTCCTCGAAGTCGAAGCCCGGGGACACGATGCAGCTGACCAGGGTCGGCTCCGTGCCGCCCGCCGGCTCCGCCGACTGCAACGCGCCTGCGGGGACGAGGAGTTGGGGCAGCTCGCCTTTGGCCACGTCCGGGCCCAGGACGTGTTCCTCGCCCGCGATCGTCAGGCGCAGCGGGCCGCCCCGATGCCAGAGCCACAGTTCGTCCGAGCGGACCGTGTGCGGGCGTGAGATCTCGCCGGGGTGGAGCAGGAAGTAGATGCCGGTCGCGTACGCGCGCGGGCCCGGATAGCCCGCGGGAGTGCCCGTGGCCGAGGTCTTCCAGGTCTCGCGGTACCAGCCGCCCTCGGGGTGGGGCTGCAGGCCGAGAAGTTCGATCAGTTCGGAAAGGTCGGATGCCATGCATTCCATGCTGCCGTAACCGCAGGTAGCTTGCGCCCATGACTGAGATGCCCGCGCCCGGCCCCGCGTCCGGCCCCGCCCCCATACCTGTCGAGCAGCTCGAATTCGCGCTGCCGCCCGTCCACGAGAACGTCGAGGACGAGCGGGCGTACCGGAAGCGACGGCTCGCCGGGGCGCTGAGAATCTTCGGGGAGTACGGGTACGAGGAGGGCGTCTCGGGGCATATCACCGCGCGCGACCCGGAGTTCGACGACTGCTACTGGGTCAATCCCTTCGGGCTGCCCTTCGCACACGTGCAGGTCGGCGACCTCGTGCTCGTCAACGGCGACGGGCAGGTCGTCGAAGGGCGCCGGCACGTCAATCAGGCGGCTTTCGCCGTCCACGCCCAGGTGCACCGGGCCCGGCCCGACGTCGTCGCCGTCGCCCACAGCCACTCGCTGTACGGGCGGGCGCTTGCCGCGCTGGGCGGGCTGATCGAGCCGTACACCCAGGAGGCGTGCGCGTTCTTCGAGGACCACGCGCTGTACGACGCGTACACGGGTGTCGTCGTGGACGAGGAGGAGGGACGGGCGATCGCGGCCGTCCTCGGCGCGTACAAGGCCGTCGTCCTGCGCAATCACGGGGTGCTGACCGTCGGGGATTCGGTGGATGCGGCGGCCTGGTGGTTCATCAGCATGGAGCGGTGCGCGCAGGTGCAGCTGGCGGCCCGGGGGGCGGGGCGGCCGGTGCTGATCGACCCGAAGAAGGCTCTGGCCACCAGGGATCAGCTGGGGAGCGATCTTGTGGCGTGGATCAACTACCAGCCGCTCTGGCGCCGGTGGGTGGAGATGCTTCCCTCGTGATGTGCTTCTTCGTCAACCTGATGGAACGTCAATCACCCCGGCTGAGCTGACCTGCTGCGTGGGGCGCTCCCTCCGTACGGCACAATTCGCCTGCGACGGACGGTTGTTGAAGTCCGCGTTTGGGTTTCATCGGGGTGGGGAAGGCGGCGTTCTTCGTGGCGGTGCAGGAAGCAAGGCAGAGCGGCGAGCGGCACAGCGGTGGCTGCACGTGCGGCGACTGCCCGCACGGGGCGCGCGAGGGGCATCGGCGCGCGGTCGCCGCGTTCCTGGTGAAGCGGGACGAACTCGCTGCCGGGCAGGGGCTGCCGGGGGCCGTCGCGCACTCGGCGGGGGCCTCGCGGCAGTGGGTGTCGGACGAGCTGACGCAGTCCGCGCGCGCGGTGGCCGAGCGGAGCCGCGAGGCCGGTGAGGCGTGGCCTCAACTGGTGTGGCGGCGAACGGTGTTCGTGGTGTGGGGCGCCGTGCTCGCCCTGGTGATCGTGCAGACCGCGACGGCCATCGGGGCCGGGTGGTCGGCTGCCCGTACGGCCGGTCTTGTCGCCGCCGTGGTGGTGGGCGGACTCCTGACCGGCGCGGCGTGGGTGCACCGGGCGCGGGGCGGGGTGCTCGCCCCGGTCGTCGGGGAGGACAACCGCCTTTCCACCTCGCGTGCGGTCGCGGGGGTGTGGGTGCTGGTCGTCGTCTTCGCCGTGCTCGTGCTCGCCCTTGAGCTGGCGCAGGCCTCCGGGCACGGTGAACGGGACGCGCTGATCGACGGGATGGAGATCGCGCGGGGCGCCGGTGTGGTGACCGTGCTGGCGCTGGTCTGTGCGGTCGCGGTGGTCGTGCGGCGGGTCGTGGGCGTACGCGTGCATGCGCAGAAGCTCCAGAAGGTACGGGCCGACCGGCCGCGCGCCGCCGATCTGCTGACCGACGACTCGGGGCGCGGGAGCTTCACGGACGTGCAGTACGTGCTGGTGAGCGGGGTGGGCCTGGTGTTCGCCCTCGTACGGCTGGCACGGCGGCCCGAGCAGCTGCCCGATCTGCCGTGGGGGCTCGCGCTGGTGGTGGCGGTGTCGGCGCTCACGTACTTCGCGGGGAAGTACGCGGAGGGCGGGCGGCCCGTGGTGCTTTCCGTGGTGCGGGCCCGGGAGGCCGGGGATCTGGACGCGCCGATCCGGACCGGCGACGACATCGAGATCCGCGGTGCGGGGTTCGTGCCGCCGGGGGCGCAGACGCCGGAGCGGCTGGCGCGGATGGTGGTGCGGATCGGGGCGGTGCATGTGCATGTGCCGCTGGTGCCGGTGGTGGGCGGGTTCGCGAACCCTACGGACACGGTGCTGACCGTGCCGGTGCCGGTGGAGGTGGAGCCGGGGGTGGTCGACGTGCGGGTGGTGACGGCGGCGGGCCTGGAGACGGCCCCCCACACGATCGACGTGACCGACTGAAGCGGCCGCAGGCCGCTTGCCGGGCGGGGGGCGCGTGCGAATGAGTCCGAACGCCGCGCCATACGTATCCCTATTCGAGACCCGCAGGGAGAATCGTGCCTGCAGACCGGGCGAGCGGAGAGGTGGGACCTGTCATGGTTCACGGTTATCGGATGGACGGCGGCACCACCACACCCCTCGGAGGGATCCAGGAGTCGGAAGGCTGGCGGGCGGTCGCCCGGCGGTACTCGCTGCTGCCGCTGCGCCTCTTTCTCGGCATCACCTTCGTCTACGCGGGCATCGACAAGCTCACCGACAACGCCTTCTTCCACACCACGGGAGCCGGCTCCATCGGCGAGCTGATGACCAACGTGCGCGACAGCGCCGCGATCCCCGCCCTCGTCGACCTCGCGCTGAAGAACCCCGCCGGGTTCGGCTACGCCATCGCCTTCGGTGAACTCGCCGTCGGCGTCGGCATTCTGCTCGGGCTCTTCGGGCGGCTCGCCGCCCTCGGGGGTGCGCTGATCTCGCTCTCGCTCTGGCTGACCGTGAGCTGGCAGACCACCCCGTACTACTACGGGAACGACCTCGCCTACTTGATGGCCTGGCTGCCGCTCGTGCTCGCCGGGACACCGCTGCTCTCGCTCGACGCGATCCTGGCCGTCCGCCGGCGGCGCAGCCTGTAGGCGATCCAGTTCAGTCCGCCCGCCACCACCAGACCGGCGACCACCGCCGGAGCCCCGACCCCGGACGGGGTGCTCCACGCGTCGCCCGCATCGCCCAGGTAGGCGACGGACACCGCGATCAGGACCAGGCCCGCGAACAGCTTGCCGGGCCTGAAGTCGTGGCGGTATGCGCTGCGGTGCTGCTCACAGTGCGGCACGGGCCACCTCCGCCTGTCCGAGGCTGACCTTCAGGTCGAGGTCGATGGTGCCGCCCGAGGGGGTTCCTGTGGGCGGGGTCAGCGTCATCTGCTTGTACTGGCCGGGCGAGACGTCGAAGTCGTTCTTGTTCTCGCCGGGGATCTGGATGTCGCCCAGGCCCACGTCGACCGTCAGCTTCACCGTCGCGTTCTTCGGTACGAGGACCTTGATGCGGCCCGCGCCCACCTCCGCCTTCGTCGTCACCGTCGTCCCGGAGGGGATCTTCAGCGTGCTCAGGTCCAGCAGGCCGTCGCCCGAGCCGATGCGGTACTCCGGTTCGACCGCCGTGACCGCCGCCGGCTTCCACTCCGTATGCGCCCAGTCCGTGGAGACGTCCTTGGGGATCGCCGACGCGCCCGCGAGGAGCCCTGCTGTGATGAGGGAGAGGACGATCGTGCCCACGCCCGTACGGCCGGCGAACGCGCTGATCACGAAGCCGATGCCGAAGACCGCCAGTGCGCAGGCGAAGCCGATCTGCAGGGCCGTGCCGAGCGGCTGCTGGTTCCAGGCGATGCCCGTGCCCAGGCAGGCCGCGAGCAGGGCGAAGAGGAAGACGCGGCCGCCGATGCCGCGCGGGCCGCGTGCCGCCGCGGGGGTGCGGCGGGACGGCTTCTGGTGGGACGTGGGCACCACGTCCTGAGGGGTGTCCGCCGGGCCCCACAGATAGCCGGAGCCCACCGGGCCCGTCGTGCCGTCCTTGACGATCGGGTCCCGCCACCAGGAGGGACCGCCGGGGGCCGGCGGGGCCTTCGTCTCCGGCGGGGCGTCCGCGACCGTCGACGCGGTCATGGTGTCCAGCGTCTCGGGCGCGGCCAGGCGGCGGCGCTGGGACCAGACGGAGGAGCCCGCGACGGCCAGGCTCAGCAGGGCGGCGAAGACCAGTACGGAGACGTAACCCAGCATCGAGAGGAACAGGCCGCAGCCGACCAGCGCGAAGAGCACCGCCATCATCGACGCGCCCTCGACACGGCCGGTCAGCAGGCGGCGGGCCTCGTTCTCGTCGTCGCCGTCGAGCGGGACGAGCAGCCAGGCGAAGCCGTAGAAGATCAGGCCGATGCCGCCCGTCACGGCGAGCACGCCGAGCGCGACCCGGAAGATCACCGGGTCGAGGTCGAAGTGCCGGCCGAGCCCGCCGCACACCCCGGCGACCACCTTGTTGCTGCGGTGGCGGCGCAGCTGGGGCTGAGGCCGGGCTTCCGCTTCGGCTTGCTGGTCCGTCATACGTACATGGTGACGGGCGACGGGGGCGTGTGGGGGACAGGGCGACCCTGGGCGGCCCCTGATATTCGCGGAGCGAACCCGGGGGACATCCCTGATGCCCCTACCTGCCCGTACGTGTGACGATCGGTGCATGCCGCCAGTTGCCCCGCCTCGCGCCGACCGAGCCGAACGCGCCGCGTCCTCCGAGTCCCCGGAGGACGCACCGCTGCGCAAGCTCTACCGCAGCGCCGAGGGCCGGATGCTCGGCGGCGTCGCGCGCGGTCTCGCCGGTCACCTCGGGGTGCCCGTCGCCTGGGTCCGGGCCGCTTTCATCGTGCTGTTCACCCTGGAGGGGCTCGGCGCGCTGCTGTACGTCGCCTTCTGGTTCGTGGTGCCGCTGGGCATCGGCGGGGTGGACGCGCCGCGCGCCGCGTACGAATCCGAGGAGGACCGGACCGCGGACGGGCGCCGCAGGCTGCTCCGCAAGCCCGACAAGGGCCAGATCGTCGCGCTCATCGCGCTGATCATCGGCGGGGTCATCTTCGGCCAGAACGTCTCCGTGGGCGGCGACGCCAGCCCCTACATCTGGCCCGCGCTGCTCATCGGCGCGGGCGTCGTCCTGGTCTGGCGCCAGGTCGACAACTCGCGCCGCGCCCACTGGACCGCCGTCGGCCGCAGCAGCAGGCTGCTGCCGCTGGCCCGGGGGCTGGCGGGCGTGGCCCTGGTGGGCACGGGCTTCACCGCTTTCATCGTCATCCAGGGCTCGGCCGCCCAGCTCGGCAATCTGCTCACCGCCACGCTCGCCGTCCTCGCGGGCATCGCGCTGCTGGCCGGGCCCTGGATCGTACGGATGACACAGGACCTCTCGCAGGAGCGGCTGATGCGCATCCGGGCGCAGGAGCGGGCCGAAGTGGCGGCGCATGTGCACGACTCGGTGCTGCACACGCTGACCCTCATCCAGCGCAACGCGGACGACGGCGGGGAAGTGCGCCGGCTCGCCCGCGCCCAGGAGCGCGAACTGCGCGCCTGGCTCTACAAACCGGAGGGCACGGGCAAGGACGCCGACGAGGAGCCGGCGACCGTGGCCGACTCCGTGAAGAAGTCCGCGGCCGAGGTCGAGGACAAGCACGGCGTCCCGCTCGAAGTGGTGGTCGTCGGCGACTGCCCGCTCGACGAGAAACTGACCGCACAGATGCAGGCCGCGCGGGAAGCGATGGTCAACGCCGCCAAGTACGGTGGCGAGGGCGGGGCGGTGCAGGTCTTCGCGGAGGTCGAGGGCCGCACGGTCTTCGTGTCGGTACGGGACAGGGGACCCGGCTTCGATCTGGACTCCGTACCCGACGACCGCATGGGCGTACGAGAATCGATCATCGGCCGGATGCAGCGCCACGGCGGTACGGCGAGCCTGCGTTCCGCGCCCGAGGGCGGCACCGTGGTGGAACTGGAGATGGAGCGAGCATGACCGAGTCCAAGAGTGAAGCAACTGCCGCCGAGGAGCGCCGGGTTCGGGTCGTCCTCGTCGACGACCACCGGATGTTCCGCACGGGCGTCCAGGCCGAGATCGGGCAGACCGAGACCACGGGCGTCGAGGTCGTCGGTGAGGCGGCCGACGTCGACCAGGCGGTCACCGTCATCACGGCCACCCGCCCCGAGGTCGTCCTGCTCGACGTGCATCTGCCGGGCGGCGGCGGGGTGGAGGTGCTGCGGCGCAGCGCCGCGATGATGTCGGACGCCGAACGCCCGGTGCGTTTCCTGGCGTTGTCCGTGTCGGACGCCGCCGAGGACGTCATCGGTGTCATCCGGGGCGGTGCGCGCGGCTACGTCACCAAGACCATCACCGGCACCGACCTGGTCGACTCGATCTTCCGGGTGCAGGACGGCGACGCGGTGTTCTCGCCGCGGCTCGCGGGCTTCGTCCTCGACGCGTTCGCGTCGACCGACGCACCGCCGGTCGACGAGGACCTGGACCGCCTCACCCAGCGCGAGCGCGAGGTGCTGCGGCTGATCGCGCGCGGCTACGCCTACAAGGAGATCGCCAAGCAGCTCTTCATCTCCGTGAAGACCGTCGAGTCGCACGTCTCGGCGGTGCTCAGGAAGCTGCAGCTCTCCAACCGCCACGAGCTGACCCGCTGGGCTACGGCACGGCGACTGGTCTGACGGCGGCGAGCAGGAGGTCCGCGGTCTCCGGGTGAGGCCCGGCCTCCGCCCATTCCAGAGCTGTCCTGCCGGTGCCGTCGTCCTCGCGCAGATCCGGGTCGGCGCCACCGGCGAGCAGTGCCCGTACGACATCGAGCTCGCCCCAGCACGCGGCCGCGCACAACGGGGTGCCCTCCGAGCCGGGGCCCGAGCTCTGGGCGTCGGGGGAGGCGCCGGCGGCGAGAAGCAGGCGGACGTTCTCCGCGGCGCCCTGCACGGCGGCCGCGTACAGCGGTGTCTCGCCGTCCACGTCGGGCGCGTCCGGGTCGGCGCCGGCCTTCAGCAGGACTTTGACCTGCTTGACGTCGTGGGACATCGCGGCCCAGACGAGCTTGTCGGCCAGCTTCTTCTGCTTTCTGCGGTTCATGCACGTGACGCTAGCCCGGGAGACGGCCGTCAGCCCGTCAGCGGCTCTCGACGATCACCAGCTTGTTTCCGTCGGGGTCCCGTACGGAGAACATCGGCGGTACGCCGCCGCCCCAGCGCGTGATCTCCTCGTCCACGTCCGCTCCGTGGGCCAGCAGCGCCGCGTGGGCGGAGGCGGCGTCGGGGGTCAGGAGCCGGATGCCCGTGTCGATGCCGGTGGGGATGTCCTCGCGGGTGGGGATCAGGGCGACGGAGGTCATGGCGTTCGCGGGGGCGACCTCCAGCCAGCGCCAGCCGTTGCCCGTGTCGGCGTCGCGGCGCAGCTCCAGGCCGAGGAGGTCCGCGTAGAACTTCAGGGCGCGGCCCTGGTCGGCCACGGGGACGGCGACCGACCCGATTCCGGTGATGCTGACGGGGATGGCGTCGGGGGACTTCTCGTTGTCTGTCATGAAGCGGGGACTCCTTCGCGCGGGGAAACTCATCGGCCGGCGGCGACCGCGCGTGCGTAGAGGGCCAGGGCGGCGTGGCCGAACACCGGGGCGTAGCTGATCCAGTGGACGCGGCCGCCCGTCTCGTGGCCGCCCGTGTCGCCGATGACCGTGCCGGTGCGGGTGGCCGGGTCGTAGGAGGTGATCCAGGGGCCGCCGGAGACTCCGCCGTAGAAGCCGCCGCAGACCATTTGGAGCTGGTGGTGGCCGGGGAGGCGGGTGGTGGGGGCGGTGCAGGTGATGGGCTGGTGGCTTCTGTTGATCTTGGGGCTGGAGGGGTAGCCGATGACGGTGACGCGCTGGGTGTAGGTGGTCGTCGCGGTGAGGGTGAGGGCGCCGGTCCTCTGCTCGACGGGGGCGGCCACGCGGGCGAAGGCGACGTCCAGGTCCGTGTCACGGGGGTAGCCGGGGTCGGTGAAGAGGGCGGTGACGGGGTGGACGCCGTAGGGCTGGGCGGTGGCCGGGGCGCCGTAGCGGTACTGGGGGACGAAGACGCGGTGGTGCGCCGCGCGCAGGGGGCGGGCGCAGTGGGCCGCGGTGAGGATCAGGTCCCGGGTGGGGCTGTGGACCACGCTGCCGGTGCAGGACGTGGTGCCGGTGCCGACGGCCGGGGAGTCGAAGAAAAAGGTGCCGACCGGAGGGATGCCTTTGAAGTACGTGCCGTTGACGGCAGGCGAGGCGCGGGGCGCGGATGAGGCGCTCGGCACGGAGTCGAGGGGCGTGGCCGTGGCCATGCGGTCTGCGGTCCAGTAGGGCCGCTGGGGAGGCTGCTGGGGCGGGCAGAGGGCCGCGCACAGGGTCAGTGTCGTCAACCAGAGTTTCCACACGCGCCGTACGGTACGACGTAAAAACCGGGCAAAGCGGGTAACCCGCAGGGTCGGAAGGGCATCTTCCCCGGCGTGATGAGCCTGACGGGGACACCCTTCTTCCTGACCACCATCGTCCTGACCGTGGTGGCCGTCGTGCTGCCGCTGGTGCTGTGGAGCCGGGTCCGCGGCCCTGCGGCGGTGCGGGGCGGGGCGCGGCTGGTGATGCTCGTGTTCGCACAGGCCGCGGCCGTGATGACCGTGTTCGTGGCGGTGAACAACAGCAACGGTCTCTACGACAACTGGGCCGATCTCCTCGGCACGGGCAACCACATCGAGGCCGCGCCGAATCTGGGGGACGACGGCCTCGGCGGCAAGAAGATGGCCAACGAGCCGGTGACCCGCCAGGAGTTCAAGGCGGTGCACGACGGGCGGATGGGCAGCGGGGTGAAGGTCACCCAGCTGCACGGGCCCGTGTCGAAGGTGAAGGGCGAGGTGTACGTGTGGCTGCCGCCGCAGTACAGCGACCCGGCCTACCGGAACCGGAAGTTCCCCGTGGTCGAACTGCTCGGCGGCTACCCGGGGTCCCCCAAGTCGTGGTTCGGGACCCTGCATGTGAACACGCAGCTGGCGTCCCGGATGAAGCGGGGGGACATCGCACCGTTCATCCTCGTGCAGCCGAGGACCAATGTGCTGTCGGGCCAGGACGCCGGGTGCGCCAATGTGCCCGGCATCGTCAACGCCGACTCCTGGCTGAGTGTGGACGTACGGAAGATGGTGACCGACAACTTCCGGGCCCAGACCGGGGCCAAGGGGTGGGCGGTGGCCGGGTATTCGGCCGGTGCGCACTGTGCGGTGAAGCTGGCGCTGGCGCATCCCGACCGGTACCGCGCGGCGGTCGGCCTGTCCGGCTACAACGACCCGGCCGCCGAGAAGGACTCCATCACGGCCAAGGACCCGCAGCTGCGCAAGGTGAACAATCCGCTGTGGATCCTGAAGCACGCCAAGATCCCGCCGCACGTCGCCCTTTTCGTCACGGGGCGCAAGCACGACGGGTATCTGGACGGTCTGGCCCTGCAGCGGGCCGCCAAGTCGCCCACCAGTGTGCAGGTCGGCGTCGCGGGGGCGCATGTGACCTCGGTGTGGAGGGCGCAGGTGCCCGGTGTGTTCCGGTGGCTGACCCTGCAGTTGGCGTCCTACCCGGGACGGACCGCACCCGCGAAGGGCATCTGATCGATGGGCGCGAGGCGGACGGGGGCGCCGGGGTGCGGGGCGTGGATCATCTGGCCGCCGCCCACGTACAGTCCCACGTGGCTGATGCCCGAGTAGAAGAACACCAGGTCACCGGGGGCCAGTTGGGACTGGGTGACGCGCTGCCCGGCGTTGATCTGGGTGTAGGTGGTGCGGGGGAGCGAGAGGCCGGCCGAGCGGTAGGCGGCCTGGGTGAGGCCTGAGCAGTCGAAGGCGTTCGGGCCCGTCGCGCCCCAGACGTAGGGGCTGCCGAGGGCGCCGTACGCGAAGGAGACCGCCTGCGCCGCACGGGAGTTGGGGGCCACGGCCGAGGAGCGGGCCACGGACCGGCTGGCGGCCGAGGCGGGGGCGGCGGCAGCGCTCTCGTAACTCGTGCGCTCGGGGGCGCTGAGCCGGTCGAGGAGTGCCTGCGCGTCGCGGATCTTCGCCTGGACCGCTGTCTTCTGCTTCTTCAAGTCCGCCTGGTCGGTGCGGAGTTGGGTGAAACGCGTGTCGGCGGTGGTGCGCAACTGGTCGATCTGGCCGATCTGGTGCCGAATGTCATCGATATCGGCGCTCTGGCGCGCGCCCAGCTGGTCGGTCATCGCGGCCCGGTCCAGGAACTGCGAGGCGTCCGAGGAGAGCAGCACCTGCACGGTCGGGTCGATGCCCCCGGTGCGGTACTGGGCGGCCGCGCTCTGCCCGATCTGGCGCCGGGCGGCGTTGAGGGTCTCGGTCTTGCGGGCGGCCTCGTCCTGCAGCGCGGAGATGGCCTTCTGGGTGGCCTGGGTCTTCTGCTTGGCGCCGTTGTACGCCTCGGTGGCGACCTCCGCCTCCTGGTACAGCTTGTCGACCTTCGCCTTGACCTGAGCGGGGGTGAGGTTCGGCTCCGCGTGCCCGGTGCCTTCGAAGGCGGTGGCCGATGCCACGGTGGCGATCGCGAGGGTGGCCGCGGTGCGGGCGGCGGGGCCGGTGAGCGGGCGCTGCTTGGGTTTTCGGTGAGCGGCCACGAGGGCGGGTCACGTCCTTCCGTATGACGTCCGTATCCGCGCGTCACGTCCGTGACGCGCGTCCGGCGGCGGCCCGCACAGGGGGAGCGGGCCGCCGCCGGTTCTTTCGGCGGTGGTGACCGACAGTCGTCCGGCCCTTCTCCTGCGGATCGGACGGGACGGCGGTGGGGAGCCGGTCACCTGGAGAAGGACGCTAAACCTGAGGTTGCGCGAAAGCGCTGGTTTGCCTTGAAGTGGTTCATTTTGGTCATGGAGTGAGCGGCTGTGACCGGTGAATGCGCACGACCTGAGTGAAAGATGGTGTCAAGGGGTGGCTAGGGTCTGGCCCATGGACGTACTGATCAATGTCTTCGTGGGCCTGCACATCATCGGCATCGCCTCGCTGCTCGGTGGTTTCCTGACCCAGATGAAGGCGATGGGCGCGGGCACGGCGCGCTTCGTGCCCGCGATGCTGCACGGGGCGCTGACGATGCTGGTCACGGGGGTCGCGCTGGTCGGCCTCAACCAGGCCGACGACCACACGGTCAACAACGTCAAGATCGGCATCAAGCTGGCGGTCCTGATCGTGATTCTCGGCCTGGTCTACGTCAAGCGTGACGAGGAGAAGGTCGAGAAGGCGCTGTTCGGTGCGGTCGGCGGCCTGACCGTGGCCAACATCTTCATCGCGGTGCTGTGGACGTGAGGCTGAGGTGAGCCCGGCGTGAGTCAGGCCGGGCGCACCGAGCCGTAGATCGGCATGTAGTAGATCGACTCCTCGCGGACATTCGCGCCGGTGTGCGGTGCGTGGATCATCTTGCCGCCGCCGATGTAGATCCCGACATGGCTGATGTCGTCGTAGAAGAAGACCAGGTCACCGGGTTGGAGATCGGCCGTCGCGATGCGCTTGCCGACCTTCACCTGGTCCCAGGTGGTGCGCGGGAGGTCGATGCCGGCGGCCTTCCAGGCGGCCTGGGTGAGGCCCGAGCAGTCGTAGGAGCTGGGGCCCGTCGCGCCCCAGACGTACGGCTTGCCCATCTGGTCGCGGGCGAAGTCGAGGACCTTGGCGGCCTTGGCCGCGTACGAACCCGAGGACGACGAACCCGAGGCGCTGCCGGAGCCGCCGCCTGACGCCGCCTCCTTCGCCGCCGCCTCCTTCGCGGCCTTCTCCGCCGCCGCCTGCTTGGCCGCCAGCTCCGCCGCCTTCTTCGCGGCCGCCTTCTGCCGCGCCTTCTCCAGCGCCGCCAGCCGTGCCTTCTCCTCCGCCGTCAGCTTCGACAGCAGCTCCCGCGTCTCGGCGAGCTTCGACTGCACCTGCCCCTTGGTGGCCTTCAGATCCGCCTGCGCGGTGGTGAGCGTCTCCAGCTGCGTGGTCGCCTCGGCGCGCTGCTTCGCCGCCGCCTTCTGCTGCGTCTCGAAGTCGTCGACCGCGTGCGTCTGCTGCGCGGACAGCTGCTTCATGGCCTGGTTCTGGTCGAAGTACGACTGCGGGTCGTCGGCGAGCAGCAGGTTCGCGGTGGTGGCGAGCGGGCCGCCCCGGTACTGCGCTGCCGCGTACTGCCCCAGCTCGCGCCGCGACTTGTTGAGCTGGTCGGTGCGTGCGGCCACGGCGTCGAGGAGCTTGTCGACCTTCTTGCGCTGCAGAGCGGTGGACTCCTTGGCGCGGTCGTACTTCTGCGTCTCGGTGCCGGCCTGCCGGTAGAGGTCGTCGACCTTCTTCTGTACGTCCTCGATGCTCGGCTTCGGCTGCGCGGGCGCGGCCTGCGCGCTCTGCGTGAGCAGCGAGACGGAGGCGAGTGCCGCGGTCGTGAGCGATACGGCGGGTACGGCTGCGCGTATTCGGGTACGCGGCTTGCGGTGGTCTGCCAAGGCAGGCGTGTTCCTTCCGTGGACCGCCTACCGGGTTAGCTGTCGGGTTCGGGCTTCGGAAGGCGCCCTACGGTCCTTTGGGGGTACGGACCGATTCACCCCGGTGGTGCTTGGTGGGTCCCCGGCTCCAACTGCCGTACGACGCAGGTCGTGCGGCAGAGCGGACTCGGCGCGGCGGCGCGCTCCGGCGCGGTTCGCCGGTGGGGGTACGGCCACCTGAGCGAGCACGGTAGCGGCCTCCTGTGGCGGGTGGGAAGCCTGATGTTCGATATGCCCGATACATTTTCGTGACCTGCGGGACGGACCTCCCGAAAGCGGTCTCCGGCCGCTACAGGAGCGGGGGCCGGGGATACCGACCCGGAGTGTCACTGGTCCGGCCTAGACTCGGTGGACGATGAGCAGCCTCTTTGACGACAGCTTCCTGGCGAACCTCCAGCCCACCGAGGACGCGCCTCCGCCCCCCGAGGACCACGCCCCCGAGGAGGTCCCCGCCGACCTCTTCGGCGGCGCCTTCGACGGGCCGCCTCGTGACGCGTACTACCGCGACGGCGCCCCCCGCCCCGCCGTGGACCCCGCCGCGCTCCTCGACGGCCTGAACGCCGAGCAGCGCGCGGCGGTCGTGCACTCCGGGTCCCCGCTGCTCATCGTGGCCGGCGCGGGTTCCGGCAAGACCCGGGTGCTCACCCACCGCATCGGGCACCTCCTGGGCGCCCGCGGCGTCCACCCCGGCCAGATCCTCGCGATCACCTTCACCAACAAGGCCGCGGGCGAGATGAAGGAGCGCGTCGAGAATCTGGTGGGCCCGCGCGCCCACGCCATGTGGGTCCTGACCTTCCACAGCGCGTGCGTCCGCATCCTGCGCCGCGAGTCGAAGAAGCTCGGCTTCACGTCGTCGTTCTCGATCTACGACGCCGCGGACTCCAAGCGGCTCATGGCCCTGGTCTGCCGGGATCTGGACCTGGACCCCAAGAAGTTCCCGCCCAAGGCCTTCAGCGCCAAGATCTCCAACCTCAAGAACGAGCTCATCGACGAGGAGACCTTCGCCTCGACGGCCGCCGACGGCTTCGAGAAGACCCTCGCCGAGGCGTACGCGATGTACCAGGGGCGCCTCCGCGAGGCGAACGCCCTCGACTTCGACGACATCATCATGACCACGGTGCACCTGCTCCAGGCGTTCCCGGACGTCGCCGAGCACTACCGGCTGCGCTTCCGCCACGTCCTGGTCGACGAGTACCAGGACACCAACCACGCCCAGTACACGCTGGTCAAGGAGCTGGTGGGGTCGGGCCCCGCCCCCGCCGAGCTGTGCGTCGTCGGTGACGCGGACCAGTCGATCTACGCCTTCCGAGGCGCGACGATCCGCAACATCATGCAGTTCGAAGAGGACTACCCCGACGCGACGACGATCCTCCTGGAGCAGAACTACCGCTCCACGCAGACGATCCTCTCCGCCGCCAACGCCGTCATCGAGCGCAACGAGAGCCGCCGCCCCAAGAACCTGTGGACCGACGCGGGCGAGGGCGCGAAGATCGTCGGCTATGTCGCGGACACCGAGCACGACGAGGCGCAGTTCATCGCCGAGGAGATCGACCGGCTCACGGACGCGGGCGACGCGAAGGCATCGGACGTCGCCGTCTTCTACCGTACGAACGCCCAGTCCCGTGTCTTCGAAGAGATCTTCATCCGGGTCGGGCTCCCGTACAAGGTCGTCGGCGGGGTGCGCTTCTACGAGCGCAAGGAGGTCAGGGACATCCTGGCGTACCTCCGGGTCCTCTCCAATCCCGAGGACACCGTCCCGCTGCGCCGCATCCTGAACGTACCCAAGCGCGGGATCGGCGAGCGCGCCGAGGCGATGATCGACGCGCTCGGGCTGCGGGAGAAGATCAGCTTCCCGCAGGCGCTGCGCCGGGTCGACGAGGCGTACGGAATGGCGGCCCGCTCCTCGAACGCCGTCAAGCGGTTCAACGTCCTGATGGAGGAGCTGCGGACCATCGTCGAGTCGGGGGCCGGACCGGCCGTCGTACTGGAGGCCGTGCTCGAACGGACCGGCTATCTCGCCGAGTTGCAGGCATCCACCGACCCGCAGGACGAGACCCGTATCGAGAACCTCCAGGAACTGGCCGCCGTGGCCCTGGAGTTCGAGCAGGAGCGCTCGGCGGCAGGCGAGGAGGGCGCGGGCACCCTCGCCGAGTTCCTGGAGAGGGTCGCGCTCGTCGCCGACTCGGACCAGATCCCGGACGAGGACGAGGACGGCTCCGGCGTCATAACGCTGATGACGCTCCATACGGCCAAGGGCCTTGAGTTTCCTGTGGTGTTCCTGACGGGCATGGAGGACGGGGTCTTCCCGCACATGCGCGCGCTGGGGCAGGTCAAGGAGCTCGAGGAGGAGCGGCGTCTCGCGTACGTGGGGATCACGCGGGCGCGCGAGCGGCTGTATCTGACGCGCTCCACGATGCGCAGCGCCTGGGGCCAGCCCTCGTACAACCCGGCCTCGCGCTTCCTGGAGGAGATCCCGGCCCAGCACCTGGAGTGGAAGCGGACGGGTGCGATGGCGGCTCCGGCGGGGCCGACGTCGGGGATCGCCGCGTCGCTGTCCTCCTCGCGTGCGCGGGGCGGCAGCGGTGGCGCCACGGGCTTCGCCACGCGGCGTGCGAGCGACAAGCCGGTGATCACGCTGCACGTGGGGGACCGGGTCACCCACGACCAGTTCGGTCTGGGCACGGTCATGCAGGTGACCGGGACGGGCGCGGACGCCCAGGTGACGGTGGACTTCGGGGACGAGCGCCCGAAGAAGCTGCTGCTGCGGTACGCGCCGGTCGAGAAGCTGTAGTCGCTACGGCTTACGTCGGGTCGAGGCCGTGGCTGCGGAGCCACGGCAGCGGGTCGATCGCCGAACCGCCGCCGGGTCGTACCTCGAAGTGGAGGTGCGGCCCGGTGGAGTTTCCGGAGTTCCCCGAGTACGCGATGACGTCGCCGGCCTTCACCGAACCGGAACGGATCTTGGTGCTGGAGAGGTGGCAGTACCAGGTCTCGGTACCGTCGGCGCCCGTCACTATGGCCATGTTGCCGTAGGCGTTGTTCCACTGGGTGCGGATCGTGCCGTCGATCGCGGACGACACCGGGGTGCCGTACGAGACGGGGAAGTCGATGCCGGTGTGGACGGACATCCAGTTGACGCCGGCCTGGCCGAAATAGGCGCTGAGGCCCTTCTGCTTCACCGGGAGGAGGTACTTGGGGCGGGCGGCCTCCTTCGCCGCCGCCTCCTTCTCCGCCTTGTCCTTCGCGGCGGCCTGACGCTCCTTGAGGTCGAGGCGCTCCTGGGTGCGGCTGGCGCGGTCCGCGAAGTCGTCGGCCTCGTGACTGAGGTTGGCGAGCTGAGTGTCGACCTTGGTGTTGGCGGCGACGGACTGCACGGACGAGGGGTCGGCCGCGGCCTGCGTCGTCGTGCTGTCGTCGGAGGAGGCCGAGCCGAGCCCGGTGACGGAGGCGGCGGCGATCCCGGCGACGCCCATCACACAGGCGGAGGGCACGGCGACCCTGATCAGTGCCGAGCGCTTCGCGGGGGTACGGCGCCGGCCCCGGCTGCCGCCGCCGGAAGAGCGGCGGGGGGAAGGGGTCATGGGTGTGGAGGCGTCGGGGGCCACGGCGAACTCCGCGGGCTCGGGGGCCTCGGCGGAGGGGGCTTCGGGCTCGGACTCCGCGCATGCGGGCTCTGCGAATTCGGGCTCTGCGAATTCGGGCGCCGCGTACGCGGTGAACTCCGCGAACTCGGTGGCGCTGAACTGGCCGGTCTCCGCGGTGACATCCGGCTGCGCGGGGGCTGCGCCGGTGTCGTTCCAGGCGGTGGCGTCGTACACACCCGTGTCGTAGCCGTACTGCTGCTGGGCGCCGGTGTCCCACTGGGTGGTGTCGTACTGCCCGGTCTGGTTCCAGGCCGATGCGTCCCACTGCCCTGTGGTGTCGTAGCTGTCGTACGCGACGGCCTGGGCGGGGACCTGGGTCTGCGTCTGCCACTGGCCGGTGGTGTCGTAGCCGTACTGCTGCTGGGCGCCGGTGTCCCACTGGGTGGTGTCGTACTGCCCGGTCTGCGACGTGTCGTACGCCGCCGTGCCGGGGAGACTGCCGAAGAGGGGGTCGGTCTCGTAACTGCCCGTGGAATAGGCGTCATATCCGACGTACCCGGCGTGGGTTTGCTGGTCGTTCACCAACGTCTCTCTCGCCTAGGCAGCAGGACCTTGCGTCGCATGAGTCTGTAGGTAACTCACAGGAAAGCAGTGGCGCGACTGTACCCGGCAGTATGCGGCGACGACAATCTTCGGCAGGTTCCGGGCCGTCGGGAAACGGGCATTCGGCCGCCTTTCGGCGGTCTTTGGGCAGAGCTTTGGCCCGGCGTTCGATGCGCGTTCGGATTTTTGGGGTCCTCGGGCGGGGTCCCGGGCGGTTCTCAGGCCACCGAAACCGACCCTGTCGCGCCGACCTCCGTCTCCGTCACGTCCAGCGCCTGGCGGATGCCGGCGGCGACCGCCGGGTGGACGGGCAGCGCGAGATGCCCGATACCGCTGACCCGGACGTTCTGCGCGATCAGGTCGGGGTGCTCCACGCAGGCCGATTCGACGGGCGCCATCAGATGGTCGAGATCGCTCCAGAAGCTGACGAAACGGGTGCGGCAGCCGCTCGCCGGCCTGCGCAGCTCCTCGATCACCGAGGAGCCGGGGAGTATCTGGCGCACGATCGGGTGCGCGCTCATGAGCAGGGCGATGTGGGTGCCCGCGTGCGGGGTGCCGAGGGTGACCAGGGTGCGCACGTGTGCGTCGCCGCCGAGGCGCTGTACGTAGTAGCGGGCGATCAGGCCGCCCAGGCTGTGCCCGACGATGTCGACCTGCTGGTGTCCCGTGCGGGCGCAGATCTCCTCCACATGGCGGCCGAGCAGCTCGGCGGCGGCGCGGATGTCGCAGGTCAGCGGCGAGTAGTTGAGCGACTCGAGGTGGCGCCAGCCGTGCCGGGCCAGGGAGCGGCGCAGCAGGACGAAGACGGAGCGGTTGTCCACGAAGCCGTGGAGCAGTACGACGGGCGGCCGGTCGGGGGCCGAGATCGCGAGCTGCGCCGCTTCGTCGGCGGCGTGCTCGGTGTCGTCCCGGCGCTCGGTGGCGATCCCGGCGGGATAGAGGAGCAGATGCCCGGCGAGGATCGCGAGCTCCAGGGCGGTGGATCTCAGCAGGGCCGAGGAGAAACGCATCCGGCGCAGCAGACACTGCGGAAGGAGAAAGAAGGGCATGACCCGCATGGGCCGACCTCCCTAACGGCACGCGCGGGGACGCCTCTGTCCCCCGTGTGCCCTCATGGGAAGCCGTACGACGTACGACGGAACGAAGATGTCGGCCGTCGCACCACCGTGCCGCGCGGCTGACGGCGCGGTGGTGCGACGACCTCGTCTGCGGCTCCCCGATACATGTCCCAGGTGTGATTTCCCCCTCCCCGACCACCGTGAAACGGCGGGTTGCGGGATGCTGTCGATAACGTTCGTTCACTTCGTGTGCATGGAGGCAGTGATGGGTGTCGAGGGTCCGATCCGCGTGGTGGTCGCCAAGCCGGGGCTCGACGGCCACGATCGCGGGGCCAAGGTCATCGCGCGGGCGCTGCGCGACGCCGGTATGGAGGTCATCTACACGGGGCTCCACCAGACTCCCGAGCAGATCGTGGACACGGCGATCCAGGAGGACGCGGACGCCATCGGCCTCTCCATCCTCTCCGGCGCCCACAACACGCTCTTCGCCAAGGTGATCGAGCTCCTGAAGGACCGGGACGCGGAGGACATCAAGGTGTTCGGCGGCGGCATCATCCCCGAGGCGGACATCGCGCCGCTCAAGGAGAAGGGCGTCGCGGAGATCTTCACGCCCGGCGCGACGACCGCCTCCATCGTCGACTGGGTCCACGCCAACGTCCGCCAGCCGGCGGGCGCCTAGCCCCTCCGGAGCTTGAGGAGCGGGGGTGCGGGGGCCGAGCCCCCAAGTCACCCCGGCCCCGCCAGCTCCGTGAGCATCGCCGCGCGCAGCCGCAGCGTGGACACGAGGCGCTGGAAGGCCTCCGACCAGTAGCCCCCGGCCCCCGGCGACGCGCCCTCCGCCTCGTCGGGCAGCGCGGCCAGCACCTCGAAGCGGCTCGCCTCGTCGGGGTCCATGCAGCGCTCCGCCAGGCCCATCACCCCGCTGAAGCTCCAGGGGTAGCTTCCCGCGTCCCGGGCGATCTCCAGGGAGTCCACCACCGCCCGCCCGAGTGGACCCGACCACGGCACCGCGCAGACCCCCAGCAGCTGGAACGCCTCGGACAGGCCGTGGGCCGCGATGAACTCGGCCACCCAGGTGGCCCGTTCGTCCTCAGGGAGCGTGGCGAGGAGCTTGGCCCGCTCGGCGAGCGATGCCGTGCCAGGGCCGCCGAGCAGGGCCCGCGCCCACGAGGCGTCCCGCTGCCGCACCGCGGCCCGGCACCAGGCCGCGTGCAGTTCCTCGCCCCAGTCGTCCGCCACCGCGAGCCCGGTGATCTGCTCAGGTGTCCGGCCACCGAACCGGCCCGACCAGACCGACAGCGGGGCGGATTCCACCAACTGCCCCAGCCACCAAGACCGTTCACCCCGGCCCGACGGTGGCACCGGCGCCACGCCGTCGCGCTGCATCGCCGCGTCGCACTCGTGCGGCGCCTCCACCACGATCCCCGCGTCGCCTCCCGTGCGGTCCGGGCTGACGCAGGTCGCCGCCCGCACCGCCATCCGCCCGGCCAGCGCGGATCCGGGCAGCGCGGAGAGCAGTTCGGCCGCCGTGGAGCGGACGTTGCGGCTGCGGTCGGAGAGCGCCTGCTCCAGGAACGGCTCGTCCGCGTCCGAGAGACCCGTGCGGAGCGAGTCCAGGAACATCAGCCGGTCCTCGGCCCGCTCCGTGGACCAGGTGGCGGCCAGCAGTGCGCGCCCGGCCTCCGGTGCGGCCGCTCTCACGGAGACGAGAAGGGCGACCCGTTCCGCGAACAGCCCTTCTTCCCAGAGGTGTTGTACGGCGACGCCGTCCGTGGGCGGCGGAAGCGCGGCCCCACCCCCTGACGACACCGCACCCCGCAGGGCGAACTTCCACTCCGGATTGAGCCCGGCCAGCCACAGTCCCCGTGGCCCGGCGAAGGCCAGAGCCTGTGGGCGCAGATCCGTACGCGCTCTGGCCGCGTCCAGGAGTGCGGGCAGCAGCGAGGCAGGCGACCGGTAGCCGTGCAGGCCTGCGGCGGCGAGCCACTGCGGCAGCAGCTCGGTCAGATCGGGGGTCGTGCCGCGGCGCCCGCCCGACCCGGACGGTCCGCTGCGGTCGGCGAGCAACTGGGCGAGGCGCCGCCGTGCGGGTGCGGGCAACGCGGGCCGCGGGTCGTGCGCCGCGGGTTCGGGAGGTGCGCTGGCAGGCGCAGGGCGCAGGCCCGCCCGGCGTCGTACGGTCTGCAGGGCCGCGGCGTCGAGCAGCGAGGTGACACCGTCGGGTGCGGGTCTGCGGTCGGTGCCGAGCAGCGCCGATGTGACCAGATCTTCCCAGGTCGATGTGGCAGTGGTCGTGGTCATGCAACCCCCTTCAGGTCAGTGGGACCGCGTCGGTCCCGTCCGGCGCCCAGGCCGTGAGCGGTGTGAAACCCCGGTGCCCGCACTCGCCGAAGACGGTGACGGGGCCGCCCCCGGACAGAGCGACAAGCGTCCACAGTCCGGGGCGGGACAGCGCGTCGGGCGCGATGGGCAGCGCCAACCGACCGTCGCTGTCGGCCAGTTGCCAGCTGTCCCCGGAAGGGACGGGTATGACCTCAGCCAGCGTCACCGGCCAGGACTCCGCCCACGGGTCGTCCCGCAGCACCCGTCCGTACGCGGCGACGGCATCGGCGGCCCGCACCCCGGCCGGCGGACCGTCCGCCCCGCCCGCCACACCGCTGTGTTCTTCCGGGGGGCAACCCCCGGACCCCCGGCCGGAAAAGCGCTCGCCCAGCGCCGCCCGCAGCTGCCCGGCCCCCGGATACGCAGTCAGTTCGGCGTCCAGCTCCAGGCCGACCGGCAGGGCCACCCCGGGGGCCCGGCCCGCCGCACCGAAGTCCAGGACCAGTGCCGTGCGCCCCGACTCCCGCCCGTGGAGCCATATCCGGCGGGTGGTGAGCCTGCCGTCCGAGCTGTCGTACTGGGCGAGGACCAGCCAGCGGTCCCTGACCGCAGCCCCCTCGGCGGCGACCGGCACCCCCACTCTCGTACGCACCGTGGCGGCCAGCGGCTCCGGCAGCTGCTCGCGACCCAGCCAGGCCCGGTCGAGGAGATGCAGCATCGCGCACTCCTCGAGCAGCCGCACCGGCCACCCGGCCCCGGAGGCGGGTATCGCCCCCAACTCCCTGACGCGCCCTGCCAGTCCGGGCGCCTGGGCGTCGACCATCCGGGCCGCCGTCTCCTCCCAGAGTCCGTACCCCGCCTGCTCGGCGGCGGCGAGCCCGCCCCGCAGCAGGTCATCGAGGCGCTGCTCCAGCTCCACGGCTCCCGCGGTCACCCGCTCCGCCCGCCGCTCGGCCCTGCGTCTCGCCGCCTCCGGATCGGCGGTGGCAGTGGCCGTATCCGGTGCTGCCTGCGCCTCTTCGGCCTTCTTCCTCCGCCCCTCCAGCCACTCGCCGGCCCACTCCGGCGGCGCCTGCACCTCCTGCACCGCCTCCTCGTCGGACGCCCAGAGCAGCAGCAGCCCCAGCGCGTGCTTGCACGGGAACTTCCGGCTCGGGCAGCTGCACTTGTACGCCACCCCGGCCGTGTCCACGACGGTCCGGTACGGCGTGCTCCCGCTCCCCTTGCACTCTCCCCACACGGCCCCCCGGCCGTCCCCGCCGCCACACCCCGTCTCCGACCACGGCCCGGCCGAACCGAGCCTGCTTCCCGCCTTGCGTGACGCGGCATCAGGAGCCAGTGCCAGCACCTGATCCGCAGTCCAGCGCACCCCCTGCTGATTCATGGTGGGAACGCTACGGGCCGCCACTGACAATCGACCGTCGCCGCAGGTCAGAGCGATTGTCAGTGGCATGGTGCACGGTTGGTGTCGTAGCCGGTTCAGTGATCTGGAGGGGGATCCACCGTGACCGATTCCGAAGTTCTGCGGGCACACGCCGAGGACGCTTTCGCCCATGAGATCAAGGCACTTGCCGCAGCGGACGACCGGCCGCGTCCGGCCCGCTGGCAGCTCTCGCCGTGGGCCGTGGCCACCTATCTGCTCGGCGGCACGCTCCCCGACGGGACGGTGATCACGCCGAAGTACGTCGGCCCGCGCCGCATCGTCGAGGTCGCCGTCACCACACTCGCCACCGACCGTGCGCTGCTGCTGCTCGGCGTGCCGGGCACCGCGAAGACCTGGGTCTCCGAACACCTCGCGGCCGCCGTCAGCGGCGATTCGACCCTGCTGGTGCAGGGCACGGCCGGCACACCCGAGGAAGCCATCCGATACGGCTGGAACTATGCCCAGTTGCTCACCAACGGACCCAGCCGCGACGCGCTCGTCCCCAGCCCCGTCATGCGGGCCATGTCCGAGGGGATGACGGCCCGCGTCGAGGAGCTGACCCGCATCCCGGCCGACGTACAGGACACGCTCATCACGATCCTGTCCGAGAAGACTCTGCCCATCCCCGAGTTGGGGCAGGAGGTGCAGGCCGTCCGCGGCTTCAACCTCATCGCCACCGCCAACGACCGCGACCGCGGCGTCAACGAACTCTCCAGCGCGCTGCGCCGCCGGTTCAACACGGTGGTCCTGCCGCTGCCCGCCTCCGCCGAGGACGAGGTGGACATCGTGTCCCGCCGCGTCGACCAGATGGGGCGCTCGCTGGAACTCCCCGCGGCACCCGAGGGGTTGGAGGAGATCCGCCGGGTCGTCACCGTCTTCCGCGAGCTGCGCAGCGGGATCACCGCCGACGGGCGCACGAAGCTGAAGTCCCCGTCAGGGACACTCTCCACGGCCGAGGCGATCTCCGTCGTCACCAACGGCCTCGCCCTGGCGGCCCACTTCGGGGACGGGGTGCTGCGCCCCGCCGATGTGGCCGCAGGGCTCCTCGGCGCGGTCGTACGGGACCCGGCGGCCGACCGGGTGATCTGGCAGGAGTATCTGGAAACCGTGGTCAGGGAACGGGACGGCTGGAAGGACTTCTACCGCGCCTGCCGGGAGGTGTCGGTATGACGCTGCTCCTCGGCGTCCGCCACCACGGCCCGGGGTCGGCTCGCGCGGTGCGGGACGCGCTCGATGCCGCGGTCCCTGCGGCCGTGCTCATCGAGGGGCCGCCCGAGGGCGATGCGCTCCTTGCGCTCGCGGCGGACGAGGAGATGCGGCCGCCGGTGGCACTGCTCGCCCACATCACGGACGACCCGGGCAAGGCGGCGTTCTGGCCGATGGCCGAGTTCTCACCGGAGTGGGTCGCGATCCGCTGGGCACTGGCGCGCGAGGTGGAGGTGCGGTTCATCGACCTCCCGGCGGCGAACTCGCTGGCGGTGGATGAGGAGAAAGAAGAGGAAGAGAAGGAAGAAGAGAAAGAAGAAGGGGAGGAGGGGGAGGCCGGGTCGGTCCGTATCGACCCGATCGGGGTTCTCGCGGAGGCCGCCGGATATGACGACCCCGAGCGCTGGTGGGAGGACGTCGTCGAGCACCGGGGCACCGGCGGCGGCGATGCACTGGCGCCCTTCGAAGCGCTCGCCGAGGCGATGGCGGCGCTCCGGGAGACGTACGGCGACGGCGGGCATGCGCGCGATCTCCTCCGGGAGGCGTACATGCGGATCCAACTCCGCACCGCGGTGAAGGAGTTCGGCGAGGACCGCGTCGCGGTGGTCTGCGGGGCCTGGCATGTGCCCGCGCTCGCCGCCCGGACCACCCTGGCCGCCGACCGCGCCCTGCTCAAGGGGCTGCCCAGGGTCAGGACCGAACTGACCTGGGTGCCCTGGACGCACCGCAGGCTCGCCCGCCGCAGCGGCTATGGCGCGGGCATCGACTCCCCGGGCTGGTACGGACACCTCTTCGCCGCCCCCGACCGGCCTGTCGAGCGCTGGATGACCAAGGTCGCCGGACTGTTGAGGGAGGAGGACCGGATCGTTTCCTCCGCCCACGTCATCGAGGCGGTCCGGCTCGCGGAGACCCTGGCCGCGATGCGCGGGCGCCCGCTCGCCGGTCTCGGCGAGACGACCGACGCGATCCGGGCGGTGATGTGCGAAGGCTCCGATGTCCCCCTCGCACTCGTACAGGACCGGCTTGTCGTCGGTGATGTGCTCGGCGAGGTTCCCGACGCGGCCCCCGCCGTGCCGCTGCAGCGCGATCTGACCCGGACGCAGCGCACGCTGCGGCTCAAGGCCGAGGCCGCGACGCGGGAGCTGGAGCTCGATCTGCGCAAGGAGACCGACGCCGCCCGCTCCCGGCTTCTGCACCGGCTGCGGCTGCTCGGCATCGGCTGGGGCGAGCCGGCGAGCGGGCGGGGGAGCACGGGGACGTTCCGGGAGAGCTGGCGGCTCCGCTGGGAGCCTGAGCTTTCCGTACGCGTCGCCGAGGCCGGGGTGTGGGGGACCACCGTGCTGTCCGCCGCGACGGCGAAGGCGGAGTCCCGGGCGGTCTCGGCGACCGTGCTCGCCGAGGTCACCGCACTGGCCGAACAATGCCTCCTGGCCGAACTGCCCGATGCCCTCCCTGTGGTGATGCAGGCGCTCGCCGACCGGGCCGCGCTCGACGCGGACGTGGGACACCTCGCCCAGGCGCTGCCCGCACTGGCCCGCTCGCTCCGGTACGGCGATGTGCGTGCCACGGACACCGCTGCCCTGGCGAAGGTCGCCGTGGGACTCGCGATGCGGATCTGCGTGGGCCTGCCGCCGGCCTGCACGGGCCTGGACGCGGACGGCGCCGACCAGATGCGCGGCCATCTGGACGGAGTCCAGACCGCGATAGGCCTGCTCGTGGACGGTTCGGACAACTCCGCGGGCCTGCGCGGGCGTTGGTCGCAGACGCTGCTCGGGCTCACCGCGAGGGACTCCGTCCCCGGGGTGCTGCGCGGCCGGGCGGCCCGGCTGCTGCTCGACGACGGGCGGCTCGCCGAGGACGAGGCGGCCCGGCTCATGGGGCTCGCCCTCTCGCCCGGCACACCGCCCGTGGACGCGGCCGCGTGGATCGAGGGGTTCGTCGGCGGCGCCTCGGGCGGCGGGATGCTCCTGGTCCACGACGAGCGGCTGATGGGTCTGGTGGACGCCTGGCTGACCGGGGTGCCGGGGGATGCGTTCACGGACGTACTCCCGCTGCTGCGGCGGACGTTCGCCGCGTACGAGCCGGGCGTGCGGCGGACCCTCGGCGAGCTGGTCAGGCGGGGTCCCGCAGCGGAGGGGCAGCCGCGCCCGGCCGAGTCGGGGGCGCCGGGATTCGGGACGGGGATCGACGAGGAGCGCGCGGACGCGGTGGAGCCGGTGGTACGGCTGCTGCTGGGAATGGGGGAGAGATGAGCGGGACGACGGACGAGCGGTTGCGGCGCTGGCGCATGGTGCTGGGCGGCGGGGCGGCCGACGGCACCGGGTGCGAACTCGCGGGCAGAGACGCCGCGATGGACGGAGCCCTGGGGGCGCTCTACGGCAACGGCAAGGGCAAGGGGGGCCGCAGCAGCGGGCGGTCGGCCGGACTCGGCGCCTCCGCGCCGTCCGTCGCACGCTGGCTCGGGGACATCCGTACGTACTTCCCCAGCTCCGTCGTCCAGGTCATGCAGCGCGACGCGATTGAGCGGCTGGGCATCTCCGCGCTGCTCCTGGAGCCGGAGATGCTGGAGGCGGTCGAGGCGGACGTCCATCTCGTCGGCACCCTGCTCTCCCTCAACAAGGCCATGCCGGAGACCACCAAGGAGACGGCCCGCATGGTCGTCCGCAAAGTCGTCGACGACATCGAGAAGCGCCTCGCCACCCGGACGAAGGCGACGCTGACCGGGGCACTGGACCGTTCGGCGAGGATCAGCAGGCCCCGGCACCGGGACATCGACTGGGACCGCACGATCCGCGCCAACCTGAAGAACTACCTCCCCGAGCAGCGGACCATCGTCCCCGAGCGGCTCATCGGCTACGGACGGGCCTCGCAGTCGGTGAAGAAGGACGTCGTCCTCTGCATCGACCAGTCGGGATCGATGGCCGCATCGGTCGTCTACGCATCCGTGTTCGGCGCGGTCCTCGCCTCCATGCGCTCCATCTCGACGCGCCTCGTGGTCTTCGATACGGCCGTCGTCGACCTGACCGACCAGCTCGACGATCCGGTCGACGTCCTCTTCGGTACGCAGCTCGGCGGCGGCACCGACATCAACAGGGCGCTCGCCTACTGCCAGTCGCAGATCACCCGCCCCGCCGACACGGTGGTGGTGCTGATCAGCGACCTCTACGAGGGCGGGATCCGGGACGAGATGCTCAAGCGCGTCGCGGCGATGAAGGCCTCGGGCGTGCAGTTCGTGGCGCTGCTCGCGCTCTCGGACGAAGGAGCTCCGGCCTACGACCGCGATCACGCGGCGGCCCTGGCCGCGCTGGGCGCTCCGGCGTTCGCGTGTACGCCCGATCTGTTCCCGGAGGTCATGGCTGCGGCGATCGAGAAGAGGGCGCTTCCCATACCGGACATGGCGGCGCATCAGTAACAGAGGACTTGCGTAACCCCCGGAGTGTCGTGCAAGCATCGGTGCGTTGCCCGCGGAGGGCTTCGTTCCGCCATCCCCCGGAAGGCCCCCTCGGATCTTGACTGCCGTAGTCGTTCTGCCCGTTGCAGCATCACGCGCCGTGCGCGTGATGCTGTTCCTGGGCGGGCTGCTGGCGCTGGGGTTCTTCTTCGGCGGCCAGGCCCATGCGGCCGAGCCGGTGGTGCCCAAGCTGCCCGGGGTGAGTGATGCCCAGCCGGTGCGCCAAGTGCGGGAGCTGGCAGCACCGGTCACCGACACGGTGGAGCAAGTGGCAAGCCCTGTGCGGAAGCTGGCAGCCAAGGTCGGCACCGCTCTTCCCGTACGGCAGACGAAGCCGCCGGTCCTCGTGCCGGTGACGCCGGAGCCGCAGCAGGCGAGTCCGAAGCAGTCGGGGCCGCAGCACATCGGCACCGCGTCCAAGCCCCGTGTTCCTGCGGCGGAACACGCCGCACCGCGCACGGCAGCCGCGCACCGGGTCGCGTACCGGCAGACGCAGGCCGCAGCGCCCCCGCACCAAGGGCAGGTGCGTCCTCCCGTACGACAGCAGCCCGTCGACCCGTGCGGTGTCGACGGCAAGTGGTCGGCGGAGGGGCATACGCCGCGCACCGGCGAGCCGCACGCCGTCCCCGCCGCAGGCTCGACGCGTTTCGTTCTCGCGCGCGGCGCCGGGCGCCCGGCCACCGACGAACCGGTCCGTGACCGACCGCACGACATCCTCGAATTCCCCGGCTAGGGCTGACCGTTCCCCCGTCCCGACCTGTCGCGCGGGGGCGGAACAGGTCTGCCCGCCGTCCGGGACTCCCCGGACCGGCTCTGCCGAATTCGAAGGAACCGAAGCACGCCATGAACAAGAACTTCCGCCGTTCCATAGCTGTCGCCGCCACCGTCTCCGGAGTGTGGGGCGTGGGCGCGGCAGCGTCCGCGAGCGCTGCCGAACTGCCCGTCGCCGTACCGCACACCGCCCTCGACAAGGTCGTGGACGGCGCGGACGCCCAGGGCACGGCCGCCAAGGTCACGGACCAGATTCCCGCGGCCCCGACCTCCCGGACACCGCAGCTTTCTCGGACCCCGCAGACCCCCGAGCTCCCCTCGGCCCACGCCGACGAGATCGACTACCTCTTCGGCCCCCTGGACCAGATCCCCGGCTACGCGCAGACCGCAGCCCAGGACACCGTCCGGAACACCGCGGGACCGGCCGTCTCCCAGACCGCCGACTCCGTCCTGCCGCCCATCGCGGGGACCGCCGTCGACGGCGTCGTCCCGGTCGTCGGCAACGCCGTCGCCGACGTCGGCACCCTCGCCCAGGGCGTGACCACCCAGGTCGGCCCCTTCGCACAGGGCGTCGTCTCCGGAGTCGTCCGGGACGCGCAGCCGACGGTCGCGCACGCCGCGACCGGCGCTTCGGCGACTGTGGCTTCGGTCACGCCGGCCGCCGTGAAGGATGCCGTTCCCACGCACTCCGCGTACGGCCTGTGATGGACCGCAGGGCTTAGCAGCCCTGCTCGCCGGGCGGTCCCCGAGCCCCAGGGGACCGCCCGGTTTCAGGGCACCCTCTGTGACCGTAATCACCGCCCTGGAGTGATCTGTGATTTAGGGACCTACGTCCTGCGGGGATAACCTGCGAGACGGACATGCCGCGTACCGGACACCGTGTACGCCTCCCTTGTGACAGTGCAGTCACGTTGCCTTCGCGGCACGCCCACGCAGATTTAAAACCGCGATCACCAAGGACGGAACGCGCGTGGACCTGTTCGAGTACCAGGCGAGGGACCTCTTCGCCAAGCACGGTGTACCGGTGCTGGCCGGTGAAGTCATTGACACGCCTGAGGCAGCCCGCGAGGCGACCGAGCGTCTTGGCGGCAAGTCCGTCGTCAAGGCCCAGGTGAAGGTCGGTGGCCGAGGCAAGGCCGGCGGCGTCAAGCTCGCCGCCGACGCCGACGAAGCCGTGGCCCGTGCCACGGACATCCTCGGAATGGACATCAAGGGCCACACGGTCCACAAGGTGATGATCGCCGAGCTGTCCCCCGAGATCGAGGCCGAGTACTACGTCTCGTACCTCCTCGACCGCACCAACCGCACCTTCCTGGCCATGGCCTCGGTGCAGGGCGGCATGGACATCGAGGAGGTCGCGGAGAAGACCCCCGAGGCCCTCGCGAAGGTCCCGGTCAACGCCGTCGACGGTGTGGACATCGTCAAGGCCCGCGAGATCGTCGCCCTGGCGAAGTTCCCGGCCGACGTGGCCGAGGGTGTCGCCGAGGCGATGGTGACCCTGTGGGACACCTTCGTCGCCGAGGACGCGCTCCTCGTCGAGGTCAACCCGCTGGTGAAGACCAAGGACGGCCGCATCCTGGCGCTCGACGGAAAGGTGTCTCTCGACGAGAACGCCGACTTCCGTCAGGCCGACCACGAGGCGCTCGAGGACAAGGACGCAGCCAACCCGCTCGAGGCTGCCGCCAAGGCCAAGGGCCTCAACTACGTCAAGCTCGAGGGCGAGGTCGGCATCATCGGTAACGGTGCCGGTCTGGTCATGTCGACCCTGGACGTCGTCGCGTACGCCGGTGAGAACCACGGCGGCGTGAAGCCGGCCAACTTCCTCGACATCGGTGGCGGCGCCTCCGCCGAGGTCATGGCCAACGGTCTCGAGATCATCCTCGGCGACCCGGACGTCAAGTCCGTCTTCGTGAACGTCTTCGGCGGCATCACCGCCTGTGACGAGGTCGCGAACGGCATCGTCCAGGCCCTCGAACTGCTCGCCTCCAAGGGCGAGAAGGTCGAGAAGCCGCTGGTCGTGCGTCTCGACGGCAACAACGCGGAGCTGGGTCGCAAGATCCTGTCCGACGCCAACCACCCGCTGGTACAGCGCGTGGACACCATGGACGGCGCGGCCGACAAGGCCGCCGAGCTCGCGGCTGCGAAGTAAGGGACGAGGTCAGAACACCATGGCTATCTTCCTGACCAAGGAATCCAAGGTCATCGTCCAGGGCATGACCGGTGCCACGGGCATGAAGCACACCAAGCTCATGCTGGCGGACGGCACCAACATCGTCGGTGGCGTGAACCCCCGCAAGGCCGGCACGTCCGTCGACTTCGACGGCACCGATGTCCCGGTCTTCGGCTCCGTCGCCGAGGCGATGGAGAAGACGGGCGCCAACGTCTCCGTCCTCTTCGTGCCCCCGGCCTTCTCCAAGGCCGCGGTCATCGAGGCGATCGACGCCGAGATCCCCCTCGCCGTGATCATCACCGAGGGCATCGCCGTCCACGACTCCGCCGCCTTCTGGGCGTACGCGCAGTCCAAGGGCAACAAGACCCGCCTCATCGGCCCGAACTGCCCCGGTCTCATCACCCCGGGCCAGTCCAACGCCGGCATCATCCCGGGCGACATCACGAAGCCGGGCCGCATCGGCCTGGTCTCGAAGTCCGGCACGCTGACGTACCAGATGATGTACGAGCTCCGTGACCTCGGCTTCTCCTCGGCCGTCGGCATCGGTGGCGACCCCATCATCGGCACCACGCACATCGACGCCCTCGCGGCGTTCGAGGCGGACCCCGACACCGACCTGATCGTGATGATCGGCGAGATCGGCGGCGACGCCGAAGAGCGTGCGGCGGACTTCATCTCGAAGAACGTCACCAAGCCGGTCGTCGGTTACGTCGCGGGCTTCACCGCCCCCGAGGGCAAGACCATGGGCCACGCAGGCGCCATCGTCTCCGGTTCGTCCGGCACCGCCCAGGCGAAGAAGGAGGCCCTTGAGGCCGCCGGCGTCAAGGTCGGCAAGACGCCGACCGAGACGGCCAAGCTGGCGCGTGAGATCTTGAACGCCGCCTAGTTTCAAGGCAGTTACGACGCGGGCCCGTACCCCTGGTTTCCAGGGGTACGGGCCCGCGTCGCGTTCGGTGCGTCTTCGGTGCGTCAGCGCGTGTCCGGGACGAGGTGCCCCGGCCCGTTCGCCGGTTCCTCGCGCAGCTTCTGATGGACCTTCTGGTCCGCCTTGCTGAGCCGCTCGGGCCCGCCGTGGGGGACCGGGACCCCCGTGACGTACGCCCCGGTGGGTGTCGGCTTCACGTACGACGTCGGCGCGGTCGCCAGCGTGAAGATGGTCGCGCAGGTGATCGCGGCGACGAACCCGATCGCCGCCCGCGTCCAGAACCGGGTCCTGCGCTCGCTTCCCGTCCGCGCGGTGCGGGCGGCCGGCAGCTTGGTGGCCGGGTCCGCCTCGGTCAGCGCGGCGAGCCGCTCCCGCAGATCCGCGTCCTCGTCCAGCTCCGGCAGTCGCTCGGCCAGGGCGGCGCGCGCGTGCAGCAGCCGGTTGGCGGCGGCCCCGGTGGAGGCCTCCGTCTCGGCCGCTGTGTCCGCGACGCCGAGCCCGACGCCGTCGCAGAGCAGCAGGGTGCGGCGGTAGACCGGGGGCAGCCCGAGCAGCGCGTCGAAGAGCGCGCGCCGCTCCGGGTCGGCGGGGGCCTGGTCGGGGTGGCGGGCGGCGCGACGCGGCCGGTGCCAGGGGGACATCGCGTACTCGTACGCCGCCGCCCGCACCCAGCCCTCCGGGTCCCGGTCGGTCGCGACCTCGGGCCAGCGTTGCCAGGCGAGGTGGAAGGCGTGCGCGACGGAGTCCTCGGCGAGCCCCATACGCCCGCTGAACAGGTATGTCTGGCGTACGAGGGAGGGGGCGGTCCGGGTGTAGAGCGCGTCGAAGGCCTCGGCTGGCGTGCGGGCCACCGGTCCTGCCGGGGCCTCAGGGGCCTCGGGGGCGCCGTCCGCGGCCGGTGGCTCCTGCACTGCGGCGGTCTGCGCCGCGCCCTGCTTCCGGTCCTGCGCTGCGGCCTCGGCCTCGGCCCTGGCCTGGGGCTCGGGGTCCGGTGTCTCCGCCGCTGCGGAGACCTGCACGGCGTGCCGGGCAGGCTGGGCGGGTCGGGCAGGCTGGGCGGCCGCTGCGGCCATGACACGCGCCACCGCGGTCTGGTGAGCGTGACGCGACGGGCTCGTCTCGGGCGGCTTGGCGGCCCGCTTGGCCGCAGGCCTGGGACGAGTGTGCTGCGACAGGGACTGATGGGGGCGGGCGGGCGCGGGCGCGGGAGCTGCCTCGGGCGCCGGCGCCACGGCCGTGACCTCGGCCTTTGTCTCGGCCGTCGTCTCGGCTGCCTCAGGCTGCAGCAGCTTCGCGTACTGCTCCAGCCTGCGGCCGCGCGGCGTGGTCCGGCCGGTCTCCCAGGACCGTACGGTCGCCCGGGTGACGCCTACGGCCGTCGCGACCTGCTCCTCGGTCAGGGATTTCGCCTCGCGCAGCCTGCGCCGCTCCTTGGGGGAGGGCAGTTCGGTCATGAGCGACTCTCCGTGATCGAACGGCGGACAGAAAAGTACATAAACGTATATTGAGTGACACGACGGCTCTTTGCCTGTTGCGCCGCGAATGTGTCCGTCATTGGGAGCATGGCTCCGTGACCCAAGTGACCGATCGCAGCCCGTTGTTGCCGCCGTCCGTCCCCGTGCGGAGTCGCCAGGCCGCCGCGCTTGTCGACTGCGCTCTGCGCGGGGCCGTCGCCGCGGGGGTCGGGCTCGGCTCGCTCGCCGTCCTGGTGATGGTGGAGTGGATCAGTTCCCCGTTCCCCGACAGCGGCCCTGACGGGGCCCTGCACGTCGCCGCAGGCCTCTGGCTGCTGGCCCACGGCACCGAGCTGACCAGGCCCGACACCCTCTCCGGGGTGCCGGCGCCGGTCGGTGTCGTACCGATGCTGCTGTCGGTGGGACCGATCTGGCTGCTGTACCGGGCCGCGCGCGACTGCCTCGATCAGGAGGACGGCCGCCCCGTGGCGTCCGTGCGGGGTGCCTTCTGGGCGGTGGCCGGTGGATATCTGCTGGTCGCGGGCGTGGTCGCGCTGTACGACCTCGGGGGGCCGCTGGCCGCGGGGCCGCTCAGCGCCGCGCTCCATCTCTCGGTGGTCGTCGCGGGGACGGTCGGGCTCGGGGTGTGGACGGCGGCCGGGCGGCCGCAGGGGCCGCTGCCCGAGTGGGTTCCCGACGACGTCTGGGACGCGGTGCGGGCGGCGGCCGCCGGGATCGCCGTTCTCGTGGGCGGGGGCGCACTCCTCGTCGGGGGCGCGCTGGTCTGGCACGCGGGGGCCGCGCAGCGCGCGTTTCCGCAGCTCACAGGGGTGTGGTCGGGCCGGTTCGCGGTGCTGCTGCTGGCGCTGGCTCTCGTACCGAACGCGGCGGTGTGGGCGGCGTCCTACGCACTGGGCCCCGGCTTCGCGCTCGGGGCAGGGGCGACGGTGTCCCCCCTGGCGGTGACCGCGAATCCCACGCTGCCGCACTTCCCGTTGCTCGCCGCGGTCCCGGCGGAGGGGCGCGGGTCCTGGCTCGGCTGGGCGGTGGCGCTCGTTCCGGTGGCGGCCGGGGTGCTGGTGGGCCGGCTGTCCGTACGTACGGAACACGACCGGGGCCTGCGCGAAACGGCGTCCGTGGCCGCGCTGGCGGCCGCCGGATGCGCGCTGGGCACGGCGCTGCTCGCAGCGCTGGCGGGCGGGCCGCTCGGGACGGGGAGCCTGGCGGAGTTCGGCCCGGTGTGGTGGCGCACGGGTGCGGCGGCGCTGGTGTGGACGGCGGGCGTGGGGGTGCCGCTGGCGCTGGGGACGCGGTGGTGGCGCTTCCGGCGGGGGCTGGAGGACGACGCAGCCGTGGGCGAGGGCGAGGGCGAGGGCGAGGGCGAGGAGCGTGAGCGCAGGTGGGCGGCGCTCAAGGAGGCGTCGGGGGGCCTGATGGCACTGTTCCCGCCGCACGCGCCGCATGAACCGGTGGCTGATGCCGGCGCGGACCTGGAGTCGCCCGCGGACCTGGCCGCGGACCCGGCCCCCACTCCGGATTCGGTCCCCGCTCCGGACCCGGCGAAGGACGGGATTCCGGACCAGGCTCCGACCGCTGACGCCGTGCGGGCTCAGGACCCGTCAGCGAACCCGCCCGCCGAGATCCCGGTTGCGGACGCGGCCGAGGGCTCGGATTCCCGTACGGATCCCGAGCTGGACACCCCCTAGGACTGGGTGCCGAAGAAGTCCACCAGGGACTTGGGCAGCTCGCTGTTGCAGGCGATCTTGCCCGACTG
The DNA here is from genome assembly GCF_040654175.1 of Streptomyces sp. NPDC050738. NCBI lineage: Bacteria > Bacillati > Actinomycetota > Actinomycetes > Kitasatosporales > Streptomycetaceae > Streptomyces > Streptomyces sp. NPDC050738. The sequence continues at coordinate 650,739 of NZ_JBFAHN010000003.1, read as the reverse complement.
CGTGAGGGCGTCGTCGACGCAGGTGTAGTAGTCGCGGTAGACGATCTGCACGGTGAAGGTCGCGGCGATGATCGCCAGTGCGAGTCCCGCCGTCACCAGGCCGGTCACCGCCGCCGTGGTCTGCGGCTTGCTCGACGCCGCAGCGGGTGTGCCGGGTGCGGGCGCCGGCAGGGGCGTACCGTCCTCGCGCAGCTTCGGCTTCGGCTTCGCGCGCAGCGAACTGATGCCCCAGTACAGGGCCAGCGCGCCGAGCAGCAGTCCGAGCTGCCAGATCTGGAAAGCGCAGAAGAAGGCCCACATCCCGGCGAGCAGCGCATAACGTGCACGCCGCTGTGCCGGGTCGGTCGGGTCCCAGCGGAGGCCGGGCAGCGGACCGCCGGGGCCGCCAGGACCACCGGAACCGCCCTGGTCGGGGCGCTGGGGGCGGGGGCCGCCGCCGAAGCCGCCGTCCTGGCGGCCCGGCTGCTGGTTGCTCCACCGGCCGCCCCAGGGGGACGGCGGAGGGGCGTCTTCAGGACCGTTTTCGCCGTCGTCGCCGCCCTCGGGGCGGCGTGGGCGCCAAGGTTCTTCCGGCTGGTTCTCGGGCGGCGGCGCGAAGGGGTTCTTGTCGTCGGAGCCGTCCGGCGAAGGGGCAGATGAGGACGGTGAGCGGCGCTCCCGCGGCAGCAGCAGGCGGAGGCGTTCGGTCACGCTGTGGCGTCGGTCCTGCATCTGGTGAACGTGTTCCCCTCAGTCGGTTCCCGTCCGGGAGACGGTGCCTGCCCCAGACGCTACCTTCCGGCCGGGCCCCCGTCCCGTGGGGGCCGTCCGGTGTGCCGGTATCGTTGCCGACGGTCGGCGCGTTCGTAGGGTTCCCCGTATCGGGGCGTGCGATGCGTTCGTAGGACCGTACAAAGCCGCATTCCAGAAAGGGCCCCGTCGTGGCCGCTGCCCGTCTTGTCGTCCTGGTGTCCGGGTCAGGAACCAATCTGCAGGCCCTGCTCGACGCGATCGCCGCCGATCCCGAGGGGTACGGAGCCGAGGTCGTCGCCGTCGGAGCGGACCGCGAGAACATCGCCGGTCTGGAGCGCGCACGCGCCGCCGGGCTGCCCGTCTTCGTCTGCAAGGTGAAGGACCACCAGGAGCGGACGGACTGGGACCTGGCGCTGGCCGAGGCCACGGCCGCGTACGAGCCCGATCTGGTCGTCTCGGCCGGCTTCATGAAGATCGTGGGGAAGGAATTCCTCGCCCGGTTCGGGGGCCGGTTCATCAACACCCACCCCGCCCTGCTGCCCAGTTTCCCCGGGGCCCACGGCGTGCGCGACGCACTCGCGTACGGCGCGAAGGTCACCGGCTGCACCGTCCACTTCGTCGACGACGGCGTCGACACCGGCCCGATCATCGCGCAGGGCGTGGTCGCTGTCCGGTCTGAGGACTACGAAGACGAAGGTGCCGCTCTCCATGAGCGCATCAAGGAAGTCGAGCGTTCGCTGCTCGTCGAGGTCGTGGGGCGTCTGGCCCGTAACGGCTACCGCATTGAGGGACGAAAGGTTCATGTCGGTGAATAAGCCCATCCGTCGCGCGCTGATCAGTGTCTACGACAAGACGGGGCTCGAGGAGCTTGCCCAGGGGCTGCACGCGGCCGGTGTCACGCTCGTCTCGACCGGTTCGACCGCTGCGAAGATCGCCGCCGCGGGTGTGCCCGTCACCAAGGTCGAGGAGCTGACCGGCTTCCCCGAGTGCCTGGACGGACGCGTCAAGACGCTGCACCCCAAGGTCCACGCGGGCATCCTCGCCGACCTGCGCCTGGAGGACCACCAGCGGCAGCTGGCCGAGCTGGGCGTCGAGCCCTTCGAGCTGGTCGTGGTCAACCTCTACCCGTTCACGCAGACCGTCGCCTCGGGCGCGAGCGACGACGAGTGCGTCGAGCAGATCGACATCGGCGGCCCCTCGATGGTCCGCGCCGCCGCCAAGAACCACCCGTCGGTCGCGGTCGTCACCAGCCCGGCGCGGTACGCGGACGTGCTGTCCGCCGTGCAGGCCGGAGGCTTCGACCTGACCGCGCGCAAGCGGCTCGCGGCGGAGGCCTTCCAGCACACGGCGGCGTACGACGTCGCGGTCGCCAACTGGTTCGTGGACGGCTATGCGCCCGCCGACGACAGCGGCTTCCCGGAGTTCATCGGCTCCACGTACGAGCGCTCCAACGTGCTGCGGTACGGCGAGAACCCGCACCAGGGCGCCGCGCTGTACGTCTCCGGGACGGGCGGTCTCGCCCAGGCCGAGCAGCTGCACGGCAAGGAGATGTCGTACAACAACTTCACGGACACCGACGCCGCGCGCCGGGCCGCGTACGACCACGCCGAGCCCTGCGTCGCGATCATCAAGCACGCCAACCCGTGCGGGATCGCCATCGCCGACGACGTCGCCGAGGCGCACCGCAAGGCGCACGCCTGCGACCCGCTCTCCGCGTTCGGCGGCGTGATCGCCGTCAACCGCCCGGTCACGGTGGCCCTCGCCGAACAGGTCGCCGAGATCTTCACCGAGGTCATCGTGGCTCCGGCGTACGAAGACGGCGCGGTCGAGGTCCTGGCCCGCAAGAAGAACATCCGTGTGCTGCGCGCCCCCGAGGCGCCGTCCAGCGCCGTAGAGGTCAAGCAGATCGACGGCGGCGCCCTCCTCCAGGTCACCGACCGCCTCCAGGCGGACGGCGACGACCCGGCCAACTGGACGCTCGCGTCCGGCGAGGCGCTGTCCGCCGAGGAGCTCGCCGAGCTGGCGTTCTCCTGGAAGGCCTGCCGCGCGGTCAAGTCCAACGCGATCCTCCTCTCCAAGGATCGCGCCTCGGTCGGCGTCGGCATGGGGCAGGTCAACCGCGTCGACTCCGCGAAGCTGGCGGTGGAGCGGGCGGGCGAGGAGCGGGCGCGTGGCTCGTACGCCTCGTCGGACGCTTTCTTCCCGTTCCCCGACGGCTTCGAGATCCTGGCGAACGCCGGGGTCAAGGCCGTGGTGCAGCCGGGCGGTTCGGTCCGTGACGAGCTGGTCGTCGAGGCCGCGAAGAAGGCGGGCGTGACGATGTACTTCACCGGGACGCGGCACTTCTTCCACTGACCGGGACCACGAAAAGGCCGTAATCCCCGCCCGCCGGGCGGGGGTTACGGCCTTTTCGCGTACGGGTGCTCAGGTCACTGGGACTTGACGACCAGGGACCCCATGATCTTGTCGGCGAACGTCTGCTTCTTGGCGTCCCACGCCGGCCACAGCCAGCCGAGGTAGCAGGCGATGCTGTCCACGAAGTGGGCGAGGTTGCGGACGAAGGCCATGCCGAAGCCGAGCGGCTGGCCGTCGGCCTCGCGCAGCACGCGGATGCCGAGGGCCTTCTTGCCGATCCACGCGCCTTCGGTGCCCTCCTTGTAGATCTTGAAGAGGCCGAGACCGAAGCCGACGAGCATGCCGAGCACGGCGAGGGCGGAGCCCGCACCGCCGCCCATGGCGGCGCCGATGCCGATGAGGGCGGCGTACGGGACGGCGATGATCAGGCCGTCGATCAGCACCGCGCCGAAGCGGCTCCACCAGCCCGCGAACTGCGGAACGCCCTGGTAGCCGTAGCCCGGCTGACCCTGCGGGTAGCCGTAACCGGGCTGCTGCTGCGGGTAGCCGTAACCGGCCTGCGCCGCGTCCTGCTGCGGGTAGCCGTAGCCGGGCTGCTGGCCCGGCTGCTGCGGCTGCTGGCCGTAAGGGTTGTTCGGGTCGCCGAAGCTCATGGCTGACTTTCCTCCGTAGTTCATGGGGACGACGCGGTCCGAGCGGAGGAAATGCATGGAACTGAGCGGTTTCGCCCCCCGGTACTGCCCGCGACACACTGCGCCGATCATCGTTCTAAACGAGCCATAAGTTTGTCCAGTCGAATGCCCTATGAGTTGTGCAAGTGCAACTTGGGTGATCGCGCCGGGCCCTGGAAGAATGGCGCGCATGACAGCCCAGATTCTCGACGGCAAGGCCACGGCAGCCGCGATCAAGTCCGATCTCACCGTCCGCGTGGCGGCCCTCAAGGAGCAGGGCATCACCCCTGGTCTCGGCACGCTGTTGGTCGGTGACGACCCGGGCAGCCGCTGGTACGTCAACGGCAAGCACCGGGACTGCGCGGAGGTCGGCATCGGCTCGATCCAGCGCGAGCTCCCCGACACCGCGACGCAGGAGGAGATCGAGGCGGTCGTCACCGAGCTGAACGAGAACCCGGAATGCACCGGCTACATCGTTCAGCTCCCGCTGCCCAAGGGCATCGACACCAACCGCGTCCTCGAACTGATGGACCCGGCCAAGGACGCCGACGGCCTGCACCCGATGAGCCTCGGCAAGCTGGTGCTCGGCGTCGACGGGCCACTGCCCTGCACTCCGTACGGCATCATCCAGCTGCTCCGCCACCACGGCGTCGAGATCAACGGCGCGCATGTGGTCGTGGTCGGCCGCGGGATCACCGTCGGCCGCTCGATCGGGCTGCTGCTCACGCGCAAGTCCGAGAACGCCACCGTGACGCTCTGCCACACCGGCACCCGCGACCTCGCCTCGCTGCTCAAGCAGGCGGACATCGTCGTCGCCGCGGCCGGCGTCCCGCACCTGGTGAAGCCCGAGGACATCAAGCCGGGCGCGGCCGTGCTCGACGTCGGCGTCAGCCGCGACGAGAACGGCAAGATCGTCGGGGACGTCCACCCGGGCGTCGCCGACGTGGCCGGCTGGATCTCCCCGAACCCGGGCGGCGTCGGCCCGATGACGCGCGCACAGCTGCTGGTCAATGTCGTCGAGGCGGCCGAGCGCCATGACGGCTGAGGACGACGGGAAGCCGGAGGCCGTACGGACGGCCGAGGCGACCGAGGCAGCAGAGGCCTCCGAAGGCGCGGAGCCGGCGGAGACCCTGGTGGACGACGACGGCCTCCTTCGTACCGAGGACGACGAGATCGTCGCGACCCGGGAAGCCGTCAGCGCCCCCGGCCCCGATGGCGAGCCCGTGCGCGCCTCGCGCCGCTTCCCCGCCGTGACGACCGACACCGCGCGCCCGCAGGGCGGCGGCCGCGCGGCCGGTGCGGACGCTCCGGCGCCCGCCCGTCAGTGGCCGCTGCTGACCGTGCTCTCCATGACCGGGCTCGGGCTGCTGCTCGTCGCGTTCGACGTCACCCGCGTCGGGCTGCTGCTGATCGGCGTCGCGATGCTCACGGGTGCCGTGATGCGCTGGTGCCTGCCGTCGGTGGGCATGCTCGCGGTCCGCTCCCGGTTCACGGACATGGTCACGTACGCGATCCTCGGGCTGGCCATCGTGCTGCTCGCGCTGATGGCGCAGCCGAAGCCGTGGCTGACGATCCCGTTCCTGAACGACATCGTCCACTTCACGGTGCGCACCTAGAACTCCGGTACCGCGGTGGGCGGATGGCCCGTACTCCTTCTTGTGGAGTGCGGGCCTCCGTCGTACGGGGAGGCAGGGGCGGCCGGAGCGAAGAGGGGCGTGCGATATGAGTCCTGCCGACCTGAATGCCCCCGTGCGCTCCCGCCCGGGGAACTGACATCCTGGCTTTGTGCATCCCTTGGGGTAGCCAGAACGAGGGTTGCGCCGGGGGCGCATCAGTCGGACACGTACATACGCACACACGGGGGGACAAGGGGGAAGCAATGCCTCGTTGGAAGGCTCTGCCGGAGGAACTCGACCCGCAGGTACGGGAGTTTGCCAGCCAGCTGCGCAGGCTCGTCGACCGGAGCGGGCTGAGCATCGCTGCGGTGGCCGACCGGACCGGCTACAGCAAGACGTCGTGGGAGCGCTATCTGAACGGGCGGCTGCTCGCGCCGAAGGGCGCGATCGTCGCACTGGCCGAGGTGACCGGGACCAACCCGGTTCATCTGACCACCATGTGGGAGCTTGCGGAGCGGGCGTGGAGCCGTTCCGAGGCGCGGCACGACATGACCATGGAAGCCATACGGATCTCCCAGGCGCGCGCCGCCCTGGGGGAGTTCGGTTCCGCGCCGGTGGCTCCGGCGCGCACGAAGAACGGCAGCGCGCGCGCTCAGAGCGCCGTGCCCGAGGCGGCGCCCGCACCGATCGCCGACGCCCCGGTGGTGCCGGTCCAGAGCGGGCAGTTCGGGCCGCCGCCCGGCGGCATGACGCACCAGCCGCCACCACCGCAGCAGCCCCGCAACCGGCCACCGTCGCCCTCCGACCGGAACCCCACAGACCGGAACCCCGAGGGCCCCGGACGGCCAGGGCGCAAGAAGCTGACGATGTTCCTGGCCGGCGTGGTGGGTGCGCTCCTGGTGATAGCGGCCGCCGTGCTCCTGACCGACCTGGGCGGCAAGGGCGACGACTCCGGTGGCAAGAAGACCTCGCCGAGTCCGACCGTCTCGACGCACCCCAACCTGCCCGCCGGGGTGAAGTGCAGCGGCAAGGACTGCACCGGAAAGGACCCCGAAGCGATGGGCTGCGGAGGCGAACTGGCCAAGTCGCTGGCGAACGTCACCGTCGGCGGCACGCTCGTCGAGGTCCGGTACAGCAAGACGTGCGGGGCGGCGTGGGCGCGCATCAACCAGGCGGCCACGGGAGACATCGTGCAGGTCAGCGCGGCCGGAGCGGCCACGCAGAAGGGGACGGTGGCCGCCGATCCCGATGCGTACACACCGATGATCGCGGTGACCGACCCGGCTCAGGTGAAGGCTTGCGCGACGCTCAGGACCGGTGCGCAGGGCTGCACGAACAATTAGTGGTGGATCCGGGGGAATGGTCGGCGCAGGACGGGGCAGCTGACTTCTATCCCCCCACGGGTGCTCGCACCCGACGGTGGCCGTCCGCGCCTCACCCCCCCTTGGCGCGGGCGGCCTCCGTCTTTTGCGGTCCATTCCGCCGGGTGTGTGCCCCGTGCCACATGGGGTCGGGGCTTGAGCGTCCGCAGGGTCCGATAGCCTGATCGCTGGAAGTCTCTTCACATCAAGATTCAAGGATCAGGCTTCCCGTACCAGGGGCCGGGACCCCAACGCCAGCTGTCTTACGGAGATCGCCATGACCCGCACTCCCGTCAACGTCACTGTGACCGGCGCGGCCGGCCAGATCGGCTACGCGCTGCTCTTCCGCATCGCATCCGGTCACCTGCTCGGCTCGGATGTGCCGGTCAAGCTGCGACTCCTCGAGATCCCCCAGGGCCTGAAGGCCGCCGAGGGCACCGCCATGGAGCTCGACGACTGCGCCTTCCCGCTGCTCCAGGGCATCGAGATCACCGACGACCCGAACGTCGGCTTCGCCGGCGCCAACGTCGCCCTCCTCGTCGGCGCCCGCCCGCGTACCAAGGGCATGGAGCGCGGCGACCTGCTCGCCGCCAACGGCTCCATCTTCGGTCCGCAGGGCAAGGCCATCAACGACAACGCCGCGGACGACATCAAGGTCCTCGTCGTCGGCAACCCGGCCAACACCAACGCGCTCATCGCGCAGGCGTCGGCCCCGGACGTACCGGCCGAGCGCTTCACCGCGATGACCCGCCTGGACCACAACCGCGCGATCTCGCAGCTCTCGCAGAAGACCGGCGTGCCGGTCTCCGAGATCAAGCGCCTCACCATCTGGGGCAACCACTCGGCGACGCAGTACCCGGACATCTTCCACGCCGAGGTCGCCGGCAAGAACGCCGCCGAGGTCGTCAACGACGAGCAGTGGCTGGCCGACACCTTCATCCCGACCGTCGCCAAGCGCGGCGCCGCGATCATCGAGGCCCGTGGCGCGTCCTCGGCCGCCTCGGCCGCCAACGCCGCCATCGACCACGTGCACACCTGGGTCAACGGCACCGCGGACGGCGACTGGACCTCGATGGGCATCGTCTCGGACGGCTCCTACGGCGTCCCCGAGGGCATCATCTCCTCCTTCCCGGTCACCACGAAGGACGGAAAGTTCGAGATCGTCCAGGGCCTGGAGATCAACGACTTCTCCCGCGCGCGGATCGACGCGTCGGTGCAGGAGCTGGTCGAGGAGCGCGACGCGGTGCGCGAGCTCGGCCTGATCTGATCCGGCGTCGGCCGGTCCGTCGGACGGAGTCCGGCGCAGCTCGCCGATGCCCGTGAGGCCCCAGGGGCCGAGCGGTGCGAGGGGAGCGTTGAGGATCTGCCGCGGTGCGCGAGCTCGGCCTGATCTGAGACCTCTTGTTCTGAACGCATGCAGGCCCCGCCCGGATAGGGCGGGGCCTGCATGCGTTTCAGTACGTTCCGCTGGAGAGCGCCTCCGCGATCTCCCGTACCGCCGCCGTCGCCTTGCGCTGCAGGCCCGGGCCGAAGGTGATGCGGGTGGCGCCCAGCCGGCCGAGCTCGGCGAGCGAGGGGCCGTTGGGCGGGGCGCCGGCGTTGATCGGGGCGTCGATCTCGGCTGCCAGGAGCGGGAGTTGGTCCGGCGGGGCTCCGATCGGGTAGACGCAGTCGGCGCCGGCCGCGAGGTAGCGCTGTGCGCGGGCCACCGCCTGGGCGGTGTCGTCGATGCCACGGATGTACGTGTCCACGCGGGCGTTGACGAAGAGCGCCTCACCGGCTTCGGCGATGACCTCGGCCAGCCAGTCGGCGTGCTCCGCCGGGTCCTTGAGGGTGCCGTCCCCGGCCGAGTCCTCCAGATTGCAGCCGACCGCTCCGGTCTCCAGGAGGCGGGCGACGAGCTCCTTGGGCGGCAGTCCGTAACCCCCCTCGATGTCCGCCGAGACGGGGATGTCGACGGAGCGGACGATGCGGGCGACCGCCGCGAACATCTCCGCTGCGGGCGTCTCGCCGTCCTCGTACCCCAGCGAGGCCGCGACCCCCGCGCTCGGCGTGGCGAGAGCGGGGAAGCCGGCGTCCGCGAACGTGCGGGCACTCGCGGCGTCCCAGGGGCCCGGGATGACGAGCGCGTCTCCGGGGGCGCGGTCGTGGTGCAGAGCGCGGAAGGCGGCGGTCAGCTGTGCCATGCGGTCTCTCCCGGGGCGGTGCGCCGGGTCACCATCAGCCGGTTCCAGCTGTTGATGACCGTGATGGCGGCGATGAGATGGGCCAGTTCGGTCTCGGTGAACTCCTGGGCGGCCTTCGCGTACGCCGCGTCGGGGACGAACCCTTCGGTGAGTACCGTGACCGCCTCGGTGAGCGCGAGGGCGGCACGTTCCTGGGAGGTGAAGCGGCTTCCCGCCTCCTCCCAGGCCGCGAGGAGATCGATCCGGTCCTGCGACTCGCCCTTCTTCAGGGCGAGTTCGATGTGCATGTCCAGGCAGAACGCGCAGTGGTTGAGCTGCGAGGCGCGGATCATGACGAGCTCGGCGAGGACCGGATCGAGGTGCTGCTTGGCCGCCGAACTCAGCGCGGACAGTGCCTTCGCGACCTCGCGGGGGATCTGCCAGCCACGAGGTCCGGTCCCTTCGGTCACTTGAACTGGCCCGGGGTGTAGTGCCCGGGGACCATGCGGGTGGAGACGCCGAAGCGGTTCCAGGCGTTGATCGCGACGATCGCGGCGATGAGGTGGGCCAGCTCGGGCTCGGTGAACTGCTTCGCGGCCTTGGCGTAGACCTCGTCGGGGACGAATCCGTCGGTCAGTACGGTGACCGCCTCGGTCAGCTCGATCGCCGCCAGCTCCTTCTCCGTGTAGAAGTGCTGGGACTCCTCCCAGGCGCTGAGCTGCACGATCCGCTCCACGGTCTCGCCCGCGGCGATGGCGTCCTTGGTGTGCATGTCGAGGCAGAACGCGCAGTGGTTGATCTGCGAGGCGCGGATCTTGACGAGCTCGAAGAGGACCGGGTCGACGCCGTGCTTGGCGGCGACCTCCAGCTTGATCATGGCCTTGTAGACCTCGGGGGCGTGCTCGGCCCACTGGAGGCGGGGGGTGTGCTCTGGGGCGCGGTGGCTGTGCTCGCTCGTGTTCATAAAGGCGACATTACGGGGAGAGTGGCGCAGGAGTATGGTCCATTTCTGTGACAGATTCCTGGGCCACTTTCGGTGCCGACCTCCATGTGGAGCTGCGGGGAGGCGGGCTGCGCGCCGGACTGACGGAGGCGCTGCGCGATGCGGTGCGCGGTGGGCGGCTCGCGCCCGGGGTGCGGCTGCCCTCGTCGCGGTCGCTCGCCGCCGACCTGGGGATCGCCCGCAATACGGTCGCCGACGCCTACGCCGAACTGGTCGCGGAGGGGTGGCTGACCGCGCGCCAGGGGTCGGGGACGCGGGTGGCCGCGCGGTCCTCGCCGCGCGCGGCGAAGCGGCCCGTGACGCAGCCGCAGGTCCGGCGGACGTCCGCGTACAGCCTCAAGCCCGGCGCTCCCGATGTGTCCTCCTTCCCGCGCACCCAGTGGCTCAAGGCGGCCAGGCGTGCACTGACCGACGCCCCGAACGACGCCTTCGGATACGGCGATACGCGCGGCCGCATCGAACTTCGGACCGTCCTGGCCGACTACCTGGCGCGGGCGCGCGGTGTGCATGCCGACCCGTCCCGGATCATCGTCTGCTCGGGCTTCGTGCACGGGCTGAGGCTGATGGGGACGGTGCTGCGGGCGAGGCGGGTGCGGGAGGTGGCGGTCGAGTCGTACGGCCTCGATCTGCACTGGAACCTCCTGGCGGAGGCCGGACTCCGGCTGCCCGCACTGCCCTTCGGGCGGCGGCTCGGTACGGACACCAGGGCGCTGGACCGGGAGGGTGCGGTGCTGCTGACGCCCGCGCACCAGTTCCCGATGGGGGTCCCGCTCCATCCGGCCCGGCGCGCGGCCGCCGTCGACTGGGCGCGTGCCACGGGCGGGGTGATCCTGGAGGACGACTACGACGGCGAGTTCCGCTACGACCGGCAGCCGGTGGGCGCCCTTCAGGGGCTCGACCCGGAGCACGTCGTCTACTTCGGCACGGCGAGCAAATCCCTTGCCCCGGGGCTGCGGCTGGGATGGATGGTGCTGCCCGAGGCGCTGGTGGGTGAGGTCGCGGCGGCGAAGGGTTACTCAGACTGGTCGACGAGCGCGCTGGACCAGCTGACGCTGGCCGAGTTCATCTCCTCGGGAGCGTACGACCGGCATGTGCGCGGGATGCGGCAGCGCTACCGGCGCAGGCGCGACGAGCTGGTGGCCGCGCTCGGCGAGCGGGCGCCGTCGGTGCGGGTGACCGGGATCGCGGCGGGGCTGCACGCGGTGCTGGAGCTCCCGGAGGGGACGGAGCGGTCGGTGGTGCAGGCGGCGGCCTGGCAGGGGCTCGCCCTGGAGGGGCTTTCGCGTTTCCGGCACGAGGGTGTGGGGCCGGGGGGTGATGCGCTGGTCGTCGGGTACGGGACGCCGTCGGAGAGTGCGTGGGCGGGGGCGCTGGAGGCGTTGTGCCGGGTGTTGCCGTAGTCGCCGGGGAGCCCTGCTGCTCAGTCGCCGGAGGGGCTTGGTTCCGGCTGGTGCCGGCCTGGGTCCGGCGCCTCGCCGAAGCGGGCCAGGGCCAGTGCCCCTGCCACTGCCACCGCGAAGCCCAGTACGGCCAGCCAGCCCAGGCCCTCCCTCGTACGGTCGCCGAGCCAGACCACTCCGACCAGCGCGGGGCCGATCGTCTCGCCGATGACCATGCCCGCGGTGGCCGTCGTCACCGAGCCCCGCTGCAGCGCCGACGTGAGGAGAAGGAAGGCCGAACCGCCGCCAATCAGCAGGGCGTACAGCGCGGGGTTGGTGAAGTCCGTGACCGAGTCGATGAGCCGTACGGCGACCTCGACGACCCCGAAGCCCACACCCGCGCCGAGCCCGAGCGCCAGCGCCCGGGAGCGGCCCGGGAGGCGTCCGGCGACCGTACCGAGGAGCAGGATGGCGAGCGCGACGCCCAGCATCGACCAGCGCAGGGCGGTCGAGCCCGCCGTGTGGCCCTCCTCGCCGGAGGACAGGCCCAGCATGGCGAGACCCGCGACGACGACCCCCACCGCGGCCCATTCGGTGCGGTCGAGGCGGACGTCGAGGACGCGGGCCGCGACGACCGCGGTCACGGCGAGACTGGCGGCCAGGGCGGCCCCGACCGCGTAGATGGGCAGGGTGCGCAGGGCGACGATCTGCAGGACGAAACCGACGGCGTCGAGGCCGAGGCCGAGGATGTAGCGCCACTGGCGCAGTGCTCGCAGCAGCAGTGCGGCGTCCACTCCGGAGCCGCTGCCGGGCTCGGCCGCGCGCGCGGCGGCGGCCTGGAACACGGAGGCCGTACCGAAGCAGACCGACGAGGCGAGAGCACAGATCATCCCAAGGAGCACAGAACGGGACTCTAGTTGGGCCGCTGGGAACAGCCGGAGAACGGGGCCTAGGGTGGGGGGTCGCAATCGGGTTGTGTGACGGACGACGGGGGAGCAGCGCATGCGCAGGATGAGGTCGAGTGTCGTGGTGCTCGGTGGGGTCGGCGTGCTCGCGGCGACGCTCACCGCCTGTGGGTCGGACGAGCCGGACCGGCGGTGCGTGGACCGGGTGACGCAGGAGAAGCTGCCGGACTACGAGTGCAAGGACAGCACCGGCCACGGCACGTACTACTACGGCGGCAAGAGCAAGAACGGCAAGGTCTCCGGCGGCAGCTACGACAAGGCGTCGGTCTCCCGCGGCGGCTTCGGCGGCGGCCACGGCTCCAGCGGCGGCTGACGATGAAACGGCACGTCATCGACCCGCGCCCCGGCTGGCAGCAGACCGTCGAGGAGCAGGGAGTCATCTACCCGCTCACGCGCTACCCGGACGATTCGCTGCGCCCGTACTGGGACGAGAGCGCGTACTACGCGTTCTCGCTGCCCGAGGTCGAGGCGCTCGAGGATGTCGTGGAGGAGCTGCACGCCATGTGCCTGGCCGCGGCCGCGCACATCGTCGAGCAGAACCGCTTCGCCGACCTGGGCATCACCGACCCTCGGCTGATCCACCTCATATCCGAGTCCTGGCGCCGCAGGGCCGAACAGCCCTCCCTCTACGGCCGGTTCGACCTGCGCTACGACGGCACGGGCCCGGCCAAGATGCTGGAGTACAACGCCGACACCCCCACCTCACTGGTGGAGGCGGCCAGCCCGCAGTGGTTCTGGATGGAGGAGCGCTTCCCCGGCGCCGACCAGTGGAACTCCCTGCACGAGCGGCTCGTCGCCGCCTGGAAGAAGCAGGCGCACCTCCTGCCGCCGGGCCCTGTGCACTTCGCGCACTCGGACGCCGACGAGCTCGGCGAGGATCTGATGACGGTCGCGTACCTCCGCGAAACCGCCGAACAGGCGGGCCTCGACACCGAGATGCTGTCGGTGGAGCGCATCGGGTGGGACGGTCTGACCGGCCGCTTCGTCGACGAGAAGCTCCGCTTCATCCGCAGCTGCTTCAAGCTCTACCCCTGGGAGTGGCTGACCACCGACGCCTTCGGCCCGCACGTCCTGCGCACTCTCGACAATGGCGGCTCCACCGGCTCCACCTGCTGGATCGAACCGCTCTGGAAGATGCTTCTCTCCAACAAGGCGCTCCTGGCGATCCTCTGGGAGCTCTACCCGGGCCACCCGAACCTGCTCGCCGCCTACCTGGACGGCCCGCGCGAACTGGCCACCACGAAGGGGTACGTGGCGAAGCCGCTGCTCGGCCGCGAGGGCGCGGGCGTGACCCTGCACGAGCCGGGCTCCGCGCCCCCCGTCCTGCGCACCGACGAACCCTGCTGCTACCAGGAGTTGGCGCTGCTGCCGGACTTCGACGGCAATCGTGTGGTGCTCGGTGCATGGGTCGTCGAGGACGAGGCGGCAGGCCTCGGGATCCGCGAGTCGGCGGGCCCGGTCACCGACGAGTACGCCCGCTTCCTGCCGCACGTCATCCTCTGACTCGACTGCTCGGCGCTAGCCGGCGAGCACGTCCCGCAGCTGGTCGAGACCCCAGTCCAGGTCCTCCTTGCTGATCACCAGCGGGGGCGCGATCCGGATCGTCGACCCGTGGGTGTCCTTCACCAGGACTCCGCGCTCCATCAGCCGCTCGGAGATCTGCCGCCCGGTGCCCAGGGCGGGCGCGATGTCCACGCCGGCCCACAGCCCGCGCCCACGGACCGCCTCGACCGTGCCGTCGCCCACCAGCAGGCCGAGCTCGTGGTGGAGGTGGTCCCCCAACTCCGTGGCCCGCTGTTGGAATTCGCCGGAGCGCAGCATCGCGATGACCTCCAGCGCCACCGCGCAGGCGAGGGGGTTCCCGCCGAACGTGGACCCGTGCTCACCGGGCCTGAACACCCCGAGCACCTCGGCCGACGACACGACCGCCGACACCGGCACGACCCCGCCGCCCAGCGCCTTCCCCAGGACGTACATGTCGGGCACGACGCCCTCGTGCTCGCACGCGAAGGTCTTTCCGGTCCGCCCGAGCCCGGACTGGATCTCGTCCGCGATGAACAGCACGTTCCGCACGCGCGTCAGCTCCCGTACGAACGGCAGATAGCCCGCCGGCGGCACCAGCACCCCCGCCTCGCCCTGGATCGGCTCGATCAGGACGGCGACGGTGTTCTCGTCGACGGCCCGGTCCAGCGCGTCGACGTCCCCGTACGGGACGATCTCGAAGCCCGGGGTGTACGGACCGAAGTCCGCCCGCGCCTCCTGGTCGGTCGAGAAGCTGACGATCGTGGTCGTACGGCCGTGGAAGTTGTCGGCGGCGACGACGATCTTCGCCTGTCCGTCGGGAACCCCCTTGACCTTGTAGCCCCACTTCCGGGCGGTCTTCACGGCGGTCTCGACCGCCTCCGCCCCGGTGTTCATCGGCAGCACCATCTCCATGCCGCACAACTCGGCGAGCTGCGTACAGAAGTCGGCGAACCGGTCGTGGTGGAACGCCCGGGAGGTCAGCGTCACTCTCTCCAGCTGCGCCTTCGCGGCGTCGATCAGACGGCGGTTGCCATGGCCGAAGTTGAGCGCCGAGTAGCCGGCGAGCATGTCGAGGTAGCGGCGCCCCTCGACATCGGTCATCCAGGCGCCGTCCGCCGAGGCGACGACGACGGGCAGCGGATGGTAGTTGTGCGCGCTGTGGGTGTCCGCGGTGGCGATGGCGGCTGCGGTGTTCGACACGGGGTCTCCGTTTCGTACGGCTCGATACGGCCTGGGGCAGGGATGGCGCCCCCTGTCTATCGTCGCTCGCATGCCGGACGGGGAAACCCGCCCGTACGGCGCGCCCGCTAGTCTGTACGGCACGCACGGCGACTGGCGAGCGGGGAATCGACCCCGAGGGAGCCGCGCGCGGCTTGACGCACGAGGTGCCGCCCGCCTGGGCACCCCGGGAACGTGACCTGACACCGACCCGGAGGACGCCATGAGCCTTCCCCGCTCCGCGAACAAGCCCAGCCACCCCGCCCTCTCCTCCTCGGACCCCGAACTGGCCGCCCTGATCGGCGCCGAGGAGAAACTCCAGTCGGAGACTCTCCGCCTGATCCCCAGCGAGAACTACGTCTCGCAGGCCGTCCTCGAAGCATCCGGCACGGTCCTGCAGAACAAGTACAGCGAGGGCTACCCGGGCCGCCGCTACTACGAGGGCCAGCAGCACATCGACCAGGTCGAATCCCTGGCCATCGCCCGCGCCAAGGCCCTGTTCGGCGTCGAGCACGCCAACGTCCAGCCCTACTCCGGCTCCCCGGCGAACCTCGCCGTCTACCTCGCCTTCGCCGAGCCCGGCGACACGGTGATGGGCATGGCGCTTCCGATGGGCGGTCACCTCACCCACGGCTGGGGTGTCTCGGCCACCGGCCGGTGGTTCCGCGGCGTCCAGTACGGCGTCCGCGCCGACACGGGCCTGATCGATTTCGACGAGGTGCGCGAACTCGCCCTCAAGGAACGCCCCAAGCTCATCTTCTGCGGCGGCACCGCCCTCCCTCGCACCATCGACTTCGCGGCCTTCGCCGAGATCGCCCGCGAATCCGGCGCCGTACTGGTCGCGGACGTCGCCCATATCGCGGGCCTCATCGTGGGCGGCGCCCACCCGTCTCCCGTACCGCACGCGGACGTCATCTCCACGACCACCCACAAGACCCTGCGCGGCCCGCGCGGCGCGATGCTGCTCTCCCGCGAGGAGCACGCCAAGGCCATCGACAAGGCGGTCTTCCCCGGCCTCCAGGGCGGCCCGCACAACCAGACCACCGCCGCCATCGCCGTCTCCCTGCACGAGGCGGCCCAGCCCTCCTTCCGTGACTACGCCCACGCGGTCGTCGCCAATGCCCGGGCCCTCGCCGAGGAGTTGCTCGCCCGCGGCTTCGATCTGGTCTCAGGCGGCACCGACAACCACCTGATCCTGATGGACCTCACCCCCAAGGACGTCCCCGGCAAGGTGGCGGCCAAGGCCCTCGACCGAGCCGGAATCGTCGTCAACTACAACACCGTCCCCTATGACCCGAGGAAGCCCTTCGACCCCTCCGGTGTCCGTATCGGCACTCCCTCCCTCACCTCTCGCGGTCTCGGCACCCAGCACATGGCCGCCGTCGCCGACTGGATCGACCGTGGTGTCACCGCGGCCCGCACCGGCGACGAGGACCAGCTGGCCAAGGTCCGCGCGGAGGTGGCGGAACTGATGGCCGCCTTCCCGGCCCCCGGCCTGCCCACCGACTAGCCGGACTGGGCCTAGGCGTCCAGGTCGATCAACTGATGTTGCGGTTCCTCTGGTCGAGCCCGCTGCCGGCGTACGAGCACGGCCGCGCCGTATCCGGCGGCGAGTCCGGGTATCAGCCACCACCAGCCGTCCGCCCCGCCCTTCTCCGACCGGGCGGGCGGCCGGTCCGGTCCGAGCAGATGGTGCCGGGCCAGCAGGTCGAGCACTCCGACCGGAACCCGGTGCCAGCGGATGTCGTCGTCGTTCACATCGACCGAGGGATCCGAGCGCACCCAGACCGTGGTGGACGAGGAGTCCTCTGCGGCCATCACCTGATCCTGCCCCTCGAATGCGATGTCCCCGCCCGGTGCCCGGTCGGTCTGCGGCCAGCCGCCTACCCCTGTCAGGCCCCAGATCACCGTCGCCCGCACGGTGGGCGAGAGACCTTCCGGAGTGCGCTCCGTACGAGCGAACCGCGGTTGCATCAGGGCCTTCAGTACGGCGAAGTCGGCGTCCCTCTCGGACAGCGACGCCGGCGCCCCGCCGCCCATGGGGATGACCAGCGCCAGATCCGGAGCCCGCTCCTCGGCCACCGCCCCCGGCGCGAGAGCCACAACTGCCGTACACACCAAGGCGGTCAACAGCGCAGCCCTCATACGTCCCTCAGCTCCTGGCGGGGCCCGCCACGAGGCCGCGAGAGCAGTCGGACACTCATGGGCCGAAGCCCCAACGCCAGCCCCGCACCGACCACCAGGCCCGGTATCGCCCACCACCAGTCCGTGCTGTCGCCGGCGCGGGAGACGGAGCCGGTCCCTGACGCGGATCCGGCTGCGGCAGCCGCCGGCGTGGGCTGCTGCTCCGGCTCGGTAGGGACGACGGTGGTTGCTCCGCTCGTCTGATCGGGCGGTGGCACCGGTCCTGCGCCCCGGTCGGACGGCGGTTCCATCATCCCCAGCTTCTTCAACAGCGCCTTCAACTCATGCGCTTGTGCCGCCCGATGCCAGGTGCCGCTGGCGAAGTCGGGGGCGTCGGTGGAGCTGCGTATCCAGACCGTGCCGCTCTCCGGGCGGGCATACACCTGGTCGAGCCGCCAGGGCGAGATGTCGTGGATCATCCACGTCACATTGATCTGGCGGGCCGCCATCGCCTCTCCCAGAGACGGGGGCCTCGTCGACTGTCCGCCACTGCCGGGTGCGGCCAGCAGCTCCGTGAGCGTTTCGTAGTCCTTGTCCGTGTAGTAGAACGACGTGGTCCTCGCGCTCTCGGGCGAGACGATCAGGACGCTCGTCGGCCCCCCGGCCGAAGCACCCGGTGCGAAGGCCCAACTCATTGCGAGCACAACAGCCAGTGCAAGAAGGCGTCGTGCCTGTCGAAGTACCTTTCGATGCCGCTGCATACGTCCCCCAGCCGACTCCGGTACGGCCCTTCCGAACCGAGTCACTTCTGGTACACCGCCCGAGCCCTTCGGGTTCCCCTTTCAGCGGGCCGAGTTGGCGATGGCCACAGCGCGCGTCCAGGAGCCGACCCCCTCCAGCCGCAGCGTCATCGTCGTGCCGCGCACCCACAACAGCGTCGGACCCGTCGCGCGTGCGGCGGGGGTCCATCCGCCGCCCTGCGCGTCCTGCAGCCGGAAGCGCAGCACATGCGGCTGGGCGAACCACAGTCCGTTGGTGCCGTCGGCCAGCGGCAGCCACTCGGGCATCTGCGAGGTCTGTTTGGAGAAGCCGAGATCCAGCTGCGCAGGGAACTCGTCCAGCCGGACCGTCCGCCCGTCCGCCCCGCGCCAGCACAGGCTCACCACCGACCGCCCCGCCGGGGCCGCCGCCACCGAGACCACGTCCGGAGCACCCAGCTCCGCCGGTATCAGCGGCCGGAACCCGGCCAGCCGCGCCGCCTCCACCGCGCTCACCCCAGGCCCGCACCACGGAGTGACAGGAGCGGAGGAGGGCGCAGGGGCAGGCGCAGGGGACGCGGACGGCGTCGGCGCCGGGGAGTACCGCACCTCGACCCCGCCGAAGTCGAAGTCGAACCAGTCCACCACCGCCGCCCGCACCGGAGGCGTGAGCACCAGCACCACCAGCAGCCCGGACAGCGCAGCGATCAGCATCCGCCAGCGCCGCCGCGCCCAGCCCCGCGCCCGCGCGAACCGGCCCGGGGGCCCGGTCCCGGTCTCCGCCTCCCGGACCGGGACCGGCACGGACTCCGCGATGAGCCGCGCCAGCACCCGCTCGGCCATCGACTCCTCGTCGACCTCGGGCACGGACATCCGCCGCCCCAGATCCCGCAGCTCCTCGGGGAGCTCAGGCAGCTCAGGCATCCCCTTCTCGCTCATGCGTCATCACCTCCTCCCCGCCCGTCCGGGGACGGCATCAGCCGCCCCAGCTTCTTCAGCCCCCTGTTCAGCCGGGATTTCACGGTCCCCCTGGGCCACCCCAGCGCCTCGGCGGTCTCCGCCTCGTCCATGTCCAGCAGATAGCGGTACGTGACGACGAGCCGGTGCTCCTCGCTCAGCTTCCCCAGCGCGTCCCGCAGCAGTGCCCTGCGCTCGCCCTCCAGCGCCGCCACCGCCGGATCCGCCGCGTCCGGTATCAGCGGCTCCGCCTCCAGCAGCGCCGCCTCGCGCCCCGTCGCCGACCGCAGGCGCACCGCCGAGCGCAGTGTGTTCCTCGTCTCATTGACGACGATCCGCAGCAGCCACGGCCGGAAGGCGGCCCCGTCCCGAAAGCTCCCCAGGGACTGGTACGCCTTGAAGAAGGCGCACTGCACCACGTCCTCGGCGTCCGACCCCGCCCCGAAGGCCACCGCAGCCCGTATCGCCATGCCTGTGTGGGCGCGCACCAGCTCTGCGTACGCCTCCGCCTCCCCGGCCCGTACGCGCGCGATCACCGCAGCCTCGTCGACAGCGCCGATCAGGCCCCCCTCCCGCGTCCTCACATCTTTCATACACCGGCCGACGGGGATCGGTTCCACACCTGAGAGAATGGTGTGCATGGCCTCTGATCGTCCCAGCGTGCACTCCGAGCGCCCCCGTGTGCTCTCCGGAATCCAGCCCACCGCAGGCTCGTTCCACCTCGGCAACTACCTCGGCGCCGTCCGCCAGTGGGTCGCCCTGCAGGAGTCCCACGACGCCTTCTACATGGTCGTCGACCTGCACGCGATCACCGTGCCGCAGGACCCGGCCGAGCTGCGCGCCAATACGCGCCTCGCCGCGGCCCAGCTGCTCGCCGCCGGCCTCGACCCCGAGCGCTGCACGCTCTTCGTCCAGAGCCACGTCCCCGAGCACGCCCAGCTCGCCTGGGTCATGAACTGCCTCACCGGCTTCGGCGAGGCCTCGCGCATGACGCAGTTCAAGGACAAGTCCGCCAAGCAGGGCACGGGCAACGCCAGCGTCGGCCTCTTCACGTACCCGATCCTCCAGGTCGCCGACATCCTGCTCTACCAGGCCGACCAGGTCCCGGTCGGCGAGGACCAGCGCCAGCACGTCGAGCTGACCCGCGACCTCGCGACGCGCTTCAACGGCCGCTTCGGCGAGACCTTCGTGCTGCCCTCCCCGTACATCCTCAAAGAGACGGCGAAGATCTACGACCTGCAGGTCCCGACCGCCAAGATGAGCAAGTCGGCGGCCAACCCCAAGGGCGTCATCAGCCTTCTCGACGAGCCCAAGGTCTCCGCCAAGAAGGTCAAGAGCGCGGTCACCGACACCGACACCGTGATCACCTTCGACGCCGAGAACAAGCCGGGCGTCTCCAACCTCCTCACCATCCTCTCCACCCTCACCGGCACCTCGGTCCCCGACCTGGTGACCGGTTACGAGGGGAAGATGTACGGTGCATTGAAGGGCGACGTGGCCGAAGCCGTCACCGACTTCGCCACCCCCTTCCGCACCCGCACCCAGGAATATCTGGACGACCCCGAGACGCTGGACTCAATCCTGGCGAAGGGTGCCGAGAAGGCCCGCGCCGTGGCGGCGGAGACACTCGCCCAGGCGTACGAGCGAGTGGGTTTCCTCCCCGCCAAGCACTGACGCCGAGGACAGGACCAAGGGCCTGACCAAGGACTCTGGCCACAAGGCCCGCCTGCGCGCCACACTGCACGCAGAAGGCATGAACCCGACAGCGGAGGAGAACGACGTGGGGACCGTAACGCTCGGCGTTTCGATCGCGGTCCCGGAGCCGTACGGCAGCCTGCTCCAGGGCCGTCGCGCCGGCTTCGGCGACCCTGCCGCCCACGGCATCCCCACGCACGTCACCCTGCTGCCGCCGACCGAGGTCGACGCCGCCGCCCTCCCCGCGATCGAGCTGCACCTCGCGGAGGTCGCGGCGGCGGGCCGCTCCTTCCCGATGCGGCTCTACGGGACGGGGACCTTCCGCCCCCTGTCCCCGGTCGTCTTCGTCCAGGTGGTCGAGGGCGGCTCGGCCTGCGCCTGGCTGCAGCAGCAGGTCCGCGACCCGGCGGGCCCCCTCACCCGGGACCTGCACTTCCCGTACCACCCACACGTCACGGTCGCGCACGCCATCTCCGACGAGCTGATGGACCGGGCGTACGCAGCCCTCGCCGACTTCGAGGCGGCCTGGACCTGCGCGGCCTTCGCCCTGTACGAACAGGGCGCCGACGGCGTCTGGCGCAAGCTCCGCGAGTTCGTCTTCGGCGGCGGCGTCATCCCCCCGCAGAACGCATCGCACGGGGTCCCGGCGGAGCCGTCGCTTCCGTAGCAGAGCAGCCGGCAGGCAAGCAGCCAGCAGCCTCAGACCGGCAGCTTGCGGAACAGCGGCCGCGGCACGTGCCGCAGCGCCGACATGACCACCCGCAGCGTCCCCGGCACCCACACCGTCTCCGAGCGCCGCCGCAGCCCCGCCTCGATCGCCGTCGCCACCGCCTCCGGGGTCGTCGCGAGCGGCGCCTCTTCCAGCCCCTCCGTCATTTTCGACCGTACGAAGCCGGGGCGGACCACCATCACGTGCACGCCCGTGCCGTGCATCGCATCGCCCAGACCCTGTGCGAAGGCGTCGAGGCCCGCCTTGCTGGAGCCGTAGATGAAGTTCGCCCTGCGCGCCCGCTCGCCCGCCACGGACGACAGCACCACCAGCGAGCCGTGGCCCTGGCCCTGGAGGGCCTTGGCGCAGATCAGGCCCGCCGAGACCGCGCCCGTGTAGTTCGTCTGGGCGACCCGGACCGCCGACAGGGGCTCGCTCTCGTCACGGGACTGGTCGCCGAGGATGCCGAAGGCCAGCAGCACCATGTCGATGTCGCCCTCCGCGAACACCTTCCCCAGCGCCTCCTCGTGCGACGCCGAGTCGAGCGCGTCGAAGGCGACCGTGCGGACCTCCGCACCCAGCGAGCGCAGCTGGACCGCCGCCTCGTCGAGTGCGGGGGAGGGGCGGCCCGCGAGCCAGACCGTACGGGTGCGGCGGGCCACCAGGCGGCGTGCGGTGGCCAGGGCGATCTCGGATGTGCCGCCGAGGACGAGCAGGGACTGGGGGGTGCCGAAGGCGTCCTTCATGGGGTGGGCTCCAATGCTGGCTGAACTAGAGGGAGAGGCGGCGTGAGAGGTCCGAGGTGAAGACCCCGGTGGGGTCCAATTCCGCCCGCAGCGAGCGGAATCGGGGCAGGTGCGGGTACATCTCGGCGAGCCTCTCCGGGCGCAGGCGTGAGTCCTTCGCCAGATAGATGCGGCCGCCCGCCCCCGCCACCTCCTCGTCCAGTTCGTCGAGGAAGGCGCCCAGGCCGGAGAGGTTCGCGGGGATGTCCAGGGCCAGCGTCCAGCCGGGCATCGGGAAGGACAGCCAGCCCGGGTCGCCCTCGCCGAAGCGCTTGAGGACCGCGAGGAAGGACGGGCAGCCCCGGCGGGAGATCCGCTGGACGATGCGGCGCAGGGTCTCCTCCTGGCCGTAGCCGACCACGAACTGGTACTGGACGAAGCCGCTGCGGCCGTAGATCCGGTTCCAGTGCGGGACGCCGTCCAGGGGGTGGAAGAAGGTGGAGATCTTCTGGAGCTCGCCCGTGCGTTTGCGCGGCGCCTTGCGGTACCAGAGCTCGTTGAAGACGGAGACCGACTTGCGGCCCAGCAGACCCTCGGGGAAGAAGGAGGGCGCCGAGGGGAGTTGACCCGGACGGAAGGCCAGCGGCGTGCGCCGTGCCCGTACCGGCAGCGCGTCCAGCGGGGCGTGGTCGCCGCGCGTCAGGACCGAGCGGCCCATCGCCGCGCCCCGTGCCAGCAGGTCGATCCAGGCGACCGAGTAGCGGTACTGGTCGTCCGTCGCCGTCAGGCGGGACATCAAGTCGTCGAGATCCGTGGCCCGTTCGGTGTCCACGCTCATCAACGACGTTTCCACCGGGTGGAGTTGGATCGTCGCCGACAGGATCACGCCCGTCAGCCCCATCCCTCCCGCCGTCGCCTCGAAGAGGTCCGAGTCCGGGAGCGCGGTGCGCACCGATCCGTCCGCCAGCAGGACGTCCATCGAGTGCACATGCCGCGAGAACGACCCCGAGACATGGTGGTTCTTGCCGTGAATGTCCGCGCCGATCGCCCCGCCGACCGTCACATAGCGCGTCCCCGGCGTCACCGGCACGAACCATCCCAGCGGCAGCAGCACCTCCATCAGCCGGTGCAGGCTCACCCCCGCATCGCACACGACCACCCCCGCGTCCGCATCGATGCTGCGGATCCGGTCCAGGCCCGTCATGTCGAGCACCGCGCCGCCGGCGTTCTGCGCGGCGTCGCCGTACGCGCGGCCCAGGCCGCGGGCGATGCCGCCGCGCTCGCCGCATTCGCGCACTGCGGTCGCCGCCTCTTCGTACGTACGCGGGCGGACCAGCAGCGACGTCGTCGGGGCGGTGCGGCCCCAACCGGTCACGGACGTCACCGAGGGCAAAGGTGTCTGGGAAGTGAGGGTTCGCGTGGAATCGGCAGGCATACAGGCGACCGTATCGCTACCGCACGCACCGAAACGGGTGATTAAGAGGGTGTCACACCGCATAGTCGTGATTGTTGGGGTTTGTCCTAGAAGAGTCACTCCGGCGTGCGGCCAACTGGCCGGACTCCCTGTACGGAGAAGGGGTGACAGCAGTGCGTTCCCTCGGCATTGACAGCACCATCGACGCCGACCACAGACTCCTGACGGCGATGCGTGACTGCGGCGGCGACCCGCGCATCGCGGCCGCGGCCCGAGCGCTCTCCTGGAGCGGCGAGCACGGCGCCGTGTGGCTGGCCGCCGGACTGACCGGCGCGACTCTCGACCACGAACGGCGCGGGGCCTGGCTGCGGGGCACCGCGTTGATCGGCGCCGCGCACCTCGCGAGCATGGGGATCAAGCGGCTCGTACGGCGCCCGCGCCCCCAACTCCCCGCCCGACAGCCCCTGGTGAAGACCGCGGGCCGCCACTCCTTCCCCTCCTCCCACGCCACCTCCGCCGCAGCCGCCGCCGTCGCCTTCGGTGCGCTGCGCCCCGCGGGCCGCCATCTGGCGCCACCGCTCGCCGCCATGATGTGCGTCTCCCGGCTGGTCGTCGGCGTCCACTACCCCTCGGACGTGGCCGCAGGAGCGCTGCTCGGCGGGCTGACCGCGGGGATCGGCGCCCAGTGGATGAAGAAGGGGGGTGCGGCCCATGTCTGAACCCGGTGCCGCACTCCTCGACAAGCCCCAACTCCCGTCCCCCGGGCCCCAGTTCCGCCCCTCCGTGCTCGGCCTGCCGCTCGGTCTGCTGAAGACCGCGCGCCCCCGCCAGTGGATCAAGAACGTCCTGGTCGTCGCCGCGCCCGCGGCCGCCGGTGAGCTGCTCACCCGCGGCACCGTGCGCCAACTCCTCGTGGTCTTCGTGCTGTTCACGGCAGCCGCATCCGCCGTCTATCTCATCAACGACGCCCGCGACGCCGACGCCGACCGCGCCCACCCCACCAAGTGCCGCCGCCCGGTCGCCGCAGGCCAGGTCCCCGTGCTGGTCGCCTACGCCGCCGGGGCCGTCCTCGCCGTCCTCACCACGGCGGCCGCCGTCGCCTGGTGCAACGAGCTCACGGCGGCGATCCTCTCCGGCTACATCGCCATGCAACTCGCCTACTGCGTATGGCTCAAGCACGTCCTGGTCGTCGACCTCACCGTCGTCACCACCGGCTTCCTCATGCGCGCGATGATCGGCGGAGTCGCCCTCGGCATCCCGCTCTCCCGCTGGTTCCTGATCACCGCGGGCTTCGGCGCGCTCTTCATGGTCGCCGCCAAGCGCTACTCCGAAGCCGTCCAGATGGAGGGCAAGGGCGGGGCGACGCGGGCCCTGCTCTCCGCGTACACCCCCGGATATCTGCGCTTCGTCTGGCAGTTGGCCGCGGGCGTCGCCGTCCTCGCGTACTGCCTGTGGGCGATGGAGAGCGGCGGAACCTCCAACGGCAGCCTGCTGCCCTGGCGCCAGCTCTCCATGGCCGCCTTCATCCTCGCGATCCTGCGCTACGCGGTCTTCGCCGACCGGGGCACCGCAGGAGCCCCCGAGGACGTCGTCCTGCACGACCGCGCGCTCGCCGTCATCGGCCTCGTCTGGATCGCCCTGTACGCCCTCGCCGTGGCCGACCTGTGAGCATCAGCACCAAGGAGGTCGCGGGCTTCGCGCTGGCCGGGATCTGCGCGTACGCAGCCGATCTCGGTCTCTTCGTCTGGCTGCGCACCTCGCCGGGATGGGACCCGATCACCGCCAAGTCCGTCTCCTTCCTCGCCGGTTGTACGGTCGCCTACCTCGGCAACGCCTTCGGTACGTACCGGGGCCGCAAGGTGGGCCTGCGCGAGTACGCCGTCTTCTTCGGCGTGAACATCGCCGGCGCACTCCTCCAGCTCCTCTGCCTCGCCGTCTCCCACTACGGCCTCGGCCTCACCTCCCCGCGCGCCGACACGCTCTCCGGCGCCGTCATCGGCATGGCACTCGCCACCTGCCTGCGCTTCTGGGGAACGCGCACTCTGGTATTCCGAGCGGCGGAGGGTACGCGGACCTCATGGACTGGCTGAAAAAACTCCCCGTCATCGGGCCGCCGCTGACCCGGCTGATGTGCACGCACGCCTGGCGCAGTTTCGAAACGCTCCAGCGGGTCCACTGGTCGCGGCTGGCCGCGGCGATCACTTTCATCTCCTTTCTCGCGCTCTTTCCGCTGATCACGGTTGCTGCCGCAATCGGTGCGGCGCTGCTCTCCGATGAGCGGCTGCATTCCATGGAGAACAAGCTCGCCGAACAAGTCCCGGGAATTTCGGACCAGTTGGATCTGGAAGCGCTGGTGTCCAATGCGGGCGCCATCGGACTTGTCGCCGGAGCGCTGCTGCTCTTCACCGGAATCGGCTGGGTCGGCTCGATAAGGGAATGTCTGCGCGCCGTATGGGAGCTGGAGGACGAGGAAGGCAATCCGTTCCTGCGCAAACTCAAGGACGGCGGTGTGCTGCTCGGCCTCGGCGGCGCGGTCCTCGCCTCGTTCGCCGCATCCGCGATCGGCTCCACCGCGATCGGCTGGACCGCGGACGCGACGGGGCTCGAAAAGAACGGCTGGGGCAGCGTGGTGCTGCAGATCGCCGCCCTCGCGGTCGCGGCCTGCGCCGACTTCCTGGTCCTGCTGTACGTACTGACCCTGCTGCCCGGGGTGCACCCGCCGCGCCGCCGTCTGCTGACCGCCGCGGTGATCGGCGCGGTCGGCTTCGAGCTGCTGAAACTCCTGCTCAGCAGCTATATGAAGGGGGTCGCGGCCAAGAGCATGTACGGCGCCTTCGGCGTCCCCATCGCGCTCCTGCTGTGGATCAACTTCAGCGTGAAACTGATGCTGTACTGCGCCGCCTGGACGGCGACGCGGCACGACGGCGACGAGCGGCAGGAGATCAGCGACGCGGAAGGCGACGTACCAGATCAGGCAGCGGCCACTTCCGGTTGACCAGGAACACCCCGGCCGCCAGCACGATCAGCAGCCCGCCCGCGACGGCGAGTGCGATGCCGACCCCGCTGGAACCGTCCTTGGCCGTGACGGCCGCTGCCGTCGCCGGGCCCTTCTTGCCCTTGCCGTCCTGCTGCGTGGCCGGCTTGTCCGAGCCGCCGAGCTTCGCCGACTTGGGAGCGACGAGTTCACCTACGGGAGTGACCTTCCCGACCGAGGCGAAGCCCCAGTCGAGCAGCCTGGCGGCCTCCTTGTAGACCGCCTGGCTCTCGGTCGAGCCCGGGTTCATGACGGTGACCAGCAGGACGTGGCCGTTGCGCTCGGCAACACCCGTGAAGGTCG
The DNA here is from genome assembly GCF_040654175.1 of Streptomyces sp. NPDC050738. Lineage (NCBI taxonomy): Bacteria > Bacillati > Actinomycetota > Actinomycetes > Kitasatosporales > Streptomycetaceae > Streptomyces > Streptomyces sp. NPDC050738. The sequence continues at coordinate 624,031 of NZ_JBFAHN010000003.1, read as the reverse complement.
CGCCGGCATGCGTCGTGTTGCCGTTCTTGACGCCCGCGATGCCCGGGTACTGGGTGACGCCGTTGGCGCCGGTCAGCAGACGGTTGGTGTTCTGGATGCCGAAGGTCTCGCGCTTCTTGCCCTTCTTCTGGACGCCGGGGAACTGGGCGTCCGCCGTGGAGCAGTACTCGCGGAAGTCCGCCTTCTGCATGCCGTTGCGGGCGAAGAGCGTGAGGTCGTACGCACTGGAGACCTGACCCGGGGCGTCGTAACCGTCCGGCGACACCACATGGGTGTCCAGGGCCTGCAGCTCCTCGGCGTGCCGCTGCATGTCGGTCACCGTCTTGGGGACGCCGCCGTTCATGGCGGAGAGGACATGCACCGCGTCGTTGCCCGAGCGCAGGAAGACCCCGCGCCACAGGTCGTGGACGGTGTAGGTGAGGTCCTCCTTGATGCCGACGAGGCTGGAGCCGTCACCCATGCCGGCCAGGTCGGAGGGGAGCACCTTGTGGGTCTGCGTCTTGGGGAACTTCGGCAGGACGGTGTCCGCGAAGAGCATCTTCAGCGTCGAGGCCGGGGCCAGCCGCCAGTGCGCGTTGTGCGAGGCGAGGACGGCGCCCGTCTCGGCGTCCGCGACGATCCACGACCGCCCGGACACGTCCTTCGGGACGACGGGGGCACCGGCGCCCAGCTTCACCTGCGTACCCGCCAGACCGAGCGTGTCGCCGCCGACCCTGGACATCCGGGCAGGTGGTTTCGGGTCGTCCGCCTCACCGGCCGCGACGGCGGGCGCGGCGGACAGGGCGGGCAGCAACGCGGCGGCGAGGACCGTCAGGGCGGTCTTTTTCACGGCAGACACGGACGAGAACGTACAGGGCCGTACGCCGTCCGCCCACACCGCGGTGGTGAACCGCCGGACAGGGCCCACCCCCGGCCCACCCCGGCGCGGCCGCCCGGAGTACGGGGGCAATACTGGACGTATGAAGCTCAGTCGCCCCGTCTCCTGGTTCCTGCTCGCCTTCGGGGTGTGGTCCTGGTTCATCTGGATCACTTTCGTCAAGAATCTGGTGAAGGACGGCAGCGGTCTCGCCTTCGACGACGCGGGTGACCCGACCGCGTACTTCTGGGTCCATCTGCTGCTCGCCATTACGTCCTTTCTCCTGGGGACGGCGGTTGGCGTGATCGGGTTCCGTGGAGTGCGGGCCCTGCGGAGCGAACAGGCCGCGGAGAGCTCCTCGGCGTCCGTCAGCTAACGACTTGGCGTCGCCGGGCAAAAGCCTCTTCCGGTGGTGAAACCCTTGTGATTGGGTGAGCGCCAATATGCGGGTGGGGTTGCTGAGGAGAGCGCGACAATGCGGTCGATCCGTCTTCGGATTCTGGTGATGTGTGTCGTCTTGGCGATAGCCGGCGTGGGTGCCTGGCAGCTGCTGCCCGACAGTGGCGTGAAAAAGACGCAGATCAGGTTGGGGACGACGGACGACGTCTCCTCCCTCGATCCCGCGCTCGCCTACGACGCAGGCTCCTGGGCGCTCTACAGCGCCCTCTACCAGTCGCTGATGACCTTCCCCCGGGGATCGGCGACGCCGGAGCCGGACGCGGCCAAGGAATGCGGCTTCACCGACGCCTCGCTGCGCACCTTCAGCTGCACGATGCGCGACGACCTCCACTTCTCCAACGGGAACCGGCTCACGGCGGAGGACGTCAAGTTCTCGCTGGACCGGGTGCGGAACATCGACAACGACAGCGGGCCCGGCCCGCTGCTCACCACGATCGCGAAGATCGACGCGGTCGGCGACAAGGTCACCTTCCACCTGAAGACCCGTGACGCGACCTTCGCCTCGAAGATCGCCACCGGAGCGGGCGCGATCGTCGACCACACCGTGTACCCCGCGGACAAGGGCCTCGAGGGCACCACGGTGGCCGGCTCGGGTCCGTACGTCCTCAAGGCGTACAAGAAGGGGGTCAGCGCGACGCTGGAGCCCAACACGAAGTACAAGGGCGCCATCACCAGGACCGGCGTGCCGATCGAGGTCGAGTACTTCAAGCAGCCCGAGGCGCTCGACAAGGCCTGGGAGCAGAAGAAGGTGGACGCGACCCACCGGGAGCTGCCGCCCAAGGTCCTCTCCGCGCTCACTCCCGGCGACACCTCGGCGCATGTCAACGAGGTCGCGGGCAACGAGACCCGCAACCTCATCTTCAACGTGCGCAAGTCCTCGCCCATGAACCAGGTCGCGCTGCGACAGGCCGCGGCCAATCTGATCGACCGCTCCCGCCTGGCCTCCGAGGTCTACGAAGGCACGGTCGAGCCGCTCTACTCGCTGATCCCGCAGGGCTACGCCGGACACAGCACCGCGTTCTTCGACACGTACACGAAGGTCGACCCGGCCAAGGCCAAGGAGCTCGCGGCCGACGCCGGCGTGCACACTCCGGTGACCATCACCCTCGGCTACTCCGCGACCAGCGTGACCGACAGGGAAGCGGCGCTCCTGAAGAAGCAGCTGGAGAACGGCGGCGTCTTCAAGGTGAAGCTCGCGGGCGAGAGCGACTGGACGGCGTTCCAGAAGAACTACACGCACGGCAAGTACGACGCGTACGCCGTCGGCTGGATCGCCGACTACCCGGACGCGGAGAACTACAGCCAGCCGCTCGTCGGCACCGAGAACAGCTACGCCAACGCCTTCAGCAACGCGCGGATCGACAGCCTGATCAACGAGACGCAGCAGTTCAGCGACCGCGGCCGCACCACCCAGCTCTTCCGCGACATCCAGGACATGGTGGCCGAGCAGGTGCCGGTGATCCCGCTCTGGCAGCGCACGGACTACGTCCTGACCAACAAGGACATCTCGGGCGGCCAGTACCTCTCGGACGGCACGGGCGTGTGGCGCATCTGGGAACTGGGCTGGCTGTAGGGCCGCAGGGCTCCAGGCCTGCAGGGCTACGGGGTACCGACCGCCGCCCCGGCGGGGCGCCGGCACGGCAGGCTCACGGTCACCGCGAGCCCCGCCCCCGGCGCCGTCTCCACCGTCACGCCGCCCTTGTGCGCGTCCGCCACGGCCAGCACGATCGCCATGCCGAGGCCGCTGCCCGCGCCGCCCCCCGACCGGAAGAACCGGTCGAATATCCGGTCCGCGTCCTCGGAGCACATCCCGGGCCCCCGGTCGGCGATGCGCAGCCGTACGACCCCGTCGGCGCGCTCCAGTTCCACGCGTACGGCGGCCTGCGGGGGCGTGTGCGCCCGGATGTTGGCGAGGAGATTGCCGACCAGCTGGCGCAGCCCCGACTCGTCCGCGTGCACGAACATCGCCCCGTCCGCGGCCACTTCCACCGGACGCTCCGGCTGCTGGGCCCGCAGATCCTCGGCGGCGTCGCGTACCAGCAGGCTCAAGTCGACCTCGCGCAGCCGTAGTTCGGGCGTCTGGTCGAGGCGGGCCAGGGTGAGGAGCTCGTCGACGAGGTGCCCCATCCGGTCCGCTTCGGCGTTCATCCGCCGCAGGGCGCGCGTCCGGTCCGCGGGCTCGCGGAGCATCCCCTTGTCGTACAGCTGCAGATAGCCGCGGATCGCCGAGAGCGGGGTGCGCAGCTCGTGCGAGGCGTCCGCGACGAAGCGGCGCAGCTGGGCGGCGGAGCGCTCCCGGGTGCCGTACGCCGACTCCACCTGCTGGAGCATGGTGTTGAGCGCGACCCGCAGCTGGTCGACCTCCAGGACCATCCCCGCGCGCGGCGGTACGCGTCTGGTCAGATCGCCGTCCGCGATGGCGGACGCCGTCTCGACCATGTCCTCCAGCGGCCGCAGCCGCTGTCGCGCGCCCCACATCGTGAAGAAGGCGAGCATCACCAACAGCCCGGTCCCGACGGACAGATCGAGCTTGAGGGCCTTCTTGATGCTGTCGTGCACGGCCTTGGTGGAGGCCGCCATCACGATCACCGTGCCGTCCTTCAGGCGTACGGCCGTCATACGGTAGGGATCGCCGTCCAGCGTGATGTCGCTGATCGCGTCGGACGCGGCGACGGCCGCGGGGTCGTGCACCGCGCGGGCCAGGGCCTGCTGGCGTGCGGTCGGGGCGATGGAGCCGAAGGCGAGGGCTTTGCCGTGCTGGTCCAGGGGGACGAAAAGCGACTCCGGGCGCGGCAGGATGCCGCCCTGGCCGCCGACTCCGGTGAGCTGGTCCCGTACGGATGCGAGCGACGTCAGCGTCTCGATCTGGTCCAGGGTGAGACCCATGTTGCGCACTGCGGTACGGGAGTTCTTCAGCCCGGAGTCGGTGGAGTCGATGAGGTAGTGGCGCATGCCCATGAGGCTGATCGCGGTCGCGGCGACGATACCTATGGCGAGCAGCAGCACCGTGGCCATGGTCAACTTGCCGCGCAGGGAGCGCAGATGGTGCCGGCGCGGGCGTATCCGGGTCATGTGCGTCAGGCCAGCCCGTATCCGACGCCGCGCCGCGTGGTGATCAGCGGCGGTCCGAGCGGGTCGAGCTTGCGGCGCAGATAGCTGATGTAGGTCTCGACGACCGTGGACTCCGCGGCGTGCTCGTAGCGCCAGACGTGCCGCAGGAGCTGCTCCTTGGTGACGACGGTGCCCGCGTTGCGCACGAGGAAGCGCAGCAGCGCGTACTCGGTCGGGGTGAGGTCCACCGCGCCCCCTGCCCTGCGCACGGTGTACGTCGACTCGTCCAGCTCCAGGTCGCCATGGCGCAGCGGAGGGCGGGCGGGCAGGACGTCCTCGGGCTTCGTGCGGCGCAGGACCGCCCGGATGCGGGCGATCACCTCGTCGATGTTGAACGGCTTGGTGATGTAGTCGTCGCCCAGCGCGAGGCCGCCGACGATGTCGGCGGGGGCGTCGCGCGCGGTGAGGAAGACGATCGCCGTCTCCGGGTGCAGCTCCCTCAACTCCCGTCCGAGCAGCCGCCCGTCACCGTCAGGGAGCATCACGTCGAGCAGTGCCGCGTCGGGGCGCAGCTCGCGGAGCAGGGCGGCGGCTTCCCGTACGGAACCCGCGGTCACCACCTCGAAGCGGTGGTAGCGCAGAGCGATGGACAGGACGTCCGCGATGCTCGGCTCGTCTTCAACGATGAGGACGGTCGCCGGAGATTGGCTCATGTCCCCAGTATCCGTCCGGCCGTTGTACTGAACAGCGGCCGCTGTCTTGGAGTTCCTTGAGAGTCATGGCCGCGGACCGTGCTGGGAGCGGACCGGGCCCGATGCTGGGAGCGGCTCGGGGGACCCACACAAGTCGACGAGAAGGGCATGAATCGTGGCGGCATTGGCAAGGTGGTGCTACCGGCACCGGCTGGTGGTCCTGTTGCTGTGGGTGGGGGCGCTGGTCGGCCTGGGAGCGGGCGGCGCGGCCGTCGGCACCAATTACTCGAACGTCTTCAGCCTGCCGGACACCGACTCCACGCGGGCGTACTCCCTGATGAACAAGGCCTTCCCGGAGGCGTCGGGCGACACGGACACCGTCGTGTGGCGTACGTCGTCGGGGAAGGTGTCCGACGCGGCCGTACGGAGCAGGATCGATCCCGCGCTCAAGGCCATCGCGGCCATGCCGGGCGTGGGCGAGGTGAGCGCGGCGCGGCCGAGCGCGGACGGCCGTACCGCGTACGCGCAGGTCACCTTCGCCGAGCGGGCCGACTCCGTACCCAAGGAACTCGTCCAGGACGTCGTCGACCGGGCGCACGACGCGGCCGGCGACGGACTGAAGGTGGAGCTGGGCGGCCAGGCGATCACCCGCATCCAGCAGTCGCCGCAAGGCCTGTCCGAGGGCGTCGGGATCCTGGCGGCGGCGGTCGTCCTCTTCCTGGCCTTCGGCGCGTTCTTCTCGATGCTGCTGCCGATCACCATCGCGATCTTCGGCGTGGGCATGGGCGCGATGGGGACGACGCTCCTCAGCCACGTCACCGACATCCCCGAATTCGCCCCGCTGCTCGGCTCGTTGATCGGGCTGGGGGTGGGCATCGACTACGCGCTGTTCATCGTCACCCGTCACCGCAAGGGCATCCTGCGCGGTCTCGACCCCGAGGAGTCGGCGGTCACCGCGCAGAACACCTCGGGCCGCGCGGTGCTGTTCGCGGGCGGCACGGTGTGCATCGCGCTGGCCGGGATGCTGGTGATGCGCCTGGCCTTCCTCAACGGGGTCGTCATCGCGACGTCCCTCACGGTCGTCCTCTCCGTCCTCGCCGCGACGACCCTGCTCCCCGCCCTGTTCGGCCTGCTCGGCCCGCGCGTCCTGAGCCGCAGGCAGCGCAGGAAGCTGGCGGCGGAGGGCCCGCTGACGGGTGATGCGCAGGGTGCGGCGGCGCGCTGGTCGGCTTACGTACAGAAGCGCCCGCGCTGGGTGTCCCTCGTGGCCCTGGTGGTGATGGGCGTCCTCGCGATCCCGGTCTTCTCCCTGCGCCTGGGCGCGTCCGACCAGGGCAACCAGCCCAAGTCGACGACGACCCGCCAGGCGTACGACATGCTCGCCGAAGGCTTCGGCCCCGGCTTCAACGGCCCGCTCCAGGTGGTCACCCAGCGTTCCGACACCGGCGACCTGGTCCAGCGGATCAAGGCGACGGAGGGCGTGGCCCAGGTGGTGGCGGCCCCGCCGTCGCACGGCATCTCGGTGATCCAGGTGGTCCCGACGACGTCGCCGCAGTCGGAGGAGACGGCCGAACTCATCGACCGCCTCAGGGACGAGGTCATTCCGGCGTCGCACATCCCCGCGAATGTCGGCGGGGTGACGGCGACCTTCAAGGACTTCGCGGCGGTGACGGGCTCCCGCCTGCCCTACTTCGTGGCCACGATCATCGGCCTGGGCTTCCTGCTCCTCCTCGTCGCCTTCCGCTCCCTGGTGGTCCCGCTGATGGCGGCGATCATGAACCTGGTCGCGGCGGCGGCATCCTTCGGAGTGCTGGTGGCGATCTTCCAATGGGGCTGGGGAGCAAGCCTTCTCGACGCGAAGGCGGGCCCGATCACGGCCTTCCTCCCCGTCATCATGCTCTCCCTCCTCTTCGGCCTCTCGATGGACTACCAGGTCTTCCTGGTCAGCCGGATGCACGAGGAGTGGGTGCACACCCGCGACAACGCCCGAGCGGTCCGCATCGGCCTCGCCGAGACGAGCCGGGTCATCAACTGCGCGGCCCTGATCATGATCTGTGTCTTCAGCGCGTTCGTCCTGAGCGGCGACGTGGAGGGCGCGATGGCGGGAATCGGCCTGGCGGCGGCGGTGGCCCTGGACGCCTTCATCCTCCGTACGGCACTGGTGCCCGCGGCGATGCACCTGCTGGGCCGCGCCAACTGGTGGCTCCCGGCAGGCCTGGAGAAGCGCCTGCCGCACCTTGCGGTGGAGCCGCACGAGGACCGTCCGGCGACCGAACCGACAGAGGAGACCCCTGTGCAGGTCATACACGGTTTCGTACGCACCCCCGAGGGCGAACCGGTCGCCGATGCGGTGCTCACCCTGCTCTCGGTGGGCGGCCGCCAACTGGACCGGGTCACCTCGCTCGCGGACGGCTCGTACATCCTGGCCGTCCCCTCACCCGGCCCCTATCTGCTGGCCGCGACGACGGGCCTGTACGAACCGCTGGCCCGCCATGTCCACGTAGGGGAACAGCCGTTGGTCCACGACATGGTGCTCAGCGGCGCAGCTGTGCAGTGATCGTGCGGTCGGTGATCCGGTCGTCGCCGGCCAGCAGGAACGCCTTCGAGAGGATCACCGACAGCAGTCCGCCGTCCTCCTCGAAGGGCAGGAACAGCCTGTCCCCGGCGGCGGGCCCGCGATGGGTCACGATGCACAGATACGCGTCGTCCGGCTCCATCAGGATGTTCCCGGATCCGAGATGGATCCGGTAGGTACGCAGCTCACCCCGTACGCGCAGAAAGCGGTCGGTCAGCTCGACGCGGTCGGCTATGCGCGTGCGGGGGAGCAGCCGTGCCAGGGTCTCCTTGCGGATCCGCGCCGACTCCGTCAGCTCACCGAAGGACCAGCTCTCCCAGTACCGGCCGTACCCCCGCCCCGTGCCCCGGTCCTGCCACTCGGGGTCGGCGCCGATGGACGTGACCCCAACGAAGAGATCCACATCCCGCATCGCCTCGGAGAGCAGCAGCGGGGGTACGCCGGTCAGCTCGGCGGGTTCCCAGGGACCACGGGGGCCGTGGCGGCGTTCGAAGCGGACCTGGTCCGTGGCGCAGAGAGTGGCGAGCCCGTCCTCTCGTCCGCCGGCCAGTTCGATGAAGAAGCTCGCCCGCCAGAACTCGCTCTCCTTGGACGGCAGATGACCCGGTTCGGGGAGCTCGCGGACCATCTCCGCGCTTCCGCCGTCGCTGTAGTACCCGAGGTGGCCTCCGCTCCAGCCCCGCTCGGCCATCAGCGCCCTTGCCTGGCCGTAGCGCAGGATGTGGCCTGCGAAGCGGTTGGAGTACTCCAGGGTCCCGACTTCGGCGGGGGTGAGCGGATAGATCTCGCGGAAAGCCTGCTTGAAGGGCTGGCGCAGCTCGCGCCGGGTGATCTCCTCGCGCCAGGCGCGTACGTCCTCGGCGTCGGCGCGCATCGGATGCCAGAGGCGCAGCCGGTCTCCATCGGTCACGGGGACGGATGCGCCGTCCGTCGCGACCAGCCCCCAGCCGCCGTCCGCACGTTCGGGGAGCCCGGCGCTCCAGGTGCCGCCGTCCGTGCGCCGTACCTCCCAGATCAGTCCGCGGGCCAGGGTGCCGGTAACGGGATGATCCATGGAGTACGACTGCCAGTCGTGGGCGCTCCAGCGGGTGTCCGCGGTCAGTTGCTCCTCCAGCCGGGTGCGCTCGCCGGTGAGCAGCGCCCGCACCTGCTTCAGCTCGCGCTTCAGCGCGGTGAGTTGAGGCCCGTGCTCCTCTTTCACCGCCTTGGGGGCGGACTTCAGCACTCGTCCTTCGGGCCCGTGGAAGCCGAGCGTCGCCATCCCCGGTGCGTGCACCGACAGCACACCCGTGTAGGCACCGAACGGCACCTCCCGTACGCCGCGCGCATCGATGTCGCAGTCCGGCACAGCGCGCTCGCGCAGCATGCCCGGGGTGACTCCGCTCCGCTCGGCCACGGACTCCAACGACGCGCTGATCCCCTTCAGTACGGTCCGATTGCGCAGCTTGTCCCTCAGCGTGCCGAGCCGCTGCGCGGCCTGCTCGCCCTGCACCCCGTCGAAGGTGCCGAGGACCGCAACGGCGGTGGTCGCGATCTTCCCGCTGCGACTCTGCCCGCCCTGACCACCGAGCCCCGTACCGGCGTTGAGAGCCACGTCACCGAGGAGAGGCACGACCCAGTCGCCCTTCAGGTCCGCGGCTGCCCACAACAGTCCGCGCACCAACTGGGCGTTGGCGTCACTGGTGATGCTCCACCAGCTCGTCCCCCAGAAGCCGGACAGTCCGCTGACGGAATGCTCTTCCTGTGCCGCCACCCCTTCCAGCAGGGTGCGCAGGGCTTCCGTCCCGCGTGCGGCGCCGGCGAGCAGCGGACGTGCCTTCTTCCGCCACCGCTGCGTGGCCCTCACCTTGTCCTGTGTCGCGCAGTGCACGAGGAAGTCGGCGATCCCCTCGGAGGCGAGCAGGTCACGGTGGGCGGACCGCATGGCGGGCCCGTACGCGTCGAGTTCGTCGAGGATCGTGAGCGGCAGGCCCGTACCGTCGGCCGTGGCGTGGGCGGTGGTGCGTGCGGCGGTGAGCAGGGCGTCCAGGCGGCTCCGTACCACCGACAGCCGCGACTCGGGCCCCCAGGCTTTCAGCGACGCCTCCCGCAACATCCGCAGCAGTCCGGCGTCCCCCGGCACCCCGGACTGCTCGACGGCGGCCAGCGGCAGCTCCACCTGGGCGAGGAAATGCCGGAACAGGAACGGAAGCGAGCTGGAGTCGTCGTAATCCGCGGCCCGGCGCAGCAACTCGGCGGCTTCGGGCGGAGTCCAGTCGAGTCGTTGCCGCGCGAGCCACGCCAGCGCGCCGGAGGTGACGCCGTCCCCCTCGTGAGCCCGCAGATTCCGGTGCAGCCACAGCCCCGCCCGCCGTCGCCCTCCGGCGTCCAGCGATTCGATGAGCGTGTGCAGCGGTCTCTCGGTCCCGCGCACACGCCCCTTCGCCCACGCCGCGTCCAGTGCCGCATCCAGGTCCCCACCCACAGTCGTCATAACGGAAATGTACGAGGCGTCACTGACAACGGCCCTGGCAGACCGCGTTGTCAGTGGTGCGCCCTACTCTCCGTGACATGGGAATGGTGACGTTCGTCGACGAGACGACATCAGGGGACGCATCGAGTGCCTGGGCACTGGAGATAGCGGAGGAGCGCCTGACGCTGCGCGAGGTGATCAGGCGCCGGATCTTCCAGGAGGTCGCCGAGCACAACGCGCGCTCGCAGGGGGTGTTCCAGGGGCTGGTCCGGCCGGCGGGGGATTCCCGACGGGTGGACGCGGAGCGGCAGTTCGCGCAGGCCGTGACGGCTTTCGGCCGGAACGGATTCCTGGTGCTGGTGGGGGAGCGGCAGGTGGAGGACCTGGACGCCGAGATCGATCTGCCGTACGGCACCGAGGTCACGTTCCTCAAGCTCGTACCTCTGGTGGGTGGCTGATGAACACGTACTACCAGTACCCGGACCGGGTCCAGCGCGTCGCCGCATTGGCGGCCGAGCTGAACATGGGCCTGCTCGCCGAGGAGTTGCTGGAGACGGCGATCGGCAACGGCAACTCCTGGGTGGGAGACGGTGTTGCGGTCCTCGACTGCGTGCGCGCGCTTCCCCTGGAGGCGCGGACGCGACTGGCCGAAGCGCTGCTGAAGCTGAGCGATCCGTACCACCGGGATTCCCCCACCCGGATCCACGCGCTGACCCTGGTGGGCGTCGCCGCCACGACGCTGCCCGGCGATCCACTCTCCGAGGAGCGGCTTCGGCGGCTGGAGGGGTACGGACAGACGCACCACACCTGGTCGGCGACCGAGCTGGAGACCCTGGTCGAGGCCGAACTGGCGGTGGGGCGGAAGGTGTCGGGGGCGGTCATCGCCATGATGCGTCGCTCCGTGCTGGTCTCTTTCATGCCTCTGCCCCGCATCGCCGTGCTGCTCGATGAGTTGCCGGATTCTCCCGTGATCAATCCCGGCGAGGCGTGGTCCGATCGGGCGCTTGCGGAGGTGGCCGCCCTCGGGGAGAGTTGGCGCGCCGTCCTGCGGCATGCGGGTACCGCCAAGTCGGCCAGGCCCAGCGCCGCATGGGAGCGGACCGCCCGTGACCTGATCGCATCCGACGCGGTGGACGCCGAGGAACTGCGCACGGCTCTCGTGGGATGGCTCGGTCTGGTGGGCCGGCCCCGCACCCTGCCGCTCGGCGAGAGCGTCCGTGTGATGGCGCCCAACGAGATGTACGACCCGTGCAATACCGACGCCATGCGCGGGCTGGTCTGGATGCTGGCCATGCTGCCGCCGCATCCGGATGCGGCCAGGGTGCTGGGGCTGCTCGTCGACACCTCCCTCCGCAAGGTCCCGGGCATCGGGCCGCGCAATCCGAAGGTGGCCAACGCGGGAGTGGGCGCGCTGTCCCGTATGGACGGAGAAGCGGCGCTCGCCGAACTGGCGCGGCTCGCCTCCCGGGTGACGTTCAAGGGCACGCTCAAGCACATCGGCGCGGCGCTCGACGCGCGGGCCGCAGCGCTCGGGTTGAGCAGGGAAGAGGTCGAGGAGCTGGCCGTTCCCGCGTACGGGCTCACGGAGGTCGGCGCGGTCGTGCATCAGCTGGGGGAGTGCACCGCCACCTTGCGGGTGATCGGGACGAAGGCCGGGGTGACCTGGCGCAATGGGGCCGGCAAGCAGGTGAAGGCCGCACCCGGCGCTGTGCGCGCCGGGCATCCCGAGGAGCTGAAGGAGCTCAAGGCGGCGGTCAAGGACATCGAGAAGATGCTCTCCGCGCAGAGCGAGCGGCTGGACCGGCAGTTCCTGGCCCGCCGCAGCTGGGCGTACGAAGCCTGGCGCGAGCGTTATCTGGACCATCCGCTCGTCGGTACGCTCGCCCGGCGGCTGCTGTGGAGCGTCGACGGGACCGCGGCCGGGTTCGCCGAAGGCGAGCTGCGGACGGTGGACGACGTACCGGTGACCGCGGGCGGCACGGTCGAGTTGTGGCACCCCATCGGGCATGAGCCCGCCGAGATCGTCGCCTGGCGGGAGTGGCTGGAGAGGCACCGGATCACCCAGCCGTTCAAGCAGGCCCACCGGGAGGTCTATCTCCTCACCGATGCCGAGCGCACCACACAGAGCTACTCCAACCGCTTCGCCGCGCACGTCCTGCGCCAGCACCAGGTCAACTCACTTGCCGCAGTGCGTGGTTGGCGCAACACGCTGCGACTCTGCGTGGACGACTCGTTCCCGCCCGCCACGCGTGCCCTGGAGGCCTGGGGTCTGCGTGCTGAATTCTGGATCGAGGGGATCGAGGAGGAGGGCGGCCATCCGGCGCTCACCGAATCCGGCAGCTATCTCTGGCTCTCGACCGACCAGGTCCGCTTCTATCCGGCCGACGCGCCTGCCAACTCGGCCCACGCGGGCAGCGGAGAGTACCGGCGGGGCTGGAACCAGACTCCGGTCGACGCGACGCCGCTCGACGAGATCCCGCCGCTGGTGCTCAGCGAGATCCTGCGCGACGTCGACCTGTTCGTGGGGGTGGCGAGCGTCGGCGCCGACCCCACCTGGCAGGACGGCGGCCCCGGTGGCCGATTCCGCACGTACTGGCAGGACTACGGCTTCGGCGAGCTGGGCCAGAGCGCCGAGACCCGGCGCGAACTGCTCGCCCGGCTGATACCCCGGCTGGCGATCGCCGACCGCTGCACGCTGGAGGGCCGGTTCCTGCTGGTCGAGGGCGATCTGCACACGTACAAGATCCATCTGGGCTCGGGGAACATCCTGATGACCCCGTACGACCAGTACCTGTGCATCGTCCCGAAGGCGGGCCCCGGCGTCGACCCCGGTCATCTCCCCTTCGAGGGCGACCGCACTCTCGCTGTCATCCTCAGCAAGGCGATGATGCTCGCCAGGGACAGGGAGATCACGGACCCGACCATCCTCAGTCAGCTCTAGGGAGGCTGGAGAGACTTGGGAGAGTCACCGCTTGCGGGCGCTGACCGTCTGGGCCATCCCCGGCAGGAAGTCCGTGAAGAGCTCGTGCACTTCGAGAACGAGCGGACGCAGCACCCGGAAGCGGGCGAGTGCCACTCCGCGGGTGGTGAGGCGGGCGCCGCGTTCGGCGAGGCGGTGGCTGCGTTCGCGGCCCTCGGAGCGGTCGAAGACCCAGTAGAGAACGAGGCCCATCTGGGAGAGCCACATCAACTCGGGGAGTATGTCGACCAGTTCGGGGGCGACCTTCGACTTCGAGCCCGACAGGACCTCGCGGTGGACGTCGATCGCCGCCTCGCGGGCGTGTTCCGACTCCGGGGAGAAGGGGCTGAGCGGGCTCTCGGGGTCGGCGGCGTTCTTGAAGAACTGCGCGGCGAACTCGTGGTACGGCGCGGCGATCTCCAGCCAGGCGTTCAGTACGCCGGCCAGCCGCGCCTGGAGGTCGGTCTCCTTGTCCAGTACGGGGCGGACCGCCGCCTGGTGCTCGGCGGCGATCCGGTCGTAGAACCCCTGGACCAGGTGTTCCTTGGAGGAGAAGTAGTAGTACGCGTTGCCGGTGGAGACTCCGGCCTCCTGGGCGATGGCCCGCATGGTCGTCTTGTCGTAACCGCGCTCCTGGAAGAGCCGGAGCGCGGTCTCGAGGATGAGCGTGCGGGTCTGCTCGCTCTTGGGGGCCTTTGCGTCTGTCACGGGAACCGAGCCTAACCGGGGATCTCGCAGCGTTCGCCGCAGGGTTGCGCTGTGACGTCGCGGAACTTGGCTGCGGAGAGCATCGCCGCCCGTACGAAGGGGGCTCCGGCCGGGGTGGACAGCCAGTGCGACTTGGCCCGGTGGTCGGCGAGCGCCCACAGGCAGACGATCCAGGCGGCGGGACCGCGGTAGATCTGGCCCTTGTCCCCGATCACCGTGATCTCGTCGAGGGTGGCGCGGTGGTCGAGCCCCGGGAAGCGGCTGCGCGCCGCTTCCGATCCGGCGGGGACCAGTTCGAGCGGCACCAGCTGGTGCTGCTTGATCAGCCACTGCCGCAGATGTACGCACAGGGGGCACTGGGAGTCGTACAGCACCGTGAGGCCCTTGACCGGGATGCCCATGGCCGCGGATCACATCCCGGCGGTCGGTGCGACCCAGCCCTGCGGGCCGACCGGCGGGGTCTGCTCGCGCTCCATCATTCCGCGGCGGCGGAACTTGTTGAGTGCGTAGACATTGCCGAGGTGCATCACGCCGAGGACGAGGAGGACGACGCCGAGCTTCTTGGAGAGGGCCTCGAAGACGCCGCGGGCGTCGGTGATGGTGGTGTCGTCCTGGAGGTAGAGGGCGACGAAGCCCAGATTGACCAGGTAGAAGCCGACCACCAGGAGGTGGTTGACGGCGTCGGCGAGCTTTTCGTTTCCGTGCAGTACGTCGGCGAGGAAGACCCGGCCGTTGCGGCTGAGCGTGCGGGCGACCCAGACCGTGAGCGCGACGCTGATGACGAGATAGACGACGTATGAAACCACTGTGAGGTCCATGCCCCAAGCCCCCTGAACGTGTTCAAAACTCTGTCGTCAGTGACTGTAGACCTTCTTTTGAACATGTTCAAGCGGCTCGGTCCGGGCGACCTGACGGACCCCGGGCACGACCGCCGTGCCCAGGCACGCGACCGCGACCGTCAGTCCGGCGACGGCGAGCGGCACTTCGGGGCCCCAGGCGTCGGCGGCCAGTGGTGCGAGTGCGTAGCCGAGCGGCATCGCGGCGAGCGAGAGCAGCCAGTCGTAGGACGTGACGCGGGCCAGGGTGTGGGGCGGGATCTCCGACTGGACGGCGGTCTCCCAGACGGGGCTGAGGAAGCCGAGTCCGGCCTGGGCGATTCCGTACGCGGCGATGATCAGCGGTACGGGGGCGTACACGGCCAGCAGTCCGAGCGGGGCGGCGTACAGCGCGAGGCCCGCATTGGCGACCAGGATGGGGCGCCGGGGCTTGGCGCGGCCGGCCAGGAGCGAGCCGAGGAGCAGGCCGACGGCGCCGGTCTGCAGCATCCATACCCACACCCACTTGCCGCCGAGCTCATGCAGGGCGAGGCCCGGGCCCAGGGTCATCAGGACGGCGGCGGCGCCGTTCCAGCAGGAGTGGCCGATGAGACTGGTCCAGTACCAGTCGCGGGAACGGACCTCGTGCCAGCCCTCCTTGAGGTCGGCGAGGACGGAGCGCCGCTCGATCGGCACGCGCTTGACGCGGATGGCGGCCAGCAGGGCGGCGCTCACCGCGAAACTGATCCCGTCCAGTACGAAGGCCCAGCCCGGGCCCGCGGTGGCGATGAGCAGCCCGGCGAGCGCGGGTCCGCCGAGGCGGGTCGCGCTGGAGACGACGCCCATGAGGGCGTTGGCGCGGAGCAGGCCCTCGCCTTCGACGGTGCCGCGGACCAGGGGCGAGACGGTCGGCATGGCGAAGGCGCCGGCCGCACCGCCGATGGCCTCGGCGGTGGCGAGCAGGGCCAAGTGGGGTTCGCCGCTGAGAAGTTGAGCTCCCACGAAGAGCTGGGTCGCACACCGTACGAGGTCGGTGGTGAGTGCGACGGTGCGTGCGTTGAAGCGGTCGCCGACGACCCCGCCGAGGGGCAGGAGTAGCAGCTTGGGGATCATCGCGCACGCCAGCACGAGGGCGAGAGCCCCGGAGGAGCGGGTGGCCATCGCGATCGCGAGACCGAGCGCGACGGGGATGACGGCGTCCCCGGCCATGGAGAGGGTCCGGCCGATGAAGAGCAGCCGGAAGGAGCGCATGCGCAAGGGGTGCGGCGAAGACGGAGGCATGGCCGTTAAAGTATTTCGTCACCGAACTATTCGTCAACGAAATATCTCCTCCCGAATGAATCCCGCCTACCATCGGGGCATGGACACGGAGAAGGACGCGGAGAAGGACGCGGAGCCCCAGGGTCGGGACTGGACCGACGAACACGTGGCGCGCTGGCTGCCCGTCCTCCCCGACCTCGACCCCGAGATCGAGGGCGCGGTCACCCGGATGAAGAAGCTCTCGGTCCATCTGCGCCGCGTCCGCGAGCAGTCCCTGCTCGACCTCGCCCTGGACCGCCCGGAGTTCGACACGCTCCACAAGCTGGCAGGCCGCGGCGGCAAGGCGGCCCCCTCCGACCTGGCCGCCGACCTCGATCTCGCCCCGGCCTCGGTCACCGGCCGCCTGGACTCCCTGGAGCGCCGCGGCTTCGTCCGCCGTACGCCCTCGACGAAGGACCGCCGCAGGGTCGACGTGGAACTGACCGACTCCGGCCGCGAGACCTGGCTCGGCGCGATGGACGTGGTGGGCCACGAGGAGTACCGCCTCCTCGGCACCCTCTCCGCCACCGAACGCACGCAGCTCAATGGCATGCTCCGGCGCATCATGCTGACCGCGGAGGCGGACGGCGGCACGTCCTGGCATTAGTCGTGGCGTCAGAGAGGGGGCGTGCCACCTCCCTTGACCTCAAGTGCCATTGAGGTAAGAGGCTGCTCCCATGAGCCACGCGAAGATCGAAGCCATCAGGGAAGTCGTCGCCACCGTCCAGCACACGCAGCGCAACGAACTGGTCGACGAGTTCATCGCGCTCTTCCGCCCCGACGCGATCTGGACGACCGCGAGCGGCAAGGTCCTGATCGGGCGCGAGGAGATCGCCGCCTTCACGCGGAAGGTGCTGCCGGGTGCGATGCGCGAGTTGAGCGTCTCGTACGAGGTCGTGCACGTGCTCTTCCTCCGCCCCGACGTCGCCGCCGTCAAGGTGCGCCAGCGCTATCTGACCCTCGACGGCGAACCGGTCGAGGGCGAGAACGCGGGCGAGGGCAGCCCGCTCTACGTCATGACCGAGGAAGCCGGGCGGTGGATGCTGGCCGCCAACCAGAACACAGGGGTGGCGGCCGGCGCGTGACGCCCCTCGCTCAGCTCGCTCAGCGGCGGATCCTCGGTACGCCCGTCACCGCCATCACCAGCGAGTAGAGCGAGGTGTTGGCGGTGATGAACAGCCGGTTGTTCTTCGGGCCGCCGAAGGCGATGTTGGAGACCGTCTCCGGCATCACGATCCGCCCGAGGAGCGTCCCGTCCGGGTCGTAGCAGTGCACGCCGTCGCCGAGGGCGGCCACCCAGAGCCGGCCGCCGTCGTCGAACCGGATGTTGTCGAAGCGCCCCTTCTCCGGACGGCATTCGGTGAAGACCTTGCCGTCGGAGAGCGTCGTGCCGTCCTCGCGGACGTCGAAGACGCGGATGTGGCCGGCGCGGGTGTCCGAGACGTACAACCGGCTCTCGTCGGCGGAGAAGACGAGTCCGTTGGGACCGCCGAATCCGTCCGCGACGATACGGACCTCACCGGTCGCCGGGTCGACGCGGTACACATTGCAGCCGCCGATCTCCGGCTCCGCGCGGTGACCCTCGTAGTCGCTGGTGATCCCGAAGTCCGGGTCGGAGAACCAGATCGAGCCGTCCGACCGCACGGTCGAGTCGTTCGGGCTGTTGAGCCGCTTGCCCTCGAAACGGTCGGCGAGGACGGTGACGGACCCGTCGTGCTCGGTGCGCGTGACGCGCCGATTTCCCTGCTCGCAGCTGATCAACCGCCCTTGCAGATCAAGGGTGTTGCCGTTGCTGTGCCCGGCCGGCGAACGGAAGAGGGAGACCGCGCCGGTCTGCTCGTCCCAGCGGAGCATCCGGTCGTTGGGGATGTCGCTCCAGATCAGCTGGCGCCAGGCGGGAAGGTAGACCGGCCCCTCGGCCCAGCGGCATCCCTCGTAGAGCTTCTCCAGCTGCTGGTCGCCGTTGGTGCACTTTCCGGTACGGAACCGGTCGTCCAGGATCTCGTATATCGCGGGACGGGGAGGCAGCGGCAGGGACATGGCGATCTCCTTCACTCAGCTGACGAACGAACTGAACTCTGTTCGCTGAAACATGAATATCGCAGAATCAGATATGGTTGCAACCATGGATGACATTGACCGTGAGCTCGTAGCGCACCTCCAGCAGGACGCCACCCAGGCGTACGCCGCCCTCGGCAAGGCGGTCGGCCTCTCGGCGGGCGCCGCGCACGAGCGCGTACGGAAACTGCGCGAACGCGGCGTCATCCGCCGCACCACGGTGGAGGTGGACCCGACCGCGCTGGGGCGAGGCGTGCTGGCGTTCGTGATGGTCGAGTCGTCGTCCTGGATGGGGGATTCGGCGGCCGAGTTCGCCGCGATCCAGGAGATCGTGGAGGCGCATGTGATCGCGGGCAGTGCGTCGGTGCTGGTGAAGGTGCGCACGGCGACGACGGAGCAACTGCAGGACGTGCTGCGGAGGTTGTACGCGATCGAGGGCGTCAGCGGCACACAGGCGACGGTCTCGCTGGAGACGTTCTTCGAGCGACCGGTCGCTCCGCTCAGTGACTCAGACCGCCCTGACGCCTGACGTTGTTCCAGGACGGAGGCAGCTGGTTCCGCGTGCTGAACTCGTGCTCCGATGCGGCGATGAGCCCCTCCATGCCGTCGATCTGGGAGCGCAGCGCGTAGAGGTAGTCGGCGAGTGCGGACCCGGTGGGCAGGGTGCCGGACGATGCGTAGTCGTCCAGGATCGCGTCGATCCTGCGCATGTGCCCCAGCGAGTTCTCGTACGCCATGTGGACGTGCTGGAACGGGCCGGGGAGGCTGCGCATCTGGGTGCCGTACATGCTCTCCGCCCGCGAGGAGAGGGCCACGCGGCTGGAGGACAGCGGGTTCCCCGAACGCGCCAGGTCGATGTAGTAGTTGAGGTCTCTCAGCTCGGAGAGCGCGAAGGTCTTGAACGACCTGCCGGAATCGGCCGCGGACCGCATGGTGGTCAGATTCAGATTCTGCTGGTCGAGGGACCGCCCGTCGCGGGTGCTGCTGCTGGTCAGCTTGAACACCAGGGCCGCTGCGGCAATGGAGGCGATCGCCCCGATGCCGGCCGCGATGGCTTCGGGCGAGGTCAGAGTCGACAACTCGGCGCCCCCCTAAACCCGTTCCATGACCATGTCAGTCTAGGTCGCCTTCGTGCGCGCGTCAGGGCCCCGACACCGGACCGCTACCGGGGCACCGGGATCCGCACGATCGACCTCCCCGAGAGCTGACGCTCGGCGTTCGATCCCTGCGAGTCCGTGCTCCTCCGGAGGTCTCGGACCATACTGACGGATGTGGGTGGGGCGTCTGGGGAGGGCGGGCTTCGTGCGGCGGCTGGTGACGGTGAGCTTTGTACCCGGGGCGCTCTTCGTTGCATGGGTGTGGGCGCTCGCGAGGGCCGGAAGCTTCGGCGGGCGGAGCGACTGGGGTGCGGTTGTGCCGCGAAGTGCGGGTGCAGCGGCTGGAGTTGTCGTGGGGGTCGGCGCCTGCGCGGCTCTGCTCGGACTGCTGTTGCATCCGTTTCAGGTGAGGGCCGTACGGGTGCTGGAGGGGTACTGGGACAGGTGGCCGGTCACGGCGGGACTGGCGGGTGTACTGGAGGAGATCCAGCGCCGTAAGCAGCACGGTCTGCGCATGAAGGCCGAGGCCGCCGGACCGGGTGCGGTTCCTCGCCGCGTGAGTGCGGATGCGATGCGGCGGATGGCGGGGGCGCCGCCCGAGCATGTGCTCTTGCCGACCGCGCTCGGCAATGCGCTGCGCGCCGGTGAACTCAGCGCCGGTGAGCGTTACGGCCTCACAACTCTCTCTTCTTGGCCGCGTGTTCACATGCAGACCTCGCACCGGCTCGACGCGTCGTTGCGGTCCACCCGCGATGCCCTGGATGCGGGAGTGAACCTCTGCTGGAGCTTCCTGGCGGCGGCCCTCGTGTCGGTGGTCGCCCTGGCGGACGAGGCGAAGTCGCTGTGGCTGCCTGCCGTGGCATTCGTCCTGTCCGCGCTCGCGTACAAGGGTGCGGTGATCGCGGGGCAGGCGTACTCGGGCCTGATGCACGTGGTGTACGACCTGCACCGCTTCGATCTGCTGGAGGCGCTGCACCTTCCGCTGCCGGCCAGGGAGGACGAACACGAGACGTTCCAGCAGGTGTCGGGGCTGTTCGCCGGGTACCGCTTGCCGGATCTGCCGTACGCGCACGGGCTGCGGTCAGGCCCGGACCACAGCGACGGCTCCGCAGACCCCCAGCACGTGGATGGTGAACCCGCCTGATCCGGCGGGGTGTTCACCTGTCTGCGGGCCCGGCCCTGTGACCCGCGTGAGCAGGGCTCCGGTGGTGTGGATCCGCACGGGGCTGCTCTGCGGTACGGCAATGCGTACGTGCCCTGCCACTGCCGTGACGTGTACGGCCACCGAGGAGTCGGAGTCTGCCGCCGTCAGGTCCGTGCGCAACTCGCCGAGGACAGCCCGCACGGAGAGCAGGGGCCCGGACCCCGGGGGAACCACGACGCGGCCCGTGGCGAGAAACCGGCTCCAGCGGTCGGTGCGGCCGAAGGGCCTGAGCGTGAACAGCAATGATGCGCCGCTCAGGGCGAGAACCCCGGGCGCGATCAGATTGATCATGGTGTCGCGGTCGATGCCGCCGGACACGGCCAGCCCGGTCAGGCCAACTGCGGCCAGCAGCAAGGGTGCTATGAGGGAGCCGGGGGGCACGGCCGACCTCAGGAGATTGAGCAGGGAGAGGGCGAGCAGCGCCCAGGGCCACCAGCGCGCGGCGAGATCCAGAACGGTCCGGGCCCGGTGGACGGTGTCCCCGACGACGTAACAGCCCATCGCGAGGGCGATCGCGCCGGCCCATATCCGGGGACGCGATGCGCGGCCAGAGCCCTCGCCGTCCACCATCGCCCGCCGTCTCCCGGTCCTGCGCGCCGCGGATGCGGGCGCGGCGCCATGCTAACCGGGGGCGGGAAAGAGTGGATCAGCGGGAGGGCAACTTGGCGAGTGTCAAAGGTAGTTGCGCAATTTCTCCATCCATTCATTCAGCTTGACGGGCTCGAAGGCGAAGAGAACCAGGAGGCATGCTGGCACGCGGGCGTTAGTGCAGGTGGGGCTGAAGTGAGCGGTTCCGGTGGTGAGGTATTCGTCCAGCGGTTCACGATTGCCGGCCTCGGCGGCCTCGTACCTGCGCTGGAGTTCCTGTTCGGTGTAAGCGCGGATCCATCCCTTGGGCGCGCGCGGGAGTTCGTGGTTGCACAGCTCGCAGTACAGGTTGGGAGGGCGTGCGCCTGGAAGTACGACATCGTGCAGCATGATCTCTCCGATCGCGGTTCATGACGGCTGGCGCCACATGCGCACCATCCAGCGAGCATCCAAAAGAGTCCCCAAGGCCACGATCCCGGTCGCGATCCAGCGCGCCGCGAGTTGTTTGCCGCAGTCCGGTGGAGCCAGTGCGACGGCAACTCCCAGCCCCAGGAGCACTGTTCCCGCGTTGTAGCACCTGACCGCGTTGGTGTTTCCCGCAACCCACAGCACCTGGGCGGCATGGAATTCCTCGTCGGCTTTGGAATCCCTCTCCTGTGGGTTGTCGCGCCAGTAGGAGCCGGACAAGTGGTCGTACATGGCCTGACGGGTGAACAGCCACTGGCGGGCGTCGTAGCTCAACTGCATGCTGGCGATCAGCACCATGGATGTGATGACCAGCAGGAGCAGGGCCGGCCCCGGCAGGAGAAATTGCTTGTCGGCACCGGCGACGACTCCTGCCAGCGAGAGTGCGGCGGCCGTCAGCAGGGGTGCTGCGACGAAGTGCGCCGAGTGCATGGCTTCGGCGTATCCGATACGCGGCGGTGGATCCGGTCGTGCCTTCGCCATGACCACCCCCGAGAGTGACCGTGCCCCGTCAGGTCCGTCCTCATGGAGTGTGCCCCCGGAATGTTCCGCTCGGTAGCCGCAGAAACAGGCCACAAGCGCTGAGGGCCCCGCCTCCGCTCATCAGCGGAAACAGGGCCCTCACCTGCAACGTACGCGTCATCCACCACCGCCGGATGGAGTCCGGCGCAGCACCCCGAAGCCTGGGAGGCCCCCAGGGGCCGAGCAGTGCGAGGGGTGCGTCAAAAAGCTAGAAGCGACGCGTGATCAGTGCGCGCTTCACTTCCTGGATCGCCTTCGTGACCTCGATGCCTCGCGGGCACGCGTCCGTGCAGTTGAACGTCGTGCGGCAGCGCCACACGCCGTCCTTGTCGTTGAGGATTTCGAGGCGCTGCTCGCCACCCTCGTCACGGCTGTCGAAGATGAAGCGGTGCGCGTTGACGATCGCCGCCGGGCCGAAGTACTGGCCGTCGTTCCAGAACACCGGGCACGAGGACGTGCACGCGGCGCACAGGATGCACTTGGTGGTGTCGTCGAACCGCTCGCGGTCCTCCGCCGACTGCAGACGCTCGCGCGTCGGCTCGTTGCCCTTGGTGATGAGGAAGGGCATGACATCGCGGTACGCCTGGAAGAACGGGTCCATGTCGACCACGAGGTCCTTGAGGACCGTGAGGCCCTTGATGGCCTCGATCGTGATCGGCTTGTCCGGGTTCAGGTCCTTGATCAGCGTCTTGCACGCGAGGCGGTTCTTGCCGTTGATCCGCATCGCGTCCGAGCCGCAGACGCCGTGGGCGCACGAGCGGCGGAAGGTGAGCGTGCCGTCGATCTCCCACTTGATCTTGTGGAGAGCGTCGAGCACACGCTCCTTCGGGTCGATGAGGACCTCGAAGTCCTGCCACTCGGACTGGTCCGAGATCTCCGGGTTGAACCGGCGGATCCGGAAGGTGGCCGTGATGTACGGGGTGTCGGCGAAGCCGGGCTCGGCGTGGCCGGCCGCTTCGGCCTTGTCCATGATCGGGGTAGCCATCAGTACTTACGCTCCATCGGCTGGTAGCGGGTCTGGACGACCGGCTTGTAGTCGAGACGGATCGACTCCGTGCCGTCGTCGGCGACCTCGCGATACGCCATGGTGTGGCGCATGAAGTTGACGTCGTCGCGGTTCGGGTAGTCCTCGCGGTAGTGACCGCCGCGGGACTCCTTGCGCGCCAGGGCGGAGGTCGCCATGACCTCGGCGAGGTCGAGCAGATTGCCCAGCTCGATCGCCTCGAGGAGGTCGGTGTTGAAGCGCCGGCCCTTGTCCTGGATCGAGACGTCGAGGTAGCGCTCGCGCAGTTCGGCGATCTTCTCGACGGCCGTCTTGATGGTCTGTTCCGTACGGAAGACCATCACGTTGGCGTCCATGCACTCCTGGAGCTCCAGGCGCAGGGTCGCGACCCGCTCCGTGCCCGTGGAGTTGCGCAGGCGCTCGACCTGGGCCTCGACCAGCGCGGCCGGGTTCTCGGGGAGTTCGAGGTACTCCGTCTTCGCGGAGTACTCGGCCGCCGCGATGCCCGAGCGCTTGCCGAACACGTTGATGTCCAGCAGCGAGTTGGTGCCCAGACGGTTGGCGCCGTGGACCGAGACGCAGGCCACCTCGCCCGCCGCGTACAGGCCCGGGACGACCGTGGTGTTGTCCGAGAGGACCTCACCCTGGACGTTCGTCGGGATGCCGCCCATGGCGTAGTGCGCGGTCGGCTGGATCGGGATCGGGTCCGTGTAGGGCTCGATACCGAGGTACGTACGCGCGAACTCCGTGATGTCCGGGAGCTTCGCGTCGAGCTGCTCCGGCGGGAGGTGCGTGAGGTCGAGGTAGACGTGGTCGCCCTCGGGACCGCAGCCGCGGCCCTCACGGATCTCCGTGTAGATGGAGCGGGACACGACGTCACGGGACGCGAGGTCCTTCATGACCGGCGCGTACTTCTCCATGAAGCGCTCGCCGTCCTTGTTGCGGAGGATGCCGCCCTCACCGCGGGCGCCCTCCGTCAGCAGGATGCCCATGCGCCAGATGCCCGTCGGGTGGAACTGGAAGAACTCCATGTCCTCAAGGGGCAGTCCGCGGCGGTAGCAGGCCGCCTGGCCGTCGCCCGTGAGGGTGTGGGCGTTCGACGTCACCTTGAAGAACTTGCCGGTGCCGCCGGACGCGTAGATCACGGACTTCGACTGGAAGATGTGGATCTCGCCGGTCGCCAGTTCGTAGGCGACTACGCCTGCGGACTTCTTGACGCCGTCCTCCTCGACCAGGAGCTGGTCGAGGACGTAGAACTCGTTGAAGAACTCCACACCCTCCTTGACGCAGTTCTGGTAGAGGGTCTGGAGGATCATGTGGCCGGTGCGGTCCGCGGCGTAGCACGCACGGCGGACCGGGGCCTCGCCGTGGTTACGGCTGTGACCGCCGAAGCGGCGCTGGTCGATCTCGCCGGCGGGCGTGCGGTTGAACGGCAGGCCCATCTTCTCGAGGTCGAGGACCGCGTCGATGGCCTCCTTCGCCAGGATCTCGGCGGCGTCCTGGTCGACCAGGTAGTCGCCGCCCTTGATCGTGTCGAAGGTGTGCCACTCCCAGTTGTCCTCCTCGACGTTGGCGAGGGCGGCAGCCATGCCGCCCTGCGCCGCGCCGGTGTGGGAGCGGGTCGGGTAGAGCTTCGTCAGCACGGCGGTGCGGCTGCGCTTGGTCGACTCGATTGCCGCGCGCATGCCGGCGCCGCCGGCGCCGACGATGACGGTGTCGTACTTGTGGATCTTCATAAGTCTCTTTGCCCCGGGCTCTAGCGGATGTTCGGGTCGAAGGTGAAGATCACCAGCGTGCCGAGAAGGATGGTGAACACCGTGGCGGTGTACAGCAGGCCCTTGAGCCACAGGCGCGTGTTGGCGCGCTCCGCGTAGTCGTTGATGACCGTACGGAGGCCGTTGGCGCCGTGGAGCATGGCGAGCCACAGCATCAGCAGGTCCCAGACCTGCCAGAACGGCGAGGCCCAGCGGCCGGCCACGAAGGCGAAGCCGATCTTGGAGACGCCGCCGTCGAGGACCAGCTGGATCAGCAGGTGGCCCAGGACGAGGACGACCAGGACGACGCCCGAGAGGCGCATGAAGAGCCATGCGTACATCTCGAAGTTGCCACGGGTGGACTTCGGGGTCTTCTTGGTGCGCGCGCGGGGGGCCTCGATCAGCGGCGCCGGGTTGTCGGCGTCGTAGAGAGATCCACCCTCGACCGGGCCGATCGCCGCGGAAGTGTCAGTCGACATCTCGTACCTCAGCTCCCGAACAGTTCGCGTACGGCGTGACCGAGCACGGGGTAGAGCGCCCCGACCATCAGCACGAGCCAGATGCCCACGACGGACCAGAGCATCTGCTTCTGGTAGCGCGGGCCCTTGGACCAGAAGTCCACGGCGATGATGCGCAGGCCGTTGAGGGCGTGGAAAAGAATTGCGGCGACGAGGCCGTACTCAAGGAGCGCCACGATGGGCGTCTTGTACGTGGCCACGACCTTGTCGTAGTCCTCGGGGGAGACACGCACGAGAGCGGTGTCCAGGACGTGTACGAACAGGAAGAAGAAGATGAGGACGCCGGTGACTCGATGAGCCACCCATGACCACATTCCTTCCCGGCCGCGGTACAGCGTTCCAGCCGGCACGGAAGAACCCTCCGGGAGCGGGGATTGGAGCCTGCCGGCGGGTTGTCGGTCTGGCCCGGCCGGGTACGGTCCACCGGCCCCGGCCATCGTAGCGACGCTTTGTCGGTTCCTTCG
Source organism: Streptomyces sp. NPDC050738 (assembly GCF_040654175.1). Taxonomy (NCBI): domain Bacteria; kingdom Bacillati; phylum Actinomycetota; class Actinomycetes; order Kitasatosporales; family Streptomycetaceae; genus Streptomyces; species Streptomyces sp. NPDC050738. The sequence goes on along the minus strand of NZ_JBFAHN010000003.1, from coordinate 598,492 downwards.
CCCGGGGTCCTCCGGTGTGATCAAACAGGCACGGATGGGCTATCCGTATGGCCTTCGCTGTGCCCTTCGCTATGCCCCTCGGCGTCGCTATGACCCGCATCCGCGACGAGATGGGCGATTCGGCCGCGGGCGAGGCGGCGCAGCTCGTCGGCGGCGACCGCGCGCTCCTCGTCGGGCTCGTGCGCGAGGCGGGAGCGGATCCCCGCGAGGAAGTGGTCGAGGTGCTCGGCGGGTCGGACGTGGTCGAGGCAGATCACGAAGGCGTGGCCGAACCGGCTCTCGTACGCGGCATGTGCGGCCCCCAGCGCCAGGTGGGCGGCGGCGGGCGCGTCGTGGTGGAGGCCGGGGGACGACTCGTCGGCCAGGGCCTCGGAGAGGTCGGCGGGGGAGAGGTCGTAACTCGCCTCGTCGGCTGCTGCGAGCAAGGCGTCCAGATCGGGGTAGGGGCGGTGTGCGGCGACACGCCGGGCCCACAGCCGGCTGCCGCAACAGGCGAACAGGGCTGCTTCGGCGGAGCCTTCGGGCGCGGCGTTGAAGCGGTCGAGACCCGGTGAGGGGTGACGCTGCGTCGGGACGGCTGCGTGCGTGTGGTGAAGTGTCGACGGCCGCATCGTGGGGCCGGCGGGGGACTCGCTGGACAGCGTGGACTCCTCGGACACGACAGGATGGCGGCAAAGTGAGCGCAGAGTGGGAAGTGGCGGGTGTTCCGCAACGCTATCGATGTGGGGCGGGAAGCGTCCGACGGATGCGCGAAATTTCACCCGGAAGGGAGAGTTTCGGCGCGCGTGATGGACGTTTTCTCTGGTCTTTCGTCCTACCTTCACCGTGAATGGGAGGTTTCTTACCGATGAGGCACGTTCACGGTGCTCTGACCGCGGCGGCAGTCCTGGTGGCCGGTGCGGCGGTGACGGCCGCCGTCCTGGTGTGGCCCGAGGACGACACCTGGGGCGGGCACGGCCCGGCCGGCCGCGACGACCGGGCGCCGGCCTCCGCGACGTACTCGCCCTCGCCGTCCCCCTCTCCCACCCGGTCCTATCCGCTCTCCCGGGCGCCGCGCACGATTCCTTCCGTACGCGAACACGACGCGGCCCGCGGTCCCGGCTGGCAGCCGGGGGCGGGGAGCCGGGTGCTCGTCGCGAGCGGCAGCAAGGGGCTCGCGGACGAAGGGCAGCTCCTCGCGGGCGAGTTGAAGCTTCCCTACGCCTACGGGGCGCAGGCCGGGCCCGGCGATGTGGAGCTGGCCCTCGCGCCGGCGAAGGGGGCGGCCCCCGAGTCGTACACCCTCAGCGCACAGAACCAGCAGGTGAAGATCACCGGGCCCGACGAGGCCGGGGTCTTCTACGGCACGCGCACGCTGAAACAGTCGCTGCGCGCGGACCACACGGTGCCGGAAGGTGTCGTGCGCGACCGTCCCGACCGGCCGCAGCGCGGGCTCAATCTCGACATCGCGCGCAAGAACTTCAGCGCGGGGTGGATCGAGGACCGGCTGCGTGACATGGCCGACCTCAAGCTCAACCAGCTGGGGCTGCACTTCTCCGACGACCAGGGTTTCCGCATCGCCTCGGACTCCCATCCCGAGGTCGTCTCGCGACAGCATCTGACCAAGGCGCAGGTGCGGGCGATCGTCGCGCTGGCCGAGCGGCTGCACATCCAGGTGGTTCCGGAGATCGACTCGCCCGGGCATCTGGGCGCGGTGCTGCGTACGCATCCGGAGCTCGAACTGCGCAATGTGCGCGGGGTCGCCGCGCGCGGTGCGGTGGACATCTCGAAGCCGCGGGCGGCGCAGATCGTGGACGATCTGCTGAAGGAGTACGCGGGGCTCTTCCCCGGTACGTACTGGCATCTGGGCGGCGACGAGTACCAGGCGCTGATGGCCGACGATCCGCAGGCCTCGTACCCGCAGCTGGCCGCGCTCGCGCATGAGAAGTACGGGGCCAAGGGCACGGTCCAGGACCTGGCGACGGACTGGCTCAACGCGCGGGGCGCGGTGCTCCGTCCGTACGGCAAGACGCTCAAGGCCTGGAACGACGGCTACTTCAGGGGCGGGAGCGTGGCCCCCGACCCGCGGCGCGAGGTCGAGTACTGGACGGGCAAGGAGTACGGGGCGCGGCCGCCGGGCGAGTATCTGCGGGAGGGGCGCCGGGTGGTGAACCTCAACGACGAGTACCTGTACTACGTGCTCGGGCAGCCGAACGACTTCCGCTATCCGACCGGGCAGCGCATCTACGAGCAGTGGACCCCGCGCGTGCTGCGCGGCACGACCGCCGTTCCGGCGCGCTACTCGGACCAGATCCTGGGCGGGCGGTTCGCGGTCTGGTGCGACCTCGCGGACGCGCAGACCCAGGACCAGGTGGCCGCGGGGATCCGGATGCCGCTGCGGGCGACCGCCCAGAAGCTGTGGGATCCGCGCAGACCGGCTCTGAACTGGGCGCAGTTCGGGGCGCTGGCGAAGCGACTGGGGTGAGTCGGGTATCTTCCGCTGGCGGTCGCCGAGCGGAGGCCGCGAATCCGTGGGGGGTTCCTGGTCATGATGTGCACGCGGTGCGGGGTGTGGGCGGCTGCCGGCGGCAAGGACGTGTGCGAGCTGTGCGCCGCGCAGGCGGACGGTCCGGTCGTACGGATCGCTCCGCCCGCCACTGCCACACCTGCGACGGAGCTGCGGTCGCCGGTCGGGCTGTCGTACGCCGTGCTGGCGCTCCTGGCGGTGTGGACCGTGGGGGACCTTTCGGCGCTCGCGGCGGACCGCTGGGGATCGGTGGGCCTCTATGACGGCGTGGTCCGCCTCCAGGGGCCGGTCTTCTTCGCCTGCGCGATCACCTTCATGGTGTGGTTCAACCGGGTCAGGGTGAACGCCGAGGTCTTCTCGCCCCGCGGACACAGCAAGACCCGGACCTGGGCGTACTGGGGCTGGATCGTCCCGGTCGTCAACCTCTGGTATCCGCGGCGCATCGCGATCGACACCTGGGTGGCGAGCTCCGGGCCGCAGTCGGCCTCGTATCGGCTCATCAATGTGTGGTGGGTCTGCTGGCTGCTCTCCAACCTGGGCCTGTACTCCGACATCGGCGGGGAGGCGGTCGCGACGACGGCCGTGGAGGGGCTGATCGATGTTGCTGCCGCGGTGACTGCGGCGCTGTTCGTACGGCAACTGACGCGCAAGCAGGACGAGTTGGCGCGGACGGGGCCGGTCGCCGCGGCGGCCTGAGTGGCAACTGCTTGGCCTGGGGGCCGGGCGCGGCATACGCTGCGCGACCGGTCGTGGTTCGGCGGCCGGATTTCACGTACCCGTGGGGGGTCCTCTTCGCATGTCGCACATACCTGTTCCATCGGCGCCGCCGAACCTGTACGCCGGTCCTCAGCTGCGGTCGCCCAGGGGGCTGTCCGTCGCCGTCACCGTGTTGCTGGCGGTGTGTCTCGCGGCCGATCTCCTCTCGATCGGCACCGAATTCCATATCCACGACATGTTGGGCGGCTCCATCAGCGGGGACGAAGCCGACCGCGCCGACATGCTGCTCGGGGCCGTGGGGCTGGTGCAGGTGTTGGCACTGGCCGCGACGGCCGTCGTCTTCATCATCTGGTTCCACCGGGTGCGGGTGAACGCGGGGATCTTCGCCCAGGACAGCCAGAGCAAGGGCGCGGGCTGGGCGATCGGCGGCTGGTTCATCCCCTTCGGGGCTCTCTGGATCCCGCGCCAGATCGCCTCCGACGTGTGGAACGCCAGCACTCAGGCCGCGCCCGACGGTTCCTGGCGCAAGGTCTCGCAGGTCCCGGTGACGGCATGGTGGTCGGCCTGGGTGCTGTCGATGGCGCTCTCCTGGGTGGGGCAGGGGGCCGGAAGGTCCGAGGTGGGGAGCGTCTCCCGGTCCACTGTGGAGCTGCTGATGGCCGCCGATGCGGCGGACATCGCGGCGGCCGTCCTCGCCGTCCTTTTCGTACGGAAGCTGACGCGGATGCAGCACATCAAGGCCACCGAGGGTCCGTACGCGACCGTTTGACGCCTCAACAGGGGTGCCCCCAATGCGACTTGGTGCGCAGAATGAACCATGGGGTTCTGGGGGTACTACATCGTGGGCCGCAGCGACCGGCCACTCGACGAGCTCGGCGCGCTGGCCGATGTGCGCGCCGGGCTCGTGCTGCACGAGGAGCGCCGGGACGGCTGGCAGGTGTGGCGGCGGCCCAGTGACCCGGACGGGGACGCCGGGGACATGGGGGCGCTCGCGCGCGGGGTCGCCAAGGAGACCGGACTGCCTGCGCTCTTCGCCTTCGTGATGGGCGGGGAGTGCGTGGTCGTCGAGGCGGCCGCGCCGGTCGGCGGGTCGTGGTTCGGGTGTCTGGGGCGCGAGGCGATGGCCCGGTATCTGGGGGCCGACGGGCTGGTGCTGGAGGACCTGTTCCTCGGGGCGCGGGAGGCCGCTGTGCGGGCTGTGGAGTGGGCCGGCGAGGCCGGGCTCGCCGCGCAGGAGCGGGCGCTCCTGGACGTACTCCACCTGCGGGAGGGGCCGCCGGCCGAGGAGTTGCTCGACCGGTTCCTGGACCGGCTGGGGCTTGCCAGGCTTTGACCGTACGGACCCTCGCCATCTCGGGGGCGAGCGGGGAGCATGGCGCAGGACCAGGGGGTCCTCATGGATGCATCGCCGCCCGACCCGCGCCGCTGGTGGGGGCTTGTCGTCATCGGTGTCGCGCAGCTGATGGTCGTCCTCGACATGACCATCGTGAACATCGCACTGCCGTCCGCCCAGGCCGACTTGGGCATGTCCGACGGCAGCAGGCAGTGGGTCATCACCGCGTACACGCTCGCCTTCGGCGGACTGCTGCTGCTCGGCGGGCGGATCGCCGACCTGGTGGGCCGCAAACGCACCTTCATCATCGGGCTCGTCGGCTTCGCGGCCGTGTCCGGGCTCGGCGGCGCCGCCTCGGGCCCGGGGCTGCTCTTCGCCGCGCGCGCCCTGCAGGGCGTCTTCGCCGCACTGCTCGCGCCGTCCGCGCTGTCGCTGCTGACCACGACCTTCTCCGATCCCAGGGAACGCGGAAAGGCCTTCGGGGTGTTCGGGGCGATCGCGGGCGGCGGTGCTGCGATCGGGCTGATCCTGGGCGGGGTGCTCACCTCGTATCTGAACTGGCGGTGGTGTCTGTACGTGAACATCCCGATCGCCGCCCTCGCGGTCGCCGGGGCCGTCGTCCTGCTGCGCGACCAGTCGCGGCTCCCCGGCGCGCGCCTCGATGTGCCGGGCGCGATCCTGGGCACGGGCGGGCTGCTCGCCATCGTGTACGGATTCAGCGAGGCGGAGTCCAGGGGGTGGGGCGATACGCGGGTCATCGCCTTGCTGGCCGCGGGAGTTGTGCTGCTGGTGGTCTTCGCGTACTGGCAGGGAAAGGCGAAGGTGCCGCTGCTGCCGCTGGCCGTCGTACGCAACCGGCAGCGGGCCGGGTCGATGCTGACGATGATGATGGCCACCATCGGCATGTTCGGGATGTTCCTTTTCCTGACCTACTACCTCCAGCGGGTGCAGGGCTATTCGCCGGTGCGCACCGGTGTCTCCTACCTCCCGCTCACCGCCGCCATGATCACCGGCTCGACGCAGATCGCGGCCCGGCTGCTCGGGCGGATCAGCGCGCGGACCCTGCTGGTGCCGGGGATGCTGGTCGCCGCGTGCGGGCTGCTGTGGATGGCGCGGCTCGACACCCGGCCGCAGTACCTCAGCCATGTGCTGCCGGGGATCGTCCTGCTCGGCCTCGGGATGGGCGTCGTCTTCATGACGTCGATCTCGACCGCGACGCTGGGCGTCGCGCCGCAGGACGCGGGGGCGGCGTCCGCATCGCTCAACACCGCCCAGCAGGTGGGCGGTTCGATCGGTACGGCGCTGCTGAACACGATCGCGGCGAGCGTGTCCGCCCGCTATGTGAGCCACCACCTGGTGCCACCGGGACCACCGTCCAAGGCTCTGGTCGACTCGGCCTCCGTGCACGGCTTCAATGTCGCGGGCTACTGGGCGGCGCTCGCCCTGCTGATCGGTGCGGCGATCGCGGCCGTCGTGGTGAACGGGCCTGCGACGGCGGTACGGGTGGCGGGTGCGCCGGTGGAACGGGACGCGGTGGAGCTGAAGAAGGGGATGTGACGCGGCCGTTGCGGCGCCTTCTCTACGCTTTGTGGCGGGTTGACCGGCGGTCGGCGCGGCGGGACGCTCACCGGTACCACGCGCTGGGGCGGGGCACCGGAAGGGGGATTTCCGCTATGGAAGTCAATGCGGCCTCGGCCACATTCATCTATGTGCACGGCGCCGGGAACAAGCCGCCGGAGTCCGACCTCAAGCGGGCCTGGGACGCGGACCTGTTCGGGCGCGACATGGGCGAGCGTACGCGGATGGTCTACTACGCCGACCTGCTGCACGACCACCCGGCGGCGATCGCGGCCGACGAGTGCAGCGCGGGCGGTGCGCTGGGGGTGCTCGTGTCGGACGCCTTCGCCGAGACCGCGTCTCTCGAAGACGCCGAGGCGCGCGAGACGTTCGGCAAGATGGCCCCGGAGGGACAGGAGTTCGCCCTCGCCCTGGCCATCGGCGTGGCGGCCCGTGCCGCGAGCACGACCGGACCCGCCCCCGCCGAGGGCGCCCGCCCGGCAGCCGAGGGTGTCGCCGAACTGCTGCCGCTGCCCGCCCCGTTGCGCCGCTTCCTGCTGCGGCAGCTGTTACGGCACCTCATCCCGGACGCCAACGGGTACTTCTTCACCAGTGCCAAGGACAGGATCAAGGAACGTCTGCGCAGCGCCCTCCGCGCCGCGAACGGACCCGTCGTGGTGGTCAGCCACAGCCTGGGCACGATCGTCGCCTACGACGTGCTCAGCGAGACCGCCTTCGCCCGGCGTGAGGTCCCTCTGTTCATCACGTTGGGTTCGCCGCTGGGTTACACCGAGATCCAGGACGTCGTCACCCGGCCCCTGAAGACCCCTGCTCCCGTGAGGCTGTGGGCCAACTTCGCCGACCCGTTCGACCTCGTCACCCTGGACACCACCCTGGCCGACGACTTCAGGGCCGGGTCGAAACCGATCGCCGACATGACGGTCGACAACCCCGCGCCGAACCACCACGCGTCCTGCGGGTACCTGCGGTCCCGTCACGTGCGCAAGGCGGTGGCCGGAGCGCCGGTGTGAGGGCCCTGTGATCACCGGGTTCCAGCGGTGGCGGCGCGGTCACGCCGAGCTGGTCGCGCTGGCCCTCGTCGCCGGTGCCGCAGGCATCGCGCTCATCCTCCTGATGGTGCTGGTGTGGGTCGTCCGGCCCCGGCCGGACACGGTGCCCTACGAAGCCGGGCGGGTGTGCGTGCAGGTGCTCGGCGTCTCGGTCGTGGGATTCGTCGTGGGCGTGGCGACCTTCAACCTGCAGCAGGCCCGCCTGGAGCGGCAGCGCCGGGTCGACCGCATCAGGGCCTCGCGCACCGAGATGCTGGCCGCCTATCACGGTGTCAAACAGGTACGTCGCGTCCTCAGAGCCGAGACGGTCACCGCTGCGGCGCGGACCGTCCCGGTCGATGCGTACTACCGGCTGCTGCAGGAACTGTCCGAGCACCAACTCGTTTTCGAGACGCTGGCCCGCAGCGCCCTGCTGATCGAGAAGTACGTGGACGGCGGCCGGGCGATCACAGTGGAGGAGGCCGGGAGCAGGTGGGGGACCAAGGCGCGCGGGACCGTGACGGCGTCTCTTGCCGGGCACTACGAGAACATCGAGGGCTACCTCAACAGCGTTGTCTCGGAATTCGAGAAGTACTTCCAGGGTGTGCCGAGGCCCGCATACGTCTCATTGACCGGGCCCGGTTTCGTAAGGACAGCGGCCTTCCTCGATGACACGGACGAGTTCAAGGCCGAGGTCTCACGCCGCATCGGAGCCATGCTCCGGGCGTTGGACAGCACGCTCATCGCATCGTCATGAGGCGACCGGGGCCGCCACCCCCCACAGGAGAGGCCCCGGTCGTCTCAACCCGTACAGCGTCAAGAGTGCGTTTTCTGTCACACCGCGCTCTGTCAGTGGCTTGTCGCAGATTGTTGCAAGTTGTACAAGTCGTGGACTTGTGGTGCTCTGGCGTCGTAGCGTGACTGTTCGGATTTGATGCGCGCAGGACAGGTTGAGGTAGTGCTGGGGGACGACGCGGAGCTGACCGCCGCGGTGCTCGCGGCGCAGGGCGGGGGCGAGGACGCTTTCCGGACTGTGTACCGCACTGTGCACCCGCGGCTGCTCGGGTACGTCCGGACGCTGGTCGGTGAGGCGGACGCGGAGGATGTGACCTCCGAGGCCTGGCTGCAGATCGCCCGTGACCTCCAGCGGTTCAGCGGTGACGCCGACCGGTTCAGGGGATGGGCGGCGCGGATCGCCCGCAATCGCGCGCTCGATCACATACGCATGCGGGGGCGGCGCCCGGCCATAGGCGGCGACGAATCCGAGCTCGCCTCCGAGGCGGGGGATTCGGACACCGCGAGCGAGGCGCTCGAAGCGCTCGGCACCGGACGGACCCTGCAGCTCATAGCGCAGCTCCCGCAGGACCAGGCCGAGGCCGTGGTGCTTCGGGTCGTCGTCGGGCTCGATGCGAAGAGTGCGGCGCAGACGCTGGGGAAGCGTCCTGGCGCGGTACGGACCGCGGCGCACCGGGGGCTGAAAAGGCTCGCCGAACTGCTCGGGGCCGAGGGCCCCGACCCCCGTGAGCTCGATGCCGTACCGGCGCAGCGGACACCGCGCCGCGATGCGGTGGCGTCCGGCGGTGTGACGCATTCGCGTGCCTGGACGCAGAAGGACATGTGATGGCCGACGAGCGGTACGAGTGGCTTGACAAGGACGCGGCGGAACGGATGCTCCGCGGCGAGCCGGTCGGGCCTGTCGACGATCACGCTCGGGCACAGGCCGCGCGGCTGCGCGCCGCGCTGGGCGATGTGTCGGCGCAGCACTGCGCGGGAAGCCGCAGGGGTGACCGACTGCCGGGCGAGGAAGCCGCGTTGGCCGCCTTCAGGGAGAGTGCCGGCGACCGGCCCGTGCGCATCGGGCGCGCCGTGGCAGGCGGTGCCGGTGTGCGTTCCGTGCGGTGGGGCAGGCCCGTGCGTTTCGGGGTCGCGCTCGCCGTTGCCGGGTGTGCGCTCGGCGGTGTGGCCGTTGCCGCGGGTACGGGCGCCCTGCCGCTGCCCTTCCGGGGCGGCGACCCGGTGCCCGCCACCTCGGTGTCCGCTGCCGCGACGCCTGGCCCCATCTCGTCGGAGACGCCCACGGGCGGTCGTACGCCCGTCTCGCCCTCGGCCCCTTCGGACACGCACAGCCCCGACACCCCGGACGGCCCGAAGCAGGACCGGGCCGCGCCAGGACCGACCCGGGTGCCGACGCCCGAGTCCACCGGGCAGGGCAGCGAACCCGGCAAGAGCGGGGAAGCCGGCCGGGGCACCGGTGACGGCTTGGGCGGCGCCTGGTACCGCAAGGCGGTCGATGCCTGCCGCGACTACCGGTCCGGGCGGATGGATTCCGCGCGGCGCCACCGGCTCGCCTCGATGGCCGGAGGCGCGCAGAACGTCTCGAAGTTCTGCGAGCGGATTCTGGGCGGCAAGGGCGGCGGCAAGAGCGACGCCGGGAGTGACGCCGGGAGCGATGCCGTCGAGGGCAATGGCAGTGGCAGCGGCAGCGGCAGTGATGACGGGGACGGCGACGGGCGGGGTCTCACGCCACGCGTCTCCTTCGTTCCCGCGCCCTCTCCCACCGCTGTGACCAGCGGTTCTTCCCCCTCCGGCGCGCCGTCGCCGAACGCGTCGGGACTGACCGACCAGTAGGTGTGACACTTTTCGGCTCGGTGACGCAGTACTGAGTGAGCCGATTGGTCATCGGCCGCGCGTGAGCCGGGGTTCCCCCCGTACCTACGGCTCCGCGCACTTGGCGCGGGTGGGTTACGTTCCCCCGATAACCCACCCGCGCCCCTTAAGCCGCCGGCCGCGCGTCGCCGGCCGTACCTCACCAGTAGACGACCACCTTGTCGCCGACCTTCACCTGGTCGAAGAGGGCCGAGATCCTGGCCCGGTCCCTGACATTCACGCAGCCGTGCGAGGCGCCGTTGTAGCCGCGGGCCGCGAAGTCCGCCGAGTAGTGCACCGCCTGGCCGCCGCTGAAGAACATCGCGAACGGCATGGCCGTGTGGTAGATCGTCGAGACGTGGTTGCGGCTCTTGGAGTCCACGCTGAACGTCCCCTCGCGGGTCGGCGTGTACTGCGAGCCGAAGCGCACGTCCATCGTCGAGATCACCTTGCCGTCGTTCACCCAGGACAGGGTGCGGCTGGTCTTGCTGATGCAGAGCACCCGGCCGTGCAGACAGCGCGAGTCGAGCTTGCCCGCCTTGTTGCCCGGCAGCGTCCCGGTCAGCTCGGCCGCGGTCGGCTTCGTCGTCATCGCGAGCAGCTTCTGCCAGGTCACGGTGTCCGTCGCGCCCGTGGCGGCCAGGCCGCGCTTGCCCTGGAAGCCCTTGACGGCGGCGGTGGTCACGGCGCCGTACGTCCCCGTCGGGACGCCGTCGAACCAGGCGAGCTGCCGCAGCCTGGCCTGCAGTTCACGGACCTGGGCGCCCTTGGCGCCGTTCGCCATCAGCACCTTGGGCTTCGGGGCGGGCGTGTGACGTGCCGTGGCGGAAGGGGTGGGCGTGGGGGTGGACTTCGGTGTGGATTTCGGTGTGGCCGTCTTCGTAGGGGTGGCCGACGGCGTGCTGCTCTCGTCCTGGCGTACCGACGGCTTCGCGTCAGGCGTCCCCGTCGCCGCCTGCGCCGTACAGCCCGCTGCCAGGGCGGCGACCGCTGCCGCCGCCAGTCCTCTGCGTATCCGGATCCCCTGCATGTGAGCCCCCTGTTGTCCCCTGCTGCTCTTGGTGTCCCTTTGGACTGATTCCCGCTGCGCGCGGTTGCGAAAGCCAGGACACGATTCGGGTAAGGAATCCCTGTGAGGAAGGTCCCAGCGTGCGGCTCTCCACCCGTCGCACGCCCGCCGCTACAGTCCGTCGCGGGGGCCGGGACTTACCAGTGAGTAGCTGCAAGGCGAGAGGCACAGCAATGGCGCGCGAGACAGAGTCGGGACTGCCGATCGAGCCGGTGTACGGACCGGAGTCCCTGGACGGCTGGGACGCGGAAGAGAAGCTGGGCGAGCCCGGCGCGTACCCCTTCACCCGGGGCGTCTATCCCTCGATGTACACGGGCCGCCCGTGGACCATGCGCCAGTACGCCGGATTCGGGACGGCCACCGAGTCCAACGCCCGCTACAAGCAGCTCATCGCCAACGGCACCATGGGCCTCTCCGTCGCCTTCGACCTGCCGACCCAGATGGGCCACGACAGCGACGCGGTGATCGCGAGCGGCGAGGTCGGCAAGGTCGGGGTCGCCATCGACTCGGTCGACGACATGCGGGTGCTCTTCGGCGGGATCCCGCTCGACAAGGTCTCCACGTCGATGACGATCAACGCGCCCGCAGCCCTTCTGCTCCTGATGTACCAGCTGGTGGGCGAGGAACAGGGCGTCCCCGCCGACCAGTTGACCGGCACGATCCAGAACGACGTGCTGAAGGAGTACATCGCGCGCGGCACGTACATCTTCCCGCCCAAGCCCTCGCTGCGGCTGATCGCGGACATCTTCAAGTACTGCAGGGCCGAGATCCCCAAGTGGAACACCATCTCGATCTCCGGCTACCACATGGCCGAGGCAGGCGCCTCGCCCGCGCAGGAGATCGCCTTCACGCTCGCGGACGGCATCGAGTACGTGCGCACGGCGGTCGCCGCCGGCATGGACGTCGACGACTTCGCCCCTCGTCTCTCCTTCTTCTTCGTCTCGCGTACGACGATCCTGGAGGAGGTCGCCAAGTTCCGTGCCGCGCGCCGGATCTGGGCGAAGGTCATGCGCGAGGAGTTCGGCGCGAAGAACCCCAAGTCGCTGATGCTGCGCTTCCACACCCAGACGGCCGGGGTCCAGCTGACCGCCCAGCAGCCGGAGGTGAACCTGGTGCGCGTCGCGGTGCAGGGCCTGGCGGCCGTTCTCGGCGGCACCCAGTCGCTGCACACCAACTCCTTCGACGAGGCGATCGCGCTGCCGACGGACAAGAGCGCCCGCCTCGCGCTGCGGACGCAGCAGGTCCTCGCGTACGAGACCGATGTGACGGCGACCGTGGACCCCTTCGCGGGTTCGTACGTCGTCGAGAAGATGACCGACGAGGTCGAGGCCGCGGCTCTGGACCTGATGGTCAGGGTCGAGGACATGGGCGGTGCGGTCAACGCGATCGAGCGCGGCTTCCAGAAGTCGGAGATCGAGCGGTCCGCGTACCGCATCGCGCAGGAGACGGACTCCGGCGAGCGGGTCGTGGTCGGCGTCAACCGCTTCCAGCTGGACGCGGAGGAGCCGTACGAGCCGCTGCGCGTCGACCCCGCGATCGAGGCCCAGCAGGCGGACCGTCTGGCGAAGCTGCGAGCCGACCGCGACCAGCCCGCGGTGGACGCGGCGCTCGACGCTCTGCGGGAGGCGGCCAGGGGCGAGGCGAACGTCCTCTACCCGATGAAGGACGCGCTGCGGGCGCGGGCGACGGTGGGCGAGGTGTGCAACGCACTGCGGGAGATCTGGGGGACTTACGTACCGACGGACGCCTTCTGAGGCGTGTAACCGTTTGAACACGCTCCGTGTGTGCAGAATCGTGCGTGAACAGCACATTCTCGACAAGGAGTTGCTTTATGCGCACCCGTCGCTCACTGTCCGCGCTCGTCGGAGCCGCCACCCTCGTCCTCGGGATGTCCGCGGCGGCTGCCGCCGCCCCGGGATCCGCGGGGGGTTCCGCGGCGGCCGACAAGCCCTGTGGGTACTACGCCACGTCCAAGGACTCCTTCTACAACCACTGCACCGGCGACGGTTCGAACGTCGTCATCAAGGTGGACGCGGTGTGGGGCCTGGACTACGACCAGTGCGTGGCGCCCGGCACCACCTGGCTCGACTCGCGGGACCGGGTGCGCAATGCCTGGTACACCGGCCGCACCTGCTGACCAGGGCCTTTTGACCACCGGCTGATACGCGGAGCCGAGTGTCGTACCCCCGTGCGACACTCGGCTCATGTTTGGCGTCATCGACCTTCCGACCTACCTCGCCGGCCTCGTACTGATCGTGCTGCTGCCCGGCCCCAACTCCCTGTACGTGATCTCCGTCGCGGCCCGCAACGGTGTCCGTACGGGGTACAAAGCCGCGGCCGGCGTCTTCTGCGGGGACACCGTCCTGATGACGCTGTCCGCCGCCGGGGTCGCCTCCCTGCTGCAGGCCAACGCCCTGCTCTTCGGGATCGTGAAGTACGCGGGCGCCGGGTATCTGACCTGGCTGGCGGTCGGAATGATGCGGGCCGCCTGGTCGCTGTGGAAGACGCGCAAGGAGCGGATCGCCGAGGCCGCGGGGCGGGAGTCCGAGCCGGCCGTCGAGCGGCCGTACCGCCGGGCGCTGGTGATCAGTCTGCTCAACCCGAAGGCGATCCTCTTCTTCATCTCCTTCTTCGTGCAGTTCGTCGACCCGCACTACGCCCATCCCGCGCTGTCGTTCGTGGTGCTCGGAGCCTTCGCGCAGGTGGCGAGCTTCCTCTACCTCACGCTGCTGATATTCGGCGGCACGCATCTGTCCGCGGCCTTCCGCCGCCGCAAGCGGCTCTCGGCGGGGGCGACGACGCTGGCGGGGGCGCTGTTCCTGGGCTTCGCGGTGAAGCTGTCGCTCAGCAGCGTGTGAGGCCGAGTCGATCCAGGTAGGCGCCGAGACCCGTGGGGTCCTCGCCTGCCCAGCCGATGTAGCCGTCGGGCCGGACGAGGAAGAGGCCCTTTCCGTACGGCTCGTAGGGCTCGGGGGTGCGGTGGACGTGGATGAACTCCGGTTCCAGCGGCGGTAGTTCGGCGTCCGTCGCGACTGCGAGCAGCGTGAAGTGGGGGCCGCGCAGGGCGTCGAAGATACGCCCCTCGCCCAGCGGCCCGTCGGGGGCCCGGTCGCCCGCCTGCAGCGCGCCCGCGCCGCCCTGGGAGAGCGGCCCCTCGCGGTAGCCGATGCCCAGTTGCTGGGTGGCCGCGCCGCGCTTCTGCTCGCCGCGGTGGACGCGGGTCGAGAGGCCGAGCATCTCGACGGCGTTGGGGCGGCGTTCGGCTTCGTACGTGTCGAGGAGCGCGGCGGGCGCGCCGTCCTTGAGGACCCGGGCCAGCTTCCAGCCCAGGTTGTAGGCGTCCTGGATGCTGGTGTTGAGCCCTTGGCCGCCGGCCGGGGAGTGCACATGCGCGGCGTCGCCCGCCAGGAAGACCCGGCCTTCGCGGAAGCGGTCGGCGAGGCCGGTGCGGGGGCGGAAGTCGGAGGACCAGAGGAGCTCGGTCACGTCGTCGGCGCTCAAGTGGGAGCGTTCGGCGACCAGTTGGCGTACGCCCGCGAGGGAGAGGTCGGGGCGCGCGCCGTCCGGGAACTGGGCGACCAGCTGGAAGTCGTCGAGGTGGGGGAGCGGGCAGATGGCGAGGAAGCCCGCATCGGCGGGGAAGACATGCCAGTTGTCGCGGTCGAGGGCGGGGACGCGGACGTCGGCGACCAGCATCGAGGACGGGTCGACGCTCTCGCCGGTCATGGGGATGGAGAGCGCGGCGCGGACGGTGGAGCGTCCGCCGTCGGCGGCGACCAGGTGGGCGGCGCGGACCGTCGTGCCGTCGGAGAGGGTGGCGGTGACGGCGTCGGCGTCCTGGGCGAAGCCCGTGAGGGCGGTGCCGAACGCGACGTCGCCGCCCAGCTCCCGCAGCCGGTCGAGCAGGATCTGCTGGGTGCGCCACTGCGGGATGATCACCGGTCGCCCGGCGTACGGCTCGGCCTCGGTCGCCTCCACCGCCCCGAACATGTCCTTCTCGCCGACGCGCTGCCCGTCCTGCCAGAACATCTGACGCGGCGCGGGCCCGCCCGCCGCCAGGATCTCGGCGACGACGCCGAGGTCGTCGAGGACTTCGAGGGTACGGGGCTGGATGCCCTTGCCCCGGGACCCGGGGAAGAGCCCGTCGGCCTTCTCCACCACCAGGTTGCGTACGCCGCGGCGGGCCAGGTCGACGGCGAGGGCCAGGCCGGTGGGCCCGGCGCCGACAATGAGGACTTCGGTTTCCTTAACGCTGTTAAGTTCCATGATTGGGAGCATGCGCTTAACGCTGTTAAGTTGTCAAGGTGGGTACACAGAAGATCGACCGCGCCGCCGTCGCCGAGGCCGCCCTGCGCCTGCTGAACGAGGTGGGCCTCGACGGTCTCTCGCTCCGCGCCATCGCCAAGGAGCTGGACGTCAAGGCCCCTGCTCTGTACTGGCACTTCAAGGACAAGCAGGAGCTGCTGGACGAGATGGCGACGCTCATCTACCGGCAGATCGCGGCGGACTTCGACCTGGGCGCGTACAGCCGCTGGCAGGACGGCCTGATCGCGTACAACGAGGGCCTGCGCGCGACCCTCCTGCGCTACCGCGACGGCGCCAAGGTCTACAGCGGGGCCCGCTTCACCGGCACCGACCACGCGGTCTCGATGGAACAGCACCTGCGGATGATGACCGGCGCCGGCTTCGAGCTGCGCCAGGCGGTGCTGGCGGGCACGACGTCGTACTCGTACACGATCGGCTACGTCACCGAGGAGCAGGGCGTCCGCCCGATGCCGGACGAGCAGCGCGAGGGATACGACGTCGAGGAACGGGCGCGGCGGCTCGCGGACTATCCGCTGACGGCGGCGGCCGGGCGGGAGATCTTCACCGACTTCGACCGTCGGTTCGGGGAGGGGCTGAGGGTGATCGTCGCGGGGATCGAGGCAACGTACCGCTGAAGCCCCTCACCGCACCCGCAGGAGGGCCTTGCGCAGGCGTGGGGTGAGCAGGTTCTCCACGTAGCGGTTCAGCAGCCAGGCCAGTACGAGCATCGACGCGATCGTCAGTCCGAACGTCGCGGGGGCCGGGATGCCGAAGGTGTGGTGCAGCGTATGGACCGCCACCCAGCCCAGGTGTTCGTGGACCAGGTAGAAGGGGTACGTCAGCGCGCCGGCGACCGTCAGCCAGCGCCAGTTCGCCCAGTGGAAGTGGCCCAGCGCGATCGCGCCGACCATGACGAAGCCGAACGTGACGATCGCGATGATCACCGAGGTGTGGCGGAAGGAGAAGAACGCCGGGTTCGGCTTGTGCCAGGTGGAGAGGACCGCGTAGTGCTGGCCGATCGCCCAGCTCACCGCCACGATGCCCCAGGCCGTGACGTCGCGGCGGTCGCGGTGCAGGAGATAGAGGCCGACTCCGCCGATGAAGAAGGACGCGTACTCCGGCATGAAGACGGTGGTGAGGAGCGGCTGCTTCACCGCTGCGGTGATCGCCGCCGCCAGGGTCCAGCCCGCGCAGAACATCACCACGCGGCGGCGGGTCGCGCCGGGCAGGACGACGCAGATCGCGAACAGGACGTAGAAGCGCAGCTCCGCCCAGAGCGTCCAGCAGACTCCGAGGACGCGGTGCACGCCGATCGGCTGCTGGAGCATCGTGAAGTTCACGACGAGCTCGCTCGGGGCGACCGTCTTGTACGCCACCCACGGCAGCGCGAAGACCAGCGTGACCAGGATGATCGCCGCCCAGTACGCCGGGTAGAGGCGCGCGACGCGTGAGGCGAAGAAGGAGCGCAGCGGGCGGCCCCAGCCGCTCATGCAGATCACGAAGCCGCTGATCACGAAGAAGATCTGCACGCCCAGGCAGCCGTACGCGAACCACTCGGAGAGCGTGGGGAAGAGGTGGCGCGGTGAGGTGCCCCAGGCCTTGGTGATGTCGCCGCCCCGGCCGCCGTAGTGGTACGCGGCGACCATCAGGGCGGCGAGCAGGCGCAGCCCGTCCAGGGCTCGGAGGCGGGTGGCGGGGGCCGACCTCCGCGTCTCGGCAGGCCGGGTCTCAAGGCGTGGCGGCGCTATGGTCATCATTTTCCCTGGGTGGTGCGGCGCAGCGCACGGACCTGGCGTACCACGCGCCGTGCCGTCGCATTGCGCGGCAGGAAGGCGAGTTGGGCGGGGAGCCCGCCGGGCAGCCCGAGCGAGGTGAGCCTGCGCCGCTTGAAGTAGCGCTGGGTGTGCGGTGAGAGGTGGCTGGTGAGGTACTGCTCGGCATTCCGGCGGCGCTCGGGGTAGATCTGCGGCTGCATCATGAAGCCGATGGTGGTGGCCAGGCTGGAGACGTCGTTCAACTCAGGTGTTCGCCCTGTCTCCAGGTCGGGCAGAAGCGCGTCGGCGAGCGTGACAGGGACGCGGTTGCTGTTCTGGTACGGGGAGAGGCGCTCCAGAAGCAGATCGGTGCCCGTGCGGGCCGCCCGCAGTCCGTAGAACTCCTTGGCCGTGAACAGCGCGGTGGAGAAGCAGCCGACGATGAGCGCGGGGCGGAGCCGCTCGTACAGCACCTCGGCGAGCAACGGAGTGTCCAGGACGGTCAGTTCGGCATCGAGCCGTGCCGCCTCCTCCTCCAGCGCGCGGCTGTAGCGGGCCGGGGCGGTGGGGTGCGGTTTGAAGACCACCCTGCGGTGGCCCTCGCGGACCGCGCCTCGCAGCATCCTTACGTGAAGCTGCTCTTCCTCGTCCGGAGTGAGGATGGAGAGCGCTGACAGGTACTGACCCAGCAACATTGCCCCACCGGCAGGGAGTTCGGGCAATTTCGGTGTGGCCGTGCCGATCTCGGCCAGGACCTTGAGGAAGAACTCCGTCTCGACGATCTCGGGTTCCACGCCGAACTCGGTGAGCAGGAGCGGCACGAGACCTGGCACCAGGTCCAGATGCAGCAGTCGGCGAATCCTTGATCCGACCAAGGGATCGATCTTGTTGCGGGTGGGGCCGTAACTCATCAGCCCGTCCGCGTAGATGTCGACGGGCACGCCCGTGAAGATCTGCGCGATCGCGAGTGCCGGATTGACCTGGATGGATTCCAGAGCCAGTTCGATGTCGTCGTCGCCGAGGTCCCAGAGCAGCCGCAGGTGACGCTCCCAGAGATGGCAGTCGTCGGGGCGCGGAGACCAACCGCCGGGGTGGAAAGGCGAGATGGTTTCGTTCCAGGAGAGGACGGAGTCGAATCGGCCGCGGAGCTTCTCGAAGCCCGGCATCTCGTCCACCGACGGCGTGATCTCAGGAATCGCCGCGTTGTTGGAGACCAGCAGGATCCGCCGGCCGGCCTCGGGGAAGGCGCCCGCATCGAGGGCTGCGGCCAGCGTCGCGGCTCCGTACAGGGTGGAGGCGCAGAAGATCTGGGTCGTGCTCATCAGGCAGCCACCGCCGAGGTCGCGAGCGCGCGGCGGCGCAGCCGACGCAGCCGGGTGGAGCGCTGGACGTCCATCGAGTCGAGCGCCTCGTCGAGCACTTGCTGCGGCATCTGTTTCAGCGCGGCTGCCGCCATGCTCTTGAGCCTGCGCAGTACAGCCGGTTCGAAGCGGTCGGCGTTGCTCAGGTGGTGGGCGATGATCGCGCAGTACGTACGGACCGCCTTGGGCAGCATCGTCTCCGCGTCCCGGTCCTGGGCTGTCTCGCGGATCACCTGGTCGAATGCGCGGATGAAGTCGAGTTGCCGTACGTCGCCGATCTGCGTGAGCGAGGACGTGACCCCGCGTCGGTAGAAGACGCCGAGCAGGGAGACCGCCGCGAAGGACTCCGCCTCCCGGTGCAGTCGCCAGATCCAGGGCCGGTCCTCCGCCGTGCGCAGTCCGTCGGTGAAGTGCAGCAGCCCTGCGTCGACCAGGCGCCGGTGGTAGATCCCGGCCCAGGCGTAGGCGTAGTCGACCGAGGTCGAGCGGGTGGCGGGGAGGATCGCTTCGCGTGGGGAGAGGACGATGTCGCGCCGGCCGACCGGAACGCGGCTGACGGTGCGTGCGCGCTCGGTGCACTGGACATGGTCGGTGCGCAGGAAGTCGCAGCCCAACCGCTCGATATGGGCAAGAAGTTGCGGGTAGTAGCCGGGGGCGAGCCAGTCGTCGCCGTCCAGGAAGGTCAGATACTCACCGTGTGCCGCGTCGATGCCGGTGTTGCGCGCCGTCGCCAGGCCGCCGTTCTTCTCGTGTCTGAGCAGCCGGGCTCCGGGCAGCTCGTCCGCCGCCCGCTCCAACAGGGCATATGTCCCATCGGTCGAACGGTCGTCGACGAGAATGAATTCGAAATCGTCTCGCGCATTCGCGTGCAGACTCTTGAGGGTGTCTGGTGCGAATTGCTGGACGTTGTAGAACGGCACAATGACGGAGAGCTTAGGCACCCGCGTGACGCTATGAGTTGGCACGATCCGCATCTCGACCTGCAGGTAGATGTCAGATGAACGACGCACATCGGAACGGTTAATCCGCCTCCACCCGGAGTCGATTCGCCATTCGTAGACATGCTGTTAACCCGCTGTTGCTGTCGCGTTGGGCCGCCAAACGGAATGCCTTTCTAGTTTCTTCCTCGTGCCAGTAAGCAAGAACGAGCCCCTCTCCACCCTCCGCGCAACTCCCCTCCGGGTAGCTGTGATCGCTGACTCCGACACCCGCTGGAAGTGGGGTGCGCTCACCGCCCGCCGCCTCTCCGCGGATCCGGCCGTCCCGGTCGAACTCAGCGGGTTCCTGCTGCGCGGACGCGCCACGCCCACCGCCCGCCAGCTGGCGGAGGTCGGCATCGGAGCCGTGGACGTCCAGGAGTTGACCGGGGCCGCGTTCCTGCGCGAGGTCGAGCGGAAGGCGTACGACGTCGTCGTCCTCGCGCTTGTCGGTGGCGCGGTGCAGGCCATGCTGCACGGGCTCGCGGGGATGGGCGAGCCCGCCCGTCGGCCCGTCGTCGTCACCGGCTATGTCGGTGTCGTCTACGAGAAGCTCGCCGACGGACTCCTCCTGCGCCACGGAGCGGACGTCGTCCTCGCCAACTCCCGCCACGACGCGGACCGTTTCCGCGCGGTGTACGAGGGGGTGGGCGCCGACGCGTCCGCCGTGACCGAGGCCGCGCTGCCCTTCCTGGGCGGGACGCCGTACGAGGGGGAGTCCGCGAAAACCGTCGTTTTCGCCGCCCAGCCCTCCGTCCCCGAGTCCCGCGCCGACCGCACCTACCTCCTGCGCCGACTCGTCGAGCACGCCAGGCTGCATCCGGACCGCGAGGTGCTCCTCAAGCTCCGTTCCCAGCCGGGCGAGCACACCACGCACCTGGAAGAGCTGCCGTACCAGAAGCTCGCCGATGCGATGGATCTGCCGCCCAACTTCCGCCTCGTGTACGGACACATGGGCGACGTCCTCGATCGCACCGACCTCCTGGTCACCGTGTCGTCGACGGCCGCCCTCGAATCCCTGCACCGCCGCATCCCCACCGCCGTGCTCACCGACCTCGGCGTCCGCGAGCCCCTCGGCAACCACCACTTCCTCGGCTCGGGCTGCCTCGCCTCCTGGGCGCAGCTGGATGCGGGCGAGCGGCCGCAGGCCGACGAGCAGTGGCTCGCGGCGCAGGGTGTCGCGGCGGACGGGTCGTACGAGACGGCCTTCGACGCCGTACGCAAACGGGTCGCGCACCTCCTCGCCGAGCCTCAACTCCCGCCGCTGGCCCCCTACTACACCCCCACCACCGCGCCCGGATACCTCCCCGGCATCCTCGCCCGCTACCGCCTGGACGCCGCCCCGGCCCCCGAGGCCACCGGCCTGCGCCGCGTCGTGCGCGAGGCGATGCGGAACGCGGCGCGCGGTGCGTACCGCCACGGCGTCCAGCGCGTGGCCCCCGTCATCCGCCGCATGGGAGAACTGTGATGCCCGCGAAGAAAGTCCTGGCCGTGATCCCCGCCCGGGGAGGCTCCAAGGGCGTACCCGCCAAGAACCTCGCCCCGGTGGGCGGCGTGCCGCTGGTCGCCCGCGCGGTGCGCGCCTGCCGGGACGCGCGCCTGGTCACCGATGTCGTCGTCTCCACGGATGACCCGGCGATCGCCGAGGTCGCACGGGCCGCAGGGGCCGAAGTCGTCGCCCGGCCCGCCGAGTTGTCGGGCGACACCGCCACCAGTGAGGCAGCCGTACTGCACGCGCTGGAGTCGTACGCCGGCACCGACGTCGTCCTCCTCGTCCAGGCGACCAGCCCCTTCATCACCACCGCCGACATCGACGGGGTGGCGGCCGCGGTCGCCGAGGACGGCGCCGACAGCGCGCTGACCGTCGCCGCATCCCACGGCTTCCTCTGGCGCGAAGGGCCGGTGGGAGAAAAGGCGGAGGGGGAAGGCGAGGACAGCCGCGGCGTCAATCACGACAAGGCCTTCCGCCCCCGCCGCCAGGACCGGCCCCAGGACTATCTGGAGACCGGCGCCGCGTACGCCATGGACGTCGAAGGCTTCCGCGCCGCAGGACACCGCTTCTTCGGGCGCACCGATCTCGTACGCACCGATCCCGCAAGGGTGTTGGAGATCGACGACCCGCACGACCTGGCCCGCGCCCGCGCCCTCGCCCCGCTCCTCGACAGCGTCGCCGGCGCCCTCCCCACCCTCGACGACATCGACGCCGTCGTCCTCGACTTCGACGGCACCCAGACCGACGACCGCGTCCTCATCGACTCCGAGGGCCGCGAACTGGTCGCCGTACACCGCGGCGACGGGCTCGGTGTCGCCGCCCTCCGCGACCGCACCGACCTGCGCCTGCTGATCCTCTCCACCGAGCAGAACCCGGTGGTGGCGGCCCGCGCCCGCAAGCTCCGTATCCCCGTCCTGCACGGCATCGACCGCAAGGACATCGCGCTCAAGCAGTGGTGCGACGAGCAGTCGATCAGCCCCGAGCGCGTGCTCTACGTCGGCAACGACGTCAACGATCTCCCCTGCTTCGCCCTTGCCGGCTGGCCGGTCGCGGTCGCCGACGCGCACGACGTCGTACGCGGCGCCGCCCGCGCGGTGACCACCACCCCGGGCGGCGAGGGGGCGATCCGCGAGATCGCCGCCTGGCTGCTCGGCCCGACGCTCAACACGCCCCACATGTCACACACCCTCAACACCCCCACTCAGTAAGGAAACAGAGACATGAGCTCCACCCGCCTCCGCACCCTCGGCACCAAGACCGCAGGCCCGGGTCAGCCCGTGTACATCACCGGCGAGATCGGCATCAACCACAACGGTGACCTGAACAACGCCCTCGCCCTCATCGACGTGGCCGCCGACGCGGGCTGCGACGCGGTCAAGTTCCAGAAGCGCACGCCCGAGATCTGCACCCCGCGCGACCAGTGGGACATCGAGCGCGACACCCCCTGGGGCCGGATGACGTACATCGACTACCGCCACCGCGTGGAGTTCGACGAGGCCGACTACCGCGCCATCAGCGAGCACTGCGCCAAGCGCGGCATCGACTGGTTCGCGTCCCCGTGGGACACCGAGGCCGTCGCGTTCCTGGAGAAGTTCGACGTCCCCGCCCACAAGGTCGCCTCCGCGTCGCTCACCGACGACGAGCTGCTGCGCTCGCTGCGCGAGACCGGCCGCACGATCATCCTCTCCACCGGCATGTCGACCCCGCGCCAGATCCGTCACGCGGTCGAGGTCCTGGGCAGCGACAACATCCTTCTCTGCCACGCCACTTCGACGTACCCGGCGAAGGCCGAAGAGCTCAACCTGCGCGTCATCAACACCCTCCAGCAGGAGTACCCGAACGTCCCGATCGGCTACAGCGGCCACGAGACCGGCCTGCAGACCACCCTCGCCGCCGTCGCCCTCGGTGCCGCCTTCGTCGAGCGCCACATCACCCTCGACCGCGCCATGTGGGGCTCCGACCAGGCCGCCTCCGTCGAGCCGCAGGGCCTGCAGCGCCTGGTCCGCGACATCCGCACCATCGAGGACGCGCTCGGCGACGGCATCAAGAAGGTGTACGACTCGGAGCTCGCCCCCATGAAGAAGCTCCGCCGTGTCGCAGGCGTCGTCGCCGAGGGCAACGACCGCGAACCCGCAGGGGTCTGATCCACCGCATGCCGCATTTTCCCGGGGGCAGCCCCCGGACCCCCGGCCGAATGTCCAGGCCGGGGGAGTTGCCCGGAACGTTCCCGCGAGGTGTATCCCAGTGAGCCGAGCTGCCGCCCCCACCACGCTCGCCTTCGTAGAGAGCCCAGTCCAGCTGCTCAACCTTCTGGAGTGGGCCCACGCGAACACCGCGGCCACGGCCGGTGACCTGACCGTGATCGTCCTCTCCCCGCTCGACCCCATGTCACGTGGCCAGCTCCGCCGTATGGCCGAACTGGCGCGCGGCGAGGGCCTGTCGGTGCGCTGGGAGGAGGCGCGTGGTGGGGCGGCAGCACCGTTCAAGACGATCGCCTCCCTCGCCCCGCTCCTGCGCAGGACCCGCCGTATCGTCATCGGCGACCCGTTCTCGCGCTACGTACAACTGCTCCTGTCCATCACCAGCTCCCGCGACCTGGTCGTGGTCGACGACGGCACGGCGACCATGGAGTTCCTCGCCCAACTCGCCGCCGGCCAGCCCCTCACACGCTGGCACCGCAAGGGCCGCAGAGGCCCCCGCGACCTCCTCTTCGCCCCTACGGCATCGGCGGCACGCCGCCGCCTGACCCCGTCGTCGCGCCGCAGCGTCGAGGTCTTCAGCTCGATGCCGCTGGAGGGTGCACCGCCCGAACTCCGCACCACCCACAACGACTTCGCCTGGACCCGGTCCCGTTTCGGACCGCCGCGCATCACGCGTACGGCTGACCTGGTCGGCACGTCGCTGGTCGAGACGGGCGTGGTCGACGCGGACAGCTATCTCGCCGCGGTCCGCACCCTGGCCCGCACCCACAACGCCACGCGCTACTTCGCACACCGCCGCGAGGCCACCGACAAACTGCACCGCCTGCACGCCGAGACCGGCCTGGAGATCGTCCGCCCCGACCTCCCCCTGGAGCTGATCGCCCGCCGCGGCCCGATCGGTCACACGGTCCTGAGCTTCCCCTCGACGGTGGTGCACACGCTGCCGCTGGCCCTCGCGGGAACCCCCGTGAAGATCGCGGTCTGCACCATCGACCCCTCCTGGCTGACGGAGACGGCCTCCCCGCGGGCGCAGGGTTTCCTGTCGGGGGTCACGGGGACGGCGCGCGACGTACAGCACCTGGCGCCCATGCCGATGCATCCCTAGGCGGCCTCAGCCGGTCGTGGCGCGGCCGATCCGCTTCTCGAACCAGTGATGGGCGTACGGCTCGTCGTTGAAAGCGGGCACCTCCTGGAAGCCGCAGGAGTGGTAGAGCCCGATCGCCGCGGTGAGCGCCCTGTTGGTGTCCAGGCGCAGTACGCCGAAGCCGCGTCGGGCGGCGCGCTCCTCCAGCTCGGCCAGGAAGCGGCGGCCGAGCCCGAGGCCCCGGGTGCCGGGGTCCACCCACATGCGCTTGATCTCGGCCGGCGCCCCGTCCGGCAGCTTCAGGCCCGCACATCCGACGGGCTCGCCGTGCAGCCGTGCCACCAGGAACAGCCCGTGCGGCGGGCGGAGTTGACCGGCGTCGGGCAGCAGGCTCCTGGCCGGGTCGAAGCCGGTGTCGAAGCGTTCCTGCAGCTCGGTGAAGTAGGCGCGGAGGCAGTACCGCGCATCGGGGTGGTCCGGGTCGACGACGTCCATCGTGACCGTCGAGGCGGTCAGCAGCCGGTCGACCTCCGCCATCGCGCCGACGAGCCGGGCGCGCTGGGCCGCGTTGAGCGGCGCCAGCAGCGCACCGGCCAGTGCGTCGCTGCGGTTGTCGAGCAGGGCGCGCTCGGCGCGTCCGGCCCGGGTGAGTCGTACGGTACGTACCCGCCGGTCGGCGGCCCCCGGCTCCACGGTCACCAGACCGTCGGCCTCCAGGGCGCGCAGCAGCCGGCTGACGTACCCGGAATCGAGCCCGAGCCGCTCGCGCAGCCATCGCACGTCCTGCCCGTCCGCACCGATCTCCCAGATCAGCCGCGCCTCGCCGATGGGGCGCGAGAGGCCCAGGTAGTGGTCGTGGAGCACGCCCACGCGCTCGGTGACGGTGCGGTTGAACTGCCGTACCTGCTCGACCTGTTGGGGCTTCATCGCATCCATTCTCTGACTTTAGTCAGAGAATGGTGCGCGCGGCCCTCCATTCTTGACAGCCTCCGCGATCTGCTGCGCCGCCTGGGCCGGCGTGATGTGCGTGGTGTCGACGACCTCGGCCTCCTTGTGCAGCCAGGTGCGGGCCGCCTCGGCGTAGGGCTCCAGGTATTGCATACGGAAGTCGGAGGGACCCAGGTCAAGATCCCCGTCGATGCGCCCGCGCAGGGTGTCTTGATCGGCGTGCAGCACGAAGTGCCTTACAGGGATGTCGTATTGGGCGAGACCCGCGCTGATCTCGCGCCAGTACTCCTCGACCAGGACCGTCATGGGCATCACCAGGGTGCCGCCGGTGTAGTCGAGCACGCGGCGGGCGGTCTCGACCACCAGCGGGCGCCACGGCGGCCAGTGCTGGAAGTTGCCCGTCCAGGGCAGGCCCGGCTTGATGTCCATGAGCGTCTCGCCGACCTTCTCGGCGTCGAACACCCGTGAATCCGGGAGCAGTTCCTGCACCAGTGCACTCGTCGTCGTCTTGCCTGCGCCGTGGGTTCCGTTCAGCCATACGATCATGGGGCCCGAGACTAACCCCTGGCGCCTAGCCCAGGACGGCCGGCCGCAGCACCTCCTCGCACCACTGGCGGAAGCTGGTGGGCGCACGGTCGGGGGTCGTCGGTGACATGGCTCCGTAGAAGCCCTGCTCCTCCAGGGCGTCCGTCATCTCGGCCAGCCCCTGCGCCCAGGCCTCGCTCGCGCCGAAGCGCAGCATCGTCGCCCGGTACTCCCCGCTGGTGGACCGCCGCACGCGCACCGTACGGCCGAGCACCTCCGAGACGGTCTCCGCCATGCCTTCGGGGGTCAGGTCGTCGGGTCCCACCATCGGGACGTCGGCCTGACCGGTCCAGGAGTCGTCGAGCAGCAGCCTGGCGGCTTCGGCGCCCAGGTCGCGAGTGGTGCAGGTGCGCAGGACGTGGTCCCCGTCCGCCGCCAGGTTGAAGGCGCCTGCGGTACGGATGGACTCGGCCTGGCCCAGCAGGTTCTCCATCAGGAAGGGCGGGCACAGTGCGCGGTAGTGCACGCCCGTGGCCATGATCCCTTCGTCCATGGCGAGGGATGCCGAGATCATCCCGGCGTTCTTCGCGATGCCCCGGCCCAGGGTGGAGACGCTGACGACCCGCTCGACACCGCCGTCCGCGATCACCTTGCGCAGGGGGTCGGTGAAGGCGCGGAAGTGGGCCTCGACGCTGTCGGTACGGGGGTCGGGCGGCGCAAGCCAGAACACGCGGTCGGCGCCTGCGCAGGCCTCGGCCAGGAGGGCGGGGTCGGCGTGCGAACCCCGTACGACCTCGGCGTTCTCGCGTACGTGGGGCGGCAGACGGTCGGGGTCGCGGGCGATGACCCGGATCGATGCCGCGGAGGCGAGCAGGTGGTCGACGACCTCGCGGCCGATCTGGCCGGTCGGAGTGGTGACGACGATCATGACGGACTCCAGAGAAGAGGCAAGGGGGTGGATACCTCCGAGCCTGCTGCCTGGTACCTCCGAACTGAAGGACCGATCCGCTCGCGCTTGTTACCCTGAGGGCAATACCGAATCGTGGGAGCCGAAGGAGGCAAGGGATGGAATCCCGTCCGCTGCGCTACTTCGTCGCCGTCGCCGAAGAGCTCAACTTCGCCCGCGCCGCCGAGCGCCTCGGCATCTCGTCGCCGCCGCTGTCCCGCGCGATCAAGCAGCTGGAGACGGAGCTGGGCACCGTCCTCTTCGAGCGGACCACTCACAGCGTGACACTGACCCCGGCCGGCGCGGTACTCCTCGCGGAGGCGCGCATCGCCCTGGACGCGCTGCAGGCGGCCGGCCGCCGTGCCCAGCGTGCGGCGGCCACGGAGCCGAAGCTGGTGCTGGCGGTCAAGGCCGACGGGGACGCGGGCCTCCTCGAACCGATCCTGGCGCGGTACGCGTCCGGGCCCGCCGCCGTCCCGGTCGCCGTACGCCTGTGCAGCTGGCAGGAACAGCCCCGTCTCCTGCGGCGCGGCGAAGCCGATGTGGCTCTGGTCCACGAGCCGTTCGACCACACCGGCCTCGACGCCGAACCGCTGATCAGCGAAGCGCGCGTGGTGGCCCTCGCCGCCGACCACCCGCTCGCCGCCCAGGACCGCGTGACGCTCGCCGACCTCGGCCTGACGTCCGACACGGTGATGCGCTTCATCGAGGAGACCCGCAAGGAGGGCCGCGACCTGGCCCAACTCCTCACCCTGGTGGGCCTGGGCGGCCCCACACCGCTGCTGCCCGCGTCCGTTGCCGCCCGTTATCCGCGCCCGGGCGTCGTCTTCCGGCCCCTCAAGGACGCACCGCGCGTATCCCTCGCGATCGCCTGGCCGCAGCAGTCGCGCTCGACGGCGACGGCGGATCTGGTGCGGGCGGCGGAGGCCGTTGCCGAGGACAGCGGGCCGCGGCCATAGGGCACCAGGGGGTGGGTGAGTAGCGCGTGCGGCAGAGATGAGCCCGCGTACCCAAGCGCGCGGGGCGGCCTGCGGGAACGATGGACGCATGAACCCAACCACCCCGCCGGCCCCGAACCACGCACCGTGGCAGCCCCCGCAGCCCCCGCGCAGCGGGCGAACCGCCCTGACGGTGCTGGCAGCCGTGCTGTGGATGATGACCATGACGGCCGTTGCCTGGTTCGCCTTGGTGGTGGCCCTCAACCTGCTCACCGCCTCGGAGACCGGTGACCCTGCCGGAGCCATGGCGCTCCAGTTCGTCACGATCGTCGTGGGCGGCGCGGCAGTGCTGCTGGCGGTGGCGTTCGCACCCGGAGTCCGCAGACTCTCCCCGGAAGCGCGACTGGTCCTCCTGGGGTGCCTGGCCTGGTCGGTGCCTGCTGTTCTCCTGGTGTCGGGCTACTTCGGCTGAGGCACGGGGTTCACCATGCGGTCACGTTGAGGCGGTACTCGTTGCGGGGCTCGTCGCGCAGGGAATGTGCCAGCTCGGCGACGCTCTCCGCCTGGGTCGTGGACAAGCCTCGGGCCGCCCAGAGGAGCGCAGCGGCGTCCACGGCCTCCTGGGCCGCAGGCGCCGGCGACTCGGACAGAGCGACGCCGGTCAGCCCGGCCAGTTCGCGGGCGTCGACCCCCAGCAGGCTGGCGAAGTCGGCGACCAGGCGAGGGGTCAACTCCTTCCGATCCGCGCCGATCACGGTGTAGGTGGACGCCGACAGATACGAAGGCGTCAGGACGGCAAGGACGTGGGCCAGGTCCGATCTGCCGAGGTTCCGGTACGAGGCCATGCGGATGAGCCGGCCGCCCGGGCGGTCGGAGAGATTCCCGTACTGGTGCGGGGAGAAGGGTGAACTGCGCTTCTCCCGCGGCAATGAACGGATGAGCCGGAGCACCTCCTGCCGCCCTGCCGATGGGAGATGGACGGCGTCCATCACGATGCGCGCCCCCCACCGGCCTGCGGCGGCATCCAGCGGCGCCAGATCATCCGGGACCTGGAGCCCCGCGAGAATGAAGAGATCGGCAGCGTGGAAACCGAGCGCGGGCGCAAGCTGCCGAAGCAGCTCCGGGCCGGGGATCGACCCCGCGCAGACGGCGCGGATGTCGTCCGCGGTGGACTCTGCGCGCTCGGCCAACTCCCGCGCATCGAGCGCTCTGTGGTCGAGCAGCCATGCCAGCATCGTGCCGAACTCAAGGGGCTCCGTCATGTGTGCAGATTACTGAGGGAGAGACGGGAACCCCCCGTCGCCCGCATCACCGCACCCACGCCGACCGAGGGCGTGGGCGCGGGCGCGGGGTCTACCTCTTGTAACCCGCCACCTTGGCCACCCACTTGATGAAGTCCGCGGCATCCGTGTTCGCGCCGTGGCCCTCGTCCCAGTAGTAGGCGTGGTCGACGTGGTCGCCCAGGTTCTCCGCGGCGGCCGCGAGGTTGGCGGAGACCGTCAGCGAGGTGTCGGAGTCCTTCGTGCCGAGGCGGATCCACCACTGCTTGGAGCGGGCGGGGTTCTTCTTCCCGAGGTGGTACATGGGGTTCATCAGGTCGAGCATCTCGGGGATGTCGCTGTCGAGGCGCTTGGTGCCGAGGCCGGTGGTGTCGTGCTCCTGGCCGTATGCCGTGAAGTGACGCGCCTGCGTCGTGCCCTTGCCGAACTCGTTGTTCTCGCCCGACGACAGGTCGAAGGGGTCGAAGGCCGGGGTGTCCTTCTTGCGTGCGCCGACGTGGGTGAGGAAGTCCGCCCAGGTGAACGTCGCCTTGTCGTTCTTCCAGGTGATGAAGGTGTTGGCGGCCAGGTACGTCGTCCGGTCGGCGTCCGAGAGCGCGGCGAGGTACTTCGTCGCCGACGGCTCCAGGTAGACCTTCACCAGGTAGTCGTCGTAGTTGCGGGCCGTGAGCCTGCCGAAGTTCTGCAGGCCGCGCAGCTTGAGGCCCGCCTGGTACTCGGCGAACTGCGACTGGAAGGCGGCCGAGACGGTCCGGTCGACCTCGGAGCCGGACGAGAGCTTGTTGCTGCCCCAGTTGAACTCGTAGGCGCCGTCGGCGTGTTCGAGGTCGGTGATCGGGCACCAGGCGCCCGTCGCGAAGATCGCGTCGCCGGCGTCGGCGGCGCCGAGCTCCTTGAGGTACTTGGCGTAGATCCTGCTGTCGCCGGACGCGCCGAGGAGGGAGGAGAGCGCGCCGCCCGCGCTCGTACCGGTGGAGACGATGCGGTCCGTGTTGCCGGGGATGCGGCCCTTGTTGGCGCGGACGTAGCGGACCGCCGCCTTCAGGTCGACGATCGCGGCGGGTGCCGTGCCGTAGTACTCCCCGGCCGAGTTCGTGAGCGTACGGCCGCGGGCGCCCGGCTCGACGACGACGTAACCCGCCGCGATCCCGAGCTTGCCCAGGCTGACCATGCCGCCGCCCGTTCCGCCTCCCGTTCCGCCTCCCGCGCCGCCACCGCCCGTTCCGCCGCCCGTACCCCCGCCGGGCGGACCGCCGCCCGTCATGCCGCCGCCGCCCACGCCGTCGGCCGTCGAGACGTCCGAAGGCATGTAACCGCCAACGGAGTTGGCGAAGATGATCGGGGCGTGGCTCGCGTCGACCGCCTTGCCCGCGATCTTGACCGGGACGCTGACGTTGAGGCACTGGTACTGCTCGTCGACCGGAGCGGTGACGTAGGTGATGGCCTTGTAGAAGTGGTACTCCACCTCCACGTCGCCGTCGTCCGTGGTGATCGTCGTCGTGATGGTGGTGTACGCGTCCTTGTCGAACGCCAGGGACCCCAGCGAAGCCGCCGCCCCGGGTGCCGAGGACGAAGTGGTGTCCGCCGCCTGCGCGTTGAGCGCGAGACCGCCGACGGCCGCGGTGCCCGCCGCCGCACCTATCCCCATGACGACGCTCCTTCGGTTCACTGTTGCCCTGTGCTTCACCGTTGTCTCCTCTGCGGTCCCTGCGCTGCGCCCCGGTCGATCTCGGGCCTGCTGGCGAACGTAAAGCGGTCAGCTCTGGATCGTCAACAATTATGTTGACGATCTGGCGAATGCTAAGGAAATACTCAGCGGGGGGAGGGGACGCCCGAGGGGACCCGGGCCGCCGGATCGAACATCCGCAGACCCGTCAGGCTGACGAAGACCAGCGCGAAGACGCCCGCGAGTGCGAATGCCGTGAAGCCCGCCGTGTTCGATCCCGTGTCCAGGAGCTGCCCGCCGAGCCAGGGGCCGAAGACCGCGCCGAAGCGGCCCATTCCGGAGACCCAGCCCACCGCGGTGCCGCGGCTCTCGTCCGTGGAGCGGTCGGCCACCGTGGCGTAGATCATCGCCTGGCCGCTGAAGAGGAAGAAGCCGGTGAAGAAGACCACGGTGTACGTGAGAGCCAGCGCCATGTGGAAGCTGAGCGCGTAGATCCCGACAGCGGTGAAGGCGAACCACACGGCGCAGATCCGCGCACCGCCGAACCGGTCGGTGAGCCGGCCGCCGACCAGCATGCCGAAGATGCCGCCCAGGTTGATCACGATGGTGAAGCCGATCGACGAGCCGAGGTCGTAACCGGCGTTGCGCATCATCGTCGGCAGCCACTGGGAGAAGCCGTAGACCAGGAGCAGGCCGCCGAAGGACGCGAGCCAGTAGAAGAGCGTCTGCACCCACAGGTTGCCGCGGAAGAGGGTGGCGAGCGCACCCCAGCGGTCGCCCGCCTGCGGCTTCCCGGCGGGGGCGGTCAGCTCGACGCCGTATCGGGCCGCGAGGGCTCCGGCCTCCTCGTCGCGCCCCTTGGCCTGCAGGAACTTCAGTGATTCCGGCAGGTACTTGGCGGCCAGCGGGACACCGATGAAGAGCGGGACGACGCAGATCCAGAAGCAGGTGCGCCAGTCGCTGTCCGTCCACAGCGCCACGTAGCCGGCGAGGATGCCGCCCGCCTGGTGGGCGGTCATCAGGGAGCCGACGATCAGGGCGCGCTTGCCGCGCGGTGCGTACTCGCTGACCATCGTGATCGCGCTCGGCAGCAGCCCGCCGAGCCCGAGCCCGGTCAGGAAGCGCGCGGCGCTGAAGGTGCCGAGGCTGCCCGCCATCGCGGTGAGCGCGGAGGCCAGCGAGAAGACCGCCGTGGAGGCGAGGATCGTCTTCTTGCGGCCGATCCAGTCGCTGATCGTGCCGGAGGACAGGGCGCCGATGAGCATGCCGAAGGTGGCGTACGAGCCGACGTTCCCGGCCTTGTCCGGGTTGATGCCCAGCGCCTTGGTCTCGAACATGTGCGGCAGCACGGAGCCGTAGACGAACATGTCGAGGCCGTCGAAGAGGACGAGCAGCCAGCACAGGCCGATGACCAGCAGGGCGAGGCGGTTGCCGCGTGCGGAGCCGTCGCCGGTGGTGGCGGCGGGGGCGGGGGAGCCGGTCGCGTCGGTGGACGTGGAAGACATCGGGGACTTCCTCTCGTTCGGGACAGCGGTGTCCCTGGAGGGGGCTTCGTGAGAAGGGGGTGGGAGTGTGCGGATGACGTTAAGGACCATGGCCAGTAATCGTCAACGGTTTTGTCAACAATCCTAGAAACGGCCGTGTCCCAACCCCTTTGTGGTGCGCTGATGCCTTCTGCCGGGCTCAGTTTTCGAGCGGCGGGGTTTCGAGCGGAGGTGTTTCGAGCGGAGGGGTCCCGTGCGTATGGAAGGACTCGATGGTCTTCAGGCCCCAGGCCTGGCCCTTCTTCCGCTCGTTCTCGGTCCAGGTGATCAGCGGCCAGTCGGGCGCCAGGACGAGGCGGGTGAGCGGGTTGCAGAGCTCGACGCGGTTGCCGCCGGGCTCGTAGACGTACAGGAAGAACGTCTGCTGGATGGCGTGCTTGTGCGGGCCCGTCTCGATGAACACCCCTGTGTCCAGGGCGAGATCGGCCGCACGCAGGATGTCCTCGCGGGTGTCGGTCGCGAACGCGATGTGGTGCAGGCGGCCTTGCGTGCCCGACCAGTCCTCGGTGTAGACGATGTCGTACGACTTGCTGCTGAAGGTCAGCCACTGGGCGGCGATCCGGCCGTCGTCGAGGCGGATCTGCTCGGTGGGGCGGGCGCCCAGTTGGTCGCGGACGAAGTCGCCGCTGGGCTCCACGGACGCGGCCAGGAAGTTGACGTGGTCCAGGCGGCGTACGCCCACGCCGTGGCCGGGCTTGGCCTGCGGCTGGTTCTTCAGGCCGGGCTTGAGCTCGGGCGGGGCCTGGTACCACTCGCTCTCCCAGTACAGGGCGATCTCGTGGCCGTCCGGGTCGGTCGTGACGTACAGCCTGCCGATGCCCGGCTCGTCCTCGGTCCAGCGGCCGGGGCGGCCGCTCGCCTCGATCTCCTTGACCCGTCGGTGCAGCGCCTCCTCGCTGGAGGTGCGCAGGGCGGTGCGGCGTATGCCGGAGGTGGTGTGGGGGGTGAGCGTGAGGCTGTGGTGCTCGTAGTCGTCCCAGGTGCGCAGGTGGACGGAGTCCCCGGTGCTGCCGTTGACGGTCAGGCCGAGGTAGTCCGTGAAGAACCGGACGCTGGCGTCCAGGTCGGGCGTGAGCAGGTCCACGTGGCCGAGATGCGCGATGTCGCCGAGCGGCGGGGTCATGTGCGGCTCCTTCGTCCTTCAGAAGTGCGGTGCGGTGCGGCTTCGGCGGCGGGGCGGGGGAAGACCGTTCCGTCGAAGAGTTTCCGTGCGGTACGGACCACGGCCGTGCGACGGGCCACCGGTGGGGGGCCGGGCGCGATGTCGGCCTCGATGTCGAGGAAACCGGTGGGGTGTTCGATACGTACCAGGCCCGCCTGTGAGCTCTCTGAGGACAACTGCGCGATGCCCTCGCCGACCGAACCGGGTATCCGCAGCCCGGCGGCGACGCTCGCCGCGCCCAGGACGCCGATGGAGGTGTGGCAGCGCACCGGGATGAAGGTGCGCGTCGTGACCGCCCCTCCGTGCCGGGGCGGGGCGAGCAGGCTGAGCTTGGGCACGGTCGTCGTACCGACGTCGCCGAGTCCCATCAACTTCCCTGCTGAGAGCCGGAGTTCATGGAGGTGGGCGCGCAGGTCCTGGTCTTTCTCCAGGTCGGCCGGGTCCTCGTAACCGCTGATCCCCAGGTCGCAGGCGGCGATCAGGACGGTCGGCATTCCGTTGTCCACGCAGGTCACCGGGGTTCCGGCGATGCGGTCGAGGGCCCGGCCCGTCGGCAACAGCGGGCTCGGGCCCGGCGGGAACTCGATGACCACCGCCGCTGCCGTCCCCGGCACGCCGGAGATCGCGGTGGAGCCGCCGTACGCGACACGGCCGCCCGGGGTCGGGAAGGCCGCCGTGGCCAGGTCGCCGGTGTTGACCATCCGGATGCGTACGGAGGTCTGCTCGCCGCCGGGGCGCACGAGGCCGCGTTCCACGGCGAAGGGGCCCACCCCGGCGAGCAGGTTGCCGCAGTTCTGGCGGTCCGTCACCTCCGGTCGGTCGACGCCCACTTGGAGGAAGAGGTAGTCCACATCGGCGGCGGGGTCGGCCGAGGGGGAGACCACGGCGACCTTGCTGGTCAGTGGGTGCGCGCCGCCGATTCCGTCGATCTGGCGCGGGTCGGGGCTGCCCATGGTGCGGAGCAGCAGGTCGTCGCGTACGGCGGGATCGGCGGGCAGGTCGGCGGCCAGGAAGTAGGCGCCCTTGGAGGTGCCGCCGCGCATCAGCATGCAGCGGACCTCCTCGGGCGGCCCGGTCGTCACGGCCGGGTCCCGTCGGCGGTGTACTCCTCGTACGTCCGGTACCGGACACCGAGGCGTACGAGCGTCTCGCGCAGCCCGTAGCGGTCCAGGCCCAACTGGCCTCCCTGGAAGGCCGCCCGGGCCGCCGCCTCCTTCGCCTCGCGCGCCTCGCAGGCCGCCACGGCTTCGCCGGTGCGCTCGCGCGGGACGACCACCACGCCGTCGTCGTCGGCGACGATCGCGTCCCCGGGGCGGATCACCTGCCCGCCGATCGCGACCGGCACGTTCACCGATCCGCCCGTCGCCTTGACGCTGCCCTGCGGGGAGAGGGCCGCCGCCCAGCCGGGGAAGCCCAGTTCACGCAGCTCGGAGGTGTCGCGGATGCCCGCGTCGATGACGACCCCGCGCACCCCGCGCGCGGTGAGCGCGGTGGCGAAGAGCTCGCCGAACAGGCCGTCCGTACAAGGGGATGTGGTGGTGACGACGAGGACGTCGCCCTCGCCGCACTGCTCGACGGCCGCATGGATCATGAGGTTGTCGCCGGGCCAGCACACGACGGTCACCGCGGTGCCCGCGATCCGAACGTCCTGCTGGACGGGGCGCAGCCCGAGTCCGAGGCTCCCGGTGCGGCCGAGCGCCTCGGACACGGTGGCGGTGCCGTACGCGGAGAGCGCGTCCACGTCCTTCGCCGGCGCCTTCGGAGGGTTGGTGACGATCACGCCGGGCATCAGGCCAGCTCCTTGGTGATCTGCGGGAACGGACGCATGTAAGCCTCCGCCATGGTCCTGTGCGCCAGGCCGAGATTGGGGCCCGCGTTCCGCTTGAGCTGGACTCCGCGCCGTACGGCCAGATCCGTGTAGTAGTCCCACAGGTGCTGCTGGGCGCCCAGGCACTCCATGGCCTTCCGCTTCGTCTCCCAGACCTCGGTGATGTCGAGGAGCACCTCGGGCTTGAAGCCGCTCATCTCGGGCTGGTGCGGTTCGAAGAAGAAGACGGGCGGGGCGCCGATGATCTCGCCGGGGCCCGGGTAGCCGATGGCCTGGGCGAGGACGCGGGCCTCCAGGGCCATGCGGTGTGCGGCCGGGTGGTCGCCGTTGTACGGGTCATTGGCCGGGTGGGTGAGGACGACGTCCGGCTGGGTGTCGCGGTAGACCTCGACCAACTGGTCGGTCAGCTCCGGCGATACGAGCAGCGGGTAGTCGCCCGCGTCGAAGAAACGGACCTCGGCGCCGAGCGCGGCCGCGGCCTTCTCGGCCTCGTCGCGACGCAGCGCCTTGATCTCCTCCAGGGACTTCCCCTCGCGCCAGGCCTTCGCCGATTCGCCGCGCTCGCCGAAGGTCAGGCACGCGACGGTGACCTTCTCGCCCCGTGAGGCGGCCAGCGCGATGGCTCCGCCGGCCCGCCAGACGAAGTCACCGGCGTGCGCGGTGACGACGAGCGTCGATCGTGGGGGTGCGGGTGGGGTGGTGGGCGCCGTGCCGTGGGTCATGGGCTGAATCTCCTTGCTGGGACAGGAAGGTCGGCCCACCTCGGTGGCGCTCCACGCGCTCCATGCGCTCCACGCGCTGTTCGCGTTATTCGCGCAATGCGTCGATCACGCCTGCCAGGTGGGCACGGACGGACTCTTCGGCCGCCTTCGGGTCCCTGGACGTGATCGTCTCGATCATGGCCAGGTGTTCACCCAGGGACTGCTGGGGCCGCCCCGGTCGCAGCGCGAGCTGGAAACGGTGGCGCACCAGCTGGCCGTTGAGCCGGTCAAGAAGCTCCACGGCCACGGGCTGGCCGGAGAACTCCCTGATCAGGGAGTGCAGTTGATGGTTGAGCTCGGAGTACGTCACCGGCTCGCCGTTCGCGACCGCCTTGGACATCGCGGCGCCCACGTC
This sequence comes from Streptomyces sp. NPDC050738, assembly GCF_040654175.1. Taxonomy (NCBI): domain Bacteria; kingdom Bacillati; phylum Actinomycetota; class Actinomycetes; order Kitasatosporales; family Streptomycetaceae; genus Streptomyces; species Streptomyces sp. NPDC050738. The sequence continues at coordinate 562,488 of NZ_JBFAHN010000003.1, read as the reverse complement.
GGCCAGTTGCGCCAGCTGCTCGTCGCTCGCGGCGACGGCGGCCTTCGCCGCGCACAGCCCTTCCAGGGCCATACGGCACTCGGTGATGGCGACGGCCTCCTCGACCGTCACCACCCGTACACGCGATCCGCGGTTACGGATCCGCTCGACCAGTCCCTCGGCCGCCAGATCGATCAGCGCAGCCCTGACGCTGGCCCGCGTCACACCGAACTGCTCGGCGAGCTCGTTCTCCACCAGCCGCTGGGCCGGTGCCATGTCGCCTCGCAGGATGGCCTGCCTGAGCTGCGTCAGAGCCTGCTGCTTCGCTTGCTCTCCGGTGCCCGAACGGGGTTGGTCCGGCATCGTTTGCCCTCCCTGGGTGAGTGCCTGTCGAACCTAAATCTAGGGCAACAGGATTGTCAACAATTTTGTCCAAGGTGCACTGAGGGGCGCGCGGCACCGGCATGCGCGCCCGGATGTGACGCACCTCGCGTCGGGCGGCGGCACGGCGGGCCGCATATGCACTGACCAGGAAGAGAAGCGGAGGAGCTTACCCACCGCGGCTGCGCTTCATACGTAATCGGACGAGGAACCTTCGCCTATGCGGCTGAACTTTTGTTGATCGAGGGTGAGTTGGGCGGCCCCGGGGCCTACCCTTCAACAGGTGAACCAGTTGATGTCCCGCGATCCCGATGCCGGTGCCGACGCCGATTCCGACGCCGGAGCACCGCTCCTCGGCGCGCTTCCCGACGAACTGCGCGCCGAACTGATCGCCTTCCGGCGCGATCTGCACATGCACCCGGAGCTCGGCAACCAGGAGTTCCGCACCACGGCCGCGATCAAGACACGGCTCGAGGCGGCGGGGCTCGTACCGCGCGTGCTCGACACCGGCACCGGCCTGATGTGCGACATCGGCGCCTGGGACGGCGTACGGCCCATGCTCGCCCTGCGCGCGGACATCGACGCACTGCCCATTCCGGACACCAAGGCCGACTGTGCCTACCGCTCCACGGTCCCCGACCGGGCACACGCCTGCGGCCACGACATCCACACCGCCACCGTCCTCGGGGCCGGGCTCGTCCTGGCCGCCCTCGACCGGCAGGGTCTGCTCCCGCACGCGGTCCGCCTGATCTTCCAGCCGGCCGAGGAGGTCCTGCCCGGCGGCGCCCCCGACGCCATCGACTCCGGTGTCCTGGACGGGGTCGGGAAGATCATCGCGGTGCACTGCGACCCCAAGGTCGACGCGGGCCGCATCGGGCTGCGTACGGGACCCATCACCTCGGCCTGCGACCGCCTCGAGATCACCCTGGACGGCCCCGGCGGCCACACCGCGCGCCCCCACCTCACCACCGACCTGGTCACCGCGGCCGCGAAGGTCGTCACCGAGGTGCCCGCCCTGCTGGCGCGGCGCATCGACGCCCGCTCGGGACTCGCGCTCACCTGGGGGCGCATCGAGGCCGGCCACGCCTGCAACGTGATCCCGCAGCACGCCGAACTCTCCGGGACCGTACGGTGCCTGGACCTCAAGGCCTGGCACGACGCCCCCGACCTGGTCCACGCGGCGATCGTCGAGATCGCCGACCTGCACCGGGCCAAATCGGTCGTGGAGTACGTACGGGGCGTGCCGCCCGTCGTCAACGACCCCGCCGTCACCGAGCTGCTGCGCGACGCGATGACGGCGCGGCGCGGCGCCTTCTCGGTCGAGGACACCGAACAGAGCCTGGGCGGCGAGGACTTCTCCTGGTACCTGGAGAAGGTGCCGGGCGCGATGGCCAGGCTCGGGGTCCGCACCCCCGGCGACAGCGCGCGCGGAGATCTGCACCGCGGGGACTTCGACGCGGACGAAAAGTCCATCACCGTAGGGGTCGAACTCTTCACGGCAGCAGCATTGTTGGACGGTCAGGACTGATTCGTCCGGCTCGTTCACCGGGACGTAACCGGCGGTCGGCACGAATCGGTAACGGCACCGTCAAAGCACATTCCCAGGACCATCTACGCGCGTTACGCTGCGCCGAACTCAGCGCCCAGAGCGGCGCTTTGGCTGAAGGAGCTTCCGTTGCGCCGTATATCCAGGCTGTCCGGAGTTGCTGTGGCGGTCGCCGCCATGGCCCTCGCAGCTTCCGCTTGTGGAAAGACCAGCACCGACTCTTCGTCGTCGAAGCCGTCCAGCGGCAGCACGGGCGCCTCGACCGGCTACAAGGGCAAGGGAATCGGCCTCGCCTACGACATCGGCGGCAAGGGCGACCAGTCGTTCAACGACGCCGCCTACGCAGGCTTCGAGAAGGCCGAGAAGGACTTCAAGGTCGGCGGCCTGGATGTCGAGCCGTCCACCGGTGAGACCGCCGCCGACAAGATCCAGCGGCTGACCACCCTGGTCCAGCAGGGCTACAACCCGGTCATCGGCGTCGGTTTCGTCTACGCCGACGCGGTGAAGGCGGTGGCCGCGAAGAACCCGAACGTCACCTTCGGCATCATCGACGACTCGACGATCAAGCTGAACAACGTCGCCGACCTGGTCTTCAGCGAGGAGCAGGGCTCCTATCTGGCGGGCGTCGCCGCGGCCAAGTCGACCAAGACGAAGACCGTCGGCTTCATCGGCGGTGTCGAGACCCCGCTGATCAAGAAGTTCGAGGCCGGGTTCGTCCAGGGCGTCAACGACACGGACAAGTCGGTCAAGGTGCTCAAGCAGTACCTGACGCAGCCGCCGAACTTCGACGGGTTCTCCAAGCCGGACCTCGGAAAGGCCGCCGCGCAGGGCCAGTTGGACAAGAAGGCGGACGTCGTCTACCACGCGGCGGGCCTGGCGGGCCAGGGTGCGATCGAGGCCACGGCCGCCCGTAAGGCGTGGGCGATCGGCGTCGACTCCGACCAGTACAACCAGAAGGCGCTCGCCTCCTCGAAGGACTACATCCTCACGTCCATGACGAAGGACGTCGGCGGCGCCGTCTACTCCCTCGTGAAGTCGGTCGTCGAGGGCAAGCCGCTCTCCGGCGAGCAGCGCTTCGACCTGAAGTCGGGCGGGGTCGGCCTGGCCGCATCGAACCCGAAGTACACCGCGATGGCCGATGTGGTGGCCGCCGTGGACAAGGCCAAGGCGGCGATCATCGCCGGGACGATCACGGTCAAGGCAACGCCGTAACAAGATCATTGAGCGGGCGGGGCGCGGGGGTCCGAACCCCCGCGCCCCGCCCGCTTTGCTGCCCGTAACAGGTGTATGCGACACGTACGCGCGGTGAGACACAGCCCGATAACAGGTGGACTTGGGGGGTTTTATGTTCTGTCTACGCGCGTTACGCTGCGGCGGAGCCAGCGCCTGTACGGCGCAGTACCGAAGGAGCACTTCCCTATGCGCCGGGTTTCTCGAATAGCGGTTGCAGGCGCTGCAACCACCGCCCTCGCCCTCGCCCTCTCCGCCTGTGGTGGTACGTCCACCGACTCCACGGGCAGCAGCAAGAAGGCCGGCGAGTCCAAGGGTGTAGCCCTGGCGTACGACGTCGGCGGCAAGGGTGACCAGTCCTTCAATGATGCCGCGTACACCGGCATGAAGAAGGCCATGGACGAGCTCAAGATCGGCGGCAAGGACGTCGAGCCGTCGGCCGGCGAGGCCACCGCCGACAAGGTCCAGCGCCTGGAGTCCCTCGCGCAGGCCGGTTACAACCCGGTCATCGGTGTCGGCTTCGTCTACGCGGACGCCGTGAAGCAGGCCGCCGCGAAGTACAAGAACGTGACCTTCGGCATCATCGACGACGAGACGGTCAAGGCCGACAACGTCGCCGACCTCGTCTTCAGCGAGCAGGAGGGCTCCTACCTCGCCGGTGTCGCCGCCGCGAAGACGACCAAGACCAACACCGTCGGCTTCATCGGTGGTGTCGAGACCCCGCTGATCAAGAAGTTCCAGGCGGGCTACGAGCAGGGCGTCAAGGACGCCTCGGGCGGCAAGGTCAACGTCAAGTCGCAGTTCCTGACCCAGCCCCCGAACTACGACGGCTTCTCCAAGCCCGACCTCGGCAAGGCCGCCGCCCAGGGCCAGCTCGACGCGGGCGCCGACGTGATCTACTCGGCCGCCGGTCTGGCCGGTCAGGGCTCCATCGAGGCCGCCGCGACCGCGGGCAAGTGGGCCATCGGCGTCGACTCCGACCAGTACAGCCAGTCGGCCCTCGCCAAGTACAAGGACCACATCCTCACTTCTGTGACGAAGTCGGTATCCGAGGCGGTGTACAACCTGGCCAAGTCGGTTCAGGATGGCAAGCCCGAGACCGGCGTCGTCCGTGCGGACCTCGCCTCCAACGGCGTCGCGCTCGCCACCTCGAACCCGGCCTTCACCAAGATGACCGCGGTGCAGACGGCGGTCGAGCAGGCGAAGAAGGACATCGCGAGCGGCAAGATCAAGGTCAAGACCACTCCGTAATCACAGCGATACGGCCGTGGAACGGGGCGCGGGGAGGATCAACCTTCCCGCGCCCCTTTCCACGGCTCGGCAGTAACTCCGTTGAAGCAGGGGACCTACGCGCGTAGACCTCCCCTTTCCCGAGGAGAGTGCGCTATCAACGCGTCCACCAGCCCGCCGGCTCCGTCCCCGGCATCCGGCACGGCACTCGCCGTGGAACTGACCGGCATCACCAAGCGGTTCCCCGGCGTCGTCGCCAACCACGACATCCACCTCAGCGTCCGCAAGGGCACCGTCCATGCGCTCGTCGGTGAGAACGGCGCCGGCAAGTCGACGCTGATGAAGATCCTCTACGGCATGCAGAAGCCGGACGAGGGCACCATCGCCATCGACGGAGAGCAGATAGCCCTCTCCACCCCGGCCGACGCGATCAACCGCGGCATCGGGATGGTCCACCAGCACTTCATGCTGGCGGACAACCTGACCGTCCTGGAGAACACCGTGCTGGGCAGCGAGAAGCTGCACGGCATCGGCGGGGCCGCCCGCAGGAAGATCAAGGAGATCTCCGAGCGGTACGGGCTCGGGGTCCGCCCCGACCTCCTCATCGAGGACCTCGGCGTCGCCGACCGTCAGCGCGTGGAGATCCTCAAGGTCCTCTACCGCGGTGCGACGACCCTGATCCTCGACGAGCCGACCGCGGTCCTGGTGCCGCAGGAGGTCGACGCACTCTTCGACAACCTGCGCGAGCTCAAGTCCGAGGGCCTCGCGGTCATCTTCATCTCGCACAAGCTGGGCGAGGTCCTGTCGGTCGCCGACGAGATCACGGTCATCCGGCGCGGTACGACGGTCGGCACGGCCGTCCCCGCCGAGACGACCCCGCGCCAGCTCGCCGAGCTGATGGTGGGCAGCGAGCTGCCGACGCCCGAGACGAGCGAGTCGACGGTGACGGACAAGCCGGTGATCGAGGTCGAGGGCCTGACGGCCTCCGACAAGGGCACCGTCGGGCTCAGCAACGAGACCTCCGCGGGCATGCTGATGTCCGAGGTCGGCCACAGCGGCGAGAAGCTGACCCTCGACAACATCACCTTCACCATCCACGCCGGTGAAGTCATGGGCATCGCGGGTGTCGAGGGCAACGGCCAGACCGAGCTCATCGACGCCCTCATCGGTCTCAGGCACGCCGACGCGGGCACCATCCGCTTCCTCGGCGAGGAGATCACCTCGACTCCTACGCGCAAGCGCCGCGAGCAGGGCATGGGGTACATCCCCGAGGACCGTCACCGTCACGGCCTGCTCCTCGAAGCGCCCCTCTGGGAGAACCGCATCCTCGGTCACGTCACCGAGCGCCCCAACTCCAAAGGCTTCTGGCTGGACCCCAAGTCCGCCCAGGAGGACACGCGCCGCATCGTCAAGGAGTACGACGTCCGTACCCCCGGCATCGACGTCACCGCGGCCTCCCTCTCCGGCGGCAACCAGCAGAAGCTGATCGTCGGCCGCGAGATGAGCCACAAGCCCCGCTTCCTCATCGCCGCCCACCCCACGCGCGGTGTGGACGTCGGCGCGCAGGCGCAGATCTGGGACCAGATCCGCGAAGCCCGCCGCGAGGGACTGGCCGTGCTGCTGATCTCCGCCGACCTGGACGAGCTCATCGGGCTCTCCGACACCCTCCGGGTGATCTACAACGGCCGCCTGGTCGCGGATGCCGACCCGGCCACCGTCACCCCGGAAGAACTGGGCTCGGCGATGACCGGCGCGGCTTCCGGCCACCTTGAGCACGTCGAAGAAGACGCCGCAGCAACCGACGTCGTAGAAGACGGTGAGGCCCGATGAAGAAGTTCTCCAAAGAGCGCGTGCTCCTCGCGCTCGCCGGACCGGCCATGGCCCTGGTGATCGCCGTCGCGCTCACCTCGATCATCCTGCTGGTCTCGGGCAAGAGCCCGATCGAGCCGTACACCCTGATGTTCCAGCAGGCCGGGTTCTCCGACGTGCAGGTGCTGATCATCAACCAGGCCGGCATGTACTACCTGGCCGCCCTCGCGGTCGCCATCGGCTTCCGGATGAACCTCTTCAACATCGGCATCGACGGCCAGTACCGCCTCGCCGCGATGACCGCCGCCGTCGTCGGCGCCTCGGTCTCGCTGCCCGGCTTCCTGCAGATCCCGATGCTGCTGATCGTCGCGATGCTGACCGGCGCCCTCTGGTCCGGGATCGCGGGCGTCCTCAAGGTCACCCGAGGGGTGAGCGAGGTCGTTGCCACGATCATGCTCAACTCCATCGCGACCAGCCTGATCGCCTGGCTCACCCTGACCGACCACCTCGGTGTCGCGGTCGGCAACAACCAGACGACCGGCATCATGTCGAAGTCCGGCTGGTTCCCGGGCATCTCGATGGGCTCGGCCGGCAACATCTACGGCTTCGTGATCGTCGCGGCCGTCATCGGCTTCCTGTACTGGCTGGTCCTCAACCGCACCCGCTTCGGCTTCGACCTGCGCGCCTCCGGCGCCTCGGAGTCGGCCGCCGCGGCGAGCGGTGTGAACTCCAAGCGCATGGTCCTCACGGCGATGCTGCTCTCCGGCGGAATGGCGGGCCTCGCGGGCATGCCGATCCTGCTCGGCGACACGCACACCTTCGACCTGACCTTCCCGAGCACCATCGGCTTCACCAGCATCGGCATCGCGCTGCTCGGCCGGAACAACCCGGTCGGCATCGCCTTCGCCGCACTCCTCTGGGCCTTCCTCGACAAGGCGTCCCCGGCGCTGGACTTCGCCGGGTACCCCAAGGAGATCGCGGTCATCATGCAGGCGCTGATCGTGATCGCGGTCGTCGTCTCGTACGAGGTCGTACGCGGCTGGGGCCTGCGCCGCCAGCAGCAGCGCGTCGGCGAGGAGCTGGCCAAGGCCGCCCGTAAGAAGAAGAACTCCGACATCACGAAGGAGGTGGCGGTCTGATGGCTACGGCAACCGTCGCCGGGACGCCGAAGGCGAAGCCCGGCCAGTCCGTCAGGAACAAGCTCACCCTCCCCGTGCTGATGCTGCTGATCGCGGGTGTGCTCGCGCTCACCTCGCTGGTCCGCATCATCACCGGTGCCGACGGCATCACCGACGTCGGCCAGATGTCCACCGCCCTGCAGCTCGCCGTGCCGATCGGCCTCGCCGGACTCGGCGGCCTGTGGGCCGAGCGCGCGGGCGTCGTCAACATCGGCCTCGAAGGCATGATGATCCTCGGCACCTGGTTCGGTGCCTGGGCCGGTTTCCAGTGGGGCCCGTGGGTCGGACTCCTCTTCGGGATCCTCGGCGGTGCGCTGGGCGGACTGATCCACGCGATCGTCACGGTCACCTTCAACGTGAACCACATCGTCTCCGGTGTGGCGATCAACATCCTGGCGCTCGGCATGACGCGCTACCTCTCGAAGTTCGCCTTCGAGGGCAAGGAAGGCGGCTCCTCCAAGCAGTCGCCGCCGGTGGACTCGCTGGGATCCTTCACGGTGCCGGGTCTGGCGGACTGGCTCTCCGACCTGAACCACAAGGGCTGGTTCCTGATCTCGGACATCGCGGGACTGCTCGGCGGCCTGGTCACCAACGTGTCCTGGCTGACGCTGATCGCCATCGCGCTGGTCCCGTTCACCTGGTGGGCCCTGTGGCGTACGTCCTTCGGTCTGCGGCTGCGCTCCTGCGGTGAGCACCCGGTCGCGGCCGAGTCGCTCGGCGTGAACGTCATCAAGTACAAGTACCTGGCCGTGATCATCTCGGGCGGCTTCGCGGGCCTCGGCGGCGCGTTCCTCTCGATCGTCTCCGCCAACTTCTACCTGGAGGGTCAGACGGGCGGCCGCGGCTACATCGGTCTCGCCTCGATGATCTTCGGCAACTGGATGCCCGGCGGACTGGCGCTCGGCGCCGGCCTCTTCGGCTACACCGACAGCCTCAACCTGCGCGGCGGCGGCACGAACGTCCACGCGCTCCTGCTGCTCCTGGCGATCCTGCTGGTGCTCGCGGTGGGCTGGCTGCTCTGGAAGAAGCGGTACGTCGCCGGGCTCGTCACGACGGCTGTCGCGGCGCTGGTGCTCGCGTGGTACCTGTTGACGGACGAGGTGCCGAGCCAGTTCGTGACGGCCACGCCGTACGTGGTGACCCTGCTGGTCCTCGCGCTCTCGGCGCAGCGGCTGCGGATGCCGAAGGCGGACGGGATGCCGTACCGGAAGGGCCAGGGCAAGTGACGGACCAGGCGGTCGCTGTCGACTGGACCGCGCTGCGGGACACGGCCCGCGAGGCCATGTCCCGGGCGTACGCGCCGTACTCGGGCTACCCGGTCGGCGCGGCGGCCCTGGTCGACGACGGCCGCACCGTCTCGGGCTGCAACGTGGAGAACGCCTCGTACGGACTCGGCCTGTGCGCCGAGTGCGGCCTGGTCTCGACGCTGCAGGCCACGGGGGGCGGGCGCCTGACGCACTTCACGTGCGTGGACGGCTCGGGCGAAGTCCTGATGCCGTGCGGGCGCTGCCGCCAGCTGCTGTACGAGTTCGGGGGCCCGGAGCTCCTGCTGGAGACCTCCGCCGGGGTGCGGACCCTGGCGGAGATGCTCCCGGACGCGTTCGGCCCCCAGCACTTGGTCGGATAGCCCGGACCGGCCCGAGCGGGGCCGGTCCGTCCTCGATCTCCCCCTGGTCCTTGAGAGCTCGGGGGAGATCGGGGACGAAGCGCGGCCGGAGGTCGCGCAACGCCCGCCCCACCCCCTTGTGCAACCGGACCCCGTCTGCTCGTATAGGGCATCTACGCGCATAGACCCTTCCTGGAAGGAACCCCGCTCCATGACCATGGACGCCATCTCCGTCATCCGCACCAAGCGCGACCGCGAGCGACTCAGCGACGACCAGATCGACTGGGTCATCGACGCCTACACGCGCGGCGAGGTCGCCGACGAGCAGATGTCCGCCCTGGCCATGGCGATCTTCCTCAACGGCATGGACCGCGCCGAAATCGCCCGCTGGACCGCAGCGATGATCAACTCCGGCGAGCGCATGGACTTCTCCGCCCTCCCGCGCACCACCGCCGACAAGCACTCCACCGGCGGCGTGGGCGACAAGATCACCCTCCCGCTCGCCCCGCTCGTCGCGGCCTGCGGAGCCGCCGTACCGCAGCTCAGCGGCCGTGGTCTTGGTCACACGGGCGGCACGCTCGACAAGCTGGAATCGATCCCCGGCTGGCGCGCTGACATCACCAACGCGGACATGATGCGCACGCTCACCGACGTCGGCGCGGTCATCTGCGCCCCCGGCAGCGGCCTCGCTCCCGCCGACAAAAAGCTCTACGCGCTGCGCGACGTGACCTCCACCGTCGACTGCATCCCGCTCATCGCGTCCTCCATCATGTCCAAGAAGATCGCCGAGGGCACGGGCTCGCTCGTCCTCGACGTGAAGGTCGGCTCCGGCGCCTTCATGAAGGAGATCGGCACGGCGCGCGAGCTCGCCGAGACGATGGTGGGCCTCGGCAAGGACCACGGTCTGCACACGGTCGCGCTCCTCACCGACATGGCGACCCCGCTCGGCCTGACCGCCGGAAATGCCCTCGAAGTCCGGGAATCCGTCGAGGTGTTGGCAGGCGGCGGCCCCTCCGACGTCATCGAGCTCACCCTCGCCCTGGCCCGCGAAATGCTCGACGCGGCGGGCCTGAAGGACGCCGACCCGGCCAAGGCCCTCGCCGACGGCTCCGCCATGGACGCCTGGCGGCGCATGATCGCGGCGCAGGGCGGCGACCCGGACGCGGCGCTGCCCACGGCCCGCGAGACCCATGTGGTCACCGCCCCCACCACCGGAGTCCTGACCCGCCTCGACGCCCTGGGCGTCGGCGTCGCCGCCTGGCGGCTCGGCGCCGGCCGGGCGCGCAAGGAGGACGCGGTCCAGATGGGCGCGGGCATCGAGATGCACGCCAAGCCGGGCGACGTGGTGCTCGCGGGCCAGAAGCTGCTGACCCTCCACACGGACACCCCCGAGAAGTTCGCGTACGCCCTCGAATCCCTCCAGGGTGCCTACGACATCGCCCCCGCGGGCACCGAGTTCACGGCGGCCCCGATCCTCATCGACCGCATCGCCTGATCAGCCGGATCAGCCGGATCAGCCGGATCACCCTGATCAGCAGGGTCAGAATGTGAGACCGTCCGGGGCGCCGGCGATGAGTTCCGCGCCCCGGCCCGGTCTGCACCCATGTGAAGGCCACCGAACCGCTCGTCCTCGTCATCACCCGCCCGGTCACCCGGGCGGATGTGCCCTGTCTGTGCGAGGAGTTGCGGGTCCTTCTGTACGGCACGGGGGCGCCCGAGGTGATCTGCGACGTCGGCACCCTCATCGCCCCTGACCTGGCCGCGATCGAGGCGGTGGCCCGTCTGCGGCTCACCGCGCGAAGGCTCGGCAGCACGCTGCGGCTGCGTGACGTACAGCCCGGGCTGAAGGCGCTTCTGGACCTGGCGGGAATCGGGGACAACGCGTAGCGGAACCTGCCACATTGGGGGCGTGTCCTACCCGTTCTCCCTCCGCACCACCGATGTCGATGTGGCCCTCTCGACGATCCGTGAGGGCTTCTACGCGAGCTTCCTCGATGTCCTCGGCCCGACCACGTCCTTCGAAGCCCGCTACGACATCGCGGACCTCGGCGCGCTGACGGTGGGGGAGCTGACCAGCGGCACCGATCTGCGGGTGCGCAGCGGCGAGCTGGGCTCCTTCCATGTGAACATCGCGCTCACCGGACACTTCGCCTGGCGCCAGGGCCGGCGCACCGAAGAGGTCGCGGACCCCGCACGGGCCGCGGTCTATCAGCCGGTCGGCGATTGCGGCGTGGAGTTCTGGAGCGGCGACTGCCGCATGCTGGCGGTGAAGATCGAGTCCGCAGCGCTCCAGCGCCGACTGGAGGCGATGCTCGGCCACCCCCTGCGGCAGCCTCTCCAGCTCGCGTCAGGACTCGACATCTCCCAGGGGCCGGGCAGCAGTTGGGTGCGGCTGGTGCGGCGGATGTTCCACGAGGCCGGCGAGGGGGACGGCCTGCTCCAGCACCCCCTGATGGCGGCACAGGTCGAGGAGACGCTGCTCACCGGCCTCCTGCTGGCCGTGGATCACCCGTATCACGAGGAACTGACCGCACCCGCGACAGGCGTCCGCCCGGCCCCCGTCAAGCGCGCCATGGACGCCATGGAGGAGCGCCCCGAACACCCCTTCACCACCACCGAGCTGGCGGCCATCGCCCAGGTCAGCGTGCGCTGGCTGCAGGAAGCGTTCCGCCGTTACGCGGGTACGACGCCACTGGGTCACCTGCGGGACGTCCGGCTGGCCCGTGTCCACGAGGAGTTGCGCCGGGCGGATCCGGCCGGGCTGACGGTGGGGGAGGTGGCCTGGCGCTGGGGCTTCACCCACCTGGGGCGGTTCGCCGCGCGGTACCGGGCACGGTACGGCGAGAGCCCGTCACGAACGCTGCGCTATCCGGACTGCGCCCGCGCAGAACGGATCGCCGGACCGCCCCGCCGACCCTAAAGTGCACCTGAGGTGGCGGAAGTTGTTGTCCACCCGGTCGGTGAGTGGCGTCGGTGATACTCACCGTGGCATCGGCTTCCTCACCGCCCGCGTACGCGAACCGCCCGGCGCACCCCCTCGGGTCACCGGCCGGCCCGCACCCGCGTGTGCTCCACACTTCCCGACGGCCCGGACCCCGCCTGAGGGAGGACCCCCGCGGGGGTCAGCCGGCCAGCTTCGTCGGGAGCCCGAACAGCGGGAACCACCGCTCGGCATCGAGGTCGAGGAAGCAGTGGTACCCGGCGATGCGCCCTTCCGAGATCTCCAGGATCTGCACGGCCCACGCCGTGAACCCGCCCTCCGGATCCGGCTTGTAGTGCGCGAACGCCGGCGTGCCGTTGGCCGAGACCGGTACGAGGCGCGACCCCGCGCACTCGGCTCCCAGCGTCGTCATGAAGCCCGTGATGTCCGAAGTCCCCCGCAGCCACAGGTCGAACGGCGGCATCGTCATGATGGCGTCCTCGGCGAGCAGCTCCGTCAGAGCCTTCATGTCGTACCCCTCGAAGGCGGCGACATACCGGTCCAGGAGCTTCTGCTGCTCCTCGTCCAGCGGGTCCGACGTCGCGGAGTCGGCGGGCGGTGCCTCGGCGAGCGTCGCCCGCGCCCGCTGCAGCGCGCTGTTCACCGACGCGACGGAGGTGTCGAGGAGCTCGGCGACCTCGCTCGCCTTCCAGGCGAGGACCTCGCGCAGGATGAGCACCGCCCGCTGCTTGGCGGGCAGTTGCTGCAGGGCGGCGACGAACGCGAGGCGCACCGACTCCTTCGCCACGGCGGCTTCCGCGGGGTCGTGCAGGGTCGGCAGGACGCGCGCGTCCGGCATCGGCTCCAGCCATACGTTGTCCGGGCGCAGGCTCAGCGCGGCCTGCGCGAGAGGCGCTGCGGAGGTCAGGTCCATGGGCCTGGCGCGCTTGTTGCCCGCGTTCAGCAGATCCAGGCAGACGTTCGTGGCGATGCGGTACAGCCAGGAGCGCAGCGAGGAGCGCCCCTCGAACTTGTCGAAGTTACGCCAGGCACGCACCATCGTGTCCTGGACCGCGTCCTCCGCTTCGAAGGCCGAGCCGAGCATGCGATAGCAGTAGCCCGTCAACTCCCGGCGGTGGCCTTCGAGTCGTGCGTCGATGTCGGTCGGTGCTGCAAGATCGCTCATGGGAGCGCCCCCCTGCCTGGAACCCAGCGCATCAAAGCGAATCGGTCATCGCTCAATGACTGGGAACCTACCGGAGGGCACTGACAATCGACCCCGACCTTGTCCGCTCACGTCCCGGGCTTGCGCCCGTACACGTAGACTTCGTCGCCCTTCTTCAGCAGCGACCAGTACTTCTTCGCCGTCGTGGACGTCATGTTCACGCAGCCGTGCGAGCCCGGCGGGTTCCACATGGAGAGGTTCACCGAGTGGAATGCCTCGCCGCCGTCGAAGAACTGGCTGTAGGGCATGGCCACGTTGTAGATCGTCGACACGTGGTTGATGTGCCGGTAATAGATCTTGTGCAGGCCGGTGCGGGTCGCGTACCCCTTGCGGCCCGTGCGGACCGGGACGGGCCCGTACACGAGCTTCTTGCCGTCCTGGATCCAGCTCAGCTGACGCGTCAGGTCGACGCAGGCGATACGGCCCTTGTTGGTGGGGCACTTGCCGGCCTTGTTGGGCGTCTTGCCCGCGGCCTTCTGCTGGTTCATCACGTTCATCACGCCCCAGGTCACGGGGCCCGCGTACCCGATCGTCGGGGTGATGCCGTGCTTGGCCTGGAAGGCGCGGGTCGCCTTGCAGTCGGCGGCGGACTGCTTTCCGTCCACCGGGCGGCCGAGGAACTTCTCGACCTGCTTCTGGTAGGGGCCCGTGCTGGTCGAGCACGAGGCTGCCTGGGCGGGGGTCGCGCCGCCCAGCACGACCGTCAGCGGGATCACCAGTGCGGTGATCCCGGCCGCGACCGCGCTTTTTCGTATCTCTCTATGCTTCACATGGAGATAGACAGACGGATCGGTCAGTCAGTTGCACGTGCGGGGCGGAAGTTTCCGGCGGGCGCGGGGTGCCGGGCGGTCCGTGCCGCGTACGACCCGTACAGCGTGATCGATGCGACGCCCACCACCGCCAGCAGCCCCAGTGCCACCGTGCCGCCCCAGCCCCCCGCGTGGAAGGCGATCGCGCCGAGCGTGCCGCCCGCGCTGGAGCCCAGGTAGTACGCGCTCTGGTAGAGGGCGGATGCCTGCGCCCGGCCCGTCTTCGCCGTACGGCTCACGGACGACGAGGCGACCGCGTGGCCCGCGAAGAAGCCCGCCGTGATGAGGACAAGTCCCAGCAGGACGGCGGCCATCGCGTCCGAGAGCGAGAGCAGCAGGCCTGCGGCCGTCGTCGAGACCGCGAGGTAGAGCGCGCCGCGGCGGCCCGTGCGGGCGACCAGCTTGCCGGCGGCCGCCGAGGAGACCGTGCCGACCAGATAGACCAGGAAGATCGAACCGACCAGGCCCTGCGGCAGGTTGAAGGGTTCGGCGACCAGGCGGTAGCCGATGACCGTGTAGACCGCGCCGAAGACCGTCATGAAGAGCGCGCCGATCGCGTACAGGCGGCGCAGCAGCGGGTCGGCGAGGTGCATGGCGACGGTGCGGCCCAGGGCGCGTGGGTTCAGCGAACCGGGCGTGAAGTTACGGGCCTTGGGGAGCAGGAGGCGGAAGGCGACCGCGCACACGACGGCCAGCAGCCCGATGACGCCCAGCGCCGCGCGCCAGCCCCACGCCTGGGCGACCCAGCCGGAGACGATGCGCCCGCTCATGCCGCCGATGGAGTTGCCCGCGACGAACAGCCCGATCGCGGCGACCAGCGCCTTGGGCCGCACCTCCTCCGCGAGGTACGCCATCGCCGAGGCGGGAAGTCCGGCGAGCGCCGCGCCCTGGACCGCGCGCAGGGCGATCAGCCAGCCCAGGTCCGGCGCGAAGGGGACGATCATGCCGATGCCCACGGCGACGGAGAGCGAGGCGGTCATCATGGTCCGCCGCCCGAAGCGCTCGGAGAGCGCGCTGAGCGGAAGCACACACAGGGCCAGTGCGCCGGTCGCCGCCGAGACCGTCCAGCTGGCCTGGCTCGCCGTGACGCCGAAACCGGCGGTGATGGAGGGCAGCAGCGCCTGCGTGGAGTACAGCAGCGCGAAGGTGGCGATCCCCGCGGCGAAGAGCGCGAGGCTCATCCGGCGGTAGCCGGGGCGGCCCGGGGAGAGCTGGAGCGTCTGGAGCGGAACGGACGGCGCGGCGGAGGCACTCACTGCGGTGAGCGCCCCGGTACTGACAGGAGGCATGCGACGAAACTAAGCCCGTCCCTTTCATGCGTCCAATGCATGGAAGGCTCATAATCGTTCCCATGGCGCATCAGCACAGCTCACAGCCCCGCCTGTCACCGAGCAGTTACGAAGAAGACATCACGCACCTCCTCGCGCCCCGCCTCGCGTACTTCGAGGCGGTCGCCCGCCACGAGCATGTGACCCGGGCCGCACAGGAGCTCTCCGTCCCCCAGTCGACGCTCTCGCGCGCCATGGTCCGCCTCGAAGCGGACCTGGGTGTCGCCCTCTTCGCCCGCAAGGGCCGCACGGTCTCGCTCACGCCCGCGGGCCGCACCTTCCTCACCACGGTGGAGCGCGCGCTGGCCGAGGTGGAGCGGGCAGCGGACTCCGTACGGGCCGATGCGGACCCCACCTCCGGCAAGGTCGCCTTCGGCTTCCTGCACACGCTGGGCTCCGAGACGGTCCCGTCCCTGATCCGCGCCTTCCGCGCCGACCACCCCCGCGTCCGCTTCAGCCTCGTCCAGAACTACGGCGAGGCGATGCTGGAACGCCTGCGTTCCGGCACCCTCGACCTCTGCCTGACCTCACCCGTCCCCGACGCCCCCGACCTCGTGGCCCGCCGCCTCGACGAGCAGCGCCTGCGCCTGGTGGTCCCCGACGACCACCGCCTCGCGTCCCGCAAGCGGATCCGCCTGGCGGAGGCTGCGGACGAAACCTTCGTCACCCTGGAGCCCGGCTACGGACTGCGCCGCATCACCGACGACCTCTGTACGGAGGCGGGCTTCAAGCCCCGTATCGCCTTCGAGGGAGAGGAGGCGGAGACCCTGCGCGGCCTGGTGGCGGCAGGCCTGGGCGTGGCACTGCTCCCCCCACCGGCCGTGCCACGCCCAGGAGTTGTGGAGCTCGCGATCACCGGTCAGCGCGCGGTGCGCGAGATCGGCGTGGCCTGGCTGGACGGCCACCCGGACACGCCGCCGGTGGCGGCGTTCAAGGCGTTTCTGCTGTCACGGCGTGGTCATCTGCTGCCCGACTGACGCTGTCGGCCAGCTGCTTTTCCGCCCTCTTCGCCGAGCCGTGGGCGAACCGGTCGGCGGCGTACCGGCCGCGCTTCTCCAGGGGCAGCACCCCGGTGGCCGCGGCGAGCCCGAAGGGCGGCATGTCGGCGTAGATGGTCTCGTAGGACCCCTCGGGAGCGATGTACGACTCGTGCCAGAGCCCCACGTGCTGGTGCATCCTGCCCTTGAGCTGCCTGCGGTTGAGGACCGCCATCGCCCGGCGGTGGAACATGTCGGGCGCGGAGGCGTAGGCGTAGAGCTTCTCCTTGGACTCCCAGTACTGGACCACGTAGTACGTACGCGGAGACGCGGTCAGCAGTACGTGCCCGAGCAGCCCCCGGCTCTTGTCCCGTCCCAGCTCGCGCAGCATGCGCAGCATGCCGACGAAGACAGGGATCCAGCGGTGCGCCGCCCAGAAGTGGTTGATCCGCATCCCGATGAGCAGGACCACCACGTCCCCCTCTGCGGCGGCGGTGGTGTTGCCCGGAATCGGCTTCGCGAACATGCTGCTCCCCCAGGAGATCGCCCATTGGATAACGTAGCTATCCATCCTCGACTCTTGGATAATGACGCTGTCCGAGGAAGGGCGCAAGGGATGCGGCTGGCAGAGTTGAGCGAGCGGAGCGGAGTCTCCATCGCGACGATCAAGTACTACCTGCGGCAAGGGGTGTTGGCGCCAGGCCGCCGGGTCGCCGCGACCACTGCGGAGTACGACGAGAGCCACATCCGCCGCCTGCGCCTGGTTCGCGCCCTCATCGAGGTCGGGCGCCTGCCGGTGGCCACTGCCAAGGAGGTCATCGGGTACATCGACGACGACTCCCTGGACCAGACGATGCGCCTGGGCGCGGCGCTCTGGTCCCTGCCGTACGGTCCCGAACCCGACGAGAGCGACCCGTCGGTGATCGCGGCAGGCCAGGTGGTGGACCACCTGCTCGAAACCCTGGGCTGGACGACGGCCCGCGAGATCGGCGCCCTCGCCCCGGCCCACCGCGCACTCGTCGTCGCGCTGGCCACCCTCAACCGCCTCGGCTACCCCTGGGGACCCGAACTGCTTCTCCCATACGCCGAGTTGATGTACCAGGCCGCCATCCTCGACCTGGACATCATGGACATGTATCCCACAGCTGCCGAGAAGGTGGAGACGGCGGTCGCGGGAACGGTCCTCGTCGAGCCGATGCTGCAGGCCCTGCACCGCCTGGCCCAGGAGGAGGAGGCGGCACGCAGGTACGGCCTGTCGTAGGCGGACCGCCCACAGCGATGCGCGGTCACGACCCACGCGGCGCGACTATCGTTACTGGTATGAGCGAAGCTGTGTACGAGCATCTGCGGCGATACGCCCACCTGCTGGATGTGCCTGCGGGGCTCAGTCCCGTGGAGATCTCGGACGGGCAGATCGTCATGATGATGTCGCCCTCGAAGCGGCACGAGCTCGCGGCGCGGCGCCTGCGCCGAGAGCTGGAGCCGCAGGTTCCGCTCACTGATCCGGGGTTCATTGCCGAGAACGGGCCCGAGGTCGAGGACCCCGCGCAGGGGATTCTGCGCCGACCCGATCTCGTGGTGGTACGTGAGGAAGCGCTTGACGCGGAGGGGGCCGGCGTCGACCCGGCGGAGGTCCTTCTCGCGGCGGAGGTGGTCTCCCCGTCGAATCCGGACAACGACTACGTGTCCAAGATGCGCGACTATCCGGCGATGCGGATCGAGCACTACCTGATCATCGATCCGCGCACCGGACTCGTGCACCACCACGCCGAGCCCACGGGCACGGGCGATGCGGCCCGGTACGCGTACAGCCGGGAGTACGCCTTCGGCGCGAAGATCCAGGTCGGTGACTGGCGGATCGACACGAGCGCGTTCCCGCGCTACACGGCCAAGGACATCGAAGGCTGATCCCCGCCTACCTCCGCAGCGACCGTCCGAACCCCGCCGCCAATGGCATCCGCAGTCCCAGGGGCGGCGGGGCCGCCAGGGCGTCGGCGACCGGGCGGGCGTAGGCGCGGGAGAACAGGGCGCCCGTCACGAAGTCCGCCGCGAGTGCGTGGACCTCCTCGTGGTGCTGGCGCAGGGCGTGGCCGTCGGAGTGGACCTCGAAGCGGCAGGTGTCGCGGTTGATCTTCTTGATGCGTTCCGCCAGGCGGAAGGAGAGCTCGGGGTCCGTGCGGGCGTCGTTCGTGCCGTGCACGATCAGCACCTGCCGGCCCACCAGCTGCTTCACCGGCTCGGGCGTCGCCGCCACGTCGTCCTCCGGCAGCCAAGGGGCGAGTGCGAGCACGGAGTTGACCGCCGGGTGGGCCGCCGCGTGCAGCGCCGCCCTGGCCCCCATGCCGTGGCCGGCCAGGCAGACGGGGATGTCGCCGTATCTCCGCATGACCTCCTCGACCGCCCACCGCGCGTCGCGGGCGAGATGTGCGTCGGTGCCGTTCCAGCCCCGGTAGCGGTAGCGGACGATGTGTGCGGCCAGGCCCTCCTCGGCGCCCGCGCGGGCCAGCCGGCGGGCGAGCGGACGCACCGTGGCGTACGCGAGGAGGGAGGGGCCGCGCTTCGAGTGGGGTTCGCCGTCGGGGAGCAGCAGGGTGACCCCGCTGACCGCCAGATCCGTGCCAACTGCCCGTCCCAGCCTGGCTTCCGGCGACCGAAGTGCTTGCTGTGGCATAACAGAACAGTCTCAGAAGCAGAGGTGTACTCCACCCGTCCGCACGGTCTCTGTTACGTATCGACCGGCAGATCTCCTGCGCGGTCTACGCGCGTAGGTCTAGAGTGCGGAGATGAGACACGAAACCAGTGCGGATCAGATCCGGCGCGCGCCCAAGGTGCTGCTGCACGACCACCTCGACGGCGGACTGCGGCCCGGCACCATCATCGACCTCGCCCGCGAGGCCGGTTACGAAGGTCTGCCGGAGACCGAGGCCGACAAGCTCGGGGTCTGGTTCCAGGAGGCCGCCGACTCCGGATCGCTGGAGCGCTATCTGGAGACCTTCGCGCACACCTGCGCCGTCATGCAGACCCGCGACGCGCTCTTCCGGGTCGCCGCCGAGTGCGCCGAGGACCTCGCCGAGGACGGCGTCGTGTACGCGGAGATCCGGTACGCCCCCGAGCAGCACCTGGAGTCCGGGCTCACCCTGGAGCAGGTCGTCGAGGCCGTCAACGAAGGCTTCAGGGAGGGCGAGCGGCGCGCCCGCGCAGGCGGCCACCGCATCCGCGTGGGAGCCCTGCTCACCGCCATGCGGCACGCCGCCCGCGCGCTGGAGATCGCCGAACTCGCCAACCGCTACCGCGACCTGGGCGTCGTCGGATTCGACATCGCGGGCGCCGAGGCAGGCTTCCCGCCCACCCGCCACCTCGACGCCTTCGAGTATCTGAAGCGCGAGAACAACCACTTCACCATCCACGCCGGAGAGGCCTTCGGCCTGCCCTCCATCTGGCAGGCGCTGCAGTGGTGCGGCGCCGACCGGCTCGGGCACGGCGTGCGCATCATCGACGACATCCAGGTCGCCGACGACGGCACGGTCAAGCTCGGGCGCCTCGCGTCGTACGTACGGGACAAGCGCATCCCCCTGGAGCTCTGCCCCACGTCCAACCTCCAGACCGGGGCGGCCGACTCGTACGCCGAACACCCCATCGGCCTGCTGCGCAAGCTGCACTTCCGCGCCACCGTCAACACCGACAACCGCCTCATGAGCGGCACCAGCATGAGCCGTGAATTCGAGCACCTGGTCGAGGCTTTCGGCTACACGCTCGACGACATGCAGTGGTTCACAGTCAATGCGATGAAATCAGCTTTCATTCCTTTCGATGAACGACTGGCCATGATCAATGACGTGATCAAGCCCGGATACGCCGAACTGAAAGCCGAATGGCTGTTCCGGCAGACCGCTGTGACCAGCTAGTTCCGTGTGGAGGGAAGCGGGCACGACTGCGGCCGGGCGAAGTTACGAACATCAAAACCCGGCCGCGCAGGGGGGTTTGCGGGGCGGCGTAAGGCCTGACTACCTTGCGGAGCCGCTCAATTTCCCCTTCCCCAAGGACGTTTTCCTGATGAAGCAGTCTGCAGCAAAGACTCTCGGTGTTGCCGTTCTCGGTGCCGCCTTCGCCGCAGCCGCCGCCGGCACCGCCTCCGCCTCGGTCGTCCCGACTCTCCCGGACGCGACCTCCGCCCTGGACACCGTGACCAAGACGCTCCCCGTCGAGGACGCCGCAGCCAAGCTCCCGGCCGGCGCACCCGAGGCGCTGGGTGCCGGGCAGAACGCCCTCACCAGCGGCCTCGCCACCGCCCCCTCGACCGCCGACCAGACGCTGCCGCGCACCCTGCCGGCCGACGGCACGGGCGACCCGGTCTCCGGACTCCTCGGCGGCCTGCCCACCGGGTCGCTCCCGACGGGCGCGCTGCCCACCGGTGGCCTCCCGACCGGTGCGGTCCCCGGTCTCGGCTAGTCACGCCGTACCCACGCGAAAGGGCGCCCCCGGTTCTCCGGAGGGCGCCCTTTCGTGTTCGTGCGAGCAGCGGCTGTTACCAGGCCGCGGACGACGTCTTGTCCTCCGCGGGCAGCAGGATCCACAGCGCCAGATAGAGCAGGAACTGCGGGCCGGGCAGCAGACACGAGACCACGAAGATCACCCGCATCGTCGTTGCGGAGGTGCCGAAGCGCCGTGCCAGCGCTGCGCACACTCCGCCGAGGACGCGGCCGTCGCGGGGGCGGGCAAGTGCGGACATGTGGGGCTCCTTCGCGAGCTGTGGCGGGAGCCGCTCGACCGCGGCCCCTGATGGATCCAGAGTGCCTCGGACGAGGGGTGCAAAGCGTCGGACTACGGGGCGATCCCGACCCTGGGAATCGTCGGGGTAGCCCCCTGAGAAGGCTCCTCCCGCAGGAGGGCCGCCACGGCCTTCTTCTCCTGCCTGCGACGCAGACCGGCCCGCGCCGCGGGTACGACGGCGAGGTGCACCAGCGCCACCCCGACCGTGTTCAGCAGCAGCGAGTCGATGTCGACGACCTGCCCGGGCACCCCGGTCTGCAGCAGCTCGATGGCCAGCGAGACCAGTGCTCCGGCGGCGACCGTACGGGCGAAGGAGAGCCAGGGGGAGACGTACAGGCGTCCCCCCGCCAGCGGCAGCAGCACACCCAGCGGCGCCAGCAGCGCGAGCCCCTCGCCGATCCGGCGCACGGCCTCGGCCGCCCCCATGTCGAGGTCGGCGCGGATCCCGGCGAACGGGGTGAAGTTCGATGCGGTCACCCACATCACGTTCAGCGGGCGCAACGTCAGCCAGACCACAAACAGCAGATACGCGGCGAGGAGAAGGGATCCCCCGACGCGGAAGCGGATGGCGGCACCACCGCCCATACCTTGACGCACGCCCCCCAAGACGCCCGGACCGCCACGATCGGTTCCGTCGCACGGGGACCCGCTGTCAGGACGTCGCCACCGGTGAGGGTTCCTGCGCGGTGGACATGGCCTCCGGCCGCTCCTTCACCTCCGGTGTGCAGACGTACGACCGCACCGGGTCGCCCGCCGCGGGACCCCCGAGCAGCACCGCCATGTCCTGCGATTCCACCAGCGCGCTCTCCGCGTACGTACAGATCACCTGGGCCAGCGCGGCGGCCGGCAGGCTCTCGGGCGCGCGGCTGAGCCGCAGCGCGGTCCTCGGGTCGCGCTTGTCCGGCCCCTGCACGGTCAGCGCCCCGTGCACGTCCGTGCTGAACCCGGCCTGCTTCTCGGCGGCCGTCGGCGGCACCCGGAGCTCGTCGAGCAGCAGCTGCGCCACCCGGACCCGGTCCGTGGAACCCGCGCCCTGCGGGAGGCGGACCGTACGGTCGGCGGAGACCAGCTGGGAGCTGCAGACCAGGTAGATCCGTACGGGAATGCCCTCCTGGGCCTGGGTGGTGATGTTCTCGGCGGGCAGATCGCACGGCACCCGCGAGGGCGCCTGACCTGCGTCGACGGGCACCGAGGTGTCGCGGATGCCACAGCCGGTGACGGCGGCGCAGAGGGCGGCGATCCCCGCGAGCGCGGTGGCGGCCTTCTGGAACCGGAGCGTCATGCGCCCCCCTCTTCGTCGTTCACGGAGGAGTCGCGCGGCAGCCGGAAGGTGAACACCGCACCGCCCTCCGCCGAGTTGGCCGCCGTGATGGTCCCGCCGTGGATACGGGCGTTCTCCGTGGCGATGGAGAGCCCGAGCCCGCTGCCCTCCGAACGCGGCCGCGACGCACTCGCCTTGTAGAACCGGTCGAAGACGTGCGGCAGCACCTCCTCGGGGATCCCGGGCCCGTGGTCCCGCACCGCGATGACGAGCTCCTCGCCCTCCAGGCGGACCGTGACCCGTACCGGCGAACCGCCGTGCTTGAGCGCGTTGCCGATCAGATTCGCCAGGATCACATCGAGCCGGCGCGGATCGAGCCGCACCATGATCCCGCGCTCGGCGTCGAGCTCGACGGCGTCCAGCCAGGCGCGGGCATCGATGCACGCCGTGATCTGGTCGGCGATGTCGACGTCGTCGAGGACGAGGCGCGCCGTGCCCGCGTCGAAGCGGGTGACCTCCATGAGGTTCTCGACCAGGGTGTTGAGCCGCCGGGTCTCGCTCACCACGAGCGCGACGGCGGGCGCGATCATCGGATCGAGGGTGTCGACCTCCTCCTCCAGCACCTCGCTCACGGCGGTGATGGCGGTCAGCGGCGTACGCAGCTCGTGCGACATGTCGGCGACGAACCGGCGGCTCGCCTCCTCCCGCGCACTCATGTCGTCGACCTTCTTCTCCAGCGACGCCGCCGTCTTGTTGAACGTCCGCGACAGATCGGCGAGTTCATCGGTCCCCGAGACCCGCAGCCGCGTATCGAGCTTGCCTTCGCCCAGGCGCCGCGCCGCGTCGCCCAGCCGCTGCACCGGCTTCAGTACGGTCGTCGCCGCGGCCTGCGCGAGCAGCGCGGACCCGATGAGCGCGAGCGCGGTGGCGATGGCGAGCGACCAGGCAAGGGAGTTGAGGTCCTGGCGCTCCTTGTCGAGGGAGGTCAGCATGTAGCCGGCCGGCCCGCCCCCGATGATGCGCGTCCCGGACACCAGGTACGGCTGCTTGCGCAGCGTGATGCGCTGCCAGAACAGGTGGTAGGTGTACGGGTTGCCCGCGGTGACCTTCTGCTGCTTGTTCACCGCGTCCTGCAGCGACTGGGGGACGTCGTCGAGCGAGAACATGGCGAGAGCCGAGGAGCCCTTCACCTGCTTGCCCCCGCTCTCGCCGACCAGCAGCACGCTGTAGTGCGGATTGCCGCTGGCGGACATCTGCACGGCGGCGGTCTCCAGCTCGCTCTGCGTCGGCTGCAGCGGGAGGGACGCGGCCCGGGTCTGCATCTCCTGGCGGAAGTCGTTGAGCGCGGAGTCCTGGGTGCGGGTCAGCACGGCCTCGCGGTTGAGCCAGTACGCGATGCCGGACGCCGAGACGGCGGCGGTCAGCGCGACGAGCGCGAAGACGACCACGAGCCGGAGCCTGAGGCTGGTCCACCGCAGGCCGTGGAGGAACTTCCTTCTCACTGAGGCGTGTCCAGCCGGTAGCCGACGCCGCGCACGGTACGGATCAGGGTCGGCGAGGACGGCACGTCCTCCACCTTGGCGCGCAGCCGCTGCACACAGGCATCGACCAGCCGCGAATCCCCGAGGTAGTCGTGCTCCCACACCAGGCGCAGCAACTGCTGGCGCGACAGCGCCTGTCCGGGCCGCCGGCTCAGCTCCAGGAGCAGCCGCAGCTCGGTCGGGGTGAGCATCAGATCCTCGCCGTTCTTCGTCACGGTCATCGCGGACCGGTCGATGACGAGAGAGCCGAAGGCGGCGGAATCCGTCGACTCCCGCTCCCCGCGGCGCAGTACGGCACGGATGCGGGCGTCGAGTACCCGCCCCTGGACGGGCTTGACGACGTAATCGTCGGCACCGGACTCGAGACCGACCACCACATCGATGTCATCGCTGCGCGCGGTGAGCAGGATGATCGGCAGCTGGTCGGTGCGCCGGATGCGCCGGCACACCTCGAATCCGTCGATGCCGGGCAGCATCACGTCCAGAACCACCAGGTCGGGCCGTTGTTCGCGCAGCAGTTTGAGACCGTCCTCGCCAGTGGCCGCCGTGGCGACACGGTGCCCCTGGCGTGACAGCGACAGCTCAAGGGCTGTGCGGATGGCGTCGTCGTCCTCGATCAGCAACAGGAAGGGCACGTTGGTCATTCTGGCCCATGGGACAGGGGGAGTTCGACAGTTGGAGCGCTCCCATCGTGAGGGGGTGTTGTACGGGGTTGCCGGCCCGGCCGCTGTGACAGCTCTGTGACAGTCGGCGGACACGGCCATGAAGGACCGCGGGCAAGCTTTTCACCACAGACCGAACCGCTAGGAACCACCGACGGGGGGCGCGAGATGAACGCACTGCACAGCATCAACTCCGGCGCAGTAATCACGCGTCTCCACGACGTGACCGTGCCGGTTCAGAAGTCCGGTGCCGCAGGAGTGCGGGGGTGCTCCTCTCGCGGCACCGGGCGTCAGCACACGCCGTCGTACATGACGGTGGTCGACGGGGGAGCCGGGGGCACCGGGGGAGCGGCGGCGTACGGGGAGAGCTCGGGGGAGCAGCAGCAGTCCTTGTCGGAGGCGGAATTCACCGCCTACGTACAGGAACGCCGCGCCTCCCTGTACGCGACCGCCTACCACCTGACCGGCGACCGTTTCGAGGCCGAGGACCTGCTCCAGAGCGCACTGTTCTCCACGTACCGCGCCTGGGACCGGATCAGCGACAAGGCCGCGGTCGGGGGCTACCTCCGCCGCACCATGACGAACCTGCACATCAGCGCCTGGCGCCGCCGCAAGCTCAACGAGTACCCGACCGAGGAACTCCCGGAGACGGCGAACGACACGGACGCGATGCGCGGCACGGAGCTGCGGGCAGTCCTGTGGCAGGCACTGGCCCGCCTCCCCGAACTGCAGCGGACGATGCTCGTCCTGCGCTACTACGAAGGCCGTACGGATCCGGAGATCGCGGAGATCCTGGACATCAGTGTCGGCACGGTGAAGTCGAGCATCTGGCGGTCGCTCCGCCGGATGCGTGAGGACGAGGTCCTCAGCTTCGGCCGTGACGAGGAGGAGTCCTTCGGCGAGCTGGTCGCCTGAGGGATCGGGGGGACGCCGCATCGGGGGATACGGCGGCAGTACGGGGGTCACGGGGGAGAGCAGGGTCGGACAGGCCGGGGGGTCTTGTCCGGCCCTGTTTTTTGCCCCCTTTGCGGCTAAGCCGCCGCCGCTCTCGCGGAGGTGGCCGGCGTCGGTGGGGGTTGCTCAATGGCCGCTTGCGGTGCGTTCGGATGCGACACCGGCAAGAGCAAAATCAGGCCCCTGCGGCGGTCTGGCCGCGAAGGGGCGCTCCGGTCCGGCGGCACCGCCCGGCCGCGGCGGAGGCGAGTCGGCCCAGCGCCTCGTCCTTGTCGCAGGCGTACGCGCCGAGCGCCACATGCCGCGCGACGATCCCCCGCTCGGACCGCATCAGCCGCCACCCCCTGCGCAGCAGGAAGGGCACCGACTTCCGCCCCTCCCTCAGGTCGCGCACCAGTCGCCGCCGGAACGTGGTGAAGGCCCCCCGGCTCAGACACAGCGCATCGGCGAGCACGCCCAGTTCCTCGCACCGCGCCACGATGTCCGCCGCGAAGATTCCCTCCGCGATGAAGAGGGGAGTCCGGCCGATGTCGAGCGCCTCGACGCCGGTCCGTGAGCTGGTGGCGATGTCGTACACGGGGACCGTCGTACGTCCCGTACGGCACAGCTCCACGATCGCGGCGAGCGCCACCTCCGCGTCCCACGACTCCGCGTGGTCCCAGTCGATGTCGTTCGAGCCCTCGACCAGCGGCAGCGTCGGGTCGCCGGCCTCCTTGTAGAAGTCGTCGAGCCGCAGCACCGGCAGCCCGGACTCGGCCGCGAGGAGCGACTTCCCGGAGCCGGACGGGCCGGCGAGGAGGACCACGCGGGTGGGTATGGCAGATGTACTCACGGGAAACCATTGTGCTGCATTGGGCTGTCGGCCCCTGCTCAACTACGCTGCGCGCACGACTGGTTACTCAAGCAGAAGGTGATCATGGCCCGACACGCAGCACCCAAGCAGCTCAGGCATCGCACCGCACTCCGCGCCGGACTGACCCTCACGGCGGCCGGCGCGGCGCTCGCCGCAGGGGCGGCCGCGGCCCAGGCGGCCCCACTCGCCGCCTCCCAGACGGTCGGCCTGGCCACCCCGCTGGGCGACGCGACGACGACACCGGCCCAGGCCCTGGTCGGTTCGCTCCAGCACGCCACCGCCCCGGCGAGTCATATGAAGATCGACCCCCTGGCCAACACGGGCGTGGACCCCCTCGACAACGCCGTGGGCACCCAGATCGCCGACTTCAAGCCGGTCTCCTCGGCCGCGGCCACCGGCCCGCTGGCGCGGGGCGCGTCGCTGAGCGATCTGCTGCCGCACTGAGGGAGGCGCTACGGCGAGGAGGGGGCTGCGGCGAGCTACCTCAGAGCGTCGAGGAGCCCGTCGAGGGCCTTCTTCAGGGCGTCGGAGTTGGCAGGCTCGAACCAGGTGGTCCGGATGCGTTCGTTGTTTCCCTTCGGCGTCTCGTGGTCGGCCGCGAGCTGCCGCAGGGTGCGGCTCTCGTCCCCCAGGGAGCGGCCGACGCCCTCGAAGAGGCCGCGGACATAGCGCTCGGCGTCGGCGGGGCCGATGCCCTGGTCCGCGGCCCACGAGGTGAGCGTGGCGAGATACGCGTAATGGGCGGTCAGTGTCCCCGTCAGCGCGGAGAAGACGTCGAAGTCGGCCTCGTCCGCGACGGGGAGTGCTCCGCCCAACTGCCCGAAGAAGGCGTCCACTTCAGGGTGCGAGGGGTACGTGACGGTGACGGAACGGCGTTCGCGTACGGTCGGCAGCGGGATGGCGCGGACCAGCGGGGCGTCGGTGGCCAGGGTCTGCCGCAGGTCGTCGTTGGAGACGCCTGCCATGACATTGATGACGACCTTGCCGCCGTCCACCCGCAGACCCGCCAAGGCGTCGTGACGGTCCGCGCGACGCACGGCGATGATCACCAACTCGGCGCGGTCCACGACCTCCTGATTGCCGGCGCAGACCTGCACGCCTTCGTAGAGGGAGGCCAGCTCGGCGGCGGTGCGGGCTCCCCGGGGAGACAAGAACACGTTCGGCGCGGAACCGCCCGCGCCGCACAGCCCCTCGACGATGGCCCGCCCGATCTCGCCCACGCCGATGATGCCGATCCGCTTCACTGCGTCTGCCCTCATGTCTGCTGATCCTGCCCAGAGTTGAGCGAGACCCGGAGGAAGTCGAGGATTTCCGCGAGTGCGGGCTCGGCCTGCGGCACGATGCCCGGCAGAGCGAGGAACGCGTGCGGAGCCCCGGGGTATTCGCTGAGGCGCGCGGGAGTCCCGGCCGCCTGGAGCCGCTCGGCGTAGTGGCGGCCGTGGTCGGCCAGAGGGTCGTCGGTCGGTACCACTACGAGCGCGGGGGCCAGCCCCTTCAGGTCGTCGGCGTACAGCGGCGAGAGCGCGCGGGGGTCGGTGCCTGCCGGCACCGCGAGCCGCTGGAACAGGCGGAGTTGGGGCAGGCCGAGGGTCGGGGTGTGGGCGTACGCGGTGGCCGAGTCGTAGTCGAGCAGTGTGTCGGTCACATCGACGGCGGGGTTGACCAGCACCTGTGCCGCGAGGTGCAGACCGGCGTCCCTGGCCCGCAGCGCGGTCAGGGCGCTGATCAGCCCGCCGCAGCTTTCGCCGAACACGGCGGTCCGGGCGGGGTCGATGCCCCACCGGCCGGCGTGCCGTACGACGTGCTGGAGGACATCCCAGCCGTCGTCGGCGGCGGCCGACAGCGGACTGTCGTGGGCGAGCAGCCGATGCTCCACCGAGACGACGACGGCTGGCAGTCGGGCGGCGAGGTGACTGGTGCCCCAGTCGCACTGGACGGCCGTCCCGACGAAACCGCCACCGTGTACGTGGATCACGAGGGGCAGGCCGCCCCGGTCCGCGCCCGCCTCCGGCCGGTACACCCGTACCGGGAGCTCACGGCCGGGCAGCGCCACCGTTTCCCACTGGATCGTGGCGCCGGGATCCGGCTCCCCGGTGATCGCCCGCGCGGCGCCCAACGCCCGGAAGCGGTTCTCCGCGTCGCGGTAGGCGACCAGTTCCTCGGCGGTGATCGTCTGCCAGTCGGGCTCCGGCGGTCGTGCGACAGCAGTGCTCTCACTCATGACTTCTCCTGGTCCAGAGAGTTTCGCGACTTGAGGTATCGATACCTAAGGTAGCGAAAGGCGGTACCGTAAGGGAATGACTTCGCACACATCCGCCTCCCGGCCGCCCGGCCGCCCGCGCACCGGCGTCAACGAGGCGGTCTTCGCAGCGGCGTTGGGCACGGTGCGCGAGCTCGGCTACGCCCGCGCCACCGTCGAGCGCATCGCCTCGGCTGCAGGCGTGGCGAAGTCGACGGTCTACCGCCGCTGGCCGACGAAGGGCGACCTGATCGTGGACTGCCTCCTCGACGCCTTCGGTCCGGCGCCGCTGGAGGGCGCCGACCGCCCGGAGCTCATGTCATCGGCGATCCGCTGGATCGCGGCGAAGGTGGCCGAGCCGGGGGTGGGCGACGCGTTCGCGGGCGTGTTCAGCGACGCGGTCAGCGACCCGGCGCTGCGCGCGATTCTGTCCTCACGCTTCCAGGACCCGTACCGGCTGGCGTTCCAGGAGGCGCTCGACGAGCCGGAGGACCGGGTGCTGTTCTTCATCGACGTGGTGGTCGGTGTGATGCTCCACCGGATGGGCATGACAGGCGAGCCGATGGCGGACGCCGACGTGGACCGACTGATCGCGATGGTGCTGCCGCACTTCGCCGGGGAGTCCGACCGGGGCTAGGACCTGTCTCTTCGGAGGAGAACCCACCCAGCTTGTGATCCGCCGCACTTGCTAGCAAGGCAGGCGATCTGGCGGGGTAGGTTGGCATTCCATGGCAATAAGTTCCGCCCTATGGTCCTTCGCCCTGGTTGTAGGGCTTCTCACTCTGACTCCCGGCCTCGACACCGCGCTGATCTTGCGCACGTCGGCCCTTGGCCGACGCAGGAGAGCCTGGGGCGTCGTCCTCGGAATCCAGACCGGCACCCTGGTGTGGGGGGCGTTCACCTCCCTCGGAGTGACCGCGCTCCTCACGGCCTCCCACCTCGCCTACACCGCGTTGCGCTGGATCGGCGCCGCATACCTGCTGTGGATGGCTGCGCGCATGCTCCGGGACACCTTCCGGGGACTGCCTGCGGCAGACGCGGACGATGGCGTCCTGGCCGCCGGCGCGGACTCGGTCAGCGGCGGCTGGCGGCAGGGGACGCTCACCAATCTCCTGAACCCGAAGATGGGCGCCTTCTACGTCGCCGTCCTGCCCCAGTTCATCCCGCCAGGCGCTGACCACTTCACCATGGGCCTCCTGCTCACCACGGTGCACATCCTCATCGGTCTGCTCTGGTCTGCCGTCCTGATCGGCTTCGCTCGCGCCCTGCACAGCTGGCTCCGCAAACCCCGGGCCCGCCGCCTGCTCGACCGGATCACCGGCACGGTCATCGGCGTCTTCGGTATCAAGCTGGCACTCACCAACTGAGGCTCCGAAGGCCGGAGGCCAGGACTATCCATCCCACGTCGTCATCCTGCGCACCGGGCTCCCGGACAGGGCCCCCGTCAGATGTCAGAGGTCCAGCAGGCGGGCAAGACGGACCTTGTACTCGCCTTCGGTGATCTGCCCGGTCACCCGAAGCCGCTCCAGCTCGTCGAGCGCGACGCGGTGCGCCGTCGCCAGTGCCTCCGCGATCAGCGCCCGTGCTTCACGCGCCGCACTAGTCCGCTCGGCCTGCTTGCGCTCGGCCCGCTCATCGTCGAGATACTTGGCGAACATCTCCACGAACTCGTTGTGAGTACGCGGCATTTGGACCCCCGTCATCCGGACGTATACGCCTTCACCTTCAGCGTAGGCGGTCACGCCTTACGGGCGAGAAGGTGAACTTCCTTGAACTGCCGCCGGTCGGTGGGCAAGGGCTCGCGCACCATCCGCGCCACCTCAACCAACCCGGCCGTGTGCAACAACATGGCGAGATGATCCGGCGCCCACCGATAGGCCGGGGCAACGGCGTGATCGAAGATCTGGGTGGGATGGGACGGGCCATCGGTGGCCGAGAATCCGAGCAGAAGGTGGCCGCCGGGCGCGAGCACGCGGCTGAACTCCGCGAGGATGACGGGGAGTTCCGCCGGCGGCGTGTGAATGATGGACCAGCGGGAAAGCGCGCCTCCCAGCGCACCGTCGGCGATGCCGAGGGCGGTCATCGAGCCCACGTGGAACTCCAGGCCGGGGGAGTCCTCCCGGGCCAGCGCGATCATCGCAGGAGAGGCGTCGACACCGAACGCGTCCAGCCCCAACCCCGCCAGATGGGCCGTGACTTGCCCCGGCCCGCACCCCAGATCCGCGACGCGCCCACCCGTACCGACGACCTCGGCGAAAGCACCCAACATGGCGCGGTCCAACGGCCGATCGCGCAGCGCATCGCGGAACAACTGCGCGTACTCGGAGGCGGCGGCATCGTAGGCCTGGCGGGTGGCGGTGAGGGCATCGTGTTCGACCATGCCCGCGACCGTAGCCCCCGGCACCGACAGCCGATCCCGGATGGGCCTTGCCGCAGATCGGTTCGGCCGGATAGGAAGCTCGCATGATACGAGGAAGCAGAGTCGGGTTCAGAGCCCGGCACGAGGACGACATCCCGATCCTGCAGGACGAGCTCTACGGCGATGTGGTCACCACGTCCCGGGCCACCGGCGGGCCGTGGCGCCCGATCACGCCCGGGGCGAAGGACGCGCCGTTCGTGGTGGACGACACGGAGCAGAGTCTCGCCGCCTTCTCCGTGGTGGAACTCGACGGCGGCACGCTGGTCGGCACCGCGAACCTGTGGGGCATCGACAACCACAACCGCTCCGCACACCTAGGCCTCGGCCTGCGCCCGGCCGCGCGAGGCAAGGGCTACGGCACCGACATCGTCGCGACGCTGTGCCACTACGGTTTCGTCGTACGCGGCCTGCGGCGCCTGCAGATCGAGACGCTGTCGGACAACGCCGCGATGCTCCGCTCCGCCGAGCGCAACGGCTTCGTCCGCGAGGGCGTACTGCGCTCCGCGGCGTGGGTGATGGGCGAGTACTTGGACGGGGTGATGCTCGGCCTCCTCGCCAAGGAGTGGAAGCCGGACATGCAGGGCTAGGGGGAGCGGACCGATGGATCAGCTGCACGAAGTGGTGGCGGGGAACCCCTATCCCGGGCGGGGCGTGCTGTGGGCGAGGACGCTCGGTGGAGCGCTGTGCGGGGGCTACTTCCTGACCGGACGGAGCGCGTCCTCCAAGGCGCGCGTCCTGCGCCGAGGCGAGGGGGAACTGATCGTCTCGCCGACCGGCGCGTCCGTGCACGACCCGCTCCGGCATTACGTGGCGGCTCGCGAGCGGGGCGGTTGGCTGGTGTTCGGCAATGGTGAGCAGGTCGCCGTGGTGGCGGACCGGCTGCTGGCGGATCAACGACCGGTCGATGCGCTGGACGGACTGGAGTACGAACCCGACCCTCCGATCTGCACGCCGCGCATCACGGTGGTGGCGGACGTGGCGGCGGACGCCGGCGCGGGTCGGGAGGCGTGGTTCGGTGCGGCACGACGGAGCCGGGGCGGGCGTACGACAACTGACCGGATGACGCTGGCAGTACGGGATCTGGAGCCAGGAGACGTCGTGTTGATGACCACGTACCGGTCGGACGGACACGTGGTCGCCACCGCCGAGCCCTACCTCGAAGCCCGGACCGAGGCGGCCGGCCGCGACGAACTGCTGGAGGAGCTGTGGAGTGGTCTGCCCCCTGAACTCCGCGTGGCGGCCGCGGCCTTCGAGCCGGGCCGGCTGGCAGACGCCGTCATCCGACACGAGACGCCTGCTCGGGTGTGAACGGGCTCAAGCGGGCTGCCACAGCTCGACCCGATGCCCCTCGGGATCGGTGACCCAGCCGAACCGCCCGACCCCCTCCATGTCCTGCGCCTCGCTCGCCACGTCCGCACCCTTGGCGCGCAGCTGCGCGAGCATCGCGTCAAGGTCGCGGACCCGGAAGTTGAGCATGGCCTGCTGCTCACGGGACCCGAAGTAGTCGGTCTCGGACTCGAACGTCGCGAACACCGTCACCCCGTCCCCCTGCCGCCACAGCCCGTTCTCGTCGATGTCCAGGCCCAGGCACTCGCGGTACCAGGCGCTCAGGGCGGCCGGGTCGGCGGCCCGCATGAAGTACCCGCCGATTCCAAGAACTCGTTCCATGCGGCGATCCTGCCAGGACGGGATCGAAAACGTGTTGGCCGGGCGGAGCGCTAACTGCGACGATGCCGCTGTTTCCCTGGGGAGGGTATTTGTTCGTTTTCGTGTGTACCGGGTGTGGCGCGGACCTGACCGCCCCGCTGTCCCAGGTCGAGTTGCCGGTCCACGCCCACCAGAGTTACGGCAACGGGCTCCAGCTCCCCGTGCTCATGGAGCCGGGCACCTTCGCAGTGGAACCGGAGCCGTGGGGACCGCCCTGGCGAAGATGGGAGGACACCGATCCGGACGAGGCGGAGGCGCGCGGCATCTACGCGCCGGTCGGAGTCCTGTCGGACGGCGCGCCCGGCGCGATCGCCGTCGCACCGGGAGATGTCCGCGGCACCCGGCTGCTTCCTGAACTGCGCGGCGGCGCCTGCTGCGGCATTGCCGGGGGCGACGGCCCCAACATGGTCTGCACGGCGTGCGGACTGCCCGTGGCGACCAGGATCGACGACTGCTCGCTCTGGCAGACGGTGTGGCTCGCCCCCGACGCCGTGCACAGGCTTCCTGTCGACAACGCCGTACCGCTCTCCTGGGAGGAGCTGACGGCGGAGAGGGAGGGCACACCACCGTTCGGGCCCATGGCCAGGTGGGGAGCGAGCCACGAGCCGTACCGCTACTGGCTGTGGAGCCCCGTGTGGGAGGCGGCAGCCGGCCGGGCGCTCGCCCATTTGCTGGTGGCCTCTCAAGGCGATCCGGTGTCCGTCCCCGACGGCCTGGCCGGGGAGGTGTTCCAGCGCACCCTCGACACCCTGCTTCCGGCAGGCCCGCCCGCAAGGCGGGCCGTCCTGGCCGGTCCGGGACAGCGGGCCTCGGACCCCGCCGCCGACATCCTCCTCGTACCCACTCATCCGCAGACGGGGGAACTCTGGGCCCCTGAAGGGCCTTCTGCGGCGGCGTACTTGGTGCCGCTGCCGCTAGGGATATGGCTGCGGCTGGCCTTCCCCGCACCGCACCTGCCCCTCCCCGTATTGGGCAACATGCCCGCCGATGTGCTCCGCGACGACCCGATCGTGCCCCGCCCCCGCAGCTTGTTCGCGGCCGACGGGCGCTCCTTCCAGGAGACTCTGGCCCGGCTACCGGCCGCCCGCAGTCCCTGGCTGCGCGAGATCCTCGACAGCCTCACGCAGAAATGGCACGGCCGCGTTTTCTTCCAGTAGGTCGATCTCGGCCCACACGGTCTTACGGGGTACAGGCCCCAGGCTGACGCCCCACCGGTCGGCCAACGCCTCCACCATCAACAGCCCGCGCCCCGATTCGCCGTCGCCAGGCGGCGGTTGAGGTGTTGGCAGCCGTTCGCCCCGGGAGTCCGTCACCTCGATCAGCAGCGTGCGGTGGTCGGTGCGCGTCAGGCTGAGGGAGAAGTCCCGGCCCGGTACGCGGCCGTGCGTGGCGGCGTTCGTCGCGAGCTCGGCGACCACGTGGGCGGCGGCGTCGGTGGGCAGCCCCCAGGCGCGGACCTGCTCGGTCGCGAGCAGCCGGGCGAGACGTGCGCCGCGGCGGGTGGCGGACAGTCGGATGGTGAACTCCGGTGCGGAGACCAGGGGTTCGGCGGTTTCGTGAGCCATGTCACTTAGCGTGGCCCGGGCCTCGATCCGCGAACAGCGATGACGTGGTTGCGTACGGTGACTGTCCGGCGCTTGTCCGGTGCTGTCCGGGTTGTCCGCCGTTACGGAGCGGGATATGGCGCGTTGAGGATGTTCGGCACGTCGGAGGTGGGCGCGGGATGAACAGCGTGGGCGGCGACAGTACGGGCGCGGCGAGTGGCGGCGGGGCGGACGACCCCGGCTGGGAGGTCGACCCCGACGACGAGCCGGGCGCGGCGGTGGTCGCGGCCGTAGGACGCCAACTCAAGCTCTGGCGCGAGGCGTCGGGGCTGCGGGCCGGGGAGTTCGGGGCGGCGATCGGATACGGGGAGGACCTGGTCCGCAAGGTCGAAGGCGGGAAGCGTATCCCCCGCCCCGAGTACCTGATCCGGGCGGACGAACTCCTCCGTGCGGCCGGGAAGATCAAGGCGATGGCGGCGGACGTGGCGGCGGTCCGGTATCCCAAGAAGGTGCGGGACATGGCGGGAGTGGAGGCCCGGGCAGTCGAACTGGGGGCATACGTGGCACACGGCCTGCATGGCCTGCTCCAGACTCCAGGGCACGCAAGGGCGCTGTTCGAGGCCAGGCAGCCCCCGTACTCGCCGGACGAAGTGGAGCGGATGGCGGCCGCACGCATGGCACGCCAGGCCATCTACGAGCGGCAACCGGCGCCCGCGCTCAGCTTCGTACAAGAGGAATCGGCGCTGTGCAGGCCCATCGGAGGCACAATGGAGTGGCGCCGACAGCTCGAACGCCTGCTGGAGATCGGGCAGTTGCGCAACGTCACGCTTCAGGTGATGCCCACGCTGCGCGAGGCGCATCCTGGGATGGACGGGGACATCGACGTGCTGAAGTTCAAGGACGGTACGGCGGCGGCGCGCTCACACGGTGCGTTCCACGGTCGACCCGTGACGGACGCAAAGCAAGTCCGCATCATCGAACTGCGATATGGCATCATCCGGGCCGAGGCGCTGACCCCTCGCGAGACGCTGGCTTTCATCGAGCACATGCTGGGAGAGACATGATCCGCACGACCTCTGTCGGAGACGGTTCCGAGCTGGAGTGGTTCAAGAGCAGCTACAGCAGCAACGGCAACGAAGGCGACTGCATCGAGATCGCCACGGCCCCCGACACAGTGCACATCCGCGACTCCAAGCACGCCCAGGGCCCACGCTTCACCGTCGGCCGTACGGCATGGGCAGGCTTCGTCACGTACGCGACGGCACGCTGACCCAACACGCGTCAGGGACCGCCCAGAGCCTCGGGCAGTGGCATGCCACCGTCGAATCGGAATCCCAGCGCATGTGTGAGGCGGAAGACCAGCTCCTCGGCCAGCGGATCACACTCTGCGACCAGGGTGGCTCTCAACTCCGGGAGGTCCGGCTGAAGGCCGGCCTCCAAGGCCCACAATTCCGCCTGCCTGGCCACGTCGTCCGGGTCGCCTATCCACTCCTCGGGAATGTCGTAGTCACGCGCCATCACCGGGGACAGAGCACATCGCCAGGACAGACCGTTCGGGCTGGCGGCCTCCACCATCACGAAGTCGCTGTCGAGCACGTGCGCGGTAAGGACCGGTGCCCCCGTCTCGCTGACGATCGACGACTCGGGGTCGCCTCCCGGCTCAGCCCGGAGAATCTGCCAATTGCCATCTCGCGCCCACCATTCCGGCATGCAGCCGGACGTCTGCATCGCTGCCAGATTCGTCAGTGGCCGTGCGGCCCGCGCCACTATGTAGGTCGCCGAAGATCCCATGGCCCGAACCGTAGCGTCGGCCACTGACAAGGGGGGCACTGGTTCTCGTCAGGCTGCTGTGGGGTGAGCGAGAACTCGGGCGAGTGCGTCGGTGACAGGGACGGCCTGGTGGGGCAGATGCGTGCGGAGCCAGTCGGCCGCCAGCGCGAGGAAGGCGGCGAGATCGTGCTCGGCTCCCTCCAGTAGGCGGCGCAGCTCGGTGGTGGACAGCTCGATCTCCGGGCTGTCGCTCTTGTCGCAGTCGACAACGAGTCGGACGGTTTCGCCGTGGCGTTCGGCCAGGGGATCGGGGGAGTGGCCGAAGCCGACCGGCCCGCCGCCTTCGATGACGGCGTACCAATCACGCCACTCCTCGATCCCGTTGCAGCAGCCGGGCATGAGCGTGACGCCAGTGGTGTTGTCCGTGACCCGCAGTCCACCCGCGGCGAAGAGGTCCTCGAATGTCAGCAGCCCATGGAGGAAGGATGCAAGCGGTTCGTCCGGTCGAGGCGGGCGGTCGTCCCCCGCCTGGGGGTCGGGGTCGATGTCGTTGCACTGGGCGATCCGCATCATCGCTGTGCCGACCTCGGCGGAGGTGAGGTCACCGTTGAGCGCGAGGTACCCGAACGGCTCGCTCTCGGCGACAGGCCAGAGAGCGAAGCCGTCAGGGGCGTATATCTCCAGGACTGGCTGCATCACGATCACCGGGCTGATGGTCCCGTATTCCACCACGCAGCGCCTCCCTGTTTGGGTGGGGGTTCCGTACGCCGGCGCATAGGCCCATCAGGCAGGATGAGGCATCCGTTCGTTGGAGGAGGGGCCCGGGATGAGCTTTGTGCTTGAGGCGGTGATCGCGGGCGACGAGCTGCTTCGTGCTGCGGTACGGGAGGTCCCCGGCGGCCGGGTGGCGAGGCTGGCGCAGGGGTTTTTGTTGCTGCCGTTGACGGATGAGATCGTTGATGTCGTCACAGCGGGTAGCCCTGAACGGGTGCTGGGATTCTGGCGGTTATCGGGCGACGTAGAGAACGTGCTCGCTCGGTGGTCCGTCGCAGGGCCGGTCGCCTATGTGGAGGCCGAGTACTTCGGTGGAGTCGGTGAGCAG
Organism: Streptomyces sp. NPDC050738; assembly: GCF_040654175.1. NCBI lineage: Bacteria > Bacillati > Actinomycetota > Actinomycetes > Kitasatosporales > Streptomycetaceae > Streptomyces > Streptomyces sp. NPDC050738. Next base: position 525,448 of record NZ_JBFAHN010000003.1, on the reverse strand, counting down.
CGGGCTGCCGTCTGGGCCGCCGGTGCACTGGAGTTGGGGCCGTTGTGCGTGCAGGAGAAAGAACATTTCTCAAGTGAGGGCAGTCCGGCTTCACAGGCTCTTCGGCGGCTGGGCGCGAGGAGTGGTCCGGGCGAGGACGAATTCACTGCCGTGGGCCTGGGCCGCCATCGGTCCACCGACGACTGGGGCTCTCCCGGCTCCGGCTGAGTCTGGACGGAATCGATGGGTCGGCTGTCATGGAGATGATCAGTGCACCGCCCCTCCCAGCCGTCGCCGCACGGACCGCCTCCGGTGGCTTCCGGGATGTTCAGGTCGGCCCCTGATGCCACATCCACGAGTGGCAGGTGCCACATGGAGACCTCCACGCTGCCGACGGGCACGTAGTGGAAGATCAGCGGGCGGCTGAACCGGTCCTCCGACGTGTTCGGCAGCGAGCTGTGCACCGTGCTGCCGTGGAAGTTCAGCACGTCACCGGCGTGCATACGCGTCTGCCGGGCCTCCAATCCGGCCGGAGGCCCGACCAGTCCGCTGGTGAACGACTGCTCTGCGTCGGCCTCTTCCGGGCACACCACCTCCATGGTGTGCGAACCCGGCACCATGGCCAGAGCTCCGTTCGCCTCGGCGCAGTCGTCGACCGCGATCCAGGCGGCGATACAGGCCCCTGGGTGGGCGCGCAGCAAGTAGTTGTCCTGGCGCCACGCCTGCTCGCGGGCCACAGCGGCTTGAAGTGGAGCATGGACTGCGGGGGCATCGTCCGGCGCCACTTCGTCCCGCGCGGCGACCGTCTCACTGTCCCTGGCCACCTACTCCATGAACGCCTCGCGGATGACGCGATTTCATCGCCCGAAACAGGAGTCTGACCAGCGAGGAGGAAGATCTCCTCGGATTCTGTCCGGTGGTGATGGCACCGGGTTGCGTGGCCGGGTGCGGGTGGTGGGCTCCGTCATTACGTGGGTGGTGGGTGGGGGCGGGGCGTGGGCGTTCGCTCACGTTCGGGATGAAAATTGCGTGGCTGGGGTGGGTGGCCGGTTGGACTACCTCCGTTCGCGCGTTGTCGGCTGCGGCTTCGTCGCAACGACCTTTCCCCAACTGGTGTGAGAAATGGGCCCGGTGGGTTGCGTCGGGTGGGTGGGGAGGGTTGCGGGTGTCGTGTCGCGCCTGCGGCACAAGACGGCTGGCAACAAGGAGGAGCGGGGTGGCCCGCGTCGCCGGGCGTGGCCGTGTGCCGGGTGGGCACGGGTGCGTGATACAGGTGTACGGGCCTGTCGTGCGTGGGCAGCACGAAGCGGACGTGGGCTTTCAACTCCCGGCTGCTGGTGGGTCATTCGTGCCAGGTGTCGGGGGTGTTGGTAAAGGTGTGGCCGGTGGGTGCGGTCCAGTGGGTTTGGCCGGTGGTGTCGTCGCGCACAACCTGCCAGCCGCCGCGGTGTTTGAGTCCGTGGTGGCGTCGGCAAAGCGGGATCAGATTCTCCGGGACCGTCTGGCCGCCTGCGGAGGGGTTGTGGTGGTCGAATTCGACGATGTGGTCGAGGTCGGTGCGGTGGGCGGGCATCCGGCAGGTCGGGAAGGCGCAGTGCCGGTCGCGGGCCTCGACGTGGCGGATGGTCTCGGCGGTGGGTTTGTAGGTGGTCGGGTCGGTTTTCACGACCAACCCGGTGGTGGGGTGGGTGATCAGGCGCCGCCAGATGGTGCCTTCGGTGAAGGCGATGTCGCGGGCCTGGCCGGCGGTGATGGGTCCGTATCCCTTCAGGTCGGCCGGGTCTTCGCTCGCCCCGATCAGTACGTCCAGCGGGACGGTGATCTGCACGATGGCCACTGAACGCCCGCCCGCAGGTGTCGTGTTGGGTGTGCTGGTGCGGTTGACGACGAGGTCGAACAGGGCGTCCGCGCGCTTTTGGGGCAGGGTCCGCTCGTCGTCCTCGAAGGTCGCGGCGTGCGCGTCGACGGCCTGGGCCATCATCGCGGCCTGCTCGGCCGGGACGACCGCCCCGAACATCGCCATCCCGTCCGGCTGCGGGTAGTTGACCGTGGTTCGCTCCAGGCGACGGGCCTCGTGGCGGGCGGCCGCACCGTCCGGGTCCAAGCGGGCGATGATGCGGTTCAACATCCGCCGGGTCTCGTGGGCGGCCTGCACGGGCAGCTTGGCGACGATGGCGTCCTCCACCTGCGCGGTCATGGTGTCGTCGAGGACCGCACAGGCATCGGCGACGGTCTTGGTCTGCCGCCAGGAGATCTCTCCTTGGCCCAACAGGTCCAGGATCTGCGGCAGGCGCTCGGCCACACCCCGTGCCACCTCCAGCCGGTCCGCCGCCCCTGCGCCGCTCAACTTCAGGACGCAGGCGACCTGTTCGACCGCGTAGTCCCACTCATGGTGGAGCGTGGTCTCGAAGTCGGCCCCGACCGGGAGATCGGCGTCGGTGTGGGCTTCGATCGCCGCGAGCAGCGGCACCTGGCATGCCGCGATCCACGAGGAGAACCGCTCCAGGACCGCGAGGGCGTCGATGCGACCCGTGGGGGAGAGCTTCTCCACGTCCAGGACGGGCAGCAGGTCCATCAGATGCGCCGATGGCTGCTGCACGCGCAAATACGCGGCCCATTCGTCCGGTGTTCCTGGCTGTTCTTTCATCCCCACACCCCCGCGTGTTCGATGCCAACCCCCGCCCCCTGTGCGGTGGTTGCTCCCTCCATCCTCGCTCACTCTCCGTGATATTGCCAGGTCAAACTGCATAAACCACTCGGTCGAGTGAACGTTCGAGAAGAGGGAACATGTGCCCGCCCGGTGGCGCGGGCCAGCGCCCCGCCCCCATCCGCTCCTCCTTGTTGCCAGCCGTCCTGCGCCGCAGGCGCGATACGACACCCGCAACCCTCCCCACCCACCCGACGCACCCCACCGGGCCCATCTCTCACACCAGTTGGGGAAAGGTCGTTGCGACGGTTCCGCAGCCGACATCGCGCGAACGGAGGTAGTCCAACCGGCCACCCACCCCAGCCACGCAATTTTCATCCTGAACAGGAGCGAACGCCCACGCCCCGCCCCCACCCACCACCCACGTCATGACGGAGCCCACCACCCGCACCCGGCCACGAAACCCGGTGCCATCACCACCGGACAACACCCGAGGAGATCTAGTGTCAGGCGCCGGCGACTCCGTCGATGCGTTCTCGGATCAGGTCGGCATGGCCATTGTGGCGTGCATATTCCTCGATCATGTGAACCATGATCCAGCGCAGTGAGATTCCTTCAGCACCCAGGTGGACGGTCTCTTGTTCAGGCAGGTGACCGGAGTCGTCCAGTGATGCGGTGGCGATGAGTTCACGCCCGTGGGCCATCTCGGCCTCCCAGATCGCCGTCACCTCGATTAGTCCTCGGCCAGCCTCAAGTGCGAAGCCATCGGCGTTGCCCTCCCCAAAGACGGTGGGTACGTCCTGGCCTGCGAATACACGCTGGAACCAGTTGCGTTCAACCTCAGCCATGTGTTGGACGAGACCCAGCAGTGTCATCGGCGACGGTGCGATTGAGACCAGGCGCAATTGATCGTCCTTGAGGCCGGAGCACTTCAGCACGAGCGTGGCGCGGTGGAAGTCGAGCCACGCTTCCAGCATGTCGCGTTCACCGGCATGCGGAGGCGGGATCGGGCGTCCATCCGGTGTGGTCGTCATGAACGCACCCTGGCACACCATGGCGTGGCCCTTGCCCTCGTCCTCAGTACGCGGCGGAGGGTGACTCGGCCGAGGTCCGCAGCAGCAGGTCGCGCAGTGCCGTGGCGGGGGCCGATGGTTCGGTGGGGGTGAAGATGACCTGGTCGGCTGTGGTCGACGGGCCGACCAGGGGGATCATGCGCAGGCCGGGCGGCTCGTGGTCGAGTGCGGATTCGATGGCGATGCCGATGCCCGTTCCTGCGGCGACATGTGCGGCGATGGCGTGCACGCTGTCCGCGGTTCTGATGATGCGCAGGTCGGCTCCGCCGATGTGGAAGGCGGACAGGAGGCGGTCGCAGAGGCCGCTGTTGATCTGGTGGGGCCAGGTGAGCAGGTCGGTCGTGGACAGCTCGGACGCGCTCAACTCGGCCTGTCCGGCGAGAGGGTGGGCCGCGGGGACGAGCGCCACGAACCTTTCGGTGGACAGCACCCTCGCGCGTACGCCGGTGACGCCGTCCGTTGCCCAGCCGATGCCCAGGCCGATCGTCTCCATCCGTACGGCGGTGAGTTGGGCCGTGGTCGGCATGGACTCCGGGACGATCGTCACGTCGGGGAATCGGTCGCGCAGCTGAGGCAGGCAGCGCAACAGCAGTTGGTGGCAGGTGTATTCGGCGTGTGCCACGACGAGGGTGGTGCGGGCCTGGTCGCCGGCGGCCAGGGAGCGTCCGCGCTGCTGGAAGCGGCGGAGTTGGGCCAGGGCGGCGTGGGCGTCGGGGAGCAGTGCTTCGCCCAGGTCCGTCAGTGACACCCTGCGGCTGGTGCGGTGGAAGAGCCGGCCGCCCAGGGTGCTTTCCAGTCGTTTGACGGCGTCGCTCACCGTGGGCTGGCCCCGGTGCAGGCGTGCGGCCGCACGGCCGAAGTGAAGCTCTTCCGCGACCGCGACGAACGATTCCAGTTCCATCCTGTCCACGGGACCAGGCTAACGCCATCGATCGGTGTGACCGATCGCTGTATGCCGAAGTTCGGCGTTGATGCCGTGCCGTACGCAGGCTGTGATGGCTGGGCAGGGATTCCCCAGGGGATTCCCCACGACCGGAAGCAGTGAAGAACACATGGCAGTCGATAGGGCAGTCGATGACGTTTCGCGTGAGAACCATGCGCCGCCGGTCACGGTGACCGTGGTCTACCACTCGGTCCACGGGCACACCCAGGTCCTGGCCGAGCACCTGGCCGGCGGGGCGAGGCTCGTGCCGGGCGCCCAGGTGCATCTCGTCGAGATCCGGGCCGAGGACGTCGTCGCGGGCCGCTGGCACGATGCGGAAGTGCTGGCGCTGCTTGAACGTTCCGATGCGATCGTCTTCGGCTGCCCGACGCTGATGGGCAGCGTGTCGGCCGTGTTCAAGGCGTTCATGGAGGCGGCCTTTACGCCCTTTGTCACGCAGGCGTGGAAGGACAAGCTGGCCGGGGCGTTCACCATGTCCGCCTCGCAGAGCGGCGACAAGCTCACCGTGCTCGAGCAGTTGGCGGTCTTCGGCGCACAACTGGGCATGCAGTGGATCGGCGTGGGTGACATGCCGGGGAACAACTGGAGCGGTGGCTCCCGTGACGATGTGAACCGGCTCGGCTCGTGGCTGGGCCTGATGAGTCAGAGCAACGCCGACCAGGGGCCGGAGGATGCCGGATCGCGCGGCGATCTGATCACCGCCGAGCGGTACGGCGAGCGGATCGCCCGGCTCGCTCAGCGCTGGGTCAACGCGGTGCCGTACGAGACCTCCCGGATGACCGAACACGAGGCCCGCGCCCTCTCCGCCTCCCTCAGGGAGACGGACGTCGCACCGGCCGCGCTGACCAGCGCCTGACGTCCCCGCGCCCCGTGGGTGTGTCCGCCCGGACAGCCGAAGAGCCCCGCGCGCCCTGGACGGAGGGCGGGCGGGGCTCTGGTCCGGCGGTGGGATCAGTACGCGGAGCCCGACGCGCCCAGCGAGCCCGTCGGGTGCCAGACCGTCTTCGTCTCCAGGAACGCCGTCAGGCGGTGCGTGCCAGGGTCCGCCGTGAAGTCCACGGGGCGTGGGCGGTAGACGCGCTTGAGGTTGTCCGCCGCCGCGATCTCCAGGTCGCGCGCGAGGTCCGCGTCCGCGCCCGTCAGGTCGATCGCGTTCACGTCCTGGTGGGACGCGAGCGACGGGGTGATCTCCGCCGTCTTGCCCGAGAGGATGTTCACCACTCCGCCCGGGAGGTCGGACGTCGCCAGGACCTCGCCCAGGGACAGCGCCGGGAGCGGGGACTTCTCGGACGCGATCACCACGGCCGTGTTGCCCGTGGCGATCACCGGGGCGATCACCGAGATCAGGCCCAGGAAGGAGGACTCCTGGGGGGCGATCACCGTCACCACGCCCGTCGGTTCGGGGGAGGAGATGTTGAGGTACGGGCCCGCCACCGGGTTGGTGCCGCCCGCGAGTTGGGCGATCTTGTCCGTCCAGCCCGCGTACCAGACCCAGCGGTCGATCGCCGCGTCCACGACGGCCGCCGCCTTCGACTTGGACAGGCCCTCCGCGTCCGCCACTTCGCGTACGAACTGGTCCCTGCGGCCCTCCAGCATCTCCGCGATGCGGTAGAGGATCTGGCCCCTGTTGTACGCCGTCGCGCCCGCCCAGCCGCCGAACGCCTTGCGGGCCGCGACGACCGCGTCGCGCGCGTCCTTGCGGGACGAAAGAGGCGCGTTCGCCAGCCAGTTGGCCTTACTGTCCGTCACCTCGTACACCCGGCCGCTCTCGCTACGGGGGAACTTGCCCCCCACGTACAGCTTGTAGGTCTTGAAGACGCTCAGTCGATTCGAGTCAGACATTGAGGTACGCCTCCAGGCCGTGGCGGCCGCCTTCGCGGCCGTAGCCCGATTCCTTGTAGCCGCCGAACGGCGAGGTCGGGTCGAACTTGTTGAACGTGTTGGCCCAGACGACGCCCGCGCGGAGCCTGGACGCGACCGCGAGGATGCGCGAGCCCTTCTCCGTCCAGATGCCGGCGGACAGGCCGTACTGCGTGTTGTTCGCCTTCGCGACCGCTTCCTCCGGGGTACGGAAGGAGAGGACCGAGAGGACCGGGCCGAAGATCTCGTCGCGCGCGACGGTGTGCGCCTGCGTCACGCCCGTGAACAGCGTCGGCCTGAACCAGTAGCCGGACGTGGGCAGTTCGCACTCCGGCGACCAGCGCTCCGCGCCCTCCGCCTCGCCCGTCTCCGCGAGTGCGGTGATACGGGACAGCTGCTCGGCCGAGTTGATCGCGCCGATGTCCGTGTTCTTGTCCAGCGGGTCGCCCAGGCGCAGGGTGGACAGGCGGCGCTTCAGGGAGAAGAGGAGCTCCTCCTGGATCGACTCCTGCACCAGGAGGCGGCTGCCCGCGCAGCACACCTGACCCTGGTTGAAGAAGATCCCGGTGACGATGCCCTCGACCGCCTGGTCGATGGGCGCGTCGTCGAAGACGATGTTCGCGCCCTTGCCGCCCAGCTCCAGGGTGACCTTCTTGTCCGTGCCCGCCACCTGGCGTGCGATCGCCTTGCCCACGGCGGTGGATCCCGTGAAGGCGACCTTGTTCACGTCCGGGTGCTCGGTCAGCGCCGCGCCCGCGTCCCCGTAGCCGGGGAGGATGTTGACGACGCCCTTCGGGAGGCCTGCCTGGCGGCAGATGTCCGCGAAGAAGAGCGCGGAGAGAGGGGTCGTCTCGGCCGGCTTCAACACCACCGTATTGCCCGTTGCCAGCGCCGGGGCGATCTTCCACGCCAGCATCAGGAGCGGAAAGTTCCAGGGGATGACCTGGCCCGCCACGCCCAGGGGCGCGGGGTTCTCGCCGTACCCCGCGTGCGAGAGCTTGTCCGCCCAGCCCGCGTAGTAGAAGAAGTGCGCGGCGACCAGGGGGAGGTCCGCGTCGCGGGTCTCCTTGATCGGCTTGCCGTTGTCGAGGGTCTCCAGGACGGCCAGTTCACGGCTGCGCTCCTGGATGATCCGGGCGATACGGAAGAGGTACTTCGCGCGCTCGGAGCCGGGCAGCGCCGACCACTTCTCGAACGCCTTGCGGGCCGCCTTCACGGCTCGGTCCACGTCCGCGGTGCCCGCCTGGGCGACCTCGGACAGGACCTCCTCGGTGGAGGGGCTGACCGTCTTGAAGACCTTGCCGTCGGCCGCCTCGACGAACTCGCCGTCGATGAACAGGCCGTACGACGGGGCGATGTCGACGACCGAGCGCGACTCGGGTGCCGGGGCGTACTCGAATGCGGATACAGATGCCATGGTGATCAGTCCACCGTCACGTAGTCGGGACCGGAGTACCGGCCGGTGCTCAGCTTCTGGCGCTGCATCAGCAGGTCGTTCAGCAGCGAGGAGGCGCCGAAGCGGAACCAGTGGTTGTCCAGCCAGTCCACACCGGCCGTCTCGTTCACCAGCACCAGGAACTTGATCGCTTCCTTGGTGTTGCGGATGCCGCCCGCCGGCTTCACGCCCACCTGGATGCCGGTCTGTTCGCGGAAGTCGCGTACGGCCTCCAGCATCAGCAGGGTGTTCGCCGGGGTCGCGTTGACCCCGACCTTGCCCGTCGACGTCTTGATGAAGTCCGCGCCCGCCATCATGCCGATCCAGGAGGCGCGGCGGATGTTGTCGTACGTGGAGAGCTCGCCGGTCTCGAAGATGACCTTGAGCCGCGCCGACCCGCACTCCGCCTTCACGGCCGAGATCAGCTCGTACGTCTCCAGATACCGCCCCGCCAGGAACGCCCCGCGGTCGATCACCATGTCGATCTCGTCGGCGCCCGCCGCCACCGCGTCGCGTACGTCCGCGAGCTTCACGGGGAGCGCCGCGCGGCCCGCGGGGAAGGCGGTCGCCACGGAGGCGACCTTGACGTCGGCGCCGCCGAGGGCGGCCTTCGCCGTCGCCACCATGTCCGGGTAGACACAGACCGCCGCTGTCGTGGGCGTCGTGCGGTCGGTCGGGTCGGGGTGGACGGCCTTGGCGGAGAGCGCCCGGACCTTGCCCGGGGTGTCCGCGCCTTCGAGGGTCGTCAGGTCGATCATCGAGATCGCCAGATCGATGGCATAAGCCTTCGCGCTGGTCTTGATCGACCGGGTGCCGAGGGCGGCGGCGCGCGCTTCCAGGCCTACGGCGTCGACGCCGGGGAGGCCGTGCAGGAAGCGGCGCAGCGCACCGTCGGACGCGGTGGCGTCTACGAATGCGGGTGCAGTACTGGGCATGGTCACCAGGGCAGCATATCTACGCGCGTAGCTACCTGTACAGGGGGAGGGTCGATCTGCCCGTATGACAGAAATTACGAGATACGGGAGGCGCGGACCCCGTCAGGCGGCGGCGATCAGCACGATCAGCAGAACCGCCCCGGCCACAGCGGGCGCGATGATCTCGAAAGCCCACCGGACCGTCGGGGCGCCCTGCGCCTCGGGGCGTGCCGCATTCTGCTCGGCGAGCTCGCGCAGGTCCGCCATGGCCTGGTCGGCCTGGGCCCGGCCGGTCGTGGCGTCCAGGCCGCGGTTGTTGCGGGCCGCGGCCCGCGTCGCCGAGGTGCGCCCGAACGGGTCGTCGGCCGCGTCCCGCGCCTGGCGTGTCGCGGAGCGCTTGCGGCCGCGCAGCGAGACGGGGATCGCCCACATCTGGTACTTCGAGCCGCCCGCGAAGATCTCGCTGGAGAAGTTCGCCCGGACGTCATCGACGGAGGCCCAGGGCAGCGTGATCGTACGGAAGGGATTGCGGACCCTGACCCGGTCGTCATTGGCGTACACGGCGGGACGCAGCGTGAAGGCGACCACCAGCGGGATCACGCACAGCAGCCCGGCCAGCGCGAACCACGGGGCGTTCCCGTCGCCGCGCAGCAGCGCGTCGCCGCCGAGCCAGACGGCGAGGGCGAGCAGCAGGACGCCGCCCACGAGTGCGGCGGGGGACCGGAAGACGCGGTCGGCGTAGGTGGTCGGCGGCTCGGTGCTCATGCTTCTGATTCTGCCTGATGACTCCCCCCGGCCGGAGAGGCCGTCCGTCACGGCTCCATCACGGAGGCCCGGTCCACACCAGCGTCATGTACGCCCCGAGATACGCCGAGAACAGCGCCACCCCGCCCAGCACGAGCACCAGGGTCCGCGGCCGCGCACGCGCGATCGCGACGGCGAACGGCAGCAGCAGCGGGAAGGCGGGGAGCAGAAAGCGGGCCCGCGGGAAGTAGACCCCGCCGCTGCCGAGCACGACCAGCAGCAGCATCCCGGTGAAGACCAGCAGCGGCAGCGGCTGCCGGTCGCGTACGCAGCACACCAGCCAGAGCACCGCCGACAGAGCCAGACAGGCCGTCACCACCAGCAGGAAGGGCTGCGGGTGGCCCTGGTAGATCAGCTGGCGGCGCACCTCGCGCAGGGTGTCGGCGCCGCCGTCCCACTGGTTCTTCCACAGCTTCTGTACGGCGAAGTAGCCGTCCCAGCGCCCGACCCGCACACCCACCCAGGCGACGTATCCGAGCCAGCCCAGCGGGGCGATCAGCGCGCCGGCGACCATCCGCCGCGAGCGGTTGCCGCGGTACAGGGCGAGCAGCGCGGGCACCACGACGGCGGCCGCGACCGCGACGCCGGTCGGGCGGGTCAGCCCGGCCAGCGCGGCGAGCAGACCGGCCCAGACCCAGCGGCCGGTCAGGACGGCGTACAGCGACCAGGCGGCGAGCGCCGTGAACAGCGACTCGGTGTAGCCCATCCACTGGACGAGGGCGATGGGCGTCGCGCCCCACAGGACGGCGAGCACGGTGCCGGTCCTGCGCCCGTAGAGCCGCTCACCGACCGCGTAGATCCCGGCCGCGGCGACCAGCGAACAGACCATCGCGAGCAGCACCCCGACGGTGGCGCGCGAGCCGGGAGTCACCGCGGCGACGGCCTTGACGAGGACCGGGTAGAGCGGGAAGAAGGCGAGGTTGTTGTTGTCGAGGTGGTGGGCGTAGCCGTGGTCGGCGATGCCCAGGTACCAGGAGGAGTCCCAGGACGTGGCGAGCGCGGGCCACAGGCCGTGGTGCTTGAGATGCGACCAGTAGAAGAGCAGGACGAGGCCCGCGAGCCGTACGGAGGTGTACGCGATCAGCGCCGGTGCGGCGCGGCGCAGCAGACCGGCGCCTCTCGCCACTGCTCGGGAGGGAGCGGGGCGAGAGGCGGGGGCGGCGGGCAGTTCGGTTTCGGTCGCAGGGGACGCGATCGGGGGCACAGCGGCTGCTCCAGAGACTCGGAGTGGGTACCGGGTCACCATTTCTCGGATGATCCGCGCGGGGCGCGGGCCGCTGCACCACCTGCCGTACGGGAATCACTCGTACGGGCTGAAGTCCCCCTGAGCGGGGATCAGATCCCGGCTGCCGCCGCCAGATCGCTCTTGACGGCCGCGAGGAGCTCGGCGGCACGTGTGCGGGCGGCCGGCAGTGCGGCGGCGTCCGCGACCGGGACCACGACCTCCAGGTAGCACTTGAGCTTGGGCTCCGTGCCGCTGGGACGGACGATGACGCGGGCTCCGTCGAGGTGGTAGCGCAGGCCGTCGGTGGGCGGGAGCAGATCCGTGCCCCGGGTGAGGTCCTCGGCCGTGGTGACGGACAGGCCGCCGAGCGCGGTGGGCGGCTGCTCGCGCAGGCGGCGCATGGCGTCCGCGATGACGGTCAGGTCCTCGACGCGGACCGACAGCTGGTCGGTGGCGTGCAGGCCGTGGGCGAGGGCGAGGTCGTCGAGGAGGTCGAGGAGGGTGCGGCCCTCGGCCTTCAGCTCGGAGGCCAGCTCGGTGATGAGCAGGGCGGCGGTGATGCCGTCCTTGTCGCGTACGCCGTCGGGGTCCACGCAGTAGCCGAGGGCTTCTTCGTAGCCGTAGCGGATGTTCTCGACGCGGGCGATCCACTTGAAGCCGGTGAGGGTCTCCTCGTAGCCGAGGCCCGCGGCTTCGGCGATCCGGCCGAGGAGCGAGGAGGAGACGATCGACTCGGCGAAGGTGCCGGTGACGCCGCGGCGCACCAGCTGGGCGGCGAGCAGGGCGCCGACCTCGTCGCCGCGGAGCATGCGCCAGTCGTTTTCGTACGGGACGGCTACCGCGCACCGGTCCGCGTCCGGGTCGTTGGCGACGATGATGTCGGGCTGCGCGCGGCGGGCCGTCGCGAAGGCGAGGTCCATCGCGCCGGGCTCTTCCGGGTTGGGGAAGGCGACGGTCGGGAACGCCGGGTCGGGCTCGGCCTGCTCGGCGACGAGGACGGGCTCGGGGAAGCCCGCGCGGGCGAAGGCGGCGAGGAGGGTCTCCTTGCCGACGCCGTGCATGGCCGTGTAGACGATGCGGGCGGTACGGGGGGAGCCGGGGGACAGGACCGCGTCCGTACGGGCGAGGTAGGCCTCCAGGACGTCCTCCCCGAGGGTCTCCCAGCCGGTCTCGGGGCGCGGTACGTCGGCGAGACGCGCGACGGCGTCGATCTCGGCGGCGATCTCCGCGTCGGCGGGCGGCACGATCTGGGAGCCGTCGCCGAGGTAGACCTTGTAGCCGTTGTCGCGGGGCGGGTTGTGGCTGGCGGTGACCTCGACGCCGGCGACCGCGCCCAACTGCCGTATGGCGAAGGCCAGTACGGGGGTGGGGAGCGGGCGGGGGAGTACTGCCGCGCGCAGGCCCGCGCCGGTCATGACGGCGGCGGTGTCGCGGGCGAAGTCCGCGGACTTGTAGCGGGCGTCGTAGCCGACGACGACGAGGCCGCCGTCCTGGCCGTTCGCCTTCAGGTACGCGGCGAGGCCGGCGGCTGCGCGGATGACGACGGCGCGGTTCATGCGCATGGGGCCGGCGCCGAGCTCGCCGCGGAGGCCGGCGGTGCCGAACTGCAGCGTGCCGCTGAAGCGCTCCGCGAGCGCCTCGGTGTCCCCGGCGTCGATGAGCTTCGCGAGCTCGTCGCGGGTGTCGGGGTCGGGGTCCTCGGCCAGCCAGGCGCTGGCGCGGGCGATCAGGTCCTGCGTCGTCACGGTGTCGTCTGCCTCTCGCGTTGGTGCGGGTGCGGGTGCGGGTCGTCCGGGGCGGGGGTTGCCTGCGGCGCTGGTCCCCTACCCGCCCCTTCCCGAAACTGGGGCTCCGCCCCAGACCCCCTGGCGGGGGTGGGGTGGGGCGGGGGCGAGTACCCCGGGCCCCCGCTTGCGGGGGCTTCGGCCCCTGCGCCCCCCTGCGCGGCCTTCGGCCGCGTGTCCTCAATCGCCGGACGGGCTGATTTTTGCTGAACTCGGCTCGCATGTGCCTGCACAAGCAAGCCCACTTCAGGCAACTTCAAGCCCCTTCGGCGATTGAGGAGCGGGGGTCCGGGGGCGGAGCCCCCGAAAAAGCGGGGGTGCGCCTAGATCCGGTCCAGGACCCTCGTCAGCAGCTCGCCCATCCGCACCGCCGAGTCGCGCCCCGCCTGCAGGACCTCCTCGTGGTTCAGCGGCTCGCCCGACAGGCCCGCCGCCAGGTTCGTCACCAGCGAGATGCCGAGCACCTCCGCACCCGCCTCGCGCGCGGCGATCGCCTCGAGCACCGTCGACATGCCGACCAGGTCGGCGCCGAGGATGCCCGCCATGCGGACCTCCGCAGGGGTCTCGTAGTGCGGGCCGGGGAACTGGGCGTACACGCCCTCTTCCAGCGAGGGGTCGATCTCCTGGCACATCGCGCGCAGCCGCGGCGAGTACAGGTCCGTGAGGTCCACGAAGTTCGCCCCGATGATCGGGGAGGTGGCCGTGAGGTTGATGTGGTCGCTGATCAGCACCGGCTGACCGGGGCGCATGCCTGGGCGCAGACCGCCGCAGCCGTTCGTCAGCACGATCGTCTTGCAGCCGGCGGCCACCGCCGTACGGACGCCGTGCGAGACCGCGGCGACGCCCCGGCCCTCGTAGAAGTGCGTACGCCCGAGGAAGACCAGGATCCGCTTCTCGCCGATCTTGTACGAGCGGATCTTGCCGCCGTGGCCCTCGACGGCCGGCGGCGGGAACCCGGGCACCTCGGTGACGGGGAACTCGGCTTCGGGTGTGCCGAGTGCGTCGACTGCGGGCGCCCAGCCCGAGCCCATCACCAGGGCGACGTCGTGCGACTCTGCGCCGGTGAGCTCGCGCAGACGGGCGGCCGCGGCGTCGGCGGCGGCGTGGGGGTCCGGGATAACTGATGCGTTCACGCAGATGAGGGTAACCGGTCAAGGCCTACGCGCGTAGATGACGGTCCTCACGTACCTGAGGCGATCTCCTTGGGGGATCACCCAAAAGGGGTGCTTCAGCGCTTCAGCAGGGGCGCTTCCTGAGCTCCATCACGTAGTCGTGCGGGGCCCCGGCCGACTCGGCGGCATCCGCCAGCTCGCCCAGGTAGCGCGCGGACGGCAGACCGCCCTCGTACCCGTTGAGTACGTACATCCAGGCGGGCTCCTCGCCCTCCAGGGTGTCGACGCGGATCCGCATCCGCCGGTAGATGTCGAGGCCGACACCCTCCCAGCGGTCCATGGAGTCCTCGTCCATCGGGGCGATGTCGTACAGCGCGACGAAGAGCTGTGAGCGCGGCGCCTCCACGACCGTGCAGAGTGCGCCCTCCCAGCCCATCTGCTCCCCGCCGAAGGTCAGCCGCCAGCCGTTCAGCCAGCCTGTCCCGCGCAGGGGGGAGTGCGGGGCGCGGCGGGACATGAGCCGCGCGTCGAGGTTGCCGGCGTACGCGGCGTAGAGCGACATGGTGTCGAGGGTACGACAGAGGTGTTGTGCCGCCCCGGGGAAGAAGCATCTTGAAGCGTGCGGGACAATGGAGTACGTACTGCATCTCCCGGGGGTCACCCCCGGACCCCCGGCCGGGCGGGCAGGCGCGCCGGGGTTGGCGACGCGAGGGACTTTTAGTGACCCGGATCGTGATCATTGGCGGCGGACCCGGCGGGTACGAGGCGGCCCTGGTGGGTGCGCAGCTCGGCGCGGAGGTGACCGTCGTGGACTGCGACGGTCTGGGCGGCGCTTCGGTGCTGACCGACTGCGTACCGTCGAAGACCCTCATCGCGACGGCCGAGGTGATGACGACCTTCGACTCTTCGTACGAGGAGTTGGGCATCCTCGTCGCCGACGACACTCCTCCGGAGGAGCAGTCGGCCCGCGTCGTCGGGGTCGACCTGGGCAAGGTCAACCGCCGTGTGAAGCGTCTCGCGCTCGCCCAGTCCCACGACATCACCGCCTCCGTCACCCGGGCGGGTGCACGCGTGATGCGCGGCCGCGGCCGCCTGGCCGGGCAGCAGGCCATGGACGGCTCCCGCAAGGTGATCGTCACGGCCGCCGACGGCACCGAGGAGACGCTGACCGCCGACGCCGTACTGCTCGCGACCGGCGCCCACCCGCGCGAGATCCCCGACGCGCTGCCCGACGGCGAGCGCATCCTGAACTGGACGCAGGTCTACGACCTCGACGAGCTCCCCGAGGAGCTCATCGTGGTCGGCTCCGGTGTCACGGGCGCCGAGTTCGCCGGTGCGTACCAGGCGCTGGGCTCGCGCGTCACCCTCGTCTCCTCCCGCGACCGTGTGCTCCCGGGCGAGGACCCGGACGCCGCCGCCGTCCTGGAGGACGTCTTCCGCCGCCGCGGCATGAACGTCATGGCCCGCTCGCGCGCCGAGTCCGCCAAGCGCGTCGGCGACCGTGTCGAGGTCACCCTGGCCGACGGCCGGGTCATCACCGGTACGCACTGCCTGATGGCCGTCGGTGCCATCCCCAACAGCGCCGGGATGGGACTGGAGGAGGCCGGGGTCAAGGTGAAGGAGTCGGGCCACATCTGGACCGACAAGGTCTCCCGTACCTCGGCACCCGGTGTGTACGCGGCCGGCGACGTCACCGGCATCTTCGCGCTGGCCTCGGTCGCCGCCATGCAGGGCCGTATCGCGATGTACCACTTCCTGGGCGACGCGGTGCAGCCGCTCAACCTCAAGACGGTCTCCTCCAACGTCTTCACCGACCCGGAGATCGCGACCGTCGGCTACTCCCAGGCCGACGTGGACTCGGGCAAGATCGACGCCCGAGTGGTCAAACTCCCGCTCCTGCGAAACCCGCGCGCCAAGATGCAGGGCATCCGCGACGGCTTCGTCAAGATCTTCTGCCGCCCGGGCACGGGCATCGTGGTCGGCGGCTGTGTCGTCGCGCCTCGCGCGAGTGAACTGATCCACCCGATTTCGATCGCGGTCGACAACAACTTGACGGTGGAACAGATCGCAAACGCCTTCACCGTGTACCCGTCCCTGTCGGGCTCGATCGCAGAGGTGGCACGGCAGTTGCACACCCGGAAGATGTCGGGCGAGGGGTAAGCGGCTCGACGGGGGCCTGAACCCGGCGCGTGGCAAGGGCGCGTGGCACTGGCCGCCACGCGCCGTATACCACCCGGCAACCCAATCTGGGCACAACTTCTGTTATTCGGCGCAAACTGCTGAAAAGAATCGGCCGGTCAGGTTACTGTCAGTTTCGTGTTCGCTGCAGAACGTCGCCAATTGATCCTCGAAATGGTGCGTGCCAACGGGGCCGTGTCGCTCCGTGAGCTCGCCCGCGTCGTCCAGACCTCCGAAGTAACCGTACGGCGGGACGTGCGGGCGCTGGAGGCAGAAGGACTCCTGGACCGCCGCCACGGCGGAGCGGTCCTACCCGGCGGATTCACCCGTGAATCCGGCTTTCCACAGAAGTCACACCTCGCGTCGGCGGAGAAGACGGCCATCGCCGACCTCGCCGCATCGCTCGTCGAAGAGGGCGAAGCCATCGTGGTCGGCGCGGGGACGACCACGCAGGAGCTGGCCCGCCGGCTCGCGCGGGTCCCAGGGCTGACCGTCGTCACCAACTCACTGCTCGTCGCCCAGGCGTTGGCGCATGCCAACCGGGTCGAGGTGGTGATGACCGGCGGGACGCTGCGCGGCTCCAATTACGCCCTGGTGGGCAGCGGTGCCGAACAGTCCCTCCAGGGGCTGCGCGTCTCCCGCGCCTTCCTCTCCGGGAGCGGACTGACCGCCGAACGCGGCCTCTCCACCTCCAACATGCTCTCGGCGAGCGTGGACCGAGCCCTGGTCCAGGCGGCGGCGGAAGTCGTCGTCCTGGCCGACCACACCAAGCTCGGTACGGACACCATGTTCCAGACGGTGCCCACGGACGTCATCACACGTCTGGTCACGGACGAGCCGCCCGCCCACGACGACCGTGCCGCAACGGAGTTGCAGGCACTGGCCGACCAGGGCGTGCAGATCACGGTGGCAGGCCAGGGCGCGTCCGCCTCGGGCCCCGGCAACGACCAGTCCCCGGCGGGGCGCCAGCCCCGCCGGGACATGCCACTCCCGGGCCAGCGCCGCACGGCCCCGGGCGGCCCTTCGCCGCTACGCAACGCGACGGCCTCGCTGGCGGAACAGCAGGCGGGGGAGCGGGCGAGGGTGGCCGAGATGAGGCGTCGCTAGGCGCTGAGCCGGGGCGGGTTGGCGCTTGTCGCTGCAGCGCGGGTTCGTTGTGGCTGGTCGCGCAGCGGAAAGCCGCTGAATACGAAGGGCCCCGCCGGACGTACCGACGGGGCCCTCGCGTACGTACTGAGTGAATCAGTCCTTGATCTCGCAGATCAGCGCGCCGGACGTCAGCGACGCGCCGACCTCCGCCGCCAACCCCTTGATCGTGCCGGACCGGTGCGCATTGAGAGGCTGTTCCATCTTCATGGCCTCCAGGACCACGATGAGGTCGCCCTCCTTGACCTCCTGGCCCTCCTCGACCGCGACCTTGACGATCGTGCCCTGCATCGGAGATGCCAGGGTGTCGCCGGAGGCGGCCGAGCCGGCCTTCTTCGCGGCCCGCCGCTTGGGCTTGGCGCCCGCGGCAAGTCCCGTACGGGCCAGGGTCATTCCGAGCGAGGACGGCAGCGAGACCTCGAGCCGCTTGCCGCCCACCTCGACGACGATCGTCTCGCGGCCGGACTCGTCCTCGTCCGCGTCGTCGCCACCGGGGGCGAACGGCGGGATCTCATTGACGAACTCGGTCTCGATCCACCGGGTGTGGATCCGGAACGGGTCGGAGGTGAACGCCGGGTCCACAACCACCGCACGGTGGAAGGGAATCGCCGTCGCCATGCCCTCGACCTCGAACTCCGCCAGCGCACGCGCCGCGCGCTGCAGCGCCTGCTCGCGCGTGGCGCCGGTGACGATCAGCTTGGCGAGGAGCGAGTCCCAGGCCGGGCCGATGACCGAGCCGGACTCGACTCCCGCGTCCAGGCGGACACCGGGTCCGGTGGGAGGCGCGAAGCTCGTGACCGTACCGGGAGCGGGAAGGAAACCGCGGCCCGGGTCTTCACCGTTGATACGGAACTCGAACGAGTGCCCGCGCACGGCGGGGTCCCCGTAACCGAGCTCCTCGCCGTCGGCGATACGGAACATCTCGCGGACCAGGTCGAGGCCGGAGACCTCCTCGGTGACCGGGTGCTCCACCTGCAGACGGGTGTTGACCTCCAGGAAGGAGATCGTGCCGTCGAGACCGACGAGGAATTCCACCGTGCCGGCGCCGACGTAGCCCGCCTCCTTGAGGATGGCCTTCGACGCCGCGTACAGCTCGGCGTTCTGCGCCTCGCTCAGGAACGGCGCGGGCGCCTCCTCCACCAGCTTCTGGTGGCGGCGCTGCAGCGAGCAGTCACGCGTCGAGACGACGACCACGTTGCCGTGGGTGTCGGCCAGGCACTGGGTCTCGACGTGCCGCGGCTTGTCCAGGTAGCGCTCGACGAAGCACTCGCCGCGGCCGAAGGCGGCGACGGCCTCGCGTACCGCCGAGTCGAACAGCTCGGGGATCTCCTCCAGCGTGCGGGCGACCTTGAGGCCACGACCGCCACCGCCGAAGGCCGCCTTGATGGCGACCGGGAGACCGTGCTCCTCGGCGAAGGCCACGACCTCGGCGGAACCCTCGACGGGGTCCGGCGTACCGGCGACCAGCGGGGCGCCCGCGCGCTGCGCGATGTGACGGGCGGCCACCTTGTCGCCCAGGTCACGGATGGCGTGGGGCGGCGGGCCGATCCAGGTCAGACCCGCGTCCAGTACGGCCTGGGCGAACTCGGCGTTCTCCGACAGGAATCCGTATCCGGGGTGGATGGCGTCCGCGCCCGAATCCTTCGCGGCCTGCAGCACCTTGGCCATGTCCAGGTAGCTGGTGGCCGGGGTGTCACCGCCCAGGGCGAACGCCTCGTCGGCGGCGCGGACATGCAGAGCGTCCCGGTCCGGATCGGCGTAGACGGCTACGGATCCGATACCGGCGTCCCGACAGGCCCGGGCAACGCGGACAGCGATTTCGCCACGGTTGGCGATGAGCACCTTGCGCACGATGGCTCCCTCCAAGAAACAAGCTGAGTTTAGGGACTGCCGACACGGCCGGACGACCCATCCCCAAGGGTGAGCTTGCCCACACACAGTGTGATTCGAGGCCCACTCGAGTCGCGAAATCCCTTGTCGCACCACGGTACGGGGGCTTCCTGCTGCCCACAGTAACCCCGCTGTGTGGCCTAGGTCTCTGTCAGCTGGGCCAGCGGCAGCGGACGTTTCTTTGTCGAGTCCCTACGAATGGCCGAATGATTCTTTGCTGTCGTCAGAACCCTTGTCCGTACGGATACCCATGAGTAGCCTGCGCGATGTCGGATGTACTGGCGGTAACGGACCGAGAGCAGGGGCCATGGCACGGAAACCAGTGGCATGGGTGGGCGCGATACTCCTCTTCCTGGAGGCGATCGGCATCGCCTTCGTGAACTGGGTGCTCGCCAAGGTGGCCGACAACCAGCACATGTCCCTCGCGGGCATAGACCCCAAGGCGATATCCACCGGCGCAATGGTCATGGGCGGCCTCACCGGCATCTATCTGATCGTCTGCGGAGTGGTCCTCCTGAGGACGGCCCTGCGCGACCGCAGCCCCGGCACCCCCGGCCGGATCCTCCTCATCACCTGCGCGGTGGTCCACGGGGTGCTCGGCGCCCTGACGGTGGGCCTGGTGGGCTGGCAGGCATTCGTCTTCATGATGCTCGTGCTCGGCACGATCGTTTTCAGCCTTGTGATGTACGAGCGCGAGAACGGCGCCCCCGCCGCCCCGCAGGACCAGGCGCCGCCCGCGCCGCCCGCGCCGCCCGCCCCCGCCGCGAACGGCGGCCCGAGCCCCGCCTAGCTCCGTCCCCCGCCTAGCTCCGGTAGACGATGGTGCAGAGCACCGCCGAGCCGTCGCGGATCTTCCATATCCAGTACCGCGTCTGATCGCCGCTGGAGCGTGCGCAGGTGCTCGATGTGATCGCACCCGAGTGCTTGTAGACCCCGGTGATGTGCATGATCTGGTTGTAGGCGACGGGGACCTTCTTGTCCGTGCAGTTCACCGCGGTCATCGAGCCCAGTGAGATCTTGCTGCCGGACTGCTTGCCGAGGACGCAGTAGTTCTTGTGGTAGATCCGCAGGAGGCAGAGCACGGTGTTCTCGCCGGTGGACGCCGACTGGTAGGCCCAGTAGGACCTGTCCGTCCCGGTCTGGCAACTGCTGCTGGACGAGGTGACCTTGCTGACCCAGACCAGTGCCTTGCCGCTGTCGCAGTCGGACACGGCGGCCGGGGGCGACTGTGAACTCCACTCGACGGTGCTGCCGCCGTACCCGGTGTCCCACACCGGCAGGCAGTCGCCCTGCTTCACCGCCTTGAAGGCGTCGGAGGTGGGGTCGGGGGTCGGGCTGGCGGAGTAACTGCTGCCCCCGCTGCTGGAGTCGGTGCCGCTTCCGGTGCCGCTGTCGCTGCTGCCGGTGGCGCTGTCCGTGGCTCCGCCGTAGGTGGCGGTGGGGGAGACGCTGGACGAACCCGACTTCGCGTCGTCGACCTTGGACGTGAACCAGCCGTCGATCAGCGCGAAGGCGAGCACGGCGATGAGCGCGAGGGCGACGGTGGAGGCGAGCCCGACGATGAGGATGACCTTGGCCGGGTTACGGGGTGGCGCCCCCTGCGGGCCACCGGGCGGAAAGGGCTGCCCGAACGGCGGCTGGCCGAACGGGGGCTGCCCGAACGGCGTTTGCCCGAACGGCGGTTGCCCGAAGGCCGGCGGTCCCTGCGGCGGAGGCGGCGGCTGCGGTTGTCCGTACGGCATGGGTGGAGGCCCCTGCGGCGGCTGCCCCTGCGGCGGCGGTCCGAACTGGTCGGGCGGTGGCGGCGGGCCGAAGGAGTTGCTCATGCTGTGGTGTCCCCCGAGACGGTGATACGAGCGCTGATTGGCGTGTACAGGCTATCCGTAGCTATGCCCACAGGTCCGTGATCGAGATGCCGAGATCGGCGAGCAGCCGCCGCAGCAGCGGCAGGGACAGACCGATGACATTGCCGTGGTCCCCGTCGATGGAATCGATGAAGGGCGCCGACCGCCCGTCGAGGGTGAACGCCCCCGCCACGTACAGCGGTTCACCGCTCGCGACGTACGCGGCGATCTCGGCGTCCGTCGGCTCGCCGAAGCGGACGGTGGTGGAGGCGGTGGCCGAAGCGCGGCGCCCGGTGGCGGTGTCGATGACGCAGTGCCCGGTCTGCAGGACGCCGGACCGCCCGCGCATGGACTTCCAGCGGGCCGTGGCCTCCTCGGCGTCGGCGGGCTTGCCGAGCGCCTCGTCGTCCAGTTCGAGGACGGAGTCGCAGCCGATGACGAGAGCACCGGCGGCTTCGGGCCGCGCGGCGACGACGTCGGCCTTTGCCTCGGCGAGTACGAGAGCGAGTTCGCCCGGTGTGGGGGCGCTGATGGCGTCCTCGTCGACGCCGCTGACGATCACTTCGGGGGCGAGCCCGGCCTGCCGCAGAAGGCCGAGGCGGGCGGGGGACTGGGAGGCGAGAACGAGGCGCTGGGTCATGAGGGGAAGGTTAGCCAGGGGCCGCCGTGGCCACCGAATCACCGGTCGCCCCACGGTCCGCCTACGGTCGCCCCACGGCCCGCCTACGGTCGCCCCGGAGACCGTCCGAGGTCAGCCGAGCCCCAGGATCAGCATCGCCAGCACCATCGCCAGCGCAAGCACCAGCGCCGCTCTCCGCAGCATCGCCTGTGCGTCGCGGAGCTCCTTGGGGGGATCGTTCTTCGGGTCTGACCAGAGCATGCAACCGATACTGCTGCGGGCACGGCAGAGGCGCCTGAGTACGCGTACTCAAGCGCCTCTGGTCAATCAGGAGGGCCAGTAGGTACGGGCCCATGCCCGCGGCCCCGGCTGTTGCAGCCGGTGCCTGGCTATCCGGCCCGGATCGGACCATTCCTCGGGCGGGAGAGGCGCACCGGACGACGCGGACGCCGAAGCCGTCGCCGCGGCGCGCGCCTGGACCACCGCCAGTGCGGCGGCCAGCTCCTCGGGGGTGGGATTTCCCCGTACGACTCTGATCACGGTGAACTCCTTACGTCCTTACAGGGGGATGTTGCCGTGCTTCTTCGGGGGCAGTGACTCCCGCTTCGTACGCAACTGCCGCAGCCCGCGCACCACATGGCGCCGCGTCTCCGACGGCATGATCACCGCGTCCACGTACCCGCGCTCGGCCGCGACATACGGGTTGAGCAGCGTGTCCTCGTACTCGGAGATCAGCTCGGCCCGCGTCGCCTCCGCGTCGTCCGCCGCCGCGATCGTCCTGCGGTGCAGGATGTTCACCGCGCCCTGCGCGCCCATGACCGCGATCTGGGCGGTCGGCCAGGCGAGGTTGAGGTCGGCGCCCAGGTGCTTGGAGCCCATGACGTCGTACGCGCCGCCGAAGGCCTTCCGCGTGATCACGGTGATCAGCGGGACGGTCGCCTCCGCGTACGCGTAGATCAGCTTCGCGCCCCGGCGGATGATCCCGCCGTACTCCTGGTCGACGCCCGGCAGGAAGCCGGGGACGTCCACGAAGGTCAGCACCGGCACGTTGAAGGCGTCGCAGGTCCGCACGAAGCGCGCGGCCTTCTCGCTCGCGTTGATGTCCAGGCAGCCCGCGAACTGCATCGGCTGGTTGGCGACGATCCCGACCGGGAAGCCCTCCACCCGCCCGAAGCCGGTGATGATGTTCGGCGCGAACATCGCCTGGGTCTCCAGGAATTCACCGTCGTCCAGGACGTGCTCGATGGCGGTGTGCATGTCGTACGGCTGGTTCGCCGAGTCCGGGATGAGGGTGTCGAGCTCGCGGTCCTCGTCCGAGGTCTCCAGGTCCGCCTCCTCCGGGAAGGCGGGCGGCTCGCTGAGATTGTTCGAAGGGAGGTAGGAGAGGAGCGACTTGACGTACTCGATCGCGTCCTTCTCGTCGCCCGCCATGTGATGGGCCACACCCGACGTGGTGTTGTGCGTACGGGCGCCGCCGAGCTCCTCGAAGCCGACGTCCTCGCCGGTGACCGTCTTGATGACATCGGGCCCGGTGATGAACATGTGCGAGGTCTGGTCGACCATCACCGTGAAGTCGGTGATCGCGGGTGAGTAGACCGCGCCGCCCGCGCACGGGCCGACGATGAGCGAGATCTGCGGGATCACGCCCGAAGCGTGCACGTTCCTGCGGAAGATCTCCGCGAACAGGCCGAGCGCGACCACACCCTCCTGGATGCGGGCGCCACCACCGTCGTTGATGCCGATGACGGGGCAGCCGGTCTTCATCGCGAAGTCCATGACCTTGACGATCTTCTCGCCGTAGACCTCGCCGAGCGAGCCGCCGAAAATCGTGAAGTCCTGGGAGTACACGCAGACGGGACGCCCGTCGACGGTTCCGTAGCCGGTGACGACCCCGTCGCCGTACGGACGGTTCTTCTCGATGCCGAAGTTGGTGGAGCGGTGCCGGGCGAACTCGTCCAGTTCGACGAACGACCCCTCGTCGAGCAGCAGGTCCACCCGCTCGCGTGCCGTCAACTTGCCCTTGGCGTGCTGCTTTTCGACAGCGCGCGCGGAGCCGGCGTGGGTCGCCTCGTCGACGCGGCGCTGAAGATCCGCGAGCTTCCCCGCGGTGGTGTGGCTGTTGTGGATGTCTTCGGCCACTTGCTCTTCCGACTCAGGCATCGGGTTACGGCTCCCTGGCTGCTCATGTGTGGCGTTGGCTACTCACGCGTAGCGTAACGGCGCAGGTACAGGTCGGCAGTGCGTCGTTTGCCACACCTACTGTGGCTTGCATGAGTGAGAACCGTTGGTCCAATCTCGACCGTCCGCCCCTCAACACCACCGCCCTGCGCCATGCCCTGCTGCGCCCGGGCTCGCTCTGGTCCTCCGTCGACGTCGTGGAGTCCACGGGCTCGACCAACACCGATCTCGTCGCCCGCGCGGCCGCGAAGGAAGCCGGTTCGGAAGAGGGCGCGATCCTGGTCGCCGAGGAGCAGTCCGCCGCCCGCGGCCGCCTCGACCGCCGCTGGTCGGCGCCCGCCCGCTCGGGCCTCTTCTTCTCCGTACTCCTCAAGCCGGGCGCGCACGCGATCCCCGTCGAGCGCTGGGGCTGGCTCCCGCTGCTCACCGGGGTCGCCGTGGCCACCGGGCTCTCCCGTTCGGCCGGTGTGGACACGGCGCTGAAGTGGCCGAACGACCTCCTGGTCACCGTCGAAGGTGAGGAGCGCAAGGCGGGCGGCATCCTCGCCGAGCGCGCGGGCGAGGACGGTGTGGTCATCGGCATCGGCCTCAACATCACGCTCCGCAAGGACGAGCTCCCCGTCCCCACCGCGGGCTCCCTCGCCCTGGCGGGCGCCGTCTCCACCGACCGCGACCCGCTGCTGCGGGCCGTGCTCCGCTCCCTGGAGCAGTGGTACGGGGACTGGCGCGCGGCGGACGGCGACCCGCAGGCGAGCGGACTGCACGACGCGTACGCCGCGGGCTGCTCGACTCTCGGCCGTACGGTACGAGCCGAGCTCCCCGGAGACCGCACCCTCACCGGGGAAGCGGTGGCGGTCGACGGCGACGGACGGCTCGTCCTGGCGACCGGCGAAGGCGTCCAGCATCCGGTCGGAGCGGGCGACATTGTCCACTTGCGGCCCATCTAGGGGGCGCCCGGCGGATCATGCCGCGGTCGCGCCGGTCTGGCACGCACATCTGCCGCGTTGTCGTCAGTTGTCAACGCTCCGCGTTGCCGCCCTCCTCCGCCTTGCAGCTGCACGCACCAGACCACCGCTCACCAGCAGTGAAGGGTTCGACGCCGAGCAAGGGCGACCTGATCCGCCGGACACCCCCTATCCCCTTCCCTTCACATCGGCACGTGAGCTACGGCACACCTGTCGTATGGTTGAGGCGATCCACGGAGATCAACGGCGATCGGCAGGGCAGTGGCAGGGCAGTACGCAGGGAATGGGCAGGAGGCGGCAGGTGACCGTCGACGACAGCTCGTCTGAGTCCGGCAGCTCCGATCGCTCCGGTACGCAGGCGTCATCGCCGTACCCCACCCCCCATCACGAGGTCGACCACACGGCCGAGCCGACCGACGACCCCCTTGCGATCCGCCTCGAACAGCTGATCCTCGGCGCGGAACGCCGCTACACCCCCTTCCAGGCCGCGCGCACCGCCGGCGTCTCCATGGAGCTCGCCTCCCGCTTCTGGCGCGCGATGGGGTTCGCCGACATCGGCCAGGCGAAGGCCCTCACCGAGGCGGATGTCCTCGCGCTGCGCCGCCTCGCCGGTCTCGTCGAGGCGGGCCTGCTGAGCGAGCCGATGGCGGTCCAGGTGGCGCGCTCCACCGGGCAGACCACCGCCCGCCTGGCGGAGTGGCAGATCGACTCCTTCCTGGAGGGCCTGACGGAGCCGCCCGAGCCCGGGATGACCCGCACCGAGGTCACGTACCCCCTGGTCGAGCTGCTCCTGCCCGAGCTGGAGGAGTTCCTCCGCTATGTGTGGCGGCGCCAGCTCGCGGCCGCGACGGGCCGTGTCGTCCAGGCCGCCGACGACGAGGAGATGGTCGACCGCCGCCTCGCGGTCGGCTTCGCCGACCTGGTCGGTTTCACCCGCCTCACCCGCCGCCTGGAGGAGGAGGAGCTCGGCGAGCTGGTCGAGTCCTTCGAGACGACCTGCGCGGACCTGGTGGCGGCCCACGGCGGCCGTCTCATCAAGACCCTCGGCGACGAGATCCTGTACGCGGCCGACGACGCGGGCACAGCGGCGGAGATCGCGATGCGCCTCATCGAGACGCTGTCGAACGACGAGACGATGCCCGCCCTGCGCGTCGGCATCGCCTTCGGGACGGTCACCACACGCATGGGCGACGTCTTCGGTACGACGGTGAATCTGGCGAGCCGTCTCACGTCGATAGCGCCGAAGGACACGGTGCTGGTGGACGGCGCGCTCGCCGAGGAGCTGAGCCGGACCGGGGACGCCCCGGTCTCCGAGGCGGAGGCGGCGGCCGAGGCCGAGCGGGCGGAGAAGACGGGCGACGAGCCTCCTTCGTACCGCTTCGCACTCCAGCCGATGTGGCAGCGGCCGGTGCGCGGACTCGGCGTGGTGGAGCCATGGTTGCTCACGCGCCGCACGTCCTGACATCGTGCGCGGATGACTGATGAGCGCTTTGGCGAATGCGTAGCTGTACGGCGGCACGGTTTCGTGGCCGAGCTGGTCCTGGACCGGCCCAAGGCGATGAACGCCGTCTCCACGGAGATGGCCCGCTCGCTGGCGGCGGCCTGCGATGCCCTCGGCGCCGACCCCGAAGCCAGGGTCACGGTCCTCACCTCCACCCACGACCGGGCGTTCTGCGTCGGCGCGGACCTCAAGGAGCGCAACTCCTTCTCGGACGCGGACCTGGTACGCCAACGCCCCACGGCCCGCGCCGCCTACACCGGCGTCCTCGACCTGCCGATGCCGACGATCGCGGCGGTCCACGGCTTCGCGCTCGGCGGCGGCTTCGAGCTGGCGCTGGCCTGCGACGTGATCGTCGGGGACGCCACGGCGGTGGTGGGCCTCCCCGAGGTGTCGGTCGGAGTGATCCCGGGCGGCGGCGGTACGCAGCTGCTGCCGCGCAGGGTCGGGGCGGCCCGCGCGGCCGAACTGGTCTTCACGGCACGGCGGGTGGAGGCGGAGGAGGCCCGTGAGCTGGGCCTGATCGACGTCCTCGCGGCGGACGCGCGCTCCGAGGCCCTCGACCTCGCGGCCCGTATCGCGGCCAACTCCCCGGTCGGCCTGCGGGCCGCCAAGCGGGCACTGCGCCTCGGCCAGGGGCTCGACCTCAGGGCGGGCCTGGAGGTCGAGGACGCGGCCTGGCGCTCGGTCGCCTTCTCCGGCGACCGTGCGGAGGGCGTCGCGGCCTTCAACGAGAAGCGGAAGCCGAACTGGCCGGGTGAGTGACCACTCTCCGTAATCGATAACTGCCCAATTCGCCTCATATCGCCCTAAACTAAGACGATGGGTGACGACGACGACCGGCTGCGGGCCGTGGTTTCGCTGGCGCAGGCGATGGCTGCCGCGCAGAACCCGCGCGAGACCTGGCGGGCGGCGGCGCTGGGTGCGGGCAGTGCGCTGGCGGGGAGCTTCTCGGCGCTGTCGGTCTGGGAGCGCGAACTCGGCCGCCTCAAGGTCCTCGTGAACGTGGGTGAACTGGCGGACGGGGAGGACGAGTTCCCCGAGGACGAGACATACCCCGTCCATCAGTTCCCCGAGATCACCGAATTCCTGCACGAGAAGTGGGCGGGCGGCGGCCAGCCGAACGCCTGGGTGGAGACGGCGGCAGGCCCTTCCGAGCCCACGGCGGGCTACTGCCACCAGCGCGTGGCCGCCCTGCGCCGCCGGGGCAGGAGCTGCTGCGTGGTGGCCCCGATCGTGCTCCGGGGCAGGGCATGGGGCGAGCTGTACGTGGCCCGCCCGGCGGGGGCGCCGGTCTTCGACCCGGCGGACGCGGACTTCGCGACGGTGCTCGCCTCGGTCGTGGCGGCCGGGATCGCCCAGACGGAACGCCTCGAAGAAGTCCGCAAACTGGCCTTCACCGACCCCCTCACCGGCCTCGCGAACCGCCGCGCGGTGGACATACGCCTGGACGAGGCGATCGAGGAGCACCGCGCGACGGGCGCGACGGTGAGCCTGGTGGTCTGCGACCTCAACGGCCTGAAGAAGGTCAACGACACCCTGGGGCACGCGACGGGCGACCGCCTGCTGGAACGCTTCGGCTCGGTGTTGTCGTTGTGCGGCGCCATGCTGCCGGGCGCCCTGGCCGCCCGCCTGGGCGGCGACGAGTTCTGCCTGCTCTCGGTGGGCCCCACGGCGGACGAGGTGATCCACGCCTCCACCGAACTGTGCATCCGCGCGGCCGAGTTGGACCTGGGCGAGGGTGTGGCCTGCGGGGTGGCGTCGACAGGCGACCCCATCGGCCCCCTGCGCTCGGCCCGCCGCCTGTTCCGCCTGGCGGACGCGGCGCAGTACAGCGCGAAGGCGACCCGCTCCCCGAAGCCGGTGGTCGCGGGCCGCGACGGGGCGGTGATCCGCCTCGCGGACACGCCCCAGTCCCGCACGGACCGGCGGCGGTTCCGCGGGACGCGGCCGTAGGGCGGAACCCCCCTGGTGGCCGGGCGCCTCCATGCGCTAGCTTGAACGCGTTCAACTTGAACGCGTTCGATTTCATTGGGGGATGGGATGACGGGGCCTCGGGGGATGGTGCGCCGGCAGTGCGGTGCTGCTGCGGCGGCGGTGGTGGCGGCGATGTCCGTACTGGGCGTCGGAATCTTCACCGTCCCCGATTATGTGTTCGGGATCTGGCTGGTCACCGCCGGCGTGGTCGCCCTGCCGCTCGTGCTGTGCGCGGCGCCGAAGGCGTTCGCCCGGGCCTGTCTGCTCACCGGGACGACCCTGGTCGTCTGGGGGGTGCTGGGTCTGCTGCTCGGTCTGTGCTTCTTCCTTCCGGCGGCCCTGTTGCTGCTTGTCGCCGCCTTCGCCGACTCCGACAACTGGCCGGGCTGGCAGTGGGTCGTGTGCGCACCCGCCTTCGCGGTGACACTGACGGCTCTGCTCGCCGTGTAAGGGGCCAACCCGGTGGCCGGTGGTGACATCTTCGGTTTCAGTCCGTACGCTCCTGAATATGGATATGCACACCGTCGTGTTGGGGACGTCCGGGACCACCGCCGCCGACGTCATCGCCGTCGCCCGCGGGAACGCTCGGATCGAGCTCTCCGGGGACGCGCTCACCGCCCTTGCCGCCGCCCGTGCGGTCGTGGACGCGCTGGCCGCCAAGCCTGAGCCGGTCTACGGCGTCTCGACCGGCTTCGGGGCGCTCGCCTCCCGGCACATCAGCCCTGAGCTGCGTGCGCAGCTGCAGCGCAACATCGTGCGGTCGCACGCCGCCGGCATGGGGCCGCGGGTGGAGCGCGAGGTCGTACGCGCGCTGATGTTCCTGCGGCTCAAGACCGTCTGCTCCGGGCACACCGGGGTGCGGCCCGAGGTCGCGCAGACCATGGCCGACGTGCTCAACGCGGGCATCACGCCCGTCGTGCACGAGTTCGGGTCGCTCGGGTGTTCCGGGGACCTCGCGCCGCTGTCGCACTGCGCGCTGACCTTGATGGGCGAGGGCGACGCCGAGGGCCCCGACGGGGTCGTCAAGCCTGCCGGAGAGCTTCTCGCCGCCGCGGGGATCGCACCCGTCGAGCTGCGCGAGAAGGAGGGGCTCGCGCTCCTCAACGGGACCGACGGCATGCTCGGCATGCTGGTCATGGCCCTCGACGACCTGGAGATGCTCTACAAGAGCGCCGACGTCACCGCCGCGCTTAGCCTGGAAGCGCTCCTGGGGACCGACAAGGTGCTCGCCCCCGAGCTGCATGCGATCCGTCCGCACCCGGGGCAGGGTGCCGCCGCCGCCAACATGCTCAAGGTCCTCGAAGGGTCCGAGCTCACCGGGCACCACCAGGACGACGCGCCCCGCGTGCAGGACGCGTACTCGGTGCGCTGTGCTCCGCAGGTCGCGGGCGCGGGGCGCGACACCCTCGCGTACGCGCGTGTGGTCGCCGAGAGGGAGCTCGCCTCCGCCGTCGACAACCCTGTCGTGCTGGCCGACGGGCGCGTCGAGTCCAACGGGAACTTCCACGGGGCGCCCGTCGCGTACGTGCTGGACTTTCTTGCCATCGCCGCCGCCGACCTGGGGTCGATCGCCGAGCGCCGTACCGACCGGCTTCTCGACAAGAACCGCTCGCACGGGCTGCCGGCCTTCCTCGCCGACGACGCCGGTGTCGACTCGGGGCTGATGATCGCGCAGTACACGCAGGCCGCTCTGGTGAGCGAGATGAAGCGGCTGGCCGTGCCCGCTTCGGTGGACTCCATCCCGTCGTCCGCGATGCAGGAGGACCACGTGTCGATGGGGTGGTCCGCCGCGCGCAAGCTGCGGACCTCCGTGGCGAACCTCGCCCGCATCGTCGCCGTCGAGCTCTACGCCTCCACGCGTGCGATCGAGCTGCGCGAGGGGCTCGCCCCCGCGCCCGCCTCGGCCGCCGTCATCGAGGCCGTGCGGAAGGCGGGGGTCGAGGGGCCCGGGCCCGACCGGTTCCTGGCGCCGGATCTTGCCGCCGCGGACGAGTTCGTACGGGGTGGAGGCGTGGTCACGGCCGTCGAGACCGTGACCGGGCCGCTCGCCTAGGACTTGCCCCGGGCGTTACTTGGCAGCAGTGGAATCCGCAGCGGGTTGCGGCTGTGCGACCTGGTGGTCCACCGTCGCGACCCGCTGCTGCGGTTCCTGCGTCGCGTTCGCCGACGGTACGAACCACAGGGCGCAGAGCAGCGTGCCCGCGGCGGTGGCGGTCAGCAGCGGGCGGCGTACGGAAGCGGACACGTGCACGAATCGATCTCCCTTGCGACATACACGAATTGGCCCCCTGGGCGCTGATGCTAGTGACACAGGGGCCGTCGAGGAAAGCCCTGACCACCCCCTTGTCCGCCAGATGAATCAGGTGAGGAGGATGGGGTACGCGGCGTGGTGTTCCCCACAGGTACGGCATATGCGGAACCGACTCGGCCGTATGGGTGTTATTACGGAGTAAGTCAGGGGTTTCGGCAACGATGGAGAAGCGTGTGATGACGGACAGCAAGCGACGCAAGGCTCTGATAGCCGCGTCAGCGGTGCTCGGCGGCGTTGTGGTGCTGTCGGCCTGCAGTGGCGGCGACGACAAGGGCAGCGACTCGAGCAGTTCGAAATCGTCCCAGGCGCAGGCGGACAAGGCAGCCGCCGAAGACGCCTCGACCGCCAAGATCACCATCGCCCCGAAGACCGGGACGCAGAACGCGGGGATCAACAGTGACGCCAAGGTCACCGTCAGCGAGGGCAAGCTGACGCAGGTGGCGATGACCACCGCCGCCGGAGCCGCCGTCAAGGGCACGATCTCCGCCGACGGCGCCAGCTGGAAGCCGGACGCCCAGCTCGCCCGCTCGACGACGTACAAGATCGACGCGACCGCCCAGGACTCGAAGGGCCGCCAGGCCCACGAGAACTCCTCCTTCACGACGGTCTCGCCGGCCAACAGCTTCATCGGGAACTTCACCCCCGAGGACGGTTCCACCGTCGGCGTGGGCATGCCGGTGTCGATCAACTTCAACAAGGCGATCACCGACAAGAAGGCCGTCCAGTCCGGGATCACGGTGACGTCGAGTGCGGGCCAGGAGGTCGTGGGGCACTGGTTCTCCGGAACCCGGCTCGACTTTCGTCCCGACCAGTACTGGAAGGAAGGCTCGACGGTCACCATGAAGCTGGCCCTGGACGGCGTCGAGGGCGCCAACGGGGTCACCGGTGTGCAGGACAAGACCGTCACCTTCAAGATCGGCCGCAACCAGGTCTCCGTGGTCGACGCCAAGACGCACACCATGAAGGTCACCCAGGACGGCAAGGTCATCAAGACCATCCCGATCTCGGCGGGCTCCCCGGAGCACACCACGTACAACGGCCAGATGGTGATCTCGGAGAAGTTCAAGCAGACCCGTATGAACGGTGCGACGGTCGGCTTCACGGACTCCGACGGCAAGGGCGAGTACGACATCAAGGACGTCCCGCACGCCATGCGGCTGTCCAACTCGGGCACCTTCATCCACGGCAACTACTGGGGTGCCAAGTCGATCTTCGGTTCGACCAACACCAGCCACGGCTGCGTCGGCCTTTCCGACACCAAGGGCGCCAACGACCCGAACACCACGGCCGCGTGGCTCTACAACCACTCGATGGTCGGTGACGTCGTCATCGTCAAGAACTCCAACGACAAGACCATCCAGCCCGACAACGGCCTCAACGGCTGGAACCTGAGCTGGTCGGCGTGGAAGGCCGCTTCGGCCGTCTGACCGCCCGCACCACACTGAACGCACAGGCGGCCGCTGTTCCCTGTAACACCAGGGCACAGCGGCCGCCTGTGCGTTCTCATGCGTCTCTCACACAGGCCTTATCCCACCATCACCATGGCGCTCTAATTTCGCGCCATGTTCTTCACCTACCTCCGGCGCGAGCTGCGCCGCCGCAGAAAGGCGGCGCTCGTCGTCGCCTCGGGGCTCGCCCTCGGCATCGCGCTGGTCATCGTCGTCTCCTCCGTCTCCTCGGGCATGAGCACGGCGCAGGACAAGGTCCTGCAGTCCCTGTACGGACTCGGTACGGACATGACCGTCACCAAGGCCGCACCGGCCACCGGGACGGGCTCCAACGCGCGTCCGAAGTTCAACTTCGACGCCAGGAAGAACGACGACTCCTCGTCGCAGTCCAGCGACCGCGTCATGGTCCAGGGCTTCCAGACCCTGGCCTCCACCACCGTCGACCAGGTCGGAAAGCAGACCGGGGTCTCCGACGCCGTCGGCGGCCTCTCGCTGACCGTCCTGAAGGTCGACGGGCAGTTCAAGCGCGGCGAGTTCAAGCAGGACCCGAGCACCGGCAACGGCGGCGGCAACCGCAGGCAGGGCGGCGGCACCGGCGCCCCGCAGGGCGAAGTCCAGGGCGGTGGCGCCTCGTTCGACGTCAACTCCTTCACCGTGTACGGCACCGACGTCGCCCACCAGGGTCTCGGCCCGCTGACCTCCTCCAAGCTCACCACGGGTCGCACCTTCACGAGCGCCGAGAGCAACGGCAAGGTCGCCGTCGTCGACGCCTCGTACGCCAAGGAGAAGAAGCTGGCGCTCAAGTCGACCGTCACCATCTCCGGTACGAAGTTCACGGTCGTCGGCATCGCGACCCCCGACAGCGGTGACGCGGCGGCCAACGTCTACATCCCGCTGACGCAGGCCCAGACCCTGGCCGACTCGAAGAACAAGGTCACCACGGTCTATGTGAAGGCCACCGACTCGCAGCAGATCAGCAGCGTCAAGTCGACCATCCAGAAGAACATCTCGGGTACGACGGTCACCACCTCCGCCGACCTGGCGAAGTCGGTCTCGGGCTCGCTGTCCACCGCGTCGAACCTCGCGACGAACGTCGGCAAGTGGCTGTCGATCGCCGTCCTCGTCGCCGCCTTCCTGGTGGCCGGACTGCTCACCTCGTCCGCGGTCAGCCGCCGGGTGCGGGAGTTCGGCACGCTGAAGGCGCTGGGCTGGAAGAGCGGCCGGGTCACCCGGCAGGTCATCGGAGAGGCCCTGGTCAACGGCCTGTTGGGCGGGGTGCTCGGTATCGCGCTCGGCCTGGCGGGTGCGTACACCGTGACCGCGATCAGCCCGACGCTCTCCGCCTCGCTCGGCTCCACGGGCGGCGGCGCGGGTGGGGGCGGCGGTGGCTTCGGCGGCGGCGGCTTCGGCGGTCCTGCCCGGCAGACCGCGTCCAAGGCCGTGGACATCGCGCTGACCGCGCCCGTCTCGGTCTCCACCATCGGTCTCGCGGTCGCCCTCGCTGTCGCGGGCGGGCTCATCGCGGGCGGTTTCGGCGGCTGGCGCGCATCGCGGCTGCGGCCCGCGGACGCACTGCGCCGCGTCGAGTAGTCCCGGCTCGGGTCATGAACTTCCGTCCGTACAGCAGGAGTTGAGAGCTATCCCATGTATGAGCTCAGCGGCGTCATCAAGCGCTACACCAAAGGCAAGAAGACCGTGGACGCCCTGGCCGGCGTCGACCTGACGATCGAGGACGGCGGCCGGCTCGTCATCCAGGGCCCCACCGGCGGCGGCAAGTCCACGCTGCTGCAGATGCTCGGCGGGCTCGACCGGCCGACCGCGGGCAGCGTCGTCATGGACGGCGTCGACCTGGCCAGGCTCGGCGAGGCCAAGCTGACGAAGGTACGGAGCGAGAACATCGGCTTCGTCTTCCAGTCCTTCAACCTCATCCCCACCCTCACCGCCCAGGAGAACGTCGAGACGGCCCTCGTCCCGCTCGGCATCAAGGCGAAGGCGCGGCGGGCGCAGGCCCTGGAGGCGCTGGAGTCGGTGGGGCTCGGCGAGCGCGCCGGGCACCTGCCCTCCGAACTGTCCGGCGGCCAGCAGCAGCGTGTCGCGATCGCCCGCGCGCTGGTGAAGAAGCCGAAGGTGCTCCTTGCGGACGAGCCCACCGGCAACCTCGACGAGGGGATGCGCGACGAGATCATGGACGTACTGGAAGGGCTGTGGAAGGAGCACGCCCTGACGTTCATCATGGTCACGCACGACACGGCGCTGGCGAAGCGGGCACCGCGGCTGGCCACGATTCGCAAGGGGCGGGTCACGGTGACGGAGAACGCGGCGGCGGCATAGCCGGGAGGCGGGCGGGGGCGGGTGTGACGCTGACAGCGAAGACTTGGCCGCGGTGGGCGCGATCCGCATACGTTGGGGCCATTACCGTCCCGCGTAAGGGAGTTGACCCTCATGGCCGCTGACACGCCCGTCCCCACCCTCTACGAATGGGCCGGCGGAGCCGAAGCGCTCTCCCGGCTCACCGAGGCCTTCTACGTCCACGTGCGCAAGGACGAACTCCTCGCCCCGCTCTTCGCCGGGATGTCCTCCGACCACCCCGCCCATGTCGCGCTCTGGCTCGGCGAGGTGTTCGGCGGGCCCGCCGACTACACCACCGGGCACGGTGGTTACTCCGCCATGCTCGCCCACCACCTGGGCAAGGCCATCACCGAACCGCAGCGCCGCCGCTGGGCGTATCTCCTCATGGATGCGGCCGACGAGGTGGGGCTGCCGGACGACCCCGAGTTCCGTTCCGCGTTCGCGGCGTACATCGAGTGGGGTACGAGGATCGCGCTGACCAACTCCCAGCCGGGCGCGAACCCGCCGCCCCGCGCCCCTGTACCGCACTGGGGCTGGGGCGTCGCCCCTCCGTACCAGGGCTAGTTCCGGTGATGCCGGGGCGTCGTCGCCGGCGCGTCCACGCCCCAGCTCGCCAGCAGCCGCAGGGACTCCGCCGACGCCGAACCCGGCTCCGCGTGATAGGTCACCAGCGACAGGTCGTGGTCGTCGGGGAACTTCAGCGTCTCGTAGCTCAGCGACAGCTCGCCCACCAGCGGATGGTGCAGCCGCTTCACGCCGTGACCCTTCTCCGTCACCGTGTGCGCCGCCCACAGCGTCCTGAACTCATCGCTCTTGACCGAGAGTTCACCCACCAGGGCGGAGAGCTGCGGATCGTCCGGCGAGCAGCCCGCGTACAGCCGCAGCACGCTCACGATCTCCGTCGCCTTGCACTCCCAGTCGACGTACAGCTCCCGCTGCGAGGGTTCGAGGAAGATCAGCCGGGCGATGTTCCGGTCCTCGGGCGCCAGCGCCGTGAAGTCGCCCAGCAGGGCGCGCGCCATCCTGTTCATGGCGAGGATGTCCAGGCGCCGCCCGAGCAGGTACGCCGGTACGCCCTCCATCGAGTCCATCAGGTACTGGACGTCGGCCCGGACCTTCTGCGGCCGCATCGCCGACTGCCGCTTCTTCTTCGTCTTCGGCTTGGCGAGGTGCGTGAGGTGCGCGTGCTCCGCGTCGGTCAGCCGCAGGGCGCGGGCGATCGCGTCCAGGACCTCGGCCGAGACATTGCGTCCGTTGCCCTGCTCCAGGCGCGTGTAGTACGCCACAGAGACCCCCGCCAGCTGCGCCAGCTCCTCGCGCCGCAGGCCGGGAACCCGCCGGGCCCGGCCGTGCTGCGCCAGCCCGACGTCCTCGGGCTGGAGGCGGCCCCGGCGGGAGCGGAGGAATTCACTGAGTTCGGCGCGCTGGTCCATGACATCCAGTATCAGTGGTCGTACGTCCAGGATCCTGTCCCTGCCAGAAGTACGTTCGCCAGACGTAGGCAAGACAGTGACCTGGGTAAACCTTCGCGACTCGGGCACGCTGGATGCAGACACCCCCCTCCTGAGGAGATCGTTCCGCATGAGCATCACCACCGTCGCTGCTTACGCCGCCCCCTCGGCCAAGGCCCCGCTGGAGCGCACCACCGTGCCGCGCCGGCCGGTCGGCGCGCACGACGTCCTGATCGACATCAAGTACGCGGGTATCTGCCACTCCGACATCCACCAGGCCCGTGACGGCTGGGGCGAGGGCATCTTCCCGATGGTCCCCGGCCACGAGATCGCCGGCATCGTCTCCGAGGTCGGCGACGGAGTGACCAAGTTCAAGGTCGGCGACCGGGTCGGCGTCGGCTGTTTCGTGGACTCCTGCCGCGAGTGCGAGTACTGCAAGCAGGGCCTGGAGCAGTACTGCACCCAGGGCAATGTCGGCACGTACAACTCGGTCGGCAAGGACGGCGAGCCCACCTACGGCGGCTACTCCACCCACATCGTCGTCGACGAGAACTACACGCTGAACATCCCTGAGGGCATCGCCCTCGACGAGGCCGCCCCGCTGCTCTGCGCCGGCATCACCCTCTACTCCCCGCTCGCCCACTGGAACGCGGGCCCGGGCAAGAAGGTCGCCATCGTCGGCCTCGGTGGTCTCGGCCACATGGGCGTCAAGATCGCGCACGCGCTCGGCGCCGAGGTGACCGTGCTCTCGCAGTCGCTGCGCAAGCAGGAGGACGGCAAGAAGCTCGGCGCCGACCACTTCTACGCGACCAGCGACCCGAAGACCTTCGAGGAGCTCGCGGGCACCTTCGACCTGATCATCTCGACGGTCTCGGCGCCGCTGGACTTCTCCGCGTACCTCTCCCTCGTCAAGACGGACGGCGCGCTGGTCAACGTGGGCGCCCCCGAAGAGCCCATCTCGCTCAACCTCTTCTCGCTGATCGGCGGCCGCAAGACCCTGGCCGGTTCGATGATCGGCGGCATCGCGGAGACCCAGGCGATGCTGGACTTCTGCGCGCTGCACGGGCTCGGCGCGGAGATCGAGGTCATCGGCGCGGACAAGATCAACGAGGCGTACGAGCGCGTCATCAAGAGCGACGTGCGCTACCGCTTCGTGATCGACACGGCGACCATCTGAGCACTGCGGCCGGCACCATTACCTCTGCGGTAATCGACGTGTGAACCCCTCCCCGGGAGGATCGGGACAACCGATTCCGACCGGGGAGGACCCGTTTCTCATGAGTACCGACATGCAGCTCGGCGCGTACGCGATAGGCAACCTGCGCCCCGCCCCGCCGCTCCACGAAGACGTCTTCGTCTACATGGACCGCATCCAGGCCACGCTCGACCCCTTCGGCGGCCGCTTCCTCGTCCACAACGCGACGCTGGAGGTCCGCGAAGGCGCCTGGCAGGAGGCGCTGGTGATCATCGGCTTCCCGGGGATCGAGCAGGCGCGCGCCTGGTACGACTCGCCTGCCTACCAGGAGCTGATCCCGATGCGGGCCGACCACATCCCGGGTGATGTGGTGCTGGTGGAGGGCGTCCCGCTGGGTTACGACGCTTCGAAGACGGCGGCGGCGTTCCGCGCGGCCCAGGCCGGGTGATCCGCCCAACCCGCCCTGTTCCGTTGGCTAGTTTGGGAACCGAAGCGCTCGACTTCGCCCAGCTACCGAACGGGTCTGCCTGTGTCCCTCTCCGCCGATGCGACCGGTCTGCCTGCGCGGCGCGTGCGTGACGGCGAGGTGCGGCAGGCCCGTTCGCTCTGGTCACGACACCGTGTGCCGCTCCTGGCGACCGCCCTGGCCGTCCCGCTGTACGTGGGGTGGGCGATCTGGCTGGCCACGGGCGGCGGGGATCTCGCGGCACAGGTCTCCTGGACGGACTTCGTCGCGCGGCACCCCGGCGCCCCGTACAACCTCTCCTGGTACGGAGGCACGTACGTCGGCAACTACAGCCTCCTCGCACCCCAGTTGATGGCGCTGTGCGGTGTGCGGACCGTCACCGTGCTGTCGGGGATCGCGGCCTCCTGGCCGGCAGCGCTCCTGTTCGTCCGCAGCGGGGTGCGCAGGCCTCTGTGGCCGGCCCTGCTGGCCGTGCTCACTCTCTGGTGCAACGTGGCGTCCGGGCGCTCCACCTTCGCCCTGGGCGTGGCCCTCGCCCTGGTCTCCTGCGTCGTGCTCACCGGGGGTTCGCGCCGGCTGGTGACGGCCGGGGTGTTCAGCGCGCTCGCCGCCATGGCCAGCCCGGTCGCCGGACTCTTCCTGCTGGTGGCCGGCGTGGGCCGGCTGCTGGACCGCGACGCCCGCGCGGCCGTCGCGCTGTGCGCGCCACCTGTGGCCGTCGTCGCACTGACCACCCTGCTGTTCCCCTTCAGCGGCGTGATGCCGATGGCCACGAGCGACGTATGGAAGCCGGTGCTCTTCGGCGTGCTGCTCTGTGCACTGGCGCCGGGGGAGTGGCGGACCCTGCGCTACGGGGCGGGCGTCTATGCGGTCGGAGTCGTCCTGACCGCTCTGATCCCGTCCCCGGTCGGCTCGAACGTCGTGCGCCTGGCCGAGCTGTTCGGGCCACCGGCGCTGCTCGCCGCGCTCCTGGCCCACGGGCTCCAGGCCGTGCGGCGCATCGCCTTCGCCCTGGCTCTGGCGCTCTCCGTGCACTGGGTCGCGCAGCACACGGTCCATGTGGTGGAGATGTCGACGCCCGTTCCGGAGTGGGCCGCGGGTACGCAGGGCGTGGTGGCGGCGCTCGACCGTCTCGGCGCCGATCGCACACGCGTCGAAGTGGTGCCCGCCGTCAATCACCGGGAGACCAGCACGCTCGGCCGGCACGTCGACCTGGCCCGGGGCTGGAACCGCCAACTGGACAGGGATCGCGGGGCGCTCTTCTACGACGGCACCTTCTCAGCGGACACCTACCGGTCCTGGCTCGGCCACTGGGCCGTCGGATACGTCGTCCTCCCGGAGGGGACCCCGGACTGGGCGGCGCAGCAGGAGGCCGCGCTCGTGCGGAGCGGGCCGGCCTGGCTGAAACCCGTGTGGAGGGACGCCGGTTGGCGCATCTACGAGGTCGAGGACGCGACGCCGCTGGTGACGGGTGCCGGGGCGTCGGTGCTCGGCGGCGACGGAGCGAGTCTGGTCGTACGGGCCCGTGAACGGGGGGCCGTGTCCGTACGTATTGCTCATTCACCATGGCTTCGCAGCAGCGCGGGGTGCCTGGAGCGGGCAGGGGAGTGGACGCGGCTGAACGTACCGGGCCCTGGCATCTACCGGATCGATTCCTCGTACCGGCCGCACTGGGGTGCGCGCTGCTGACCGGACCGGCTACCGCAGCGAGCGGACGGGGGAGGGGCGACGGCGGTACCCGCACTCCGCCCGCGGGGTCCGTGGCGCCTACGTATGCGCAGGGCAGGCCCACGGTCCCCGGAGGCGGCCCCTCCGCCGCGCAGCCGCGTCCCGCAGCTCAACGCACGTACACGTGACGCTGCGTCAAAAACCGTTTTCCCTATGGCTGTTCCGTCACGGGCACGCTACGGAATGCGATCGTCGACCTGCCCCGAAGCACGGCAACCGGCTCCCGCCCGCCCCCCGTCCCTCACTGCGAAGGCCGCCCCATGGGGGATGCGGCCGACGGACTCGGGGGAGACCACCATGAACGCCGACACCACACCCACCAGCACACATGCGACCCGCACCGCCCGCCGGCAGCGCGCCGTCGCCTTCGGACTCGCGACGCTTTTCGCGGCGGCGGCCGTCGCCACGACGACCTCCTGTGCGGGGCATCCGGCGAAGACCACGAAGTCGGCCGCAGCTCCCACCAAGGCGGCGACGGCGGCCAAGAAGCCGGGCGTGGAGGGCAAGGCCTTCGGCCTCAACCCCTACGCCTGGTCGACCCGCAGGCCCAGCACCATCGGGATCTACGGCATCACCCTGCACGGCCAGAGCTTCAGCTATGCCCAGGTGCGGCTCGCCGTCTTCAAGGACGGCGGCTTCCCCGGAGTGCCGAGCTGGACCGCGACGACCACCGCGCACTACGTCTCCGGCCGCCCCGGCGGCGCCTTCGACGTGACGACGGGGCTGCTGGACTGCACCGCGTACGGCTACCGCGTCAACTCGACGCTGATGGTCCTCGACCTGGCGACCAACACCTGGTCGAACAAGGTCCGGGTCTCCACCGGATGCTCCAAGTGAGGGCGCGGGACCAGGAGTTACGTCCTGGTCCCCGTCCCCGACTGCGGCTCCGAAGAGGCCACGGCGCTGCCCGCGGTCCACTGCGACCAGGTCAGGTTCCAGCCGTTGAGACCGTTGTCGGCGGCGACGGTCCCGCCGCCCTCGGAGTTCTTGACGACCACGAGGTCGCCGATCATCGAATTGGTGTAGAACCAGGACCCGGGTGTCGAACTGTCCCCGCCGCCCTGCACGTCCTGCAGTCCGATGCATCCGTGGCTGGTGTTCTCCGCCCCGAAGATGGCCGGATTCGACCAGTAGTTGCCGTGGATGAACGTCCCGGACGTGGTCAGCCGCTGGGCGTGCGGGACGTCGGCGATGTTGTACTCGTCGCCGAGCCCGACCGTCGTGGAATCCATCTTGGTCTGCTCGTACTGCTCCGAGATGACCATCTGGCCGTTCCACGTCGCGTACTTGGGGGCGCCGGTCGACACCGGAATCGTCTTGAGTTTCGCGCCGTCCCTGACGACGGTCATCTCGTGGGTGGCCGCGTCGACGGTGGAGACCTGCTTGCGGCCCACGGTGAAGGTGAAGGACTTGTTCTGCACCCCGTACACGCCCGGGGAGACCTCGACGCCGTCCAGGTCGAAGTCGACCTTCACGGACGAGCCCGCCGTCCAGTACTCCTTCGGCCGGAAGTCCAGCCGCTGCGTCCCGAACCAGTGCCCGACGGCCTTCTGGCCGCTGCTGGAAGTGATGGTGACGGCGGACTCGACGGCCTTCTTGTCGGTGACCGGCTTGTCGAGGTTGAAGGAGACCTCCATGCCGACGCCGACGGTGCTCTGGTTCTCCGGGGTGTAGTACGCGATCGCCGAATCCGCCTTCGAGACGGTGGTGAAGTGCGAGGTCCGGGTCGCGGACTTGCCGTCGGAGTCCTTGGCCTTCGCGGTCAGCGTGTACTTCGTGCCGCGGTCCAGGGCCCGCGAGGACTTCCAGGAGGTCTTGGAGGCGTCCGTCGTACCGGGCACGGAAGCGCCGGTGGCCGGGTCGGTGAGGGTGACGGAGGTGAGGGTTCCGTCGTCCACGGAGGCCTTGACCGTGCCGGCGGTGATGCCGACGCCGGTGGCGCTGTTCTTCGGGGTGAGCGTGAGGGTGGCGCTGGGGGCGCTCGATTCCGTACTGCGGCCGGTGGTGGTGCTGCTGCCCCCGCCGGACCCGCTGGAACACCCTGCCAGCGCCACCACGGCCGCCACGGGTATGGCCACCAGGGTGGTCCAGCGCGTGGATATCAAGGCTCCGGCCTCCCAGCACGGGGCGCTATGCCCCATTGATCACAGTTGTGCCTCCATGGCAGTCTGCCGGACGGGCCGGGATCCGACATCTTCTGGGGACAGGCCCAGCAGCTGGGGCAGCTTCCGCATGTCCTCGAAGACGACGGTCCCCGGGCCCTCCAGCCAGGCGGCGGGGGTCAGCCCGCCCGCGTACCCGAAGGAGCGCATTCCGGCGGCCCGGGCCGCCTGTACTCCGTACTTGCTGTCCTCGACGACCACACAGGCGGCGGGTTCGACGCCCAACTGCCTGGCGGCGTGGAGAAAGAGATCGGGCTCGGGCTTGCCCCGGGCGACCTCGGTGGCGCTGAAGATGCGCCCTTCGAAGCGCTCGTACAGACCGGTCCGCCCCAGGGTGTGCCGCATCTTGTCGTGGCTGCCGCTGGATGCCACGCAGACCGGGAGCGTGATGCCGTCCAGCGCCTCGTGGATGCCGTCGACCGCCACGAGCTCACGGTCGACGGCTTCGCGGTGCAGCTCCTCGAAGCGCAGCTTCCAGACCGCGGCGGCCTCGGCGCCGAGCCGCGCGGCGACCTGCTCGCCGATGGAGAGGGTGGAGCGCCCGACGAAGCGCTCCATGACCTCGTCCTCGGTGAGCGGCCAGCCGAGTTCGGCTCCGATGGCGACCTGGACGCGCACGGCGATGCGTTCGCTGTCGACGAGGACGCCGTCGCAGTCGAATATGACGAGTTCGGTGGGTGTGATCATGCGGGCAGTCTGCCTCAGGCCGCCTGCTGCTCCTGCTCCTGGTCCTGCTACGGCTGCCGCACGACGACGTACCGTCCGCGCACGGTCGATCCGTCGGCCAGGGACCAGCCGGCGGTGACGTGCCCCACGACGTCCCCCGCGGCCCCGTCGCTCTCCCCGGCGCGCAGGACGCGCTCCACACCGACGGTCAGCCCGTCGGGCTCGGGCGCACCGGCGTCCAGGTGCGCGACGACGGACGGGTCAGGGGTGTCGCTCAGGCTCTGCGCCTGCGGCTCGGCCTTTCCGGCGAGCAGCGCGTCCAACTGTGCGAGAAGGACGGGGTCCAGGGTCCCGTCGTACGCCCACCGCTTGCCCAGCACCCCGTGCTCCATGGTGCCGATGAGGGCGCCTTCGGCGCCGTCCAGGGGAGCGGCGCGGTAGGTCAACGGCATGTGATAGGTGACGGGTTGATCCCCGGAGACGTCCCCGACGGCCATGAACTCGATGCCGACCTCACCCGCCGGATCGTCGAGCCGGAACCCGCCGACCTTGGAGAGCTGAGGCCCGCCACCGGCGCCGCCGAGGTACCAGTCCTGTGCGGGCAGCCATGCGGCGAGAAGCTCCAGCTTGGTGGGCGTGAGCGTGGTGCGGTGGACGACGGCCATGGGGTGGCACCTTTCCGAGCATCTGTTCCGTTCGCTACGGACTAGAGGATGCCACCCGTGGCGCGGAGGTTCTGCCCCGTGAGCCAGCGGCCGTCAGGGCCCGCCAGGAAGGCGACGACGTCCGCCACGTCCGCGGGGGTGCCGAGCCGGCCGAGCGAGGCCATGGCGGCGGCTCGCTCCAGTGCTTCCGGGGGGTTGGAGCCACGGAGAAGGTCGGTGTCCGTGGCGCCGGGCGACACCGTGTTGACGGTGATGCCCCGTGCGCCGAGCTCGCGCGAGGCGACCTGGGTCAGCTGCTCCACGACGCCCTTGCTGGCCGCGTACGCGGTGATTCCGGGGGCGGGGCGCACGGTGTTGAGGGTGGAGATGTTGACGATACGGCCGTGGTCGCGGAGGTGCCGGGCCGCGTAACGCATCGTCAGGAACACGGACTTGGCGTTGACCGCCATGGTGCGGTCGAAGTCCGCCTCCTCGGTCTCGGCCAGGAGGGCGGGGGCGATGGAGGCGGCGGCGTTGTTGACGAGGATGTCGAGGCCGCCGAGCTGCTGGTCGGCGGCCTCCATCAGTGCCTCGGCGGCTCCGGGTTCGCCGAGGCCGAGCTGGAGCGCGATGACGGTCCCGCCCGCCGCTTCCGCCTCCCGTACGACCTGCTCGGCGGCGTCCTTGCTGCGCGCATAGTTGAAGACGACGGCGGCCCCGTCCCGGGCGAGGCGCAGCACGATGGCCCGTCCGATGCCGCGTGAACCCCCGGTCACGACAGCGGTTCTGCCTTCGAGTGCCGCCATGGTTCCTCCCGTTGCCGTCCCGTTCATGGGTGATGCTCCGGCCGAACGTACCCGCGCCCAGGGGCTACCGGTAGACGTGGCCTCCCAGTCGCCGGGACAGGCCGACCGCCGGTCAGCCCATGGTCTTCTGCCCGTCCAGGGACTCGCGGATGATGTCGGCGTGACCGGCGTGCTGGGCGGTCTCG
Source organism: Streptomyces sp. NPDC050738 (assembly GCF_040654175.1). Taxonomy (NCBI): domain Bacteria; kingdom Bacillati; phylum Actinomycetota; class Actinomycetes; order Kitasatosporales; family Streptomycetaceae; genus Streptomyces; species Streptomyces sp. NPDC050738. The sequence goes on along the minus strand of NZ_JBFAHN010000003.1, from coordinate 481,966 downwards.
GTGGCGATGTGCATCAGCACCCGACGGGCGGACCACCGCGCGCCGCTCTCGTACCACGGCGCCTTCGGCAGGGCGTGATCGGCGCCGAGGTCGGGCAGGGTGGCGACCAACTCGTCGGTGTGGGCGGCCACTTCGTCGTACGCGGCGAGCACGCCGGTCAGCGTCTCACCGGGCAGCATGCGGAACTCGTCGGCCCGCTGAGCGAAGTCGTCCTCGGTCATGGCGGTGAAGTCGGGCATCGCCGACGCCCCCTCCTTGATGAACGCCGTCCAGCCCCGCTCGACGGAGGTGACGTGCTTGATCAGGCCGCCCAGACACAGCTCGCTGGCCGTGGTCCGCAGGCCGGACTGTTCGTCGGTGAGGTCATGCGTGGTGAAACGCAGGAAGTGCCGCTGCTTGGCCAGCATTTCAAGGAGGTCGGCGCGTTCCCCTGTGACGGTCTCGGTCGCGTTCATGTCCTCGCCTCTCGTCGGTCCTGCCGTTGCCGCTCTGTCGGGCAAGGACCACGCTAGGGGGCATGTAGGTCGGTTCGTGGCCTATATGGCGCCGAGCCTGACGGCCGCCGTTCTCGCCACAGCTCCGCCAGGAGACCAGGGGCGAGATCGGGGCCCTTGGGGCGGTCAGCCCTCGGCGCGGGCGGGCAGCCGCCATCCCGCACGCGGGAAGTGGCAGGTGTAGCCGTCCGGGTAACGCTCCAGGTAGTCCTGGTGCTCGGGCTCGGCCTCCCAGAAGGGGCCCACCGGCTCCACCTCGGTGACGACCTTGCCCGGCCACAGCCCGGACGCGTCCACATCGGCGATCGTGTTCTCCGCGATCCGCTTCTGCCCGTCGTCCACGTAGTAGATCGCCGAGCGGTAGCTGAGGCCGATGTCGTTGCCCTGGCGGTTCTTGGTGCTCGGGTCGTGGATCTGGAAGAAGAGCTCCAGGATCGCGCGGTAGTCGGTCACCGCCGGGTCGAAGAGGATCTCGATGGCCTCCGCGTGCGTGCCGTGGTTGCGGTACGTCGCGTTCGCCACGTCACCCCCGGTGTAGCCCACGCGGGTCGCCGTCACGCCCGGGTGCCGGCGGATCAGGTCTTCCATCCCCCAGAAGCATCCGCCCGCCAGTACGGCCCTCTGTGTCTGCGCAGCCATGTCGGCCCCTTACGTGTCTGTCGGCTCGGTGGACCAGGCACGGGGAATGCAGGTCCGTACCGCGTCAACGTACGGACCTCTTGCGCCATTCCCCGGGGATCCCTGGGCAAGCCTCAGGGGCGGGCGGCCGTGCCGTTGGTGAAGGATTCCGCGTGGAGTGTCGAGGTGGCGAGCCCGCGGAAGACGCAGAATGCCTTCGCCGGATCGGGGAAGTAGCGCCAGGGCAGGGCCGCCACATATCCGTCGACCAGGCGGAACTGCTCCAGCGCTTCAACATATCGCTCCTGCTTCGCGAGGAAGAACGCGAGCAGGTGCCGCAGGTTGGGCAGCCGCGGGTGCGGTGTCGGCGCCTTGGCCGCGGCGTCCGCGTCGCGCAGGGCGGCGTCGACCAGAGCCATGATCTGCGGGGCGGCGTAGTCCTCCGGTGTGGCGTCGGCACGGTGGTGCTCGTGCCAGGCCATCAGCGGCAGGGCTGTCAGCAGACTGCCGGCAGGCGCCTCGGCCGCCGCCTTCGCGGCGAACTCGCGGGCCAGTTCTTCCGAACCCCGCCACTTTGCGCACCAGTACTGGAGTGCGGCGCTGTGGGCGTCGAAGTGGCGCGGGGACCGGTCCGTGATCTTGGACCAGAGCCGGAGCATCTCGTCGTGCGTATAGCCGAGGCCCAGCGCGGTCCACACCTCGGGGACATAGGGAGTGGGGTCCCGGGGATTCAGCTCCGCGGCCCGCACGATCTGCTGCTGTGAGAGCTCCAGCACCTGGTGGAAGCCTTGCGCCTGCTCGCTGGAGGTGTCGGCGCCGCGTTGTACCCCGCGCACCTGCCAGGCACGCTCCACCGTTGCGCGCGCCTGGACGACCGCGGCGTCCGGGTCGCTCGGGCGGGCGGCATGCCAGGCGGCCAGCCACGCGTCCCCTTTGCCGGCGGCCTCGCCGAAGTGATGGACGTACAGGCTCCGCCGGTCCCAGTCGTCGCCCGTGGCGGCGAGGAGCCGCGCGGCCGACGCCCACTCGCCTTCGGCCACTGCGGCGAGCGCGGCCTCCAACTCCGGGTCGGCGGCGGCCAGAGCGACGTTCTGCTGCTCGGCGGGGAGGAAGCCCTGGGCGGCGGCGACGCTGTCGTTGTACTGCTTTATCTGCGCGGGAGTAAGGGCCCGCTTCTTCTTCATGAAGGACGGGAGCAGTCGTGCCATGAGGAATCCGATCTCGGGAAGGCGGGCAGGGCCCGTCCGACGGCCGTCCGTAGCCGGAGGCAGCGCCCATCGGTCGAATCCCCCGGGGAAGGGCATGCAGGTGCCAAGGGTGCGTGGGGGGAAGTGGAGTATCTCCTGGCGCAGTTGGGCGTGCCAATCAACACATGGCAATGATTGCCAGGGGCCCAGCGCGAAACGGTGAGATACGGCGCGATACGGCCCGGTCAGTGCGGCAGCGTCGCCGGGCTTCCGCCGTTCGCCTCGTATCCCGCCACCGCCAGCGCCCGGTACACCGCGTACTCCGCCGCAGGGTCGTCGTTCAGCGTCCACGGCAGCGCGCCCACGTGGCCGTCGACGTGCACCAGCTGGTCCATCGCCTCCGCCCAGCGCTCGCCGCGCACCAGGAACAGGATCAGCAGGTGCCGTACGTGCGCGAGCATCGGGTCGTCCGGGCGGGCCGTGTGCACCGCGTGCAGTGCGCCCTCCATCGCGCGGCGCACCACCGCGCTGCCGTAGAAGTCCCGGACCAGCGCGATGTCGGGCAGGTGCTCGTACACCGCGAAGAGCGGCAGCGCCGCGAGCAGTGAGCCCTTGGGTGCCCGTGCGGCCGACGCGTGCGCGAACTCGTCCGCGAGCTCCCGCGAGCCGTGCCACTTCTCGCACCAGTAGTGCAGGGCGGCCAGATGCGCGCCCATGTGCTCCGGTGCGCGGTCGATCACCTTCGCCCAGAGCTGCTCGAACTCGGCCTGTGGATAGGCCAGTCCGCGTGCCACCGCCAGTTCCGTGATGTACGGGACCGGGTCGCCCGGAGCGAGCAGCGCGGCCTCCGCGCAGACCGTCCGTGCCTCCTCCAGGATCATCCGGAAGTCGTCCGCGTGCGCCGCCGACGACCGCCACGCCTGCTGCACCAGGAACTCGGCGTGCACCTGCGCCGCGCCCGCGTCCTTGGGCGACTCCGCACGCCACTTGCGCAGCCACGCGCCGCCCACCCCCGGCTGCTGCGCCAGCTCCAGCGACGCGGCCCCCGCGAAGGCCTGCACGCGCTGGAGGCGCACCTCGCCCTCCTTGGGTGTGCCCGCGAGCAGCTGGGAGGCCGCCCGCCAGTCCTGGGTGCGCTGCACCACTTCCCATACGTCGAGGAGATCGCGGTCCGGGCCCGGCAGCCGCACATCGAGCAGCTCCTGCCGTACGAAGCCGTAGTGCGCGGGGTCCGCCGCGTCCGGGGCGTCCGGCGAGACCAGGTGCACGCCCTCGCGCCCCGCCCGCCTGCGCCGCAGCATCGGGCCGAGCGCCGCCGTCAGCATGCAGAGCGCGAGCAGGATCCAGAGAATCTCCATGACTCAAGAGAACCAGACACCACGGACATCCGACCAACTACGCTCGGTCCCCATGAGCGACCAGCACAGTGCGCACCAGAGTTTCGAGACTCTCGCCATCCACGCCGGAAACACCGCCGACCCCCTGACGGGCGCGGTCGTCCCGCCGATCTATCAGGTCTCCACGTACAAGCAGGACGGTGTCGGCGGCCTCCGAGGCGGCTACGAGTACAGCCGCAGCGCCAACCCCACCCGTACCGCCCTGGAGGAGAACCTCGCGGCCCTGGAAGGCGGCCGCCGCGGTCTCGCCTTCGCCTCAGGACTGGCAGCCGAGGACTGCCTGCTGCGTACGCTGCTCAGCCCCGGCGACCACGTCGTCATCCCCAACGACGCGTACGGCGGCACCTTCCGCCTCTTCGCCAAGGTCGTCTCCCGCTGGGGCGTGGAGTGGTCGGTCGCCGACACCTCCGACCCGTCGGCGGTCCGGGCCGCGATCACCCCCCGTACGAAGGTGATCTGGGTCGAGACCCCCTCCAACCCGCTGCTCGGCATCACCGACATCGCCGCGGTCGCCGAAGTGGCGCGCACGGCGGGCGCCAAGCTCGTCGTCGACAACACCTTCGCCAGCCCCTACCTGCAGCAGCCCCTCTCCCTGGGCGCGGACGTCGTCGTGCACTCGCTGACCAAGTACATGGGCGGCCACTCGGACGTCGTGGGCGGCGGACTGGTCGCGGCCGACCAGGCGCTGGGCGAGGAACTGGCGTACCACCAGAACGCGATGGGCGCGGTGGCAGGCCCCTTCGACTCGTGGATCGTGCTGCGCGGCATCAAGACGCTCGCCGTACGCATGGACCGCCACAGCGAGAACGCCGGCCGGGTCGCGGAGATGCTCACCGCCCACCCCAAGGTCACCAAGGTCCTCTACCCGGGCCTGCCCGACCACCCCGGCCACGAGGTCGCGGCCAAGCAGATGCGGGCCTTCGGCGGCATGGTGTCCTTCCAGGTCGCGGGCGGCGAGGAGGCGGCGGTAGAGGTCTGCAACCGCGCGCAGCTCTTCACGCTGGGCGAGTCCCTGGGCGGCGTCGAGTCGCTGATCGAGCACCCGGGCCGGATGACGCACGCCAGTGTGGTGGGTTCGGCGCTGGAGGTGCCGGCGGATCTGGTGCGGCTGTCGGTCGGCATCGAGTCGGGCGACGATCTGCTGGCGGACCTGAAGCAGGCGCTGGGCTAGTACGGGGCGGGGCTCGGCGGGCGGAGGCCGGCGCAGCTGTCCGAAGCCTGTGAGGCCCCTTGGGGCCGAGCGGTGCGAGGGCGGCACGGGGGAGAGGTCGCACGCGAGTGTGGTGGGCTCGGCGCTGGAGGTGCCGGCGGATCTGGTGCGGCTGTCGGTCGGCATCGAGTCGGGCGACGACTTGCTGGCGGACCTGAAGCAGGCGCTGGGCTAGTACGGGGCGGGGCTCGGCGGACGGAGGCCGGCGCAGCTGTCCGAAGCCTGTGAGGCCCCTTGGGGCCGAGCGGTGCGAGGGCGGCACGGGGGAGAGGTCGCACGCGAGTGTGGTGGGTTCGGCGCTGGAGGTGCCGGCGGATCTGGTGCGGCTGTCGGTCGGCATCGAGTCGGGCGACGACTTGCTGGCGGACCTGAAGCAGGCGCTGGGCTAGTACGGGGCGGGGCTCGGCGGACGGAGGCCGGCGCAGCTGTCCGAAGCCTGTGAGGCCCCTGGGGCCGAGCAGTGCGAGGGCGGCACGGAAAATCAGAAGCCTTCCACGGGCGGTGTCGTCGTCGATGGCGCCACCGCCCACGGCTGGGCCACCGCCACCCACACCACCAGCGCCACCACCACCGCGGCGAGCAGCAGCCACGCCGTGCGCCGGGCGATCAGGCGGCGGCGCTGCATCCGCGCCCCGCGCTCCGTGGCGCGGGCCGCCAGGCCCGGGGGGATCACCGGATGCGGGGTCTCCAGCATCAGGCGGACCTCGGTCTCCTTGCGGTCGGGGGCGCTCATGGGATCGCCACCTGCCGCAGCCGGGACACCGACCGCTTCTTCGAGCGCATTTCGGCGATCGCCCGGGTGCAGATGGCCCGGACCCGCTCCACCGGGAGCCCGATCAGCGCAGCCGCCTGCTCCTCGGCCACCCCTTCGTACAGCCGCAGTACGAGGATGAGCCGCTCCTGCGGCGTCAGCCGGTCCAGGACGCCGCCCCGGATCCGGTGGTAGCGCCATGCGCTGCGTGCGAAGCGCGAGGCCAGTTCCTGGCGGGTGCGGTCGTAGGGGTCCTCGCCGCGCAGCCGGTCCCACTGGGCGTACGTACCCGAAAGGGCGGCCAGCAGCAGCCGCTGTGCCCGCGGGTTGTCCTCGACCGGCTCGGCGGTCAGCAGGGTGGCGGCATGCAGCAGCCTTCCGGCCGCGCCCGCGACGAATGCTTCGAACTCCCGGGCGCGACGGACCTGTTGGACCGCCGACCGCTCGCGCACAGAAACGACCTCCCCTGCCTTCAACCTCATATGAGGGCAGGGGAGCCGCTGCGGTCAAGAGGTCGGAGTGCCGCTCTCTTGCGGGTCCTGGTGGCCCGCCATCCGTACCGAGAGCGCCGAGTTGAAGCGCGTGAGGAGCGTGCAGAACGACTCGCGCTCCTCCTCCGTCCACCCGTCCGTCACCTGCGCCATCAACTCGCGCCGTGAGGAACGGACCTCGCCCAGGCGGGCCTGCCCGCGCGGGGAGAGCTGGAGCACGACCGCGCGGCCGTCCTCCGGGTGTGAGGTGCGCTTGACCAGGCCGGTGTCGACGAGCGGTGCGACCTGCCGGGTCACGGTCGAGGAGTCGATCCCCATCCCGGCAGCGAGCGCCTTGACGCCCATCGGGCCCTCCAGGTCGAGCCTGTTGAGCAGCAGATAGGCGGCCCGGTCCATGGAGTTGCGGACCTGGCCCACGCCCCCGAGCCTGGTCTGCTCGGCACGGCGGGCGAAGAGGGCCACCTGGTGCTGGAGCGCATCGAGGAGGCCTGGTTCGAGATCAGAAGTCATGTCCTGAGAAAGGGGCATGGCCGGGGGCTCAATTCGTGCGATGGTCGGTTGGTGGGGGACAGAGTACGCGGCCCGGGGCAGACCCGTACCGGCCGTGCGTAATCCCGTTCCCACACCGTGGACGGAAGCGCCCGCAGACCGCTGAGCTGCAAGACTCGGGGTCATGAGCTTCGGTACGCCAGACGCCTTTCAGACACTGATCCTCGACGACATCCGCGGGGCTCAGAAGATGCTGTCGGGGGTGTCACGCGCGACGGCCATGGAGGGCAGCAGACACCTGACCCGGCTGGTCGGCTCCCCGGTCCACCTCAAGTGCGAGAACCTCCAGCGGACCGGTTCCTTCAAGCTCAGAGGCGCGTACGTGAGGATCGCCGGCCTGAGCCCCGAGGAGCGGGCCGCGGGCGTCGTGGCGGCCAGCGCGGGCAATCACGCCCAGGGTGTCGCCCTCGCCTCCTCCCTCCTGGGGGTGCGCTCCACCGTGTTCATGCCGGTCGGCGCCCCGCTGCCCAAGGTCGCGGCGACGCGCGAGTACGGGGCCGAGGTGCGGATGCACGGCCAGGTCGTGGACGAGACCCTGGCGGCCGCCCAGGAGTACGCGGAGCACACCGGCGCGGTCTTCATCCACCCCTTCGACCACCTCGACATCATCGCGGGCCAGGGCACGGTGGGCCTGGAGATCCTGGAGCAGTGCCCCGAGGTGCGCACGATCGTGGTCGGCGTCGGCGGCGGCGGGCTGATCGCGGGGGTCGCGGTCGCGGTGAAGTCGATGCGCCCCGACATCAAGGTCGTCGGGGTCCAGGCGGCCGGCGCGGCCGCCTACCCGCCCTCCCTCGCGGCCGGTCACCCGGTCTCGATCCCCACCCCGACCACCATGGCGGACGGCATCAAGGTGGGGCGGCCGGGCGACATCCCCTTCCGGATCATCGAGGAGTACGTCGACGAGATCCGTACGGTCTCCGAGTACGAGCTCTCCAGCGCCCAGCTGCTCTGCCTGGAGCGCGCCAAGATGGTGGTGGAGCCCGCGGGCGCGAGCCCTGTCGCGGCGCTCCTGAGCGATCCCGGCGCCTTCGAGGGCCCGGTCGTCGCGGTCCTGTCCGGCGGGAACGTCGACCCGCTGCTGATGCAGCGCATCCTCACGCACGGCATGGCGGCGGCCGGCCGCTATCTCTCGCTGAGCATGCGGCTGACCGACCGCCCGGGGGCGCTCGCCCAGCTCCTGGGGGTGTTGTCAGTGGCGGACGCTAACGTCCTGGATGTGGGTCACGTACGGATCGACCCGCAGCTCGGACTGTCCGAAGTGGAGGTGGAGTTGCACCTGGAGACGAAGGGCCCGGAGCACTGCGCCGAGGTGCGTGCGGCGCTGCGGGGAGCGGGCTACACCGTTCTCGACTAAACCAGCTGCGATACGCGATGTATCGCGTTACTGTGTGGCCCGCGAGCTGCCCGAAAGGCGCTCACCGGGCGCAGCGCGCCCGGCAAATCTAAGATTTGTGCAGGAACCCACCCAAATAAACTGGGGGAACCCACATGCCAGGCGCGATCTATGCCGAAGGCCTGGTCAAGACCTTCGGTGATGTACGAGCAGTGGACGGCGTCGATCTCGACGTCCCGCAAGGCACGGTCCTCGGTCTGCTCGGCCCCAACGGAGCCGGCAAGACCACCGCCGTCCGCTGCCTGACGACCCTCCTCACCCCGGACAGCGGGACGCTGACCGTGGCGGGCATCGACGTCGTCAAGAACCCGAACGAAGTCCGCCGCAACATCGGCCTCTCCGGCCAATTCGCCGCCGTCGACGAGTACTTGACCGGCCGCGAGAACCTCCAGATGGTCGGGCAGCTCTACCAGATGTCCGCCAAGGCGGCGAAGGCCCGCGCGGGCGAACTCCTCGACCGCTTCAACCTCGCGGACGCCGCGGACCGCCCCTCCAAGACGTACTCCGGAGGCATGCGCCGCCGGCTCGACCTCGCGGCGGCGCTCGTCGTCTCGCCACCGGTGATGTTCATGGACGAGCCGACCACCGGCCTCGACCCGCGCAACCGGCAGCAACTGTGGGATGTCATCCGGGAGTTGGTGAGCGGCGGTACGACGCTCCTGCTCACCACGCAGTATCTGGAAGAGGCCGACCACCTCGCCCACGACATCTGCGTCATCGACCACGGCAAGGTCATCGCGCGCGGCACCGCCGACCAGCTCAAGGCCCAGATCGGCGGCGAGCGCGTCGAGGTCGTCGTCCATGAACGCGACCAGATCGCCCCGGCCGCCGAGGTCATGCAGGCCCTGGGCAAGGGCGAGGTGAAGGTCGAGGACCACACCCGCAAGCTCACCGTCCCGGTGACCGGCGGGGCCAAGCTGCTCGCCGAGGTCATCCGCGACCTGGACGCGCGAGGCGTCGAGATCGACGACATCGGTCTGCGCCGACCGACCCTGGACGACGTCTTCATCTCGCTGACGGGTCATGTGGCCGAGGTCGAGGAGCCCGAGAACGGAACGGAAAAGGAGGCCGACAAGTGAGTGCCATGACCGAGACCATGAACTCCACGGCCCCGCGGCCGCGCGGCGGCTTCAGCCAGTCGGTCTCCGACTCGCTGGTCATCGCCAAGCGGAACCTGATCAGGATGACCAGGATTCCCGAGATGATCCTCTTCGGGATCATCCAGCCCGTGATGTTCGTGGTCCTGTTCACGTACGTCTTCGGCGGTTCCATCGCCATCCCGGGCGCGGGCGTCAGCGCCTCGGCGTACAAGGAATTCCTGATGGCCGGCATCTTCGCGCAGACCGTCACCTTCGCCACGGCGGGTGCGGGTGCGGGCATCGCCGATGACATGCACAAGGGACTCATCGACAGGTTCCGATCACTGCCCATGGCGCGGGGAGCGGTCCTGACCGGCCGCACGCTCGCGGACCTGGTGCAGACGGCGGTGACGCTGGCCGTGCTGGCCGTGGTCGCCCTGCTCGTCGGCTGGCGCACCCACACGAACATCGGCGAGGTGCTGGCGGGATTCGGGCTGCTCCTGCTGCTCGGTTACGCGTTCACCTGGATCGGCGCCCTGATCGGTCTGTCCGTGCGCACCCCGGAGGCGGCGACCTCGGGCGGTCTGATCTGGCTGTTCCCGCTGACGTTCATCTCGAACGCCTTCGTCCCGGTCAACGGCATGCCGAGGTTCCTTCAGTACGTCGCCGAGTGGAACCCTTTCAGTGCCACGGTGGCGGCGGCCCGCGAGCTGTTCGGCAACACGATCGAGGGAGTGCCGAAGTCGGTGACCGGCGCCTGGCCCATGGAGCACCCGGTCTGGGCCTCGCTGATCTGGTCGGTGCTGATCATCCTCGCCTTCCGCACACTGGCGGTCCGCAAGTACCGCAAGGCGGACGGATAGCCGTCCGCCCACGACGAAGCCCCGGCCGGAATCCCGGCCGGGGCTTCGTGCTGTCCGTGCGGGCTCAGCCCTGGTACGGGTCGGCCTTCAGGATCTTCACCGAGGCCTTCTTGCCGTTCGGCAGTTCGTACTGGGCGTTCTCACCGATCTTCTTGCCCAGCACGCCCGAGCCGAGCGGGGACTGCGGGGAGTACGTCTCGATGTCCGAGCTCGCGTACTCGCGCGAGGCGAGCAGGAAGGTCATGGTGTCGTCCTCGTCGCCGTCGAAGGCGATCGTGACGACCATGCCGGGAGCCGCCTCGCCGCTGGCCGTCGGGGCCTCGCCGACCTTGGCGGCCTCCAGGAGCTGGGTGAGCTGGCGTACGCGCAGCTCCTGCTTGCCCTGCTCCTCCTTGGCGGCGTGGTACCCGCCGTTCTCGCGCAGGTCGCCCTCCTCGCGGGCCGCCGCGATCTTGGCGGTGACTTCGGCGCGTGCGGGACCCGTCAGATACTCCAGCTCGGCCTTCAGCTGGTTGTACGCATCCTGAGTCAGCCAGGTGACGTTCTCACTGGTCTGGGTCACGGGTCGCTCCTCGTAGGTACCGGAAATACAAAGCATCGCCCTACCCAGAAGTGTGTGCCTCCAGGGGCGGGCGAAACCACGAGCCTAACAATTCCCGGGAGGAAGGGGGAGGACCGAATAGAGGAAGTACGTCAGGACCCCGTCAGGAGCGGCAGCGATCAGCCGGTCTGGCAGCTGACCAGTTCCGCGCTGCTGGCCTTTGACGTGGTCCGCAGCTCCACCGTGATGTGGGACACGGACTGCCCCTTGGCGAAGGCGATGTCCTTGCGGCCGACCTCGTTGTGGTCCTCGTCCAGGGCGCGCACGGTGCAGGTGCCCGCGGTCCCGGTGTCCTTGTTGACGTCCAGACCCATGGTCACCTTGTCCTTCGAGGGGATGTCGAAGGTGACGACCTGGGCGTTCAGGGCCGACTTGCCGGAGATGTAGTCGTAACCGATCCAGCCGACGACGGCCAGCACCAGGACGCCGAGCACCGCCCCGACGATCTTGAGCTTGTGGTCCGCGCGCTCGTCCGCGGAGCGCCCGTAACGGCCCTCGGGGAGCTCTTCGCGTACCGCCGTCATGATCGTTCCTCCAGTACGGGGGCCCAGGAATTTTCTGTCCCCCGATTCGGTCACTATAGAAGCCGCCCGATGCGCCGAATCACCGAGGGCGCCGAATCTTACGAGGATCCTGTCTTGACTGAGCAGCTGCGACTGATGGCCGTTCACGCCCACCCGGACGACGAGTCGTCCAAGGGCGCGGCCACCATGGCCAAGTACGTGTCCGAGGGGGTGGACGTGCTGGTCGTGACCTGCACAGGAGGCGAGCGCGGCTCCATCCTCAATCCCAAGCTCCAGGGCGACAAGTACATCGAGGAGCACATCCACGAGGTACGCAAGAAGGAGATGGACGAGGCCCGCGAGATCCTCGGCGTCAAGCAGTCCTGGCTCGGCTTCGTCGACTCGGGCCTGCCCGAGGGCGACCCGCTGCCGCCGCTGCCCGAGGGCTGCTTCGCGCTGGAGGACGTCGATGTGGCGGCGGGCCGGCTGGTGAAGCTGATCCGTGAGTTCCGGCCGCAGGCCATCACCACGTACGACGAGAACGGCGGCTACCCGCACCCCGACCACATCATGACCCACAAGATCTCGATGGTGGCGTTCGATGGTGCGGCGGACACGGAGAAGTTCCCCGAGGCGGAGTTCGGCCCGGCCTACCAGCCGCAGAAGCTCTACTACAACCAGGGCTTCAACAAGCCGCGCACCATCGCCCTGCACGAGGCGCTGCTCGCGCGCGGCATGGAGTCCCCGTACGGCGACTGGCTGAAGCGCTGGGAGGAGTTCGAGCGCGCCGAGCGGACGCTGACCACGCACGTTCCCTGCGCCGACTTCTACGAGATCCGCGACAAGGCGCTGATCGCGCACGCCACGCAGATCGACCCCGACGGCGGCTGGTTCCGCGTTCCGATGGACATCCAGCGGGAGGTCTGGCCGACGGAGGAGTACGAGCTGGCGAAGTCGCTCGTGGACACTTCCCTCCCCGAGGACGACCTCTTCGCGGGCATCCGCGACAATGGCTGACATGAGCGCTAGCTATGCAGCACTGACGCATCTCGTCCCTCTCGCGAAGGAGGTCGACGACAGCAAGGTGACCCCGGGCGTCCTCGGCTTCATCGTCTTCGCGGTGCTGGCCGTCGGCACCTGGCTGCTGATGAAGTCGATGAACCGCCACATGGGCAAGGTCGCCTTCGAGGAGGCCCCGGACCCGGACGCGGCACCCGCCGCCGAGCCCCAGCAGAAGTGACCTGACCGCTGCCCCGCGGGGGAGACCACCCCCGCGGGGGAGACCACCCCCGCGGGGCAGCGGATCAGTGCGGCACCACCGTCACCGGCACACCCATGACCTCGCGCGCGTGCCGGTTCGGGACCATGCCCAGGCGCCAGGCCTGCCAGCCGTCCTCCAGGGCCACGCCCCGGCCCAGCACCAGGGCGTACGCGTCCGCGCAGTCCTCCAGCTTGCCGTCGCGGGTGGGGTGCGTGGAGCGGATCAGGTCCGCCAGCTCCTGTTCGGCGACCGCCGTGCCGATCTCCGAGCCGCCCGGCGAGGCGTACGGCAGCAGGGTGCAGCGCAGGAAGCGGGCCCAGTCGCCGCCCCGCTTGTCGTCGTACGCCGCGAAGAGTGCCGTCGCCTCCTCGCAGAGGGCGAGCGCCTGGGCGGCGCGTGCGTTGCCCGCGTCGATCATCGCGAGTTCCAGGCAGGTCCAGGCCTCGCCGTGGGCGTTGCCGATGCGGTGGAAGTCGTTGCGGGCGTCGACCAGGAGCTGGCGGGCGAAGCCCGAATTGCGGAGGTTGCCGGTCTGGGCGGCCCGCTGGTCGCGGGTGACGCGGCCCGAGTGGTGGCGGGCGCAGGCCAGGCCGTACACGTCGCGCATCCGGGAGAACATCCCGCGGGCGCGCTCCAGTTCGCGTACCGACTGGTCGCGGTCGCCGCGCTCCTCCAGGGCCTGGCCCAGGTAGTACAGGGTCCAGGCCTCGCCGCGCGCGTCCTCGTTGTCGCGGTGGCGCGAGAGCGCGCCGCGCAGCTGGTCGACCGCAGCTCCCGGGTCGCCGTCGACCAGGCGGGCCCTGGCCAGCTGGGTCATCGCCCAGGCCTCGCCGCGGCCGTCGCGGGTCTGTCCGTACCCGTCGAGCGCGATGCGCAGCTCGTCCTCGGCGCGGTTCACATCCCCCATGCGCAGACAGGTCTGGCCGAGCTGGAAGTGCGCCCAGGCCTCGCCGTGCGGGGAGTCGTTGTCCTGGTGGAGCGCGAGGGAGGTGGCGAGCAGGGTCAGGGCCTCGGCGATGTTGCCGCGGTCGCGTTCCACGGCGGCCAGCGCGTGCAGGGTCCAGGCGCGGTCGGCGGCCAGGGACGCAGGGGTCTGGAGGGTGAGGGCTTCGCGGAGTCGTACGGCGGCCTCGGTGAGGTTGCCCTGGTGGTGCAGGGTGATGCCGAGCGAGCAGAGCGCGAGAGCCTCGCCCGCGTCGTGGTGCGCCTCCCGATAGAGGTCGACCACCGAGGTGAGGGTGGTGCGCGCCTCGTCGAGCTCGCCGAGCTGGCGGGCCGCGATACCGGTGCGCCACTGGACCGACCGGACGAGGAGTCCCTGGCCGACGGCCTGCGTCAACTCGCTGATCTCGCCCAGGCGGTAGAGGTCGCCGCGCAACAGGCAGTAGTCGCAGAGGGCGCCCAGAAGGTGCAGGACCACGTCCTGGTCGACGCCCTCGGCCTGGCGCAGGGCCGAGGTGATGAAGCTCGACTCCTCGTCGAGCCAGGCCAGTGCGGCATCGAGGGAGGTGAAGCCGTGCGAGCCGAACTTGCCCGCCCTGGTGGAGAGTTGGCCGTCGACGAGGCGGATCACGGAGTCGGCCAGCTCGGCGTAGGACTGGATCAGCCGCTCCTGCGCCGCGGTCCGCTCGGCCGGTTCCTCCTCGTCGACCAGGCGGGCCTGGGCGAAGGTGCGCACGGTGTCGTGGAGGCGGTAGCGGCTGCCGCGTACGTTGTCGACCAGACCGGTGCGGGCGAGGTGGTCGAGGAGGCGCTTGGCCTCCTGCTCGTCGGTGGCGAGCAGGGCCGCCGCAGCCGCCGCCCCGAGGGAGGCCCGGCCGGCGAGCGCGAGGCGGCGCAGCAGGCGGCGGCCCTGCTCGGACTGGTCGCTGTAGCGCAGCCACAGGGCGCGCTCGATGGGCGGGACGGGACCGTACGCGGCCAGGTCGGCGGCCAGGGTGCGGGTCGTACGAGGTCCGATCGCGGACCCGGCGACGCGCAGGGCGAGCGGCAGGCCTGCGCACAACTCCCGTACGGCGTCCGTGGATTCGCTGTCGTACGGCGACTCGGGCTCCTCCGCCGCCTCCCGCAGCAGCGCCTCCGCGCCCGCCGCGCCCAGCGCCTGGACCGGCAGCTGGTGCACCCAGGCGGGGAGGTCGGCCGGCAGTGCGATGGGCTCGCGCGCGGTGACCAGGACCAGGCTGTCCGAGCGCTCGGGGACGAGCGTGTGGACCTGCGCGGCATCGTTCGCGTCGTCGAGCACCACCGTGACGGGGAGTCCGGTCAGATGCTGGCGGTAGAGGTCGTTGAGGCGCCGCAACTGCTGTTCGGGGGAGGACCGTTCACGGAAGAGCAGCTGCTCGCGCGGTGCGCCGAGACGATTCAGCAGATGCAGCAGCGCGTCCCGCGTCGACAGCGGCTCCTCGCCCGGCGCCTCCCCGCGCAGGTCGACCACGCACGCCCCGCGGAACTGGTCCCTGAGCTGATGCGCCGCCTGTACGGCCAGAGTGGTGCGCCCCGACCCGTCGACCCCGTGCAGCACGACGACCGTAGGCCGGGTCTCGGTGGAGGCGCGCGCCGCGTGCACCCACTGGGCGATCTGCGCCAGCTCGGCGCGCCGGCCGGCGAACGGGCCCTCGGAGAGCGGGAGCTGCTCGAAGGACTGTTCCAGTACGGACCGCCTGCGCGCCGCCGCGCTCTTGTCCGTGCCGCGCAGCTGCGGCGGTACGGAGACGGTGGAGGTCTTCTTCTTCGGGGTGGCCAGCATCCGCTGCTGGTCCAGATACGGGCGGATGCCCCGTACCTCCAGCGCGGTCAGCCACTGCAGCCTCAACTGCTCGGCCCCGCCCGGCTGTCCGGCCGCCCCGGCCCTGGCGTGCGCGGCCGGCCAGTGCGATGCGGTCACCTTGGCGACGGTGGCAGCGGCCCCGGCGACCGCGACGACGACGCCGGTGCCCAGTGCGGTGCCCGCCGGCGTACCGAAGACGATGTCGGATCCGAAGGCGGCCACGGCCGCAACGACCGTCACCACGGCGGGAGTTGCCACGTTCTTCTTGCTGAATCGCTCGGAGAGCGGATGCGCTTCGGCCGCAGCGGTGTCCAGCGCCTGGGTGTACGCGGCGTACTCCTCGGCCGAACTCGCGGCGAGCGAGTCCAGCGCCGCCCGACCCCGCGCCAGCAGCGTCCCCGTGTCGGCCCGGCCGCCGGAGCGGCGCGACTCCTCCTCCACGGCGCGCGCCAACAGCCGCTCGGCTTCGGCCCGGTGGCCCTCCCGCATGTGCAGTCCCCCTTCGCGTGGCAATGCAATGGTTCCGCGACAAGTGTCCTGCGTGACGCGCGTCAGCGCGAGGGAGCGTGGCGGATGTGCCGGTGCCCGTCGTGCGGCCAGGGCGGTGTCGCGGGCAGGATTTCCGCGAAGGCGAAGCCCGCCTTCTCGGCGACGCGGCAGGAGGCTTCGTTGCCGACGGTGTGCAGGATGTCGAGCCGTGCGAGGCCGAGGGTGCCGTACGCCCACTGCGCCACCGCCTCCACGGCGGCCGCCGCCACCCCGCGCCCGCGTGCGGCGGCGACAGTCCAGTAGCCGATCTCGCCGACGGTCCCCGCCGGATCGGGGCGCTTGAGCACCATGCACCCGGCCAACTGCCCTTCGCCCGTACCGATCACGGCGAAACTCAGGAGCTTTCCGCTGACCCGTCCGGCGTGCTGATCCGCCAGCCACTTCCGGCCGTCCGCCTCGTCCGCGATCTGCGAATCCAGCCAGCGCACATGCGCCGGATCGCTGTACGCGGCGACGACCGCGCCCAGATCGCCGTCCTCCCAGGGGCGCAGCAGCAGGCCGGGGGCGTGCAGAGTCACGGATATCGCATCGCTGTTCACCGGATCACCGTACGACGGACGCGTTACGGTGCCGGGATGATCGCCGACAATCTTCCGCTCCGCGACGGCGTGTGCCTGCGTCCGATGGCCCTCGCCGATGCCACCCCGCTCGCCGAGGCGTACCGCCGCAACCGCGAGCACCTGCGCCCCTGGGAGCCCGTCCGCCCCGAGGCCTTCTTCACGTACGAGGGCCAACTGGCGCGCCTGGCAGGGATCCTGGCCGACCGCGACGGCGGGCGCGTGGTGCCCTGGATGTTCACCGACGACGCCGACCCCGGGCGCATCATCGGCGGCATCACGCTCACCAACCTCGTCATGGGGCCCTTCTGCAGCGCCAGCCTCGGCTACTGGCTGGACGGCGAGGAGACCGGAAGAGGCCTGGCCACCGCCGCCGTCGAAGCGGTCTGCCGCGTCGCCCGCGACAATCTCGGCCTGCACCGCATCGAGGCGAGCACGCTGCTGGAGAACGCCGCCTCCCAGCGGGTCCTCGCCAAGTGCGGGTTCGAGCAGATCGGCACGGCGCCCCGCTATCTCAGCATCAACGGCGCCTGGCGCGACCACCACCTCTTCCAGAGAGTCCTGTACTGAAGAAGGTGACGGCCGCCAGGACGGCGAGCGCGATCAGCACCCCCGGCAGCACTCCCCACGGCAGCGCGATCGCCGCGACCACGAGCAGGGGGACGACCGAGAGCAGGGCGATGCCCGCCCGGTTCCTGCGGTTCAAGGTGTTCATGACGCCGTACCTCCATGCCGTTTCCGCGCCTCGTCCAGAAAGTCCGCCAGCTCGCGCCATTCCTGCGCGGGCGCACCTGCGTCGCCCGACATCGCGGCCGGGTCGTCCCGCCAGGCCGCCCGTACGCCGCCGGACGCCGTGGAGTCGCCCCCGCTGAAGAGCGCCCCCAGCTCGTCCATCCGGGCGACGATCTTCAGCACGCGCGCGTCACCGGGCGCGGCCCCGCCCACCCGCAGCGCCTCGGCGCGCCGGTACAGCTCGGGCCACTCCACTTCCAGCAAGTAGCGTGCGCCCGGCCCCAGTCGGGCGCCCTGCGCCGCCATCGCCGCCAGCTGCTCCTCGTCGAGATGCCGCCGCAGCACCCGATCGCGCTCCGGTCCCGCCGCTCCCATCGCTTCGAGGGTGTCCATCAGCGCCCCCGTCGACAGCTCCCCGCGCAGCCGCAGCAGCCGCTCCCGCAGCGCGCCGAGCTCCGCCAACTCCGCCTCGACACCGGTCAGATGGTCCCCGATCAGCTGTACGGGATCGACGCCGGCGTCCAGGCACAGGGCGATCGATTCCAGGCCGAGGCCCAGGCTCCGCAGCGCGAGGACCTGATACAGCCGGGCCGCATCGTCCTCGGTGTACTCACGGTGCCCGCCCGCCGTCCGCTGCGAGGGCGAGAGCAGCCCGATGGTGTCCCAGTGGTGCAGGGTGCGCACCGTGAGACCACTGGCCTCGGCCAGCGGTCCGACCTTCCACGTCATGCATCCGGACGTTCCGGGGGCTCCAGAAGTGCTCATGGGTCCACGATGCATCCTCACGCGACGTGAGGTTCAAGCCCCCGTGCGCTTCCGTATGCCCCCGAAGGCGGTAGCAGGGGTTCCGGCCCGGCCGCGCTTTGGGCACTGTAAGAGGTATGGGTTCGTACGCGTACGAGTTGAGGTTCGACTCCGGGCGCATCTGCCTGGACCTGGTGGCGACAGGGGTGTATCCCGCAGAACAGCTCGACTGCGGCGAACGCCTCACCGCCTGGCTCGCGGGGGCCGGTCTGGTCCCGCCCGACACCACCCTTCCCGCCGACCTTGCCTGGCTGTCCGGTTTCATCGAACTCCGCGAGTACGTCAGGCAGTTGGTCAGGGCCGAGATCGCGGGCCGCCCCGCGGAGGCGGCCCTGGACCGGGTCAACGCCTACGCCTCGGGCTCACCCCCCGCCCTCAAGGCCGTACGCCGCCCCGACGGCACCCTGGCCAAGACCTTCGCCGCGGCCCCGCCCCGCGACGCCCTCCTCGCGGTGGTCGCCCGCGACACGGTCGACCTCCTCACCGACCCGGCCGCCCGCGCCCTGCTCCGCCAGTGCGAGGGCGACAACTGCGCCCGCCTCTATCTCGACACCTCCCGGGGGCGCCGCCGCCGCTGGTGCTCCAGCGAGGTGTGCGGCAACAGGGAAAGGGTGGCCAGGCACCGCCGCCGCGCCGCCGTCGGCGCACAGGCGTAAAGAAATCCGGCCAGCCGTTGAATGATTCCGGGCAGCCCCCCGTACAAGAGACCAAGGAGCCGGACAGGGGCTCGACCGGGAGGTTCAGGTGCGCAAGGATGCGGCCGTGGCCGATGACCGTCCGTCGGGGGCCCGTCATCGCTCCGTGCCCGACGAGGAGCTGATGCGGGCGCTCTACCGCGAGCATGCTGGACCGCTTCTCGCGTACGTCATCCGACTCGTCGCCGGCGACCGCCAGCGCGCCGAGGACGTCGTGCAGGAGACGCTCATCCGTGCCTGGAAGAACGCCGGCCAGCTCAACCGGGCCACCGGCTCTGTCCGACCCTGGCTGGTGACGGTCGCAAGGCGCATCGTCATCGACAACCACCGCAGCCGGCAGTCCCGGCCGCAGGAGGTCGAACCGTCGCCGCTGGAGGTCATGCCCGCGGAGGACGAGATCGACAAGGCGTTGTGGCTGATGACGCTCTCGGATGCGCTCGACGACCTGACTCCCGCCCACCGGGAGGCACTTGTGGAGACGTACTTCAAAGGGCGTACGGTCAATGAGGCGGCCGAGGCACTCGGCATTCCCGCCGGGACCGTGCGGTCCCGGGTCTTCTACGCACTGCGCTCGATGAAGCTCGCACTGGAGGAGAGGGGGGTGACGGCATGACGACCCAGCACGAGCCCGAGTCGGTCCACGACGCCGTGGGCGCGTACGTCCTCGGCATCCTCGACGACGCCGAGGCCACCGCCTTCGAGGCGCATCTGGCGGGCTGCGAGATCTGCGCGGCCGAGCTCGACGACCTGGCGGGCATGGAGCCGATGCTGTCGCAGCTGGCGGAGTTCCCCGGACCCGCGCCGCAGGCCGAGCGCCCCGTACCCCCGCAGCTGCTCGACCACCTGGTCGACGAGGTCGCGGCCCAGCGCGCGAAGCGCAAGCGCCGCACGATGTACCTGGTGGCGGCCGCCGCTGCCCTGGTCATCGGCGGGCCCGCGATCGCGGTGGTGGCCACGTCGGGCGGCAACGGCACCAGCACCTCCGCCCACCCGCACTCCACCAGCCCCGCCCAGGACGCCTTCTTCAGCGGCATGCTCGCCAAGGCGTCGGCCACGAACCCGGCCACGAAGGTCTCCGCGACGGTCGGCACCGAGGCCAAGCCCTGGGGCACGCACGCCGTCCTCGAACTGAAAAACGTCCAGGGCCCGCTCAAGTGCTCCCTGATCGCCGTCTCCAAGAGCGGCGAACGCGAGACGGTCACCACCTGGTCCGTCCCGAAGTGGGGGTACGGAATCGCGGACAGCCCCCACGAGGCGGCCCGGTATCCCCTGTACGTCCATGGCGGTGCGGCGATGAGTCCCTCCGACATCGACCACTTCGAGGTCGCGACCCTGGACGGCAAGAAGTTGCTCGACGTACCTGCATAGCTGTGATTGCGCTTCCCTTCGCGTAAGGTTGACGGTCGCCCGAATGCACGTCAGAAGGGGGCCTCAGTGGCCGCGCAGGACGCCGCTGTCGACTCGGTCAGCGACTCGGTCAGAGACCGCGAGATCGGTATCGAGCAGGACCACCTCGACCAGGTGTACCGGCGCCTCGAGGAGAAGATCCACGAGGCGGAGTTCCTGATGCACGACGCCGCCCAGCGCGGCCATGTCGGCACGCCGGGCGCGCTGGCCGAGCGGGATGCGCAGGTCTTCCGGGCCGGCATCCACCTCAACCGCCTCAACAACGAGTTCGAGGATTTCCTCTTCGGACGCATCGACCTGCTCCAGGGCAAGGACGGCGAGAAGGGCGCGGACGGCGCGTTCACCTCCGTCGAGCCCGCCGACGACGCGATCCGTCCCGACGACACGGCCGAGATCGCCGAGACGCTGCACATCGGCCGCATCGGGGTCCTGGACTCCGACTACGCGCCGCTGGTCATCGACTGGCGTGCCCCGGCCGCGGCCCCCTTCTACCGCTCGACGCCAGTCGATCCGGGTCGTGTCGTACGACGCCGGGTCATCCGCTCCAAGGGCCGCCAGGTCCTCGGCGTGGAGGACGACCTGATGCGCCCGCAGCTCAAGGCGACCCTGGAGGGCCGGGAGCTCCCCGCGATCGGCGACGGCGCGCTGATGGCCGCGCTCGGCCAGGCCCGCAGCCACACCATGCGCGACATCGTCTCCTCCATCCAGGCCGAGCAGGACCTGGTGATCAGGGCCCCCGCGGCCTCGGTCACCGAGGTCTCGGGCGGTCCCGGTACGGGCAAGACGGCAGTGGCGCTGCACCGGGCCGCGTACCTCCTCTACCAGGACCGCAGGCGCTACTCGGGCGGCATCCTGATCGTCTCCCCGACGCCGCTCCTGGTCTCGTACACCGAAGGCGTGCTCCCCTCGCTCGGCGAGGAGGGGCAGGTCGCGATCCGCGCGCTCGGCTCGCTGGTGGACGGCGCGGAGGCGACCGCGTACGACGAACCGTCCATCGCCCGCATCAAGGGCTCGTCCCGGATGCTCGCGGTGCTGCGCAAGGCCGCCAGGGGGGCGCTGGAGGGCGAGCGCGCGCCGGCCGCACCCGACCATGGGCAACTGTCGTTCGGGGGCGGGGAGACGGCGCCCAGTGCCGTCAACCGGCTGCGTGTGGTGGCTTTCGGCGCCCGCGTCGAACTGGAGGCGGACGACCTCCAGCGCATCCGCCACAACGTCCTCGGCGGCACCGCCCCGGTCAACCTCCTGCGCCCGCGCGCCCGCAAGCTCCTGCTGGACGCGCTGTGGTCCAGGTCCAGCGGCCGCGGCCGCTACAGCGACCCCGAACTGCTCGCCGAGCTCCGCTCCACCTTCGACGACGAGGTCTCGACCGAGGACAGCTTCCTCGCCTTCCTCGACGCCTGGTGGCCCGAGCTCACCCCGCGCGGTGTGCTCACCGCGATGGCCGACGAGCGCAGGCTGGGCCGCTGGGCGCGGCGGGTGCTGAACCCGCGCGAGGTCCGCCAACTGGCCCGCGCTCTCAAGCGTGAAGCCCTCTCCGTGCACGACGTCGCGCTCCTCGACGAACTGCAGACGCTGCTCGGCACCCCGCACAAGCCGAAGAAGAAGCGTGAGTACGACCCGCTGGACGCGCTGACCGGGCTCGAAGAGCTCATGCCGCAGCGCGAGGAGACCCAGTGGGAGCGGGCCGAGCGGCTCGCCCAGGAGCGCACCGAGTACGCGCACGTCATCGTCGACGAGGCGCAGGACCTCACGCCGATGCAGTGGCGGATGGTCGGCCGCCGCGGCCGCCAGGCGACCTGGACGATCGTCGGGGACGCGGCCCAGTCGTCCTGGTCGTACCCCGACGAGGCGGCCGAGGCCCGCGACGAGGCGCTCGGCAGCCGCCCCCGCCGCCGCTTCACCCTCACCGTCAACTACCGCAACCCCGCCGAGATCGCGGAGCTCGCGGCCAAGGTGCTCAAGCTCGCGATGCCGGGCATGGAGTCCCCGTCGGCGGTCCGCTCGACGGGCGTGCGCCCGAGGTTCTCGGTCGTACGGGGCGGGGACCTCGCCGCATCCGTGCGCGAGGAGGCGGAGCGCCTTCTCGACCAGGTGGACGGCACGGTCGGTGTGGTCGTCGCGATGAACCGCAGGGAGCAGGCGCGCAAGTGGCTGGCGGACCTGGGGGACCGGGTCGTGGCGCTCGGCAGCCTGGAGGCGAAGGGCCTGGAGTACGACGCCACGGTGGTCGTCTCGCCCGCGGAGATCGCGGACGAGTCGCCGGCCGGACTGCGGGTGCTGTACGTGGCGTTGACGCGCGCCACCCAGCAGTTGACCGTGGTCTCGGCCGCACGTGACGAGCCCGACGAGGACGGCGTGCCCGACCTTCTGCGGGACTGAGCAGGGCGGAATGTAGCGGAACAGGGCGGAACAGGGCCGTTTGGCGGTCAATCTGCGATGCGGGAATCACTTCCTGGGGGTGTTTGTTAGCCTGGGTGTGACACCGGCTCGATCCAAGCCCCCGGGCCCAACCTTCGTCGCTTAGAGCGACCACTTGCCGCGAGGCGAGCATGGCGGGCCGGTGTCGCTGAACGAACAAGGGAGAGGCCTTCCTCATCTGAGGGGGGCCTCTTCTGTTTCACCCCGACTTCTCGTATGGTGGAAAACTCTTTCCGAAACAAGCCGCCCCATTACCTGCTACCGGCAGGTAGGTGCGACCATCGGACAGCAGCAAAGAAGCTCAACGGAAGAGGAAGTCGGCCATGGCAACGGCGCCCAGCGTCTCGTACTCGATGACGGCACGACTGGAGGTCCCCGCGAGCGGGACCGCGGTCAGCCAGCTCACCACGGTCGTCGAGTCCTCCGGAGGCTCCGTCACGGGCCTCGACGTGACCGCTTCGGGCCACGAGAAGCTGCGTATCGACGTCACCATCGCGGCGAGTTCCACCTCGCACGCGGACGAGATCGTCGACAAGCTCCGCTCGGTCGAGGGCGTCGAGGTCGGCAAGGTCTCCGACCGTACGTTCCTGATGCACCTCGGCGGCAAGATCGAGATGGCGTCCAAGCACCCCATCCGCAACCGTGACGACCTCTCCATGATCTACACCCCGGGCGTCGCCCGGGTCTGCATGGCGATCGCCGAGAACCCCGAGGACGCACGCCGCCTCACCATCAAGCGCAACTCCGTTGCAGTGGTGACGGACGGCTCCGCGGTGCTCGGTCTCGGCAACATCGGCCCGATGGCCGCACTGCCCGTCATGGAGGGCAAGGCGGCCCTCTTCAAGCGCTTCGCCGGCATCGACGCATGGCCGATCTGCCTGGACACCCAGGACAGCGACGAAATCGTCGCCATCGTCAAGGCGATCGCCCCCGGCTTCGCCGGAATCAACCTCGAGGACATCTCCGCACCCCGCTGCTTCGAGATCGAGGCACGGCTGCGCGAGGCCCTGGACATCCCCGTCTTCCACGACGACCAGCACGGCACCGCGATCGTCGTCCTCGCCTCCCTCACCAACGCACTGCGCGTGGTGGGCAAGGGAATTGGGGACGTGAAGGTCGTCATGTCGGGCGCGGGAGCGGCCGGTACGGCCATCCTCAAGCTCCTCATCGCGGCCGGCGTCAAGCACGCCGTCGTCGCCGACATCCACGGCGTGGTGCACGCGGACCGCGAGGACCTCGTCGACGCGGCCCCCGGCTCGGCGCTGCGCTGGATCGCCGACAACACCAACCCCGAAGGCGCCCGCGGCACCCTCAAGGAGGCCGTCGTCGGCGCGGACGTCTTCATCGGCGTCTCGGCCCCGAACGTCCTCGACGGGAACGACGTCGCGGCCATGGCGGAGGGTTCCATCGTCTTCGCACTTGCGAACCCCGACCCCGAGGTCGACCCGTCGATCGCCCGCCAGACGGCGGCAGTTGTGGCCACGGGCCGCTCCGACTTCCCCAACCAGATCAACAACGTGCTGGTCTTCCCGGGTGTCTTCCGAGGCCTCCTGGACGCCCAGTCGCGCACCGTCAACACGGAGATGATGCTCGCCGCCGCGGGCGCCCTGGCGGACGTCGTCGCCGAGGACGAGCTCAACGCGAACTACATCATCCCCTCCGTCTTCAACGACAAGGTCGCGGGAGCGGTCGCGGGGGCGGTGCGTACGGCCGCCAAGGCGGCCGGTGCGGGCGCGACCGCGGGCACCGGGGCTGTGACAAGCCCTACGTCCGCCTGACGCCCGGCGCGTCGCACGACGCGGCGCCGCAAACCCACCTTTAGGGTGGCGGGCAATGAGCCCAGGCGCCCGGCAGTCCGAGCCGGATTGGCTTTCCCGCCGCTGGTGGGGGCAGGATGCGTAATCGGGCGCGAGGGTCTGACGTCAGACCCGGGTCCGGGGACTGTCCTAGGGCCCTGGCAGCATCGGCTTCGATCTCACGCCTTACAGGCAAGAAGAACACGGGAGTACAAACATGAACCGCAGTGAGCTGGTGGCCGCCCTGGCCGACCGTGCCGAGGTCACCCGCAAGGACGCCGACGCCGTTCTGGCCGCGCTCGCCGAGACCGTCGGCGAGATCGTCGCCAAGGGCGACGAGAAGGTCACCATCCCCGGCTTCCTGACCTTCGAGCGCACGCACCGTGCCGCTCGCACCGCTCGTAACCCGCAGACCGGCGACCCGATCAACATCCCGGCCGGCTACAGCGTGAAGGTCTCCGCGGGCTCGAAGCTCAAGGAAGCCGCCAAGGGTAAGTAAGTTCCCTAGCAGCAACACGAAGGGCGGCCACCCTGCCGGGTGGCCGCCCTTCGGCGTGCGTACGGAGCGGGGGCGAGGCCCCCGGTCCCCTAGACCAGCGCTCCGCCCGGCAGCTCCACCTTCGCGCCGAGCTCCGTGAGCTTGTCCATGAAGTTCTCGTAGCCGCGGTTGATCAGGTCGATGCCGTGCACCCGCGAAGTCCCCTGCGCGGCCAGAGCGGCGATCAGGTACGAGAAACCGCCGCGCAGGTCCGGGATGACCAGATCCGCGCCCTGGAGCTTCGTGGGGCCGCTCACGACCGCCGAGTGCAGGAAGTTGCGCTGGCCGAAGCGGCAGTCCGAGCCGCCCAGGCACTCGCGGTAGAGCTGGATGTGTGCGCCCATCTGGTTGAGCGCGGAGGTGAATCCGAGCCGGGACTCGTACACCGTCTCGTGGACGATGGAGAGGCCGGCGGCCTGCGTCAGCGCGACGACGAGCGGCTGCTGCCAGTCGGTCTGGAAGCCGGGGTGCACGTCCGTCTCCAGGACGATCGCGTTGAGCGCGCCGCCCGGGTGCCAGAAGCGGATGCCCTCGTCGTCGATCTCGAAGGCGCCGCCGACCTTCCGGAAGGTGTTGAGGAAGGTCACCATCGAGCGCTGCTGGGCGCCGCGCACGTAGATGTTGCCCTCGGTCGCCAGCGCGGCCGACGCCCACGAGGCCGCCTCCAGGCGGTCCGGGAGGGCGCGGTGGGTGTAGCCGTCGAGCTTGTCGACCCCGGTGATGCGGATCGTGCGGTCGGTGTCCATGGAGATGATCGCGCCCATCTTCTGCAGTACGCAGATGAGGTCTTCGATCTCCGGCTCCACGGCCGCGTTGGAGAGCTCCGTCACACCTTCGGCCAGTACGGCCGTCAGCAGCACCTGCTCGGTCGAGCCGACCGAGGGGTACGGCAGCCGGATCTTGCAGCCGCGAAGCCGCTGCGGGGCCTCCAGGTACTGGCCGTCCGCCCGCTTCTCGATGGTCGCGCCGAACTGGCGGAGCACCTCGAAGTGGAAGTCGATCGGCCGGCCGCCGATGTCGCAGCCGCCCAGGCCCGGGATGAAGGCGTGGCCGAGCCGGTGCAGCAGCGGGCCGCAGAAGAGGATCGGGATCCGCGAGGACCCCGCGTGGGCGTCGATGTCGGCGACATTGGCGGACTCGACGTGGGACGGGTCGAGGACCAGTTCGCCGGGCTCCTCACCCGGGCGGACCGTCACGCCATGCAGCTGCAGCAGGCCCCGTACGACCCGCACATCACGGATGTCGGGCACATTGCGCAGCCGGCTCGGACCGCTGCCCAGCAGGGCGGCGACCATGGCCTTCGGCACGAGGTTCTTCGCGCCGCGCACGCGGATCTCGCCCTCCAGCGGGGTTCCGCCGTGGACAAGCAGTACATCGTCGGTGACGGTCATGAATCTCGCGTTCCGGAAGGGGGACGGACGGGGGGACAGCTTTCAAGGGTAAGGGGCGACTACCCACGCTACGGAAGGCCAAGGGGGGTCTCCTGATGTCATGGCTTTGCTACAGCACGCTGTGTGCGGGGCCCGCCACGGGCGGTGTGCGCCTCCGGTGCGCCCCCGAACCGCTCCCCGCGGAAGGCGAAGATGCGGGATCATGTCTGCCATGACGGAGGTGTCCTCGCTCACCGGGCGGCTGCTCGTGGCCACGCCTGCCCTGGCGGACCCGAACTTCGACCGCGCCGTGGTGCTGCTCCTCGACCACGACGGCAACGGCTCGCTCGGTGTCGTCCTCAACCACCCCACCCCGGTGGAGGTCGGCTCGATCCTGGAGGGCTGGGAGACGCTCGCGGGGGAGCCCGGCGTGGTCTTCCGCGGCGGCCCGGTCTCGCTGGACTCGGCGCTCGGTGTGGCGGTGATCCCCGGCGGCTCGGGTCCCCTCGGCTGGAAGCGGGTGTTCGGGGCGATCGGCCTGGTCGATCTGGAGACTCCCCCCGAACTGCTGGTCGCCGCCCTGGGCTCACTGCGGATCTTCGCCGGTTACGCGGGCTGGGGCCCCGGCCAGCTGGAGGGCGAGCTGGAGGACGGTGCCTGGTACGTGGTCGATTCCGAGCCCGGGGACATCTCCTCACCCCGCCCGGAGAGCCTCTGGCGGGCGGTACTGAGGCGCCAGCGCAGCGGCCTGGCGATGATCGCGACGTACCCCGACGACCCGTCGCTCAACTGAACCCCCGGACGCTTAGTACCCTTGGCAGTTATGAGCACTCTTGAGCCCGAGCGCGGGGCAGGTACGGGGACCCTCGTAGAGCCGACGCCACAGGTGTCCAGCGGTGACGGCGACCACGAGCGCTTCGCGCACTACGTCCAGAAGGACAAGATCATGGCGAGCGCGCTCGACGGCACCCCCGTCGTCGCGCTGTGCGGCAAGGTCTGGGTCCCGGGGCGCGACCCGAAGAAGTATCCGGTCTGCCCCATGTGCAAGGAGATCTACGAGTCCATGGGCGCCGGCGGCGGCGACAAGGACAAGGGCGGCAAGGACAAGTAGTCCCGGCCCCGGGGCCGCGGTCGGGTCCCGAGCAGGTTTCGTACGGCCCCCGTGACGCGCCTTCGCGCCCCGCGGGGGCCGTCGGCGTTGCACAGGGCGCTTCACCTGGTCACGGAGTGGTGTAGACCTCTTGACCGTTCTCGGGCGGGTCGGGTGGGGTGGGGGCCATGGATCTGATTCCGGCCCCCCGGGCCGTCGAAGGCCCCGGTCACCACACCTTCCATCTCGCCGCGGACACCCGGCTCGTCGCCGGACCCGGCACGGAGACCACCGAGCGATGGCTGCGCGCCACGCTCGGCGCCGCCCTCGGACTGCCGCTTCCGCCGGGGGAGGAGGGTGCGGCGAACGCGGTGGTCCTGCGCGTCGACGACACCCTCGGTCCCGAGGCGTACCGGCTCGACGTCTCCGAAGGCGGCATCGAGATCCGCGGCGGCAGTGCGGCCGGCGTGTTCTGGGGTGCGCAGACGCTCCGTCAACTCCTGGGCTCCGACGCCTTCCGCAAGGCGCC
Organism: Streptomyces sp. NPDC050738; assembly: GCF_040654175.1. Lineage (NCBI taxonomy): Bacteria > Bacillati > Actinomycetota > Actinomycetes > Kitasatosporales > Streptomycetaceae > Streptomyces > Streptomyces sp. NPDC050738. The sequence goes on along the minus strand of NZ_JBFAHN010000003.1, from coordinate 454,317 downwards.
CGTACGCCAGGGGGCGGTGCACGCCGTCCCGTACCGGACCATCGAGGACAGCCCCCGCTTCGGCTGGCGCGGCCTCATGCTCGACGTCTCGCGGCACTTCATGCCGAAGGACGGCGTCCTGCGCTACCTCGACCTCCTCGCCGCCCACAAGCTCAACGTCTTCCACTTCCACCTCACCGACGACCAGGGCTGGCGCATCCAGATCGAGCGCCACCCCCGTCTCACCGAGGTCGGCGCCTGGCGCGCCCGCTCCAAGTGGGGCCACCGGGCCTCCGAGCTCTGGAACGAGACCCCGCACGGCGGCTACTACACCCACGACGACATCCGCGAGATCGTCGCGTACGCGGCCGAGCGCCACATCACCGTCGTCCCCGAGATCGAGATCCCGGGCCACTCGCAGGCCGTCATCGCCGCCTACCCCGAGCTCGGCAACACCGACGTCGTCGACACGTCCGCCCTCACCGTCTGGGACACCTGGGGCATCAACCCCAACGTCCTCGCCCCCACCGAGGCGGTCCTGCGCTTCTACGAGGGCGTCTTCGAGGAGGTGCTCGACCTCTTCCCCTCGACCTTCATCCACGTCGGCGGCGACGAGTGCCCCAAGGAGCAGTGGAAGGCCTCTCCGGCCGCCCAGGCCCGCATCAAGGAACTCGGTCTGGCCGACGAGGACGAACTGCAGTCGTGGTTCATCCGGCACTTCGACCGCTGGCTCGCCGAGCGCGGCCGCCGTCTCATCGGCTGGGACGAGATCCTGGAGGGCGGGCTCGCGCCCGGCGCCGCCGTCTCCTCCTGGCGCGGTTACGAGGGCGGGATCGCCGCCGCCGAGGCCGGGCACGACGTCGTCATGTGCCCGCACTCGCAGGTCTATCTCGACTACCGGCAGGCGGACGGGGACCAGGAGCCGGTGCCGATCGCGTACGTACGGACCCTTGAGGACGTCTACCGCTTCGAGCCCGTACCGCCGCAGTTGAGCGCGGAGGCCGCCGCCCATGTCATCGGCGTACAGGCCAATGTGTGGACCGAGGTGATGGAGAACCAGGCCCGCGTGGACTACCAGACGTTCCCGCGCCTGGCCGCCTTCGCGGAGGTCGCCTGGTCCGACCTGCCCGCGTCCGCGGAGCGCGACTACGCGGACTTCGAGAGCCGAATGGGCGCCCACTACGGGCGACTTGACGCTCTGGGCGTCGACTACCGGCCGCCCGGCGGCCCGTTGCCCTGGCAGCAGCGGCCGGGCGTGCTCGGACGCCCGATCGAGGGGGCGCCCCCAAACGTGTGAGCGTGAGGGGAAGGTGCGTGTCCCGCGGGCGCGATCCTGGGATCGTTGACGGCCGTACGGAACAAGACGTGCGAATCGGACCATCGGCGTGGACCGGTACGGATCATTCCTTCGCGGACCCTCGCGTCGGGCCGATCCGAAGATGTGCCAGAGTTGCCACGTCCGGCCCGTGAGCACGTAGCGTACGGCCGTAGCGCGGCGGACTGCCGGGACGGACCTGGAAGGGGCAGCTGGGTTGAGCACGTACGTACCGCAGGCGGCGGCAGCCGTGACGCTGCCTGCCTCGCTGGACGAGGCGGTGGCGGCACTCACCGCCATGCCCGCCGCCGTGCCCGTCGCGGGCGGCACGGACCTCATGGCAGCCGTGAACGCGGGTCTGTTGAGGCCCGCGGGCCTCGTGGGCCTGGGCCGCATCAGCGAGATCCGCGGCTGGCACTACCAGGACGGACACGCGCTGCTCGGCGCGGGACTGACGCACGCACGGATGGGGCGGCCGGACTTCGCGGCGCTCATCCCCGCGCTCGCGGCGGCCGCACGGGCCGCGGGCCCGCCCCAGATCCGTAACGCGGGAACGCTCGGCGGGAACATCGTCACCGCCGCACCGACCGGCGACGCGCTGCCCGTACTGGCCGCGCTGGAAGCCACCTTGGTGATCGCGGGGCCCGGCGGAGCGCGCCGCGAGACTCCGGTCTCGCATCTGCTCGCGGGCCGGGACATGCTGGAACCCGCCGAGTTGGTGGGTTTTGTACGGGTTCCGCTGCTGCACGCCCCGCAGGTCTTCCTGAAGGCGACGGGGCGGACCGGACCGGGCCGCGCCACCGCCTCGGTCGCCCTGGTCCTCGACCCGGCGCGACGCGGCGTGCGGTGCGCGGTCGGCGCCATCGCCCCGATGCCGCTGCGGCCGCTGGAGGCCGAGCAGTGGATCGCCTCGGTGATCGACTGGACCGCGATGAGAACGGAGCGGCCGGCGCTCGCACCGGAGGCGCTGCACGCCTTCGGGGAGTACGTCGCGGCCGCCTGCATCCCGGACCAGGTCCCGGCCGACGGCGAGGAACAGGCGCCACCGCTGTCCCCGGCCGTCACTCATCTGCGGCGGACCGTCGCCGCACTGGCCCGTCGAGCACTGGGGAGGGCGCTGGCATGACCACGAACGACGAGAACGCCAACAACGGGCACAGTAACGGGCACGGCGGCTGGCAGCCGGTCCCGCAGGGCGGCGAGTACGACTCCGAGGCGACGGCCTTCGTCCAGCTGCCCGCGTATTCGGAGTACGCCGGAGACACGGACTGGGCGGGCCCCGCGGGCTCGCCGCTCGCGGCTCCCGGGCACGGTTACGTACCGCCGATGATCCTGCCGCTGACCCCCGCGGCCGGTACGGACCCGGCGGCGACCGGCTCCTGGTCGGTGCCCGTGACGGCGTCGGCACAGCAGTGGCCCGAGCCGGAGCCGGCTTCCGCCCCGGTGCAGGACCACGGGACCACGGGGCAGTGGACGTTCAGCGAGCCAGGGCCCGAGCCCGAACCGCAGCGCGAGCCGCAGCACGAAACTCAGCCCGAACCGCAGGCTCCGCCCGTCGCCAGTGACTTCACGGGGCAGTGGACGATCCCGGTCGCCGAGGGTGAAGTCCCCGAGGACTCCGGCGAGTTCACGATGTCGACGCTCCGCGGACCGGCCACCCTGCCGGGCGGTGCGGCCGCACCCTGGGCGGTGCGGGACATGCCCGCCGGGGACTTCGACCCGAGGCCCGATCCGGCGGCGCAGGGCACCCCGCCCGGGGGCACGCCCGTCACGGACTTCACGACGCACCAGGCCCCGGCGACCCTGCCGGGCGGCGCCGCTGCCCCCTGGGCGGTGGCGGGCGACGGGACCCCGGCGCAGGGAACGCCCGTACCCGACGAGGCGTTCGCGCCCGCCGAGACCGAGGCCGAGCCCGAGCCCGAGGAGCCCGGCGCGGCGGCCGAGTTCGTACCGGAGCAGGCACAGGACCCGGAGCAGGCACAGGAGCCCGAGCAGGCGCAGGAGCCCGAGCAGGACACGGCGTACGACAGCGCCGACGACGCCGAGGTTCCCACCCCCGACTCCGAGCCCGCGCTCCCCGCCCTCCACAGCGAGCACACCCCCGCCTCCTACGTCCTGCGCGTCAACGGCGCCGACCGGCCCGTCACCGACGCCTGGATCGGCGAATCGCTGCTCTACGTCCTGCGCGAGCGCCTCGGCCTCGCCGGGGCCAAGGACGGCTGCTCGCAGGGCGAGTGCGGGGCCTGCAACGTCCAGGTCGACGGGCGGCTCGTCGCCTCCTGCCTGGTGCCCGCGGCCACCGCCGCCGGATCCGAGGTCCGTACGGTCGAAGGGCTCGCCACCGACGGCGAACCCTCCGACGTCCAGCGCGCCCTCGCCCAGTGCGGGGCCGTCCAGTGCGGCTTCTGCATCCCCGGCATGGCCATGACCGTCCACGACCTCCTCGAGGGCAACCACGCCCCCACCGAGCTCGAAACCCGCCAGGCGCTCTGCGGCAACCTCTGCCGCTGCTCCGGCTACCGGGGCGTCCTGGACGCCGTGGCCGAAGTCGTCGCCGGGCGTGAGGCGGCCGCCGGCGCGAGCGCCGAGGAAGCCCGGATCCCGCACCAGGCACCCCCGGGCGCGGGCAGCGTCCAGCAGCAACCGCACCTGCATGACGGAGGCATGGCGTGAGCAACGACGCGGCCACCGCGACGGCCACCGAGCCGGGCGCCACCGAGCAGGAGCCGCCCGCCCACGGGCTCGGCGCGTCGCTCCCGTCCGCCGACTCGCGCGCCAAGGCCGAGGGCACGTTCCCGTACGCCTCCGACCTGTGGGCCGAGGGCCTGCTCTGGGCGTCGATCCTGCGCTCTCCGCACGCCCACGCCCGGATCACCGCGATCGACACCTCGGCCGCCGCCGCCATGCCGGGCGTGCGGGCCGTCGTCACGCACGCCGACATCCCCGGCGACACGGCGCACGGCCGCACCGTCGCCGACCGCCCCGTCTTCGCCTCCGACCTCGTACGCCACCACGGCGAGCCGATCGCCGCCGTCGCCGCCGACCACCCCGACACCGCGCGCCTCGCGGTGGCGGCCATCGCGGTCGAGTACGAGGTCCTGGAGCCGGTCACCGACCCGGAGAAGGCCTTCGCCGCCGAGCCGCTGCACCCCGACGGCAATCTGATCCGGCACATCCCGCTGCGCTACGGCGACCCGGACGTCACCGGCGACGTCGTCGTCGAGGGGCTCTACCGCATCGGCCGCCAGGACACCGCCCCCATCGGCGCCGAGGCCGGTCTCGCCGTGCCCCGCCCCGACGGCGGCGTCGAGCTCTACACCGCGTCCACCGACCCGCACACCGACCGCGATCTGGCCGCCGCCTGCTTCGGCCTGGAGCCGGACCGGGTGAAGGTCGTCGTCACCGGGGTGCCGGGCGCGACCGGCGACCGCGAGGACAGCGGCTTCCAACTCCCGCTGGGACTCCTGGCGTTGAAGACCGGCTGCCCGGTCAAGCTCGCCGCGACCCGCGAGGAGTCCTTCCTCGGCCACGCCCACCGCCACCCGACGATCCTGCGCTACCGCCACCACGCGGACGCCGAGGGCCGCCTGGTCAAGGTCGAGGCGCAGATCCTCCTCGACGCGGGCGCGTACGCCGACGCCTCGTCCGAGTCGCTCGCCGCCGCTGTCTCCTTCGCCTGCGGGCCTTACGTCGTGCCGCACGCCTTTATCGAGGGCTGGGCGGTACGCACCAACAACCCGCCGTCCGGTCACGTCAGGGGCGAGGGCGCCCTGCAGGTGTGTGCCGCGTACGAGGGTCAGATGGACAAGCTCGCCGCCAAGCTGTCCATCGACCCGGCCGAGCTGCGCCTGCGCAACGTCCTCGCCACCGGCGACCTGCTGCCCACGGGACAGACCGTCACCTGCCCGGCCCCCGTGGCCGAACTGCTGCGCGCCGTACGGGACTTCCCGCTGCCCGAGCTGCCCATGGACACCCCCGAGGACGAGTGGCTGCTGCCCGGAGGCCCCGAGGGCGCGGGCGAGCCCGGTGCCGTACGCCGTGGAGTCGGCTATGGCGTCGGCATGGTCCACATGCTCGGCGCCGAGGGCCAGGACGAGGTCTCCACCGCCACCGTGAAGGTGCACGACGGGATCGCGACCGTGATCTGCGCGGCGGTCGAGACCGGTCAGGGCTTCACCACGCTCGCCCGGCAGATCGTCCAGGAGACCCTCGGCATCGAAGAGGTGCACGTCGCCTCCGTCGACACCGATCAGCCGCCGGCCGGGCCCGCGACGCACGGGCGCCACACTTGGGTCTCGGGCGGCGCGGTCGAGCGGGCCGCCAAGATGGTGCGCACCCAGCTTCTCCAGCCCCTGGCGCACAAGTTCGGGATGTCGACGGAGCTGCTGCAGATCGCCGACGGCAAGATCACGAGTTACGACGGTGTGCTCTCGACCACCGTCACCGAAGCGCTGGACGGCAAGGAGCTCTGGGCCACCGCCCAGTGCCGGCCCCACCCGACCGAGCCGCTCGATGAGAACGGCCAGGGCGACGCCTTCGTGGGTCTCGCCTTCTGTGCGATCCGCGCGGTCGTGGACGTGGACATCGAGCTCGGTTCCGTACGGGTGGTGGAGATGGCCGTCGCCCAGGACGTGGGCCGGATCCTCAACCCCCGTCAGCTGGCGGCCCGTATCGAGGCCGGAGTGACCCTCGGCGTCGGCGCGGCGCTCACCGAGAACCTGCGCACCACGCGCGGAGTCGTCCGCCACCCCGACCTCACGGGCTACGCCCTGCCGACCGCACTGGACGCCCCGGACATCCGCATCGTGAAGCTGGTCGAGGAGCGCGACGTGGTCGCCCCCTTCGGCGCGAAGCCGGTGAGCGCGGCCCCCGTGGTGGCCTCTCCGGCGGCGGTCGCGTCGGCCGTACGGGCAGCCACCGGGCGCCCGGTCAGCAGACTGCCGATCCGGCCGCAGGCGGCCGTGGTGACGACGGCTCCATGAGTGGTGACAGTGAACTCGTGGCGGCGGCAACGGAGTTGGCGGCCACGGGCTGCCGCGGTGAGAACCACACGATGGCCGCGGCGGTGCGCACGTCGGACGGCCGGATCGTCACCGGCCTGAACGTCTACCACTTCACCGGCGGCCCCTGCGCCGAGCTGGTCGCCATCGGGGCGGCCGCCGCCCAGGGCGCGTACGACCTGACGGCGATCGTCGCGGTCGGCGATGGAGGCCGGGGGATCGTGCCGCCGTGCGGCCGCTGCCGCCAGGTCCTGCTCGACTACTTCCCGGAGATCCGGGTGCTCCTCGGGGGCGGTCGCGGCGGCGGGGACGGTGAGCACGTACGGGCGGTCCCTGTCCGGGATTTGCTGCCCGAGTCATACGTTTGGGCAGATCACCAGCTCTGAGCGGATGGCCGCGCCGGGCCACGGGTAGTGCTGACCGCGTTCAGTGACCTCGTGGGAAAGGCCGGACCGCAGTGGCGAAGAGTTTTGTCATGCCGGAGTTCTATCTGCCTCACCCGGCACGGCTCAATCCCCACCTCGAAGAGGCGAGGGCCCACACGAAGCAGTGGGCGCGGGACATGGGGATGCTGGAGGGCTCGGGGGTCTGGGAGGAGAAGGACCTCGACTCCCACGACTACGCACTGCTGTGCTCGTGGGCCCATCCGGACTGCACCGCCGAGGAGTTGGCGACGGTCACCGACTGGTACGTCTGGGTCTTCTTCTTCGACGACCACTTCCTGAAGCTCTTCAAGTACACGCACGACCGCGAGGGCGGCAAGGCCTATCTGGACCGGCTCCCGGCGTTCATGCCCATGGACCTGTCCGCGGGCTTCCCCGAGCCGCAGAACCCCGTCGAGGCGGGTCTGGCGGACCTCTGGGCCCGCACCGTCCCGTCCATGTCGCTCGACTGGCGGGCGCGGTTCGCGGAGTCCACCGAGCACCTCCTCAACGAATCCCTGTGGGAGCTCTCCAACATCAACGCGGGCCGCATCTCGAACCCCGTCGAGTACATCGAGATGCGCCGCAAGGTGGGCGGCGCGCCCTGGTCGGCGGGCCTGGTCGAGTACGTCACCGCCGAGATCCCCGCCCCCATCGCCGCCTCTCGCCCCCTGCGGGTCCTCAAGGACGCCTTCTCGGACGGCGTGCACCTGCGCAACGACCTGTTCTCGTACGACCGCGAGATCCATGACGAGGGTGAACTCTCCAACGGTGTCCTGGTGTTGGAGACCTTTCTGGGCTGTACGACGCAGGAGGCGGCGGACGCGGTCAACGACCTGATCACCTCGCGCCTGCAGCAGTTCGAGCACACCGCCCTCACCGAACTGGCCCCGGAATTCGTGGAGAAGGGCGTCGATCCGCAGGGTGTCGCGGACACGCTGCTCTACGTGAAGGGCCTGCAGGACTGGCAGTCGGGCGGCCACGAGTGGCACGCCGCCTCGGGACGCTACCCGGAGGGCCGGGCCGACCGGGGCTTCGAGGTCGGTGCACTGTCGGGCCCCGGCACCTCGGCCGCGGACATCAGGGCGCTGATCGGGGCGAGCGGTCTGGGCCGCCTCCGCTCCCACGCCCATGTCCCCTTCCAGCGGACCGGCCCGTCCCGACTCCTCGATTTCGACGTGCCGTTCCCGCTCTCGATGAGCCCGCACCTCGAAGGGGCTCGGGCCGCGACGGTCGCCTGGGCGCACCGGATGGGGATGCTCGACGGCATCTGGGACGAGCACAAGCTCATCGGCTACGACTTCCCGCTCTGCTCGGCGGGCATCGACCCGGACGCGACCCCCGAGGAGCTGGAGCTGTCGTCCGAGTGGCTGACGTGGGGGACGTACGCCGACGACTTCTACCCGCTCGTCCTCGGCCAGTCCCGCAGCCTCCTGGCGGCCAAGCTCTCCAAGGACCGCCTGGCGGCCCTGATGGTGATCGAGGGCGAGTCGCCCATCGTCCCCATGGACCCGATGGAGCGCGGCCTGGCCGACCTGTGGGCGCGTACGGCGGGCCCGCTGGACGCCGAAGGGAGGCGGTACTTCCGGGGCGCCGTCGACACGATGCTCGACAGCTGGCTCTGGGAGCTCGCCAACCAGGCGGAGCACCGGGTCCCCGACCCGGTCGACTACATCGAGATGCGCCGCGCCACCTTCGGTTCGGACCTCACGATGGCGCTGGCCCGCCTGCGCCGCGGCAATGTCATCCCGGCCGCGCTCTACAACAGCGGCCCGATGCGCTCACTGGAGGGCGCCGCCGCCGACTATGCGGCGCTGCTCAACGACGTCTTCTCGTACCAGAAGGAGATCGAGTTCGAGGGCGAGGTGCACAACGCCCTGCTGGTGGTGCAGACGTTCTTCGGCTGCGACTACGAGGCGGCGCTCGCGGTGGTCGACGACCTGATGCGGGAGCGGATGCGGCAGTTCCAGCACGTCGCCGAACATGAACTCCCTCTCCTGTACGACGACTTCGACCTCGATGCCGAGGGGCGCAAGGCCCTCGCCGACCATGTGCGCGAGCTGGAGGACTGGATCGTGGCGATCCTGAACTGGCACCGGGGCACGCGCCGTTACGGCGAGGCGGAGCTGCTGGCCGACCGTCCGGGCATCCGGCCGCTGCCGTCGGCGCCGACGGGCATCGGGACCTCGGCGGCGAGGGTCTTCGCCGGCGGGTGAGGAGGGCTCGCGGGTCAGTCGGTCACGGGCTCGCGCAGCTTCCGTCCCGGCAGCAGGAACAGCGCTGCCCAGATGGAGGCCCGTACGACCGCCGCCGCGGCGATCACCGTCCCGTATCCGTCCAGCCGCAGGCCCGCGTCCAGCTGGTCGGCCAACTGCCGTATCAGCAGCCAGATCAGCACGTCCTCGATGAATCCGCCGATGGCCAGGCCCGCCAGTACCGGAAGCGGTGCGGCGGGCCTCTCGGACGTCGGGGCGATCAGGACGATCTTGGTCAGGATGCCGAAGACGATGATGGCCAGCACGGCCGAGAGGAACACGTCGCTGCCCGCTCCGACGGTCACTCCCGGCAGCAGCCCCACGACGAGCCACACGCCGATGAACACGCCGAGCCCACGCCGCCCTTGATCTGTCATGGACGCGATGATCGCAGATGGCGGGGCAGTTGTGGAGGGTCTGTGAAGGGGTGCTTATCTGTCCTATACGACCTAATTGCGCATTTATTCCTATAGTGGGTGCCGTCGTACCTGACCTACCGCATCCCGAAGAGGAGCAAGTCCGCATGAGCAATCTGTTCGTCGTCGCCTACAACGACCTCGCCACCGCCAACCAGGTGCGCGACAAGCTCTTCGCCATGAACCGCGAACACCTCGTCGAGCTGGAGGACGCGGTCGTCGTCGAGCGCCGCGAGTCCGACGGCAAGATCAAGCTGCACCAGACGGTGAACCACACGACCGCGGGCGCCGCGGGCGGTGCGCTGTGGGGCGGCGTCATCGGCCTGCTCTTCCTCGTCCCGTTCCTCGGCGCGGCCGTGGGTGCGGCGGCGGGCGCGGCGGGCGGGGCCGTCACCGACACCGGGGTGAACGACGACTTCATGAAGGAGGTCAGCGAGAACCTGCGCCCGGGTGCGGCTGCCCTCTTCGTGCTGGTGAAGACGGCCGCACGCGACAAGGTGATCCCCGAACTGGCGCAGTTCGGCGGCCAGTTGGTGCAGACGTCGCTCTCCACGGAGGACGAGGAGCACGTGAGGGAGATGGCCAAGGCGGCACAGGCGGCGGCTCAGGCGTAGCCCGTAGGCCCGTACGTCCGTACGCCCGTACGCAGAGAAGTGGCCGCCTCCGCACCATGGAGGCAGCCACTTCGCCGTGAGTTCTGGATCGAGGCCGTGACGGGAATCGAACCCGTGTGCTTCGCTTTGCAGGCGAATCCCTCAACCACTCGGGCACACGGCCAGGTGCACTCGAACGACTCGACCATAGGCAGACGGTGTCCGGGGGCTCAAGGGTGCGGGCGGTGCTGCAACGGGACTGCCATACGCCGTTCATGGTCGTAGGACCAAAGGACGGGTCGAGGCCCTCCTCGCGACAGGGTTCAAGGGCGGCTTAGCCCCTTACTCTGAGCCCATGACCGTCCTGGAACCACGCGACGCCGAGGTCGCGACCGCCGAGATACCCGTGCAGCCCCTCGCTCAGGAGACCGGGATCCTCGGCAGGACCCACCGCGCGCTCTCGATCGGCATCATCACCGTCGTCCTGCTGATCGCCTTCGAGGCGACGGCCGTCGGCACGGCGATGCCCGTCGCGGCGCGCGAACTGGACGGTGTCTCGCTCTACGCCTTCGCGTTCTCCGCGTACTTCACGACGTCCCTCTTCTCCATGGTCCTCTCCGGCCAGTGGGCCGACCGGCGCGGCCCGCTCGCGCCGCTGGCCGCCGGGATCGCCGCCTTCGGGGCCGGGCTGCTGCTCTCCGGCACGGCGTCGACGATGTGGCTGTTCATTGCGGGCCGCGCGGTGCAGGGCCTCGGCGGCGGCCTGGTGATCGTCGCTCTGTACGTCGTCGTGAGCCGCGCCTACTCCGAGCGGCTGCGCCCGGCGATCATGGCGGGGTTCGCGGCGAGCTGGGTGGTGCCCTCGGTGGTAGGCCCGCTGGTCTCCGGGGCGGTGACCGAACACCTGGGCTGGCGCTGGGTGTTCATCGGCATCCCGGTCCTGGTCGTCTTCCCCCTCGCCCTCGCCCTGCCCGCGATCCGCCGCATGGCGGCGGGCCCGGCGGACCCGACCGCCCCGGTCCCGCCCTTCGACCGCCGCCGCATCAGGCTCGCGCTCGCGGTCTCACTGGGCGCGGCGCTCCTCCAGTACGCGGGGGAGGACCTTCGCTGGCTCTCCCTGATCCCGGCGGCGGCCGGCGCCGCTTTCCTGGTCCCCGCGGTCCTGGGCCTGCTCCCGCGAGGCACCTACCGCGCGGCGCGGGGCCTGCCCTCCGTCGTACTCCTGCGCGGGATCGCGGCGGGCTCCTTCATCGCGGCGGAGGCCTTCGTGCCGCTGATGCTGGTCACCCAGAGGGGCCTCTCCCCGACGATGGCGGGCCTCTCGCTGGCCGTCGGCGGCGGGACGTGGGCGCTGGGCTCCTGGGTGCAGTCCCGGCCGCGCCTGGAGCCGTACCGTCAGAGCCTGCTGGTCTTCGGCATGTTGTGCGTGGTGGTGGCCATCGCGCTGGCTCCCAGCGTGCTGATCGAGTCGGTGCCGGTGTGGATCGTTGCGGTGGCCTGGGCGATCGGCTGCTTCGGCATGGGCATGGTGATCGCCTCGACGAGCGTGCTCCTGCTGAAGCTCTCGGCGCCGGAGGAGGCGGGCGAGAACTCCGCCGCCCTCCAGATCTCCGACGGCCTGTCGAACGTGATCCTGCTCGCGGTGGGCGGAGCGATGTTCGCGGCGCTGGGCGGGGGAGCGGTGGGGGCGCTCCACGACGCGTCGTCGGCATCGCACCCGGGCGCGTTCGCGGCGGTGTTCCTGCCGATGGCGGGGGTGGCGGTGGTGGGGATGTGGGTGGCGACGCGGCTCAGGGAGCGGGGCGCGGCGGGCTAGCGCCTGCGGCGCCGTTCCCCTACCCGCCCCTTCCCGGCTGTGACATTTGCGGCTTCGCCGCGTGGGGGGCTACGCCCCAGACCCCCCGGGCCCCGGTGTGCGACCCTCCAGCGATTGAGGAGCGGGGGTCCGGGGGCGGAGCCCCCGAAAGCGGGGGCGGGGGTGCGGCCCCGCCCGTGGCGGAGCCGCGCAATGTCGCAGCGGGAAGGGGCGGGGTGGGGGGAGGTCTCGGTTGTGACCTGGGTCGCACCGTGCAAGGTCACGGCGATGCCCGGGGCGTCCTCCGTCCGGGCCCCGGTAGGGTGGCCCGGTTGTCGTACGGGCGGCCCGCCTGAAACACCCGCCCCGCCCAGACCGCGCGCACCGAAACGGAGACCGTGACTACTACCGCCTCCCACCACCTCTCACCCGCCTTCCCCGGCCGCGCCCCCTGGGGCACGGCCAGCAAGCTGCGTGCCTGGCAGGAGGGTGCCCTGGAGCGGTACCTCCAGGAGCAGCCCAAGGACTTCCTCGCCGTGGCGACGCCCGGCGCCGGGAAGACCACCTTCGCGCTGACCCTCGCCTCGTGGCTGCTGCACCACCACGTCGTGCAGCAGATCACCGTGGTCGCGCCGACCGAGCACCTGAAGAAGCAATGGGCCGAGGCGGCCGCCCGCATAGGGATCAAGCTCGACCCGGACTACAGCGCGGGCCCGCTGAGCAAGGAGTACCACGGGGTCGCCGTGACGTACGCCGGTGTCGGCGTGCGCCCCATGCTGCACCGCAACCGCTGCGAGCAGCGCAAGACCCTCGTCATCCTCGACGAGATCCACCACGCCGGTGACTCCAAGTCCTGGGGCGAGGCCTGCCAGGAGGCGTTCGACCCGGCCACCCGCCGCCTCGCGCTCACCGGCACACCCTTCCGCTCGGACACCAACCCGATCCCCTTCGTCGCGTACGAAGAGGGCAACGACGGCATCCGGCGCTCCTCCGCCGACTACACCTACGGCTACGGCAACGCCCTCGCCGACGGCGTCGTCCGCCCCGTCATCTTCCTCTCGTACAGCGGCAACATGCGCTGGCGCACCAAGGCCGGCGACGAGATCGCCGCCCGCCTCGGCGAGCCGATGACCAAGGACGCCATCAGCCAGGCCTGGCGCACCGCGCTCTCGCCCACCGGCGACTGGATCCCCAATGTCCTGAAGGCCGCCGACACCCGCCTCACCGAGGTCCGCAAGGGCATCCCGGACGCGGGCGGGCTCGTCATCGCCACCGATCAGGAATCCGCCCGCGAGTACGCGAAGATCCTGAAGCGGGTCACCGGCGAGAAGGTCACCGTCGTCCTCTCCGACGAGCGGGCCGCCTCGAAGAAGATCGACCGGTTCACCGAGGACGGCTCGCGCTGGATGGTCGCCGTCCGCATGGTGTCGGAGGGCGTGGACGTTCCGCGTCTCGCGGTCGGCGTGTACGCCACCACCATTTCCACCCCGCTGTTCTTCGCCCAGGCGGTCGGCCGTTTCGTCCGCTCCCGCCGCCGCGGCGAGACCGCGTCCGTCTTCGTCCCCACCATCCCGATGCTCCTCGACTTCGCCAACGAGATGGAGGTCGAGCGCGACCACGTGCTCGACAAGGGCAAGAAGGGCAACGACGAGGAGAACCCCTTCTCGGAGGAGGACAAGCTCCTCGCCGACGCCGAGAAGCTGGAGGACGAGGAGACCGAGGAACAACTCCCCTTCGAGGCCCTCGAGTCGGATGCCGTCTTCGACCGAGTGCTGTACGACGGCGCCGAGTTCGGCATGCAGGCCCACCCCGGCAGCGAGGAGGAGCAGGACTACCTCGGCATCCCCGGCCTCCTGGAACCCGACCAGGTCCAACTCCTCCTCCAGAAGCGCCAGACGCGCCAGATCGCGCACAGCCGCCAGAAGCCGGCGAACGAGGCCGACCTCCTGGAGAAGCCGGCCGAGGCGCGCCCCGTCGTCACCCACAAGCAGCTCCTCGAACTGCGCAAGCAGCTCAACACGATGGTCTCGGCCTACACCCACCAGACCGGCAAACCGCACGGCGTCATCCATACGGAACTGCGCAAGGCCTGCGGCGGTCCGCCCAGCGCGGAGGCGACCGCGCACCAGATCCAGACGCGGATCACCAAGGTCCAGGAGTGGGCCACGCGAATGCGCTGACCTGGCCACGCACTGATCAAAAAGGGGCGGCATCCCGGGGCAATCGGGATGCCGTTCCCTCATAACTGCCCGGATTCTGGACGGAGTCTTCCGCTGAGCGGACCAGCTCGCTAATGTCCCCGAAACGCACACGCCCCGTGGCAGCGCCGCCCCGGAGCGCAGCCGGTGCCATGGCCTGCCGGCGGCTCTGCGCGCATCGCCGATGGGACCGGTGGTGCGACACACCGCAGATTCACCGCCGCGACTCACCCCTAAGGAGTGGGCGTCGTGACCGCGGAGACCTCTCAGACGCTCGACCGTGGACTTCGTGTCCTCAAACTGCTCGCCGACACCGATCACGGCCTGACCGTCACCGAGTTGTCCAACAAACTCGGCGTCAACCGCACCGTGGTCTACCGACTGCTCGCCACCCTCGAACAGCACGCGCTCGTACGCCGCGACCTCGGAGGCCGCGCCCGCGTGGGCCTGGGCGTGCTGCGCCTGGGCCGTCAGGTGCACCCTCTCGTACGGGAAGCCGCGCTGCCCGCGCTGCGCTCCCTCGCCGAGGACATCGGCGCCACCGCCCACCTCACCCTCGTCGACGGCACGGACGCGCTGGCCGTCGCGGTCGTCGAGCCCACCTGGACCGACTACCACGTCGCCTACCGGGCCGGCTTCCGCCACCCGCTGGACCGCGGAGCCGCGGGCAGGGCGATACTGACCGCCCGCGCCGGGGGCCTGGCGGACGGCCCCGGCTACACGCTCACCCACGGCGAGCTGGAGGCAGGCGCCTCCGGAGCCGCCGCCCCGCTGGTCGGGGTGACGGGCCTGGAGGGCAGCGTCGGCGTGGTGATGCTCGCGGAGGCGGTGCCCGAGCGGGTCGGCCCGAGGGTGGTGGAGGCGGCGAAGGAGGTCGCGGACGCGCTGAGGTAGGCCGAGATCAAGCCCATGCCAGGGGTGTGCGCGATCTGTGCCCCGGGGGTTCCGGGGTCGGAGCCCCCGGGGCGCGGGCCCCGCCCGACCCCGCCCGATAGATTGACCCCGTGCTCACCCGCCTCACGCGCCCCCGCGCCCTCGCGCTATGTGCCCTCCCCGTCCTCGCCCTCTTCGGCGCGGCCGCCTTCGCGCCCCTGCCGTTCTCCGTCGCGCAGCCCGGCCAGACCACCGACGTGCTCGGCGAGGACAGAGGCAAACCGGTGATCACCATCAGTGGTGCCCCCACCCGCACCACCACCGGCGAGCTCCGCATGGTGACGATCCTGGCGACGGGCCCGGAGGCAGACGTCCGCCTGTCCGACGTCGTCGACAGCTGGTTCCGTACGGACCGGGCCGTGATGCCCCGCGACTCCGTCTACCCGGCGGGCGACAACAGCGAAGAAGCGAACAAGCACAACCTCGCCGAGATGAAGGAGTCCCAGGACGCCGCCACCGCGGCCGCCCTGAGCTTCGTAGGCGACAGCGCGAGCAAGGCCAAGGTCACCCTGAACCTGGCCGACGTCGGCGGCCCCAGCGCCGGCCTCCTCTTCACCCTCGGCATCATCGACAAGCTCGACGGCGACGGCGCGGGCGGCGACCTCACCGGTGGCAAGTCCATCGCGGGTACGGGCACGATCACCGACTCCGGCGAGGTCGGCGCGGTGGGCGGGGTGGCCCTGAAGACGCAGGCCGCCGCCCGGGACGGCGCGCACGTCTTCCTCGTACCGAAGGCCGAGTGCGCGGACGCCACGTCCGAACTCCCCGCCGGGATGCGGCTGATCCCGGTCTCCACGCTCAAGGACGCGGTCGCCTCGCTGACCGCGCTGGAGAAGGGCAGCGGCAAGATCCCCAGCTGCTGACCCCCCGCCCGGCGCTCAGCTTCCCTTCTTGACGAAGCCCTCCTTGACCAGCCAGTCCAGCGCCACGTCGTGCGGGTCCTGCCCGTCCACGTCGACCTTGGCGTTCAGCGACTGCGCGACCGCGTTGTTGAGCTTCGCGCTGATCGGGTTGATGACCTCGGCCATCGCCGGGTTCTTCTCCAGCGCCTTGCTGTTGATCTCGGGTGCCGCGTTGTAGTTGGGGAAGAAGTGCCTGTCGTCCTTCATCACGGTCAGGTTCATCGCCTGGATCCGGCCGTCGGTGGTGTACACCTCGCCGAAGGTGCAGGCGCCCTTCTGGACCTGGGTGTAGACGATGCCGGTGTCCATCTGCGTGATGTTCCCGGCGGGGATGTTCATCCCGTACGCCTTCTCCATGCCGGGCAGCCCGTCCGCCCGGTTGGCGAACTCGCTCTCCACGCACAGGGTGACCGCCGACGGGTTCGACTTCGCGAGCGCGGCCACGTCGGAGAGGGTCTTCGTCCCGTACTTCTTCTCGTTGGCCGCGTTCGTCGCCAGCGCATAGGTGTTGTTGAGCGCGGACATCGGCAGCCAGGTGATGCCGTTCTTCAGGTCGGCGTCGTGCACCGCCTGCCACTGCTTCTGCGGGTCGGCGATGGGCGTGGAGTTGCCGAGATAGGTGATCCAGGCGCTGCCCGTGTACTCGTACATCGCGTCCGCGTCGCCGTTCTCGATCGCCGCACGCGCGCCGATCGAGCCCTGGATACCGGTCCGGTCGAGGACGTCCGCACCGGCCGCCTTGAACGCGATGCCCATCATCGCGCCGAGGATCAGCTGCTCGGTGAACTCCTTCGACGCCACCGTGATGTCGGCACCCTTCAGCGGGAGCCCCTTGCCGACCGACCCGGGCACCACGTCGTCGACCATCGGCGAACCGCTGGTCAGGCCGCACCCGGCGAGCAGTACCCCGGTGGCGGCGAGGAGGCCCGCGGTCTTCTTCGTACGACGGAAAGTCCGTGCTGTTCTCATGAGCGCGCCTCCAGACCGCGCGGCGAGAGCAGGATCTCGGCCAGCGAGGCCAGCCAGTCCACCAGCAGGGCCAGGGCCACCGTCAGGATCGAGCCGAGCAGCAGCACCGGCATGCGCTGGTTGGTGATGCCCGTGGTGATCAGTACGCCGAGTCCGCCGCCGCCGCCGAAGGTGGCGAGGGTCGCGGTGCCCACGTTCAGGACCAGTGCGGTCCGCACGCCCGCGAGGATCAGCGGTACGGCCAGGGGCAGTTCGACCTTGGTGAGCACGCCCAGCGGTGACATTCCGATGCCGCGCGCCGCCTCCATCAGGTTCGGGTCGTTCGCCTTGAGGCCCGCGATGGTGTTGGAGAGCACGGGGAGCACGGCGTAGATGATGATGCCGATCAGGGCCGGCTTCTCGCCGATCCCCATCCAGATCACCAGCAGCGCCAGGAGCCCGATCGCCGGCGTCGCCTGCCCCATGTTGGCGAAGGTCATCGCGATGGGGGCGGCTTTGCGGAACGCCTTGCGGGTCAGCAGGATGCCCAGCGGGATCGCGATGATCAGCACGAAGAAGGTGGAGATCACGGTCAGCTGGACGTGCTGCTTGAAGCACTTCCACACGTTTCCGTTGGAGAGCGCGGTCTCGGAGATCGTGTCGAGGTCGGCCCGCTGGAACCAGATCCAGGTGGCCAGCAGGATGAGGATGAGCACCGAGGGCAGCAGCACCAGCTTGAGCGTGCTGATGCGCCGCGCCCTCTTCGCCGGCTCCGCGACGAGCGGCGCCTCCTGCTCGCCCACGCCCTCGTCCCTGAAGGCGAGCCCCTTCACCTCGTGTTCGCCCTCGGGCCGTTGCTCCCGTTTCTGGGTACTCACGCCTCCGGCTCCCCTCCGTCGCCCTCCTGGGCGTGGTGGACCTGCTCGGCGCGCTGCTCCTCCAGCTCGTGCTGGTGCTCCACGGCGTCGAGCCGGTCGGCCTCCAGGAGTTCGTGGACGGAGTTCATCAGCGTCTCCATGTCCACGACGCCTTCGTACGCGCCCCGGTGGCCGGTCACCGCGACGCGGCCCGCGTTGTCGGTCAGTACGGCCTCCAGCGCGTCGCGCAGCGTCGCATCCCGCGTCACCGTGTCGTGTACGAGCGTGCCCGCACGCGCCAGCGAGCCGCGGGCCCGCATCAGGTCGCCGCGCCGCAGCCACTTGTAGGGCCGCCCGCGCTTGTCGAGGAGCAGGAGCTCGTTGGTGTTGGCGGCGCGCAGCTTGTTGAAGATGTCCTGCAGCGGGTCGTCGACGGTCACCGTCGGGTACTCGGTGATCCCCACGTCCCGTACGCGGGTGAGGTTGAGCCGCTTCAGTGCCGCGCCCGCCCCCACGAACCCCGACACGAAGTCGTCGGCGGGGTTGGTGAGGATCGCCTCGGGGGTGTCGAACTGGGCGATCTGCGAGCGCTCCCGCAGCACCACGATCCGGTCACCGAGCTTGATGGCCTCGTCGAAGTCATGGGTGACGAAGACGATCGTCTTGTGCAACTCCCGCTGCAGCCGGATCAGTTCGTCCTGAAGGTGGTCACGGGTGATGGGGTCCACGGCCCCGAAGGGTTCGTCCATCAGCAGTACGGGGGGATCGGCGGCCAGCGCCCGCGCCACCCCGACGCGCTGCTGCTGCCCGCCGGAGAGCTGGCGCGGATAGCGCCCGTGGAACTCGCCGGGGTCGAGACCCACCAGGTCCAGCATCTCCTCCACCCGTGCTTTGACCTTCGCCTTCGGCCAGCCGATCATCTTCGGCACGAGGGAGATGTTCTGGGCGACGGTCATGTGCGGGAAGAGCCCGGACGACTGGATCGCGTACCCGATCTTCCGGCGGAGCTTCACCGGGTCCATGTCGGTGACGTCCTCGCCGTCGATGCGGATCCGCCCGCTCGTCGGCTCGATCAGCCGGTTGATCATCTTCAGGGTGGTGGACTTGCCGCAGCCCGAAGGGCCGACGAAGATGACGAGCTCGCCGGCCTTGATCTCCATGTTGACGCTGTCCACGGCCGGTTCGCCGGTGCCCGGGTAGCGCTTGGTGAGGTTCTCCAGCTCGATGGTCGCGCCGGTGGTGGCGGCGGGCGCTTCCGCGGTCTCGGTGGATGTCGCGGATGTCTCAGACACGGATCCCCCTCGGGATGGTCAGGCGTCCGACGAGGACGTACACGGCGTCGAAGATCAGGGCGAGGACGATGATGCCGAGGGTGCCCGCGAGCACCTGGTTGAGCGCGTTCTTGCTGCCCAGCGAGGCGATCCCGCGGAAGATCTCGTTGCCGAGGCCGGGCCCGGAGGCGTACGCGGCGATCGCGGCGATGCCCATCAGCATCTGCGTGGAGACGCGGATGCCGGTGAGGATCGGCGGCCAGGCGAGCGGCAGCTCCACCTTCACGAGCCGGGCGACGCGCGACATCCCGATGCCTTTCGCGGCATCGATCAGGGCCGGGTCGACACCGCGCAGCCCGACGATCGAGTTACGGACGATGGGGAGCAGCCCGTACAGCGTCAGCGCGATGACGGTGGGGGCCACCCCCAGGCCCACGATGGGGATCAGCAGGCCGATCATGGCCAGCGAGGGGATGGTCAGGATCGTCGACGTGGTGATGGTGGCGAAGCTGCCGCCCCATTCACTGCGGTACGAGACGATGCCGATCAGCACCCCCAGGACGGTCGCGACGATCATGCACTGGAATACGGCGCTCGCGTGTTGGTACGCATCAGCCAGCAGCTGCTGATGGCGGTTGCCGATGTACTCCCAGAAGTTCACGCCGCACACCTCCCGGTCCGCTTCTCCGCCCGGGTCGGGTCAGGTATCTCCTGCCGCCTGCTCCACGAGCGGGATGATCCGCAGCGGAACGGGGTTCTCCATGACGATCGCCGTGGAAGCCCGGACGATGCCATCGAAACCCACCACCAGGTCGATCACCCGCTGGAGATCGGCGTTGGAACGGGCCACGAGCCGGCAGAGCATGTCCCCGTGCCCGGTCGTGGTGTGCAGCTCCAGGACCTCCGGCACCCCGCTCAAGTGCGCCCGGACGTCCGCGCCTTGCCCCTGCTTGATCTCCAGCGTGGCGAAGGCCGTGACGGGATACCCGAGGGCGGCCGGATCCACCTCAGGTCCGAACCCCCGGATGACGCCATTCGACTGAAGCCGGTCGAGACGCGCCTGTACGGTCCCGCGCGCCACCCCGAGCCGCCGGGACGCCTCCTGCACCCCGATCCGCGGCTCCCGCGCCAGCAGCAGGATCAGTCGCCCGTCGAGCGCATCGATGCCCATCGCACCCCTCCACACTTGGTCACTCTGTACAGATAGCGCCCTCATCCTGCCCATCGGCTGGGCAGAATGCCCACCAAAAACGCAAACTATTGCGCACCCTGCGGCCGGGGGAGACGCTTCCCCTATGACTGAGACGACGCAGCACACCTCTGCAACCACCCCCACCACCGCGCGCGAGGCAGACCCCTTCCCGGTCAAGGGAATGGACGCCGTCGTCTTCGCCGTGGGCAACGCCAAGCAGGCCGCGCACTACTACTCCACCGCCTTCGGCATGAAGCTGGTCGCCTACGCGGGCCCGGAGAACGGCAGCCGCGAGACCGCTTCGTACGTCCTCACCAACGGCTCGGCCCGCTTCGTGTTCACCTCCGTCATCCGGGCCACCACCGACCACGGCCGCTTCCTCGCCGACCACGTCGCGGCCCACGGGGACGGCGTGGTCGACCTGGCCATCGAGGTCCCGGACGCGCGGGCGGCGTACGCGTACGCGGTCGGGCACGGGGCGACCGGCCTCACCGAGCCGCACGAGGTCAAGGACGAGCACGGAGTCGTGGTGCTGGCGGCGATCGCGACGTACGGCAAGACCCGCCACACCCTGGTCGAGCGCGGCGCGTACACCGGCCCCTATCTCCCGGGCTTCGCGGCGGCCGACCCGATGGTCGAGCCCCCCGCCAAGCGCACCTTCCAGGCGATCGACCACTGCGTCGGCAACGTCGAGCTCGGCAAGATGAACGAGTGGGTGGCCTTCTACAACAAGGTCATGGGCTTCACGAACATGAAGGAGTTCGTGGGCGACGACATCGCCACCGAGTACTCCGCCCTCATGTCGAAGGTCGTCGCCGACGGCACGCTCAAGGTCAAGTTCCCGATCAACGAGCCGGCGATCGCGAAGAAGAAGTCGCAGATCGACGAGTACCTGGAGTTCTACGGCGGCGCGGGCGTCCAGCACATCGCGCTCGCCACGAACGACATCGTGGCGTCGGTGAAGGCTATGCGCGCGGCGGGCGTGCAGTTCCTCGACACCCCCGACTCCTACTACGACACGCTGGGCGAGTGGGCGGGCGAGACCCGCGTCCCCGTCGAGACGCTGCGCGAGCAGAAGATCCTGGTCGACCGCGACGAGGACGGCTACCTGCTGCAGATCTTCACCAAGCCGGTCCAGGACCGCCCGACGGTGTTCTTCGAGATGATCGAGCGCCACGGCTCGATGGGCTTCGGCAAGGGCAACTTCAAGGCGCTGTTCGAGGCGATCGAGCGCGAGCAGGAGAAGCGCGGCAACCTGTAATTCCGGTACGAGAGTTACGCCCGGTCCGCGCTCCTGCGGGCCGGGCCTCTTCCGTTGCTCTGACCCCTCGCGTCAGATGATCAGGGGGGAGCGCGCGGTATGGCCGAACAGGGAAGCATCAACGTCGAGCCGGAGGAGCGCGACATCGCGGCCGCCTCCACCTCGCTCAACGGATCTGCGATACCAGGGCAGTTGGCCGACACGGGCAGCCTGTGGGGCAGCGCCCCGCACGGCCTCCGCAAGAAGGTCGGCGGCGAGGGCGGCGACAACTGACCATGGCCATGACCCTGCGTACGACCTCGGCCCGGCCATGCCTGCGCCGCGCCCTTTCCTCAGCAGCGCTTCTCGTCCTGCTCGCCACCGGAGGGTGCATGAACGACGACGGCAAGAACGCCCCGCTGCCGGTGAAGAGCCAGGCGAAGGCCGAATACGACGTCCGGGCTCTGCTCGACCTGCTGGCCGAGGAGACCGCGTACTCAGGAAGAAGCTGGAAGCCGAGGGCTACAAGGTCAGTGACTACCGCGAAGGCGACTGGAAGGCGCTCCTCCTGTACGCCCGGCACCGCGAGAGCGGGTTCTTCGTGGACGTCGGCGCCGAGGGCCCGCCGCACGACCAGCTCATCCTGAGCGTGGTGACCCCCTGCTACATGCCGCCGGGCAAGCACCAGGAGCAGATCTCCGCGCCCGCACCACGCCTCCCGCAGGTCGCCCCCGTCCCCGCCGCCGCCACTGACTCCCCCTGGTCGGCCGACCCCTTCGGCTGAGCGTCGACCGCCGCTAGGCTCGGTCCCATGGCCAGGATCAATGACGTGGGCGGGATGCAGGGATTCGGCGCCCTCGACACCACCGACGACAGTGAGCCCTTCCACGCCGACTGGGAGGCCCGCGTCTTCGGCCTCAACCGGGCGCTGATCGCCCAACAGGTCTACAACCTCGACGAGTTCCGCGACGCCGTCGAGTCCATGCCGCCCGCCGAGTACCTCGCCGCCTCCTACTACGAGCGCTGGTTCCACGGCATCGTCGCGCTCCTGGAGCGCAAGGGCGTCATCGCGGCGGGCGAGCTCGATGGCTGACGGCTCGACGGCCGGCGGACGGTTCGCCCCGGGTGCGCGCGTACGGACCACACACCGCGACCCCGTGCACCACACCCGCCTGCCGCGTTACGCCCGTGGAAAGAGCGGCGTCGTCGTCGAGCCCGAGGGCAGCCACCCGCTCGCCGACATCCGGGCGCAGGGGCGCGACGACTTCCCCGTGGAGCCGGTGTACGCGGTCAGGTTCGCGGCGCGTGATCTGTGGGGCGAGGGCGACCACCATGTCGTACTCGACCTGTGGGAAAGCTACTTGGAGCCCGAGGAGGACGAGAAGCCGTGAGCGGTACGCATTCCGACGCCCGGATCTCCCGGCAGGTGCGCCGCCTGGAGACCCTCCTGGAGGAGCGGGGCCTCGTCACCGGCGGCGCCCTCGACGAGGCGATCGACGCCTTCCTCAACGGCGCTTCCCCCGCCAACGGAGCCCGCGTCGTCGCCCGCGCCTGGGTCGACGAGGCGTTCCGTACGCGACTGCTCGACGACGCCAACTCGGCTGTCGCAGAGCTCGGTTACGCGAGCGGGGGAGTGCAGCCCCAGCGGCTGCGCGTCGTCGCGAACACCGACCGCGTCCACAACGTCATCGTCTGCACCCTCTGCTCCTGCTACCCGCTGGGGCTGCTCGGCCCGTCCCCCAGCTGGTACAAGAGCGAGGCCTACCGCTCGCGCGTCGTACGCGAACCCCGGGCCGTCCTGGCCGAGTTCGGGCTGAACCTGCCGGACAGCACGGCGATCACGGTCTGGGACTCCACCTCGGAGTCCCGTTACATGGTGCTGCCCCTCCGCCCGGCCGGGACCAAGGGGCTCGACGAGGCGGCGCTGGCCGCGCTCGTCTCCCGTAACGCACTCATCGGGACAGCGGCTCAGTAGAGCAACTGCCCCGCACTCCGCAGGGCGAGCCCCGCCCCGACCGCGACGACCAGAGAGGCCGTCAGCACGGGAGTCCACGGCCTCAACCGCCGTACCCACCGCATCCGTTGGCCGAGCATCCCCTGGGTCCGGTCGCCGAACCTGGCCACCAGGAGCCCTGCCGCGGTGAGTACGGCGGCCATGCCGACGCCATAGCCGAGCACCAGGCCGATACCGAAGGCCGTACGGTTCAGGGTGATCGCGCCGAGCAGCACCACCAGCGCCGACGGGCTGGGGACGAGGCCGCCGGCGATGCCCATGCCGAGGAGGGTGCGGCGGCGGTAGGGCGCGGGGTGGTGGTGATGCCCGTGGCCGTGGTCGTGTGTGTGCGTGTGCCCGGGTACGTTCTCGGGCCGCGCCCCCCGCAGCAGCATCACCCCCACCCCCGCGACCAGCGCCCCGCTGGCCACACCCAGCCAGCTCAGCATCCGGTCGGCGGCCAGTGATGCCGACACCGTCAGTACGAGACCCAGCGCGAGCACCCCGGCGGTGTGCGTGAACGTCACCGTCGCGCCCACCGCGACCGCGTCCTTCACGCCTCCCCGCCGCCCGGCCATGCACGCCGCCATCACGGTCTTGCCGTGCCCGGGCAGCGCGGCGTGCGCGGCCCCGAGCAGCAGCGACAGCAGGACGGCCGCCAGCCCGACGGGCAGCGTCAGCCGGTCGGTCGCGCTCAGCGCCGCCAGCCGCCCGTCCATCCCCGCCATCCACCCCTCGGCCCCGCCCGGCCGACCGCCCGCGCCCGGGGCCCCGGCGGCGGGCACCGCACCCGCGCCCGCCCCGGCCCCCACCCGCAGCCGTGCGGTCCGTACGTCGAGCGGGTCGCCGAGCAGCTCCTGCGGATAGCGGCCGAGCCGCCCCGAGGCGCTCCGTACCGGAACGTCCGAGCCGCTCAGCCGCGCCCCGCCCGCGGCCCGCGCGGTGATCTCGCGCCAGCCGACACGGCCGGCGTCGGAGGGGTCGGCAAAGGTGATGTCGGCCGGGTGGCTCAGGTCTGCGGCGGCGCTCAACCGGCAGCTGATACGGCTCGTCTCCAGCCCTGCCTGTCCCGCCCGCAGCTCCATCCGGCTCGCATCGACCCGCCACACCAGCGCCCGCCCGCCCGCGTCGGCCCGCAGCCCGCGCCCCAACTCCCAGCAGACCAGGGCCGCATGGCGTGCGGGCCCGCCATCGGCGCGTACGGCACCCGCCGCCTGGAGCGTCGGGATCTCCGCCCGGTCGATGACGGCGTCGTCCTCGATCCGGTCGGGGAGGACCCGCAGCCCGTGGTAGTGGTTCACGGTGAAGTTCCCCAACGGGTGTGCCTGGGCCGGAAGTTGACACCACAGGAGAAGCGTCACCGCGGCGCCCGCCACCACTGCCGCCCGGCGCAGCGCCGCTCTCATGACGCCAGCGCCTTCCGCGCCCGCGGCGCGAACAGCGGCGAGAAGTGCGGGTTCAGCCGCAGTGCCTCGCCCAGGTGGGTCCGGGCCGCGGCGCGCATCCCCAGCGACCGCTCGATCTCGCCCCGGTGGTAGGCGAACAGGGCGCTGCGCGTGCCGATCGCACCCGCCGCCCGCGCGTACTCCAGCGCCTCCGCGTCCCGTCCCGCCCGGTGCAGCGCCCACCCCAGGCCGTCCGCCACCAGCACGCTCCGCCTGCGGCCCCACTCGCGCTCCAGGTCGCGTACCGCCGCTGCGGCGGACCCGTGGTCGGCCTCGTACAGGCCCAGCGTCAGATCGTCCCGCGCGCCGTTCGCCGCGAAGAGCTTCACCTCCGCACGCAGGACCGCGTACTGCGTCCGCGCCTCATGGGCGCGCCCCAGCGATTCGTACAACTCGCCCAGCTCCAGTACGTATTCGGGCAGCGGAACCCGGTCCACCGCCGTCCGGTAGTCCCGCAGCGCCGCCCCGGTCCGCCCCAGCGCCGCCAGCGCCCGCGCCCGGCCGACGAGCGCCGCGTGGTGCTCCGGATCGGTGCGCAGTGCATCGTCGTCGAGGCGCAGCGCGCCCCGTACGTCGCCGCGCTGCCACGCCAGCTCACCCAGCCGCTGCAGGCAAAAGGCGCGCTCGGCCGGGGAGTTGGCGGCATCCAGGGCCTCCCGCAGCGCGAGTGCGGACTCCTCGGTGCGGCCGTGGATCTCCAGCTCGTACGCCGCACGCGTGAAGGCGGGAAGCCCGGGCCGCAGATCGAGCAGCCGCTGTACGGCACGGCTCGCCGCCGGGTAGTCGCCGAGCTGGGTGTACGCGTCCACCAGGACCGGGTACACGCTCCACCGGTCGGGCGCCGCCGCCCGCACCCGCTCGCCCCAGGCCTTCGCCGCCCCGAAGTCGTGCCGGGCGTCGGCGAGCGCGCCCATGCCCGTCAGCGCGTCCGGGTTGGCGGGCGCCACCGCGAGCGAACGCCGCAGCGCCGCCTCCGCCTTGGGGTAGTACGCCGGGTCCATGGAGCGCCTGGCCTGCTCGATCCGCGCGGAGCCGAGCACCGCCCAGGAGGCGGCGTCGTCCGGGTGCTCGCGCAGCCAGCCGCGCCGCGTCTCCACCGTCGCCGCCAGCTCACCGGCCGGGGCGGGTGCTCCGGCCGCGGCCAGCGCACCGCCCTCGGCCCTGGGCGCTGCGACCGGGCCCGGCCCCGGCGCGAGGTCGGGGCCGAGCGCCAGCAGTCCGCCGACGGCCGCGGCGAGTGCCGCGGCCGCGGTCAGTGCGCTGCGCCGGTTACGCAAACGCATGCGGCGTCGCCAGGTACGGGAAGGTGCGCAGGAACGGCTTGCCGCTCCCGATCGTCACCGAAGGCACCAGCTGCGCCGCCCCCTTGGCGCCGGGCTCGCCCATCAGCATCCGGAAGATGACCGGCACGATGTCGTCGGCGGGCCGGCGCCCGTTGGGCCATCCCTGCGGGTCACCGCCGAGCAGTCCCAGCGGGCTGGTCTTCGCGCGCGCCGGGGTGTTCAGGTTCAGCCGCAGTTCCTCGGCGGGCACCAGGCCGGACGCGTCCTGGTTCATGCTGTGCGAGTTGATTCCGGGGATGCCGGTGAGGAACAGCTCCTCGATGTCCGTGCGCGGGACGGCGGGCACCGGGATCCAGCCGTGGAGCCGGTGTACGGCACGGGGGTGTCCGGGTCCCGCACGGCCTTCATCAGACCGGCGTCCTTGTGGTCGCTGTCGGGCGTCGCCCAGTTGAACCGGTCGGCCTGCCCGCCGCGGGTGCCGGTCGGCAGCCCGTCCTGGAAGAGGCTCTCGCCGAAGAAGGGATTGCCCATCCGTCCCACCTGCCGGTAGGTCCCCGCGCCCCTGCGCAGGTCCTTGCGCAGGTCCTTGCTCAGATCCAGCGAGTGCCTGGCCGCCGTGGACCAGACGCCGATCACCGGGTTGCGGGCGGGGTTCCCGCCGAGCGCGACCTCGCTCTTGGGTACTTGCAGCGCGATGGTGTCGACGTTGGTGAGGACCGTCGGGTTGACCGGGGGCAGCACCGGCGCACCGGCCTTGAGCAGGGCGAAGACCCCGGCGTTGAAGATGAAGGAGTCCGCGGACTGCCCGGCCATGGTCCGGCCGCCGCCCTTCAGGGCGGTGGTGGCCTCGGTGCGCAGCGCCCCGTAGTCGGGCATCTGGACGAGGCCCGCGTGCGGCGGGGCGGCGACGTGGTCCCGTACGAGAACCTCCTCGTGCCCCTGCGCGATCCGCTTCAGCGAGTAGTGCTGACGGAACTTCAGGTTGGGCGAGTCCAGGGAGGCGACCCGGCCGAAGGCGGCGCCGCCGACCGAGAACGCGCGCAGGTCCTCGTCCCAGAAGTCCCAGCGGTAGGTGGTCTCGGGCCTGCCGTCGCCCGACGCGTCGATGTTGATGTCGTAGTGCGTACGGGTCGCGAACGGCTCGAAGCCCGCAGGGTTCCCCGGCGGGATGACCGGGTGGTAGTTGGCGATGAAGGTGACGGTGTCCGGGGCGTCCGGGCTGGTGAAGGCGTACAGGTCGGTCCCGTCGACGGCCGGGTCGCCCGCGACGGTCGGAGCGTCCACATGGCTCGCGGCCTCGGGGCTGCCGGTGCCGGGGCCGGCGATGATGCCGGTGGCCAGCACGGTCCCTGCGACGGCCGTCAGGGCGGTGTGCCGGACCGATCTCCGCAGGGTTCCAGGTCTGAGTTTGTTCATGTTTCTCTGCTCCTCGATCCATATGTCTTCGGGCTTGATCACCTTGCGTCTGTGTGTGATCGACAGCTGGCCCTGAGAGAGCAGGAACGGGGAGGTTCACACCGATGGCTGCGGGTGCGAGGCTGGAGGCATGAATGATCTTCTCGACCAGCTGCGCACGGGCCTTCCCGCAGAGACGCTGATCTCCGACCCGGACGTCATGGCCTCGTACGCACACGACATGGCGAGCTTCTGCGAGTCCGGCACCCCCGCCGTCGTGGTGCTCCCGCGCACCGTCGAGCAGGTCCAGCACGTCATGCGCACGGCAACGGCCCTGCGCGTCCCCGTCGTCCCGCAGGGCGCCCGCACGGGCCTCTCCGGGGCGGCGAACGCCAGCGACGGCTGCATCGTCCTCTCGCTCACCAAGATGGACCGCATCCTGGAGATCAGCACCGTCGACCGGATCGCGGTCGTCGAGCCCGGCGTCGTGAACGCCGTCCTCTCACGCGCCGTCGCCGAGCAGGGCCTCTACTACCCGCCGGACCCCTCCAGCTGGGAGATGTGCACCATCGGCGGCAACATCGGCACGGCATCGGGCGGGCTGTGCTGTGTGAAGTACGGAGTGACGGCCGAGTACGTACTGGGCCTCGATGTCGTGCTCGCCGACGGCCGGCTGCTGAGCACGGGCCGCCGTACGGCCAAGGGTGTGGCGGGCTACGACCTCACGCGGCTGTTCGTCGGCTCCGAGGGCAGCCTGGGCATCGTCGTCCGCGCCGTACTCGCCCTCAAGCCCGCCCCGCCCAGGCAGTTGGCGCTCGCCGCCGAGTTCCCCTCCGCGGCCGCCGCCTGCGACGCCGTCTGCCGGATCATGGAGGAGGGGCACACCCCGTCACTCCTCGAACTCATGGACCGCACCACCATCCAGGCCGTCAACAAGATGGCGCAGATGGGACTCCCCGAGACCACCGAGGCCCTCCTCCTCGCGGCCTTCGACACCCCCGACGCCGCCGCCGACCTGGGAGCCGTCGGCGCGCTCTGCGCGGCCGCCGGAGCCACCGAGGTCGTCCCCGCCGAGGACGCCGCCGAGTCCGAACTCCTCCTGCAGGCACGCCGGATGTCCCTCACGGCGCTGGAGACCGTCAAGTCGGCCACGATGATCGACGACGTCTGTGTGCCGCGCTCACAGCTCGGAGCGATGATCGAAGGCACGGCGGTCATCGCCGAGAAGTACGACCTCACCATCGGCGTCTGCGCCCACGCGGGCGACGGCAACACACACCCGGTGGTCTGCTTCGACCACGAGGACGCCGACGAGTCCCGCAGGGCCCGCGAGTCCTTCGACGAGATCATGGCGCTCGGTCTGGAACTCGGCGGCACGATCACCGGCGAACACGGCGTGGGCGTACTGAAGAAGGAGTGGCTGGCCCGCGAACTGGGCCCGGTCTCGGTCGAGTTGCACCAGGGCATCAAGGCCGCCTTCGACCCCCTGGGACTGCTCAACCCGGGCAAGGTCTTCTGAGCCCGCCGCAGGCCGTACACGGCCGCGTCTCACGCACCCTCCTCCGGGGCAGACTCGTCGGAGGGCCAGGGGTCCCGCAGCCAGAGATCGTCGGCGGGCAGCGGAGCGAGCAGCTCCGCCAGCCCCTCGTCGATCCCGAGCTGCGCGGTCTCCGAACCCGGAGGCACGATCCGCAGGGTGCGCTCCATCCAGGCGGAGACCTGCGCCGAGGGCGCTTCGAGCAGAGCGTCCCCGTCCGGGGAGGTCAGGGCGATGCAGATGACGTTGCGCGCCTCGACCTTGGTCGGCCAGATCCGCACATCGCCGTGACCGCACGCCCGGAAGACCCCCTCGACGAGCAGCTCGCGCGCGAAGGTCCAGTTGACGGGGGTGTCGGAGGCGATGTGGAAGCTGATGTGCACGGCGTACGGATCGTCCGTGCGATACGTCAGCCTGGCCGGCACGGGGATGCTGCGCTCGGGCGACAGCACCAGCTTGAGCTCGAGTTCGCGTTCGACGACGGTGTTCATGACGCGGGTTCCTCTCGTCCTGTGCGGGCCCGGAGCGGGCCGCTACAGGTGAGAGCGCGCAGGCCGGAGTTCATTACGCGGGTTTCGGGACTGATTTCAGGAAACTTTCCGATGCCCGGAAAGTGGCGCATACGGCAGGACCGGCCCGCCGGTGCACAGCGGTCTGATAGATGTGGTCCTTTGAAACAAGGCCTCTAGGAGATACGGGACCACGGTGATGAGCGCCCCCACCCCGGCCACCGGAGACGGCAGCCCCACACCCGGCTACTATCCGGATCCCTCAATTCCGGGATATGTCCGCTTCTGGAACGGTGGGTCCTGGGTCCCCGGTACGAGCCGTCCCGCGCCGACCGACGGCGAGGCGCCGCCGGCCGCGCCCACCGGCACGTCCGCACCTGCTGCCGCGCCCGCACCCGCGCCCGCACCCGCCGTTCCTCCGGCGGAGGAGACCGGGCCGATGTTCCTCGACGAGGAGCCGGAGTACGACAGCCGGCAGGAGCCCGCCTCCGCCTGGCAGGCCGACACCGCACGGCAGACCGGATTCGGCGGCGAGCGCGACCAGCGGGTCTCCTGGGGCGGCCCCGTGCCGTCGCAGGCTCCCGCACAGGACCCGCGCGGAGCGGCCCAGACTCCGGCCCAGCAGCAGGCGGCCCAACAGCAGGCAGCCGCGCTCCCGGCGTCGCCGACCCCGGCCGCGCTTCCTCCCGTACGGCAGCCGGCCTCGGAAGGCACGGCCCTGATCCGGCGCGTCCAGCGCCCCGAGCCGGAGCCCGCGCAGAGTCCGGAACCCGAGCCCGACCGCACCACCGCGATCCGCGCCGTGCGCCCCCGGGGCGCGTCCGCCGCCACGAACCGCACCGACGGCACCATGGCCATCCGGTCGCTCCCGCAGGGGCAGGCCCCGTCCGCCCCGCAGCAGCCGGCCCCCGCCCAGGCGCAGCCCGCCCCGCTCCCCGTACCGCCCCAGCCCCAGCAGCCCCACCCCGAGGCGCTGAACTCACCCACGACGCCCGGCCCCGGCGGCGGTGCGGCGTCCTGGGCGCAGCAGGTCCATCAGCTGGCCCAGCCCGACGTCCAGCAGCAGGCGCCGCAGCAGCCCGGGCCCCAGCAGGCGGGAGCGCAGCAGGGCGGGTCCCAGCAGGCCGCCCCCTGGAAGCCCCCGACCCTCGACCCCTTCGCGCAGCTCGCCCAGGCCCAGTCCAACGCCCGGCCCGGCGGTCTCGGCAAGCGCCTGGCCGCCCGGCTGATCGACACGCTCGTCCTGGGCGCGGCCGTCGGCGCGATCGCGGCCCCCTTCGTCACCAAGGCCACCGACCACATCAACGCCAAGATCGACGAGGCCAAGCTCTCCGGCCAGACCGTCACGGTCTGGCTGCTCGACGGGACCACGGCGACGTACCTCGGCATCGTGCTCGGGGCCTTCCTGGTCCTCGGCGTGCTGTACGAGGCCGTACCGACCGGCAAATGGGGCCGCACGCTGGGCAAGAAGCTCTGCGGTCTCGACGTACGGGGCATCGAGTCGCACGAGCCCCCCGGTTTCGCCGCGGCGCTGCGCCGCTGGCTGGTCTACGGGGTCCTGGGGCTGATCGCCATCGGCGTCCTCAACGTCCTGTGGTGCCTCTTCGACCGCCCGTGGCGCCAGTGCTGGCACGACAAGGCGGCCGGGACCTTCGTCGCGGCGAGCTGACAGCTCGTCACTCGTACGGCCTCGACCGGATGGCGTCGGGGCCCGGGTCGCGTTCGACTCGGGCCATGAGCACCCAGCCGCCCGAGGACGACCCGTTCCTCAAGAAGCCGCAGGACAACACTCCGCCGTCGGGCGACCCGTACGGCGCGTCCCAGACGCCCCCGCCGCCTCCACCGCCCCAGGGCCCGCCGTCCGGTTCGCCGTACGGTTCGCCGTACGACAACGCCCCGCCCCCGCCGTACGACCCGAACGCCTACGGCGGCGGCGCGGGCTACGGAGACGCGGACCCGCTCGCCGGGATGCCGCCGCTCGCCGAGAGCGGCAAGCGCGTACTGGCCCGGCTGATCGACATCGTGATCATCTCGGCGGTCATCTGGCTGATCCTGCTCATCTTCGGCGGGTTCAAGTACGACACGGACCACATCAACTACGGCCGCCAGGCCGCGCAGAGCGTGCTCGCCGCGGTGCTCTACATCGGCTACGACGTCTACATGACCGTCAAGCAGCAGGGTCAGACCGTCGGCAAGCGCGTCATGAAGCTGCGGGTCGCCAACCTCAACGACGGCTCCATCCCCACGATGCAGACCGCCTTCGTGCGGGCAGCGGTGCTCTGGCTGCCCGCCGTGTTCTGCTGCGCGTGCGTCTGGACCCTGATCTGTGGCGGCTGGAGCTTCGTCGACAAGCCGTACAAGCAGGGCCTGCACGACAAGGCGGGCAAGACCGTGGTGGTGTCGGCGGGCTAGCAGCCCCCGGACGCTCAGTACTCAACGCCGCAGCGAGGGCTCACTGACTCGCTCGGCACCCGTACGGGAGGTACGGGGCTGCGGCACCCGGGCAGGTGGGACGGAGGCGGCGGCGTGGTCTTCCAGGACCGCGCGCGCCGCCTTCGGCATGGGTACGGTCAGCGCGACCAGCAGCCCGAGAACCAGGGCGGCAAGGACGATGACGCCGACGCCGACGCCTGTCTCCGTGCGGGAGAGCAGGAGCATGGCGACGGTCGAGAAGATGACGGTGGCCGAACCGTAGGAGAGCTGTGCGGCAGTCGGACGCGGCATGGCGATATCCGTCCTCGGGACAGCGATGAGGGAACAAGTCGGTCTCGACTCTGCAAAGCATTCCGTCGAGCGACTCTATTCCGACGGATGCCCGAGCGGAACGCTTGGTAAGCGTGACCTAACCCACGGTGGGGAGGCATGGGGGGCGCACGGAGTCATACCGCCATCCAACTGGCGAGACGGACGCGCCGGTTGAGCGGTGCGCGGGGGCATGGGCGGGAGGTCGTGACCGTGTTCGGATAACGGAACGCCCTTTCGCATAATGCAGTCACCGCACTCACGTCAAGATCTGTTATTTCTTCCTCACCTCCGGTCAAATGGCGTCACATGTGACACGTGGCGCTCCTGCGCCACGGAGGAGGGGAACTTCTAAGTGACCACGAAGAGACGGGCGTTGCGATCCACCGCCGTCCTCATCACCCTCGCGGCGACCGCCGCGACCGGATCGGCGATGAGCTCGGCGCAGGCGGACAACAAGGCCCCGGCCGGCATCGACCGCCGTGACCCGGGCACCATGAACGGCCAGAAGGACGACCTCGACGGCCCGTTCAGCAAGCAGCAGGACAAGGAGCGCCAGGCCGCGCTCGAGCAGGTCATATCCGGCTCCAAGCAGGTGCAGCAGCGCGGCGCCTCCAAGGTCGTCAAGCTCAGTGACAAGAAGTACGTCGAGCTCGGCCGCGAGAAGACCGACAAGATCTTCACGGTCCTCGCGGAGTTCGGCACCCAGGTCGACAACACCACGATGTTCGACCCGGACGGCGACGGCCCCAAGCCGCCCGTCAAGAAGTACGGCGGCGCCCCCGGCCCCGCGCACAACGAGATAGCCGCGCCGGACCGTGCGAAGGACAACAGCACGGCCTGGCAGGCGGACTACAACCAGAAGCACTTCTCGGACCTGTACTTCGGTACGGGCAAGGGAGTCAACTCCCTCAAGACCTACTACGAGAAGACCTCGTCGGGCCGCTACTCGGTCGACGGTGAAGTCTCCGCGTGGGTCAAGGTCCCGTACAACGAGGCCCGTTACGGCTCCAACTACTGCGGCGCCAGCAACTGCGCCAACGTGATGGACCTGGTCCGCGACGGCGTCACCGCCTACGCGGCCGACCAGAAGGCACAGGGCAAGACCGACGCCCAGATCAAGGCGGACCTCGCCCAGTACGACCAGTGGGACCGCTACGACTACGACGGCGACGGCAACTTCAACGAGCCGGACGGTTACATCGACCACTTCCAGATCGTGCACGCCGGCGAGGACGAGTCCGCAGGCGGCGGCGTCCAGGCCACGGACGCACTCTGGGCGCACCGCAGCTACGCCTACGGCACCGGAGCCGGCAAGACCGGCCCGGCCGACAACAAGGCCGGCGGCACCGAGATCGGTTCCACCGGCATCTGGGTCGGCGACTACACGATGCAGCCCGAGAACGGCGGCCTCGGCGTCTTCGCGCACGAGTACGGCCACGACCTGGGCCTCCCGGACCTGTACGACACCACCAACACCGCCGAGAACTCGGTCGGTTTCTGGTCCCTGATGTCGGCGGGCTCCTGGCTGGGCACCGCCCAGAACGCGATCGGCAACCTGCCGGGCGACATGACCGCCTGGGACAAGCTGCAGCTGGGCTGGCTCGACTACGACAAGGCCAAGGCGGCCACCAACTCCACGCACAAGCTGGGCGTTTCGGAGTACAACACCAAGAACCCGCAGGCGCTCGTCGTCTCGCTGCCCGACAAGGCAGTCACCACCACCGTCGTGAAGCCCGCCGAGGGCTCCAAGCAGTGGTGGAGCGGCATGGGTGACAACCTCAACAACACCCTGACGCGCTCCGTCGACCTGACGGGCAAGACGTCGGCCTCCCTGGACCTTTCGGGCTGGTGGGACATCGAGAAGGACTACGACTACCTCTACACCGAGGTCTCCACGGACGGCGGCGCCAACTGGACGCCGATCGACGGCACCGCCGACGGCGCCACGATCACCCGTGACGGCAGCGACCAGCCGGCCCTGACCGACGTCTCGGGCGCGTACAAGAAGCTCTCGTACCCGCTCAACGCCTACGCCGGCAAGAAGATCGACGTCCGCTTCCGCTACACCTCGGACGGCGGCGTGGCCCAGAAGGGCTTCGCGGCCGACGCGATCTCGGTCACCGCGGACGGTGCGGCGCTCTTCACGGACAACGCCGAGGGCGACGACAACGGCTGGACGGCGAAGGGCTTTTCGCGCATCGGTGAGTCGTTCACCAACGACTACCCGCAGTACTACATCGCCGAGAACCGCCAGTACGTCAGCTACGACCAGACGCTGAAGGTCGGCCCGTACAACTTCGGGTTCGCCACGACGCGTCCGGACTGGGTGGAGTACTACTCCTACCGTCCCGGTCTGGTCATCTGGCAGTGGGACACCTCGCAGGCGGACAACAACGTCAGCGCGCACCCCGGCCAGGGCCTGATCCTGCCGATCGACGCGCACGCCAAGCCGCTGAAGTGGGCGGACGGCACGGTGCTCCGCAACAAGATCCAGCCGTTCGACGCGGCCTTCGGCTGGTACCCGGTTCCCGGCTTCACCCTCCACAAGGCCGATGTGGCGACCCGCATCGCGCCGCAGCTGGGCGTCCCGGTCTTCGACGACCACAAGGGCACCTACTGGTACGAGGAGAACAAGACGGGAAGCGTGAAGGTTACTGACACGAACACCCGGATCACGGTCGTCAACCAGCCGCTGAGCGGCTCGACGATCACCGTTTCGGTCGGTGCTTCACACCGCTGAATCGCATAACCGCAGGTCAAACCATGATCGGCCGTCGCCCTCTAGCGGGGTGGCGGCCGATCGTGTTTAGGTGCGTCCTACGAAGCCTTATTGACGCGACGTCTCACGGGGGAGATGAATGACATGCCTGGTGGAGGATTCGCCAGACTTCCGGGCGGCAGCGTGGTGGTCGCCCTCACGCTTCCGGTCGACGACCACAGGATCCGCATACTGGTGCACGCGGGCAACCGCGCCCGCGCCCTGACGAGGCTGCGGAACCTGGGCCTGCGAGCGGTCTACCTGCGCGGCAACAGCCAGCCGCCGACACCGGACGAGATCACGGCGGTGCTGCACCACCCGGACGGCCTGATCTGGCGCACGGCACCGGAGGCCGCGGAGGAGCTGTGGCACCCGATAAGGGCGCTCAGGATGGCGAAATAGAGCCCCTCCGGCGATTGAGGAGCGGGGGTCCGGGGGCGGAGCCCCCGAAGGCGACGCCGCCCCCGCTCACACCACCGGCTTACCGCTCAGCTCGACGCCCGCGCCCCGCATCTCCTCCAGCGCCCGCTCCGTGGTCTCCTCGGCGACCCCCGCCGTGAGGTCAAGGAGCACATGGGCCGCGAACCCGGCCCGCACCGCATCCAGCGCCGTGGCCCGCACGCAGTGATCCGTGGCGATGCCCACCACGTCCACCGCGCTCACCTCCCGCGCCCGAAGCCAGTCCGCCAGCGTCTGGCCGTTCTCGTCGAGCCCTTCGAAGCCGCTGTACGCAGCCGCGTACGCACCCTTGTCGAAGACCGCGTCGATCGCCCCCGAGGCGACGACCGGCGCGAAGTTCGGGTGGAAGCCGACGCCCTCCGTCCCGGCGACGCAGTGCACGGGCCAGGAGTGGACGTAGTCCGGGTTCTGCGAGAAATGGTCACCGGGGTCCACGTGGTGGTCACGCGTGGCGACCACGTGCCGGTAGCAGGCCGGCGCCTGCCCGATCAGGTCGGTGATCGCGGCGGCGACATCCGCACCGCCCGCGACGGCCAGGGACCCGTTCTCGCAGAAGTCGTTCTGCACATCGACGACGATCAAGGCGCGGTGCATGGGCGGTGTCCTTCATCGGAGGTTCATCGGGAGAAAGAGGGCGGACAGTGCGCGGACAGCGGGCGGCGAGTCCAGCGTAGAGACTCCAACGCCCCTGCGGCAGTGGGCATTTGGGGCGAGCGTCAGCCCCCGTGCCGCGAGGGTCAGGCGTACTCGGTCGGGATGACCGGCTCGCCCCGGGAGAGCTGGATCGCCGACATCGGCAGCGTCGCCCGCACCGCCAGGTGCCGCTCGCGCACCGCGTCCAGCGGCTCACGTGCCACGACCTCGCCGCCCTTGACGAGCTCGACCAGGAGCTGGCTGTCCACCAGCTCGGCCGGTACGGGCCCGGTGCCGACGACCTCCGCCTCCGCGAAGCCCTCCGCGTCCGTACGCCGCGCGGCCCACTTGCGGCCGCCGACCGAGTACTTGCCGCCCATCGACTTCTTGGCGACCGAAACCAGCGGGTCCGAGGGGTCGGCCGAGGCGGCACGCGCCACCAGCTTGTAGACCATCGAGCAGGTCGGGTGCCCGCTGCCGGTCACCAATTGCGTGCCGACGCCGTACGCATCCACGGGCGCGGCCGCCAGCGAGGCGATCGCGTACTCGTCCAGATCCGACGTGACCACGATCTTCGTCGCGGTGGCCCCCATCGCGTCCAGCTGCTGCCGCACCTTGTGCGCGACGAGCAGCAGGTCACCGGAGTCGATGCGCACCGCGCCCAGATCGGTCCCGGCGACCTCGACGGCCGTCCGTACGGCCTCCTTGACGTCGTAGGTGTCCACGAGCAGCGTCGTCCCGCGCCCGAGCGAGTCGACCTGCGCCGTGAAGGCGTGCCGCTCGCTGTCGTGGAGCAGGGTGAAGGCGTGCGCGCTGGTGCCCACGGTCGGGATTCCGTACCGGAAACCGGCGGCCAGATCCGACGTCGTGGAGAAGCCGCCCACGTACGCGGCCCGCGCGGAGGCCACGGCCGCCAGCTCGTGCGTGCGCCGCGCGCCCATCTCGATCAGCGGCCGCCCGCCCGCGGCGGCCGACATCCGGGAGGCCGCGGCGGCGATCGCCGAGTCGTGGTTGAGGATGGACAGGATCACGGTCTCGAGGAGCACGCACTCCGCGAACGACCCCTCGACCCGCATCAGGGGGGAGCCGGGGAAGTACACCTCGCCCTCCGGGTAGCCCCAGATGTCGCCGCTGAAGCGGTACGAGGCGAGCCACTCGGCGGTCGGAGCGTCGACGATGCCGTTCTCGCGCAGAAAGGCGAGCACTGGCTCGTCGAACCGGAAGTTCTCGACAGCGTCCAGGACCCGGCCCGTGCCCGCCACGACGCCGTAGCGCCGCCCCTCGGGCAGCCGGCGGGTGAAGACCTCGAAGACGGAGCGCCGCTCGGCGGTGCCGGCCTTGAGGGCGGCCTGGAGCATGGTCAGCTCGTACTGGTCCGTGAAAAGGGCTGTCGACGGAACATCCACCGGCAGTCCAAGGTCCGCAGTGTTCATAGGACGGATGCTACCCCTATCTCGTCAGAGTGACGAGATCTAGGGGCCCATGTGTGCGGTGCCCTCCCCGTGGTGGCAGCATGGGAGGGGTGAGTGTCGCTCCCGTAGAGATCGAACGTCCCGAATCGGCCGAGTCGGAGGAAACCTTCGCCGTCCCCGAACCCGACGTCCCCTGGGTGACGCTCGTCCACAACGACCCCGTGAACCTCATGAGCTACGTCAGCTATGTGTTCCAGAGCTACTTCGGCTACTCCAAGGGCAAGGCCCACAAGCTGATGCTCGACGTGCACCAAAAGGGCCGGGCCGCCGTTTCCAGCGGCAGCCGCGAGGAGATGGAACGCGATGTGCAGGCCATGCACGGGTACGGACTGTGGGCGACGATGACCCAGGACCGCAACTGATGGCCGGGCAGTTCGAACCCGTCCCCGGCGGCGGCGCGACCGTCGAGCTCGACGAGGTGGAGATCTCCATCCTGCGCTCGCTCGCCGTGCAGCTCCTCGAACTGGTCGGCCCCGGCGACGAACCGGCCGAGGGCGAGGACCCCCTGGCGGCGCTCTTCGCCGAAGGGCCCAGCGAACCCCCGTCGGACCCGGCGCTGGCCCGACTGTTCCCGGATGCGTACGGCGAGGAGAACCCGGAGCACTCCGCCGAGTTCAGGCGCTTCACGGAGAACGACCTGCGCACCCGCAAGCGCGAGGACGCGCTCGCGATGATCCGCACCCTGGACGCGGCCGGCGCATCCGACGTCACCCTCTCCGCCGAGGACTCGCTCCACTGGCTCGGCGCCTTCAATGACCTGCGCCTGACGATCGGGACCCGGCTGGAGGTCTCCGACGACGAGGACGACCGCGGGCTCTACCGGCTCCCGGACGACGACCCGCGCAAGCCGATGGTGATGGCGTATCTGTGGCTCGGGGCGCTCCAGGAGACCTTGATCGAAACGCTCATGCCGTAAGGCGCTGTTCGCTCAGCGGACCCTCAATTCCGCATAACGATCACGTCACTACTGCAAAGACCTTTGCTGCGGTAATGCCGCTTTGTCTGGTTCTTCCAGTGGTGTGCGCCACATGTGCCCAAGATGATCACTTATGAGGCCGTGGTAAATCTTCTCGACCGCTCGGGGACGCCACCCCTGTTCCCCGAGGGCGCTACAGCCGGCAGACCGCCGGCGGCACTCCATCCACATCCCTCAAGGATCGTCACAGTCGGTCCGAGCCAGTACGCGAGTACGGCCGGGTCGGCATGGAGAAAGGCGCATCACCATGACCTCAGTGCAGGTCGATCAGGTCCACGACAGCAGTGAGGCCGAAGACTCCGACGGCGACGGCGGCTACCAGCGCGGGCTAGGCGCCCGCCAG
Source organism: Streptomyces sp. NPDC050738 (assembly GCF_040654175.1). Classification (NCBI taxonomy): domain Bacteria; kingdom Bacillati; phylum Actinomycetota; class Actinomycetes; order Kitasatosporales; family Streptomycetaceae; genus Streptomyces; species Streptomyces sp. NPDC050738. Next base: position 415,453 of record NZ_JBFAHN010000003.1, on the reverse strand, counting down.
ATCCAGATGATCGCCATCGGCGGCGCGATCGGCACCGGGCTCTTCCTCGGAGCGGGCAAGGGCATCTCCAAGGCCGGCCCCAGCCTGATCCTCGCCTACGCCATCGCGGGCCTCGTCATCTTCTTCATCATGCGGGCGCTCGGCGAGCTCCTCATGTACCGCCCCGTGGCCGGATCCTTCTCCGAATACGCACGCGAGTTCATCGGCCCCTTCGCGGGCTTCGTGACCGGCTGGACGTACTGGCTCTTCTGGGTCGTCACCGGCATCACCGAGGTCACCGCGGCGGCCACGTACATGACGTACTGGTGGGACATCCCCCAGTGGCTCTCCGCCCTCGTCTTCACGGTCATCCTCTACGGCGTGAACCTGATCTCCGTGAAGCTCTTCGGCGAGCTCGAGTTCTGGTTCAGCATGGTCAAGGTCACCGCGATCGTCGGCATGATCCTGATCTGCGCCGGCATCCTCACCCTCGGCTTCTCCGACGCCGGTGACACCGCCTCCGTGACCCACCTGTGGTCGGACGGCGGCTTCTTCCCGCACGGCATCGGCTCGACCCTCATGACCCTGCAGATGGTCATGTTCGCGTTCCTCGCCGTCGAACTGGTCGGCGTCACGGCGGGCGAGTCCAAGGACCCCAAGACGGTCCTCCCCAAGGCCATCAACACCGTCCCGTGGCGCATCGCCGTCTTCTACGTCGGCGCGCTGATCATGATCCTCTCGGTCGTGCCGTGGACGAACTTCGCGGCGGGCAGGAGCCCGTTCGTCGACGCCTTCGACAAGATGGGCATGGCCGCGGGCGCGGGCATCGTCAACTTCGTCGTACTGACCGCGGCGCTCTCCTCCTGCAACTCGGGCATGTACTCCACCGGCCGCATGCTGCGCGACCTCGCGCTCAACGGCCAGGGCCCGAAGGCCTTCACCAGGCTCACCAAGTCCGGCACCCCGCTGATCGGCACCACGGTCTCGGCCGCGCTGATGATGGTCGGCGTCTGGATCAACTACCAGTGGCCCGGCGAGGCGTTCAACTACGTCGTCTCCTTCGCCACCATCTCCGGCATGTGGGCCTGGATCGTCATCCTGGTCTGCCAGATGCGCTACCGCCTGAAGTCCGACCGCGGCGAACTGCCCGTCTCCACGTTCCGCGCACCGGGCGGCCTGTGGACCAGCGGCTTCGCGCTCGCCTTCATCCTGATGGTGATCGTCCTCATGGGCATCGACAAGGACGCCAGGGTCTCCCTCTACGCCGCTCCGGTGTGGGGCGCGATACTGGCCGTCTCGTACGTCGTACTGAAGAAGCGCAGCCCCCAGGGCGCGGCCTTCGCCAAGCGCGGCTGACACCGCGGCATCTCACCAGATGGGCCGCCGCGTACCGGAATCCGGTACGCGGCGGCCCGTTTGCTTATCCTTCTCGGCATGCTGACCATCACCCGGACCCTCCACGACCAGATCGTGGCGCACGCGCGCGCCGACCACCCCGACGAGGCCTGCGGCGTCGTCGCGGGCCCGGTGGGGGAGGGCCGCCCCGAGCGCTTCATCCCCATGCTGAACGCCGCCCGCTCGCCGACCTTCTACGAGTTCGACTCGGCGGACCTCCTCAAGCTCTACCGCGACATGGACGACCGCGACGAGGAGCCGGTGATCGTCTACCACTCGCACACGGCGACCGAGGCCTATCCCTCGCGCACGGACATCACCTACGCGAACGAGCCGGGCGCCCACTATGTCCTGGTCTCCACGGCGGACGCGGACGACGCGGGCCCCTTCCAGTTCCGCTCGTACCGCATCGTCGACGGCGAGGTCACGGAGGAAGAAATCAAGATCGTCCACTAATTGGACGCTTCCGTCCCACCCCTCAAGACGCGACTCCGAAATCAGGACCGGGAATCGATACGATGAGCGCATGGTTCTCCACGACGTGAGCGAAAAGACGCCGGGCACGCTGCTGCTCGTTGCGCGCCTCCACGTCGACCTGTGCCGACTGTCGAGCGCCATGTGTTGCTGCCGCGCCGAAGTGTGAGCCCGGCCCCGCCCGCCCACGCACCACAAGCACCGCCCCGCGGCCCAGCCGTGCGCGCCCCCGCCTTCCCTCTCCTCCCGACTGGAGTCCAGCCATGGCCATCGAGGTCCGCATCCCGACCATCCTCCGCACCTACACCGACGGCGCCAAGGCCGTCGAGGGCAGCGGCGCCACCCTCGCCGACCTGCTCGACGACCTCGAGACCCGGCACAACGGCATCCAGGCGCGCATCGTCGACGGCGAGAAGCTCCGCCGCTTCGTGAACGTCTACCTCAACGACGAGGACGTCCGCTTCCTCGACGGCATCTCCACCAAGCTCACCGACGGCGACAACGTCACGATCCTTCCGGCCGTGGCCGGCGGCATGGTCTGAGCCCGATGCGCTACGACAGTTCCCTGGCCGCCGTAGGAAACACCCCGCTGGTGCGCCTCCCGCGCCTGTCCCCGTCGGACGACGTCCGCATCTGGGCCAAGCTGGAGGACCGCAACCCCACCGGCTCGATCAAGGACCGCCCCGCGCTCCACATGGTCGAACAGGCGGAGAAGGACGGCCGGTTGACCCCCGGCTGCACGATCCTGGAGCCCACCAGCGGCAACACCGGCATCTCGCTCGCGATGGCGGCCAAGCTCAAGGGCTACAACATCGTCTGCGTCATGCCGGAGAACACCTCCCAGGAGCGCCGCGACCTGCTCACGATGTGGGGCGCGGAGATCATCTCGTCCCCCGCGGCGGGCGGCTCCAACACGGCGGTACGGGTGGCCAAGGAACTGGCGGCGGAGAACCCGACCTGGGTGATGCTCTACCAGTACGGAAACCCGGACAACGCGGGCGCCCACTACGCCACCACGGGCCCCGAGATCCTCGCCGACCTCCCCTCCATCACGCACTTCGTGGCGGGCCTGGGCACGACGGGCACGCTGATGGGGGTGGGCCGCTACCTCCGCGAGAACGTGGAGGGCATCAAGATCGTCGCGGCCGAACCGCGCTACGACGACCTGGTCTACGGCCTGCGCAACCTCGACGAGGGCTTCGTCCCGGAGCTCTACGACGCCTCGGTCCTGACCACACGCTTCTCGGTGGGCTCGGCCGACGCGGTCACCCGCACCCGCGAACTCCTCCAGCAGGAGGGGATCTTCGCGGGGGTCTCCACCGGGGCCGCGCTGCACGCGGCGATCGGTGTGGGCAAGAAGGCGGTCGCGGCGGGCGAGACGGCGGACATCGTGTTCGTGGTCGCCGACGGCGGCTGGAAGTACTTGTCGACGGGCGTCTACACGGCGGAGACGACGGAGGCGGCGATCGAGACGCTGCAGGGACAGCTCTGGGCGTAGGAAAATCAGCAGCCCGTCCGGCGCTTCAGGACGAGCGGCCGCAGGGCCGCGATCGGGGGGTGCAGGGGGCGAAGCCCCCGCTTACCGGGGCCCGGGGTCCGGGACGAAGCCCCGGTTTCGGGAAGGGGCGGGGTGGGGGAGAGCCTCGCGCAGCGGCCCCCGCCCCCGGTCAGCCCGCGAGGTGGCGGACCTGGTCCCACAGGGTCGGGTCCACGACCCCCACCCGCCGCCGGAACTCCCACACCGCGACATCCCGCAGCTCATCGGTCTCCAGGAAACTGGTCCGCCCCCGCGCATCACCCACAGCCCCAGGCGGCAGCGGAATCACCCCGGGCCGCTCGTCGTGGTACTTGCTGGTGATCTTCGCGACCCGCACCTGTTCGCCCCGCACCGACAGCACCAGACACGGCCGGTCCTTGGCCCCGGGCCCGTCCTCGTACGGCACATTGGCCCACCAGATCTCCCCTGCCACAGGAGCCCGCTTGGGCCCCGGCCGCTTCCTTCCCGTCTGGCGTGGACCCCGCGCCCTCCCCGGCGGCCGGGTGCGTCCGCCGGGCCTCCGGCCCCCGCCCGCCCGACCCCGCCCGTCGATGACGGCGGCGACGAGCGCGATCAGTACGACGGCGATCAGCGCCAGCAACCAAGAGGTATCCATGCCGCTGACGCTACCTCCACCCGAACCGGTGACAACGCAGGTGAGTTGCCCCACAACGGCAGGCCGCAAAGGAGCGAGCCCCCCTTTCGCGCCTTACGCTCAACAGACGCTCAACCCCCGTCGCCTGCCCGTCCACGGAGGTTCCCTCCCTATGAAGCTCACTGTCGTCGGCTGCTCGGGGTCGTTCCCTTCCGCGGAATCGGCCTGCTCGAGCTACCTCGTAGAGGCCGACGGCTTCCGGCTGCTCCTCGACATGGGCAACGGCGCCCTCGGCGAGCTGCAGCGTCACATCGGTCTGTACGACCTGGACGCCATCTTCCTCAGCCATCTCCACGCGGACCACTGCATCGACATGTGCGCGTACTTCGTCGCCCGTTACTACCGCCACGAGGGCGGCCGCTGCGACGCGATCCCCGTGTACGCCCCCGAAGGTGCCGACCAGCGCCTGACCACGGCGTACGCCGACACTCCTTCGCCCACTTCCATGGCCGAGGTCTTCGACTTCCACACCCTGAAGCCGGGCTCCTTCGAGATCGGCCCCTTCTCGGTCCGCATCGAGAAGGTCTGCCACCCGGTCGAGGCGTACGGCATCCGCATCGAGCACGACGGCAAGTCCCTCACGTACTCCGGCGACACGGGAGTCTGCGACAGCCTGCACGAACTGGCCGACGGAACCGACCTGTTCCTCTGCGAGGCCTCCTTCACGCACGGCAAGGAGGACGTCCCCGACCTGCACCTCAACGGCCGCGAGGCGGGCGCCCACGCGGAGCGCGCGAAGGCGGGCCGCCTGGTGCTGACCCACATCCCGCCGTGGACGGACGCGGAGCGGAACCTGGCGGATGCGCGTGCGGTGTACGGGGGAGAGGCCGAACTGGCCGTTCCCGGCGCGGTGTACGAGATCTGAGGCGTACGCGCCCACGCGAAGGGCCCCGGAACCAAGTGGTTCCGGGGCCCTTCGTCATGACACTGCCCGAGGCTTACGCCTTGGTGAGGTCCTCGATCTCCTCCTCGGGCTCGCGGCCCGGGGTCTTGAGGTCGAACTTGACGATCGCGAACCGGAAGATCACGTAGTAGAGCGCTGCGAAGCAGAGCCCGATCGGGATGATCATCCATGGCTTGGTCGCGAGGTTCCAGTTCAGGGCGTAGTCGATGAGACCGGCCGAGAAGTTGAAGCCGTCGTGGACACCGAGGCCCCAGGTGATGGCCATCGACGCGGCGGTGAGCAGCACGTGGACCACGTACAGCAGCGGCGCGATGAACATGAACGAGAACTCGATGGGCTCGGTCACACCGGTGACGAACGAGGTCAGACCGATCGAGATCATCATGCCGAGGACGGCCTTGCGGCGCTCGGGACGGGCGGTGTGCGCCATGGCGAGCGCGGCGGCCGGGAGGCCGAACATCATGATCGGGAAGAAGCCCGAGGTGTACATGCCGGCCGAGGGGTCACCGGCCATGAAGCGGGTGATGTCGCCGTGGACGACGTCGCCGGCGGAGTTGGTGAAGTCACCGATCTGGAACCAGGCGACCGTGTTGACGAACTGGTGCATGCCGACCGGGATGAGGGCACGGTTGACGCCGCCGAAGAGGGCGGAGCCACCGGAGCCGAGGCTGGTCATCCAGTTGCCGAAGTGGGTGATGCCCTCACCGACGGGCTCCCAGACCAGACCGAAGAAGACGCCGACAGCGACGCCGACAAAGGCCATGATGATCGGGACGAGACGGCGGCCGTTGAAGAAGCCGAGCCAGTCGACGAGCTTGGTGCGGTGGAACCGCTGCCACAGGACCGCGGTGAGCAGACCCATGATGATGCCGCCCAGGACGCCGGGGTCGTTGAAGACCGCTGCGACGTCGACGCCCTTGTTCGCCGTCGTGTTGACGACTGCCTCGTGGACCGGGAAGGCCTGCAGCACCTTGCTGTAGACGAGGAATCCGACGACCGCGGCGAGCGCGGTGGAGCCGTCGGCCTTCTTGGCGAAACCGATCGCCACGCCTATGCAGAACAGGATCGGCAGGGCGCCGGTGATGGCACCGCCCGCGTTGCCGAAGACCGCGGAGACCTTGTCCCAGCCGAGACCGTCGGCGCCAAAGACGTCCGGCTGGCCCAGACGGACCATGAGGCCTGCCGCCGGCAGGACAGCGATCGGCAGCTGCAAGCTGCGACCGACCTTCTGCAGGCCCTGGAACAGGCCCGATCCCCGCTTCTTTGCGGGAGCCGCCGTAGCGGTGGCCGTACTCATCAACTTCCTCCATGTACGCCGGGGTGCTGCCTGCGGACGTCGGGGGACGGAGCAGCATCCAGGTGGTCTACACCACTCAGTGGTGTAGACCTGTTGTACATGGTGAAGGCGGAATAAAGGAACCCCCTCATATCTGTGGGGCTGGACACACCGCACCAGAAACACCGAAAAGCCCCAGTCCTTTACGGAACTGGGACTTCCGGATGACGGGAGGCTGAAGCCGTCCGTCTGTTACTTCACGTTGTCGCGCTCCATCTGCTCCGCGACTTCGTCGTCCTCACGGCCCGGTGTCTTCAGGTTGAACTTGGTGATGACGAACCGGAACAGCGCGTAGTAGACCGCCGCGAAGACCAGGCCGATCGGGATGATCATCCATGGCTTGGTGGCGAGGCTCCAGTTGATGACGTAGTCGATCAACCCTGCCGAGAAGCTGAACCCGTCGTGCACGCCCAGCGCCCAGGTGACCGCCATCGAGACACCGGTCAGGACCGCGTGGATCGCGAACAGCAGCGGGGCGATGTAGAGGAACGAGTACTCGATCGGCTCGGTGACACCCGTGACGAAGGAGGTCAGGGCCACCGAGATCATCATGCCGGTGATCTCCTTGCGGCGGTGCGGCTTCGCGCAGTGCGCGATCGCCATCGCGGCCGCCGGGAGGGCGAACATCATGATCGGGAAGAAGCCCGAGGTGAACTGTCCCGCCGTCGGGTCGCCCGCCAGGAAGCGGGTGATGTCACCGTGCACCACGGTGCCGTCCGGCTTGGTGAAGTCGCCGAACTGGAACCACATGAAGGTGTTCAGGAACTGGTGCATGCCGATGACGAGCAGTGCACGGTTGGCGACACCGAAGATGCCCGAACCGACCCAGTCCAGGTCCGACATCCACTGGGCGAACGACGTCAGCGCGTCACCGACCGGCGGCCACACCCAGAGGCAGATCACCGCGAAGCACAGTGCGATGCCCGCCATGATGATCGGGACGAGGCGACGGCCGTTGAAGAAGCCGAGCCAGTCGACCAGCTTCACGCGGTGGTAGCGCTGCCAGAAGAAGGCGCTGAGCAGGCCGATGATGATGCCGCCGAAGACTCCGGGGTTCTGGAAGCCCGCCGCCGATGCCGTCTTGGCCGCGTAGTCCACGCACTGGTTGCCGGCGATGACCGCGCCGTCCGCACAGTCGGTGGGGAACTTCTGCAGGATCGCGTAGTAGACGAGGAAGCCGGTCACGGCCGCGAGGGCGGTGGAACCGTCCGCCTTCTTCGCCATGCCGATCGCGACACCCACCGCGAACAGCAGCGGCATGCCGAGGGAGGAGTCGAGCAGTGCACCACCCGCTCCGGCGAAGACCTTGGCCACGTTGTTCCAGCCCAGGCCCGTCGGACCGAAGACGTCGTCCTGGCCCAGCCGGTTGAGGATGCCTGCCGCCGGCAGAACGGCGATCGGGAGCTGCAGACTGCGCCCCATCTTCTGCAGCCCACCGACAAGCCCCTGATACCAGGGCACCTGCGCGGCGGATGGATTGGTGCTCATCGGCGTCCTCCTGGGGCGGGCCGTACACTGGTGTAGACCACTGTGTTCAACGGGGCGGTGCTCTAGTCGCCATCCTGTGACGGACGGTCACATAACGCCCGCGTAAGTGGTCCAAACGTGCGTTACCGTGATGAAACGGACCGGATCGCCGGGCCACGAAAAGACACTCAGGAGTCAGATATGGCCACCAAGGCTGAGAAGATCGTCGCCGGGCTCGGCGGACTCGAGAACATCGAAGAGGTCGAGGGCTGCATCACCCGCCTGCGTACCGAGGTCAAGGACCCCGCGCTCGTCGACGACGCCGCGCTCAAGGCGGCCGGCGCCCACGGCGTCGTGAAGATGGGCACCGCGATCCAGGTCGTCATCGGCACCGACGCCGACCCGATCGCCGCCGACATCGAAGACATGATGGAGTAGGCAGCCACAAACCCGCAGAAGGGCCTGTTCCGACCGACCGGAACAGGCCCTTCTGTGTGCGTACGCAACCGCTACCTGACCCGCACCGCCAGGATCGCCACGTCGTCCGGGTTCGCCCCCTCGTCCAGGCACTCCTCCACCAGGTGCGCGCACAACTCGCCCACCTCGGAAGGGGCGTTGAGCGCCGCACGCCGCAGCCGCTCCAGCCCCGTCCCCAGGTCCTCGCCCCGCCGCTCCACCAGACCGTCCGTGTACATCACGAGCAGCGCACCCGGCGGCAGCGGCACCTCCGTCGCCTCCGCGTGCCAGTCGTCCACGACGCCCAGCGGGACGCCCTGTCCCGCCCGTACGAACGAGGCACCCGACTGGTCGATCAGCAGTGGTGGCGGATGACCGGCCGAGACCACCCGCGCCACGTGCTCGGCCGGATCCACCGTCATGTAGAGGACCGTCGTCATATCGGTCAGCGCCATGTTCTGGGTGAGCGCGTTGAGGTCGGTCAGCACCGCCACCGGGTCCTCGCCCTCCACCAGGGCGTACGCACGCAGTGCCGTACGCAGCTGGCCCATCGCCGTCGCCGCGCCGAGCCCCTTGCCCATCACGTCGCCCAGCGCCAGCGCCACCTTGCCGTCGCGCAGGGCCACCACGTCGTACCAGTCGCCGCCCGCCTGCATCCCGTGCGCGCCGGGCAGGCTGCACGCGGCTATCTGCACCCCTTCGACATCGGGGAGCGTCTGGGCGAGCATCGACTGCTGCAGGGTGCTCGCGATGCGCCGCTCGCGCTCGTACAGCTGCGTGTTCTCCACGATCTGGCCCGCGAACCGGCAGTAGGTGTTGGCGAGTTGGCGCCTGCGCAGGGTCGGGCGGCCCGGCCGCTTGAAGGCCCAGCCCACCAGGCCGAGGCGCCTCCCGTCCGAGGTCGAGAGCGCCAGCGCGTACACGCTGCGGAACCCCGCGGCGCGGCCCAGCTCGCGCAGCTGCTCGTCGCAGGACGGGTCCGTCGCCACGTCCTCGATGATCAGCGTGCCGCTGCCGTCGGCCACTTCGTCCAGCAGGAAGGGGTCCTGGGACAGGTCCCCGAGTGAGCAGTGCATCCCCTCCCTGCCGGCGTCCGGCAGCCCGAACGTCACCTGCGTGGGCGTCGTCTGGTTCTCCTCGTCCCAGAGCCACGCCACCCCCATGTCGGCGTGCAGCAGCGTCGCGCCCTCCTCCAGCACCTGCTCCAGCGCGCTCTCCAGCGACCCGAGGCCCGTCAGCCGCTCGGTCAGACCGTGCACCCAGGTCAGATCCTCCAGCTGGTCGGCCAGCCGCTGGTTCGCCTCGTCGAGTTCGGCGGCCGCGTGCCGCTGGTGGGAGACGTCGTGGATGTACGAGACGGCCAGCGGCTGCCCGCCGTAGGTGCACTCCAGGGGGCTGGCGCTGATGTCCAGCCAGAGCGGCGGCTCGCCGGGCACCCGGTACTGGACCTCGGCGCGGGTCGCGCGCCGGCAGTGCAGGGCGATGCCCATCGGTGAATCGTCGAACGACATGGGCTCGCTGTTGCGGTCGAACAGCAGGCGTGAGGCGGCGGCGATACCGCCGGGCTCCATCGGCACCGGCGTACGGAACAGCTCGGAGAGCCGCTGGTTCGCGTACACGGCGGTGCCGCCGTGGTCGGCCGATGCGATCAGGATCCCGTGCGGGGATCCCTCCAGGACCGTGACCGAGGAGAAGCGGTCGGACGACTCGGACGACTCGGTCGGGGCCTGCCGGAGATCGACGGTCATGACTGCCTTTCCGCATAAACAATTTACTTCTTTACTCTTACGGTAGTAATTGTCTCATAAGTCCGTCTTGGGTCTTTCGTCGCCGCCCCTCGGGGGGCGCTCGGCCCCACCACCAGGCCCGCTAGGCTCGACGCCATGTCTCGCATCGACGGCCGCACCCCCGAACAGCTCCGCCCGGTCACCATCGAACGTGCCTGGAGCAAGCACGCCGAGGGCTCCGTCCTCGTCTCCTTCGGCGACACCAAAGTCTTCTGCACCGCCTCCTTCACCGAAGGCGTACCGCGCTGGCGCAAGGGCAGCGGGGAGGGCTGGGTCACCGCCGAGTACTCGATGCTGCCCCGCTCCACCAACACCCGCGGCGACCGCGAATCCGTACGCGGCAAGATCGGCGGCCGCACCCACGAGATCTCCCGCCTCATCGGCCGCTCGCTCCGCGCCGTCATCGACTACAAGGCGCTCGGCGAGAACACGATCGTCCTCGACTGCGACGTCCTCCAGGCCGACGGCGGCACCCGTACGGCAGCCATCACCGGCGCCTACGTCGCCCTCGCCGACGCCATCGCCTGGGGTCAGTCCAAGAAGGCCATCAAGCACGGCCGCGTGCCGCTGACCGGCACCGTCTCCGCCGTCTCCGTCGGGATCGTCGACGGCGCCCCCCTCCTCGACCTCTGCTACGAGGAGGATGTGCGCGCCGAGACCGACATGAACGTCGTCTGCACCGGTGACGGCCGCTTCGTCGAGGTCCAGGGCACCGCCGAGGCCGAGCCCTTCGACCGCAAGGAGCTCAACGCGCTCCTCGACCTCGCCACCGGCGGCTGCGCGGACCTCACCGCGCTCCAGGTCGAGGCGCTCGGCCGGACGCTCGGCGAGTAAAGAAGCAACCAAGAAGACTCTCTTCACGTCATCCCAGACACGGGCGCGCGGATCGAACCGTGCGCCCGTCCGTCTGTCCGAACCGGGGGAGCCATGCGCCGAATCGCACTTGCCACCACAGTCGTTGCCGCTCTGGCACTCACCGGTGTCGTCGGCTGCAGCGCGGTCGACAAGGCGGTCGACTGCGTCCAGACCGCCGACGCCGTCGCCTCCAACGTCAACAACCTCCAGCAGGCCGTCTCCAACGCCGCCAACGACCCGACGCAGGCGTCCGAGGCTCTCGACGACATCACCAAGAACCTCAAGTCGCTCAACGACAAGACCGACGACGCGGACCTCTCCAAGGCGATCGACAGCCTCAACACGGCGGTGGACAACGTCCGTTCGTCGATCAAGAGCGGCGACAAGACCCCCGATATCGGCCCGGTCGCTGATGCGGCTTCGGAGCTGGGTAAGGTCTGCACCTCGTAGACCGCCAGGGGGGCCTGACCGTATGCGCCGTCGCAGCTGTGCCGCAGTGCTGATCGTCGTGGCCGTCGCCGGCGCGTTGCTCCTCCACAGCTGCGTCTCCGACACGGACGACCCCAGGGCCGAGGACTGCCGGAAGACCCGCACGCTGCGGTCCCTGGCGATCAATTCCGTGACGACCATCGCGTCCCCCGAAGAAGTACGGAACCAGCTCACCGTGCTCCACGGCGGCGAGGACCTCCACGACGCCGACGTCCAGCAGGCGGTGTTCAACATCGGCGATGCCCTGGATGCCGATGACGCCCCGGCGATGGTCGACGCCGGGCTCGACCTCGCCAAGGCCTGCGAGGCGGAATAATCGCCCCCATGAGCCGTCTGATCCTCGCCACCCGCAACGCCGGGAAAGTCACCGAACTCCACGCGATCCTCGCCGGGGCGGGCCTCCCGCACGAACTCGTGGGCGCCGACGCGTACCCCGAAATCCCCGACGTGAAGGAAACCGGCGTCACCTTCGCCGAGAACGCCCTCCTCAAGGCCCACGCCCTCGCCCAGGCGACGGGCCTGCCCGCGGTGGCCGACGACTCGGGCCTCTGCGTGGACGTCCTGAACGGCGCCCCCGGCATCTTCTCGGCCCGCTGGTCGGGCACGCACGGCAACGACCAGGCCAACCTGGACCTGCTCCTGGCCCAGCTGTCGGACATCGCCGACGAACACCGCGCCGCCCACTTCGCCTGCGCGGCAGCCCTGGCCCTCCCCGACGGCACGGAGCGCGTGGTCGAGGGCCGCCTCCTGGGCACCCTGCGCCACACCCCGGCGGGCAAGGGAGGCTTCGGCTACGACCCGATCCTCCAGCCCGACGGCGAGACGCGAACCTGCGCGGAGATGAGCGCGGAGGAGAAGAACGCCATCAGCCACCGCGGCCAGGCGTTCCGGGCACTTGTTCCGGTGGTCAGGGAGCTGCTGGGCTGACGGCGAAAAGGTCCACCCCCGCTGAGACGGGGGCGGACCTCTTCTGCTCTGTACGGCCGGTGGGACTCGAACCCACACGGGTGTTAACCCACTGGGACCTAAACCCAGCTCGTCTTTCCAGTTCCGACACGGCCGCCAGTCGCTGTCATCGTACCGGGCGACCGACTTCCGAGACCGGTGGGGCATCAAGGCGGTGGGCTACTCGACCGCCTGTCGTCCTTTCTTACGGTTGCGGCACCAGGTGTCGGTCAGGGCGTGGCAGTTCGGGCAGAGGTACCGGAGGTTGCCGGCCCGGTTGTCGAGCCAGTTACCGTCGATGTGGTCGATCTGGAGAGTCATCGGCCGCCCGAGCCACTCGCCGGGGTTTCCGCACGAGGCGCACTGATAGGCGACGCCGATCTCCTGCAGAGCGCGGTGGAGGCGCGGCCGGTTTGCGCGCGCAGAGCCCGGCTTCATGACGACGAGGGTCTGGGGCGCGATCAGTTTGGGCACGTGCAATGTCGCAGAGCCTCCTGAACTCGTCGAGGCCCACGAGCGACGCTTGAAGTGGGTGGTGTCGAGGCCGAGTTGGATACACAGCCGACGAATACGGCGGTGGTTCGTGTCGTTCGGCTCCAGGTTGAGCGTGCGCATGACGTCCGCGTAGCTGGCGGCCTCGGGAACAGCTGTCCGCAGCGCTTCTTCGTCGATCGCCAGACGGGCGTTTCGGAAATGGGTGGTGTGGATCCCCAACTCCTTGACCAGCCGCCCCAGCGCAGCACGCGATCGGCTGTCGCCCTCGGCCAGACCGAGTTCGCGCGCCATACCGCGGAGACTCTCGGAAAGGGCAGCGGTGGTCCGCAGTTCCTGCTCGGTAAAGGGGAGTTCGTCGGCCTGCGGGCTATTGAGTCCCGGGAAGTGGCTGACATCGATGCCCGCCGCCGCGATGCGTCGCCTGATGTGCGAGAGGGTGCCGGTCGCAGGCGGGGCTCCGAGCTTCGTCACCACCTCACGCAACGTCGACGACGTGGTGACGGCTGCCGATATGGCTTCGTCCGTGTACTTGCGGAAGGGGCTCCGCTGCTGGAAGTGGCTGGTGTCGATCCCGAGCGATTGGACCCTCTTCTTGAGGGTGCGGTGTCGCCCACCGCTCGTCTTCAGGCCGAGACGGCGCATCAGGTCAGTCCAGTTCTTCGATGCGGCGACGGCCTCGATCAGCTTCGCTCTGTCCAATGAGTCGGCCATGTCGGTTGCCCCTCCGAATCCGGCCGCGCGTTCGCAGCCTCGTACGGAGTAACGAACCGTTTATCGGATGGTCACGTCCGAAAAACGGAACAGCCCGCCCCACTTGATGTACGCGGGGCGGGCCGTCCGGGAAGGGGGCGTGCGTCAGAACTTGGGGTCCGGGGTCTGGGCGTGGACCAGTTCCTCTGCCTCTGCCTTTGTCTCCACCGAGGGGGGCGAGCCGGCCAGGGGCTTCTGGGCCGTTTCCTTCATGCAGGCCACCGCGATCACGCCTACCAGGGCCGCCGCCATCGAGTAGTACGCCGGCATCAGGTTCGAGCCCGTCCAGGCGATCAGGGCGGTGATCACCAGGGGGGTCGTACCGCCGAAGAGCGAGGCCGAGAGGTTGTAGCCGACCGAGAGCGAGCCGTAGCGGACCTGGGTGGGGAAGAGGGCCGGGAGTGCTGCCGACATCGTGCCCAGGAGGCAGACCAGGGAGAGGCCGAGCATCAGCATGCCCGCCACGATCGCGGGGATCGAGCCCTGGCCGATCAGGAGGAACGCGGGGAGCGAGAGGAAGAAGAAGCCCAGCATGCCCGCCATCAGGAGCGGCTTGCGGCCGAAGCGGTCGTTGAGCTTGCCGACCTGGTTGATGATCAGCATCAGGAAGGCCATCACGCCCAGCAGGATCACCAGGCCGTGCGTCTCGCTGTAGCCGAGCTCGTCCGAGAGGTACGTCGGCATGTACGAGAGCAGCATGTAGTCGGTGACGTTGTACGCGCCTACCAGGGCGATGCAGAGGACGAGGGACGGCCAGTAGTCCTTGAAGATCTTGCCGAGGTCTGCCGTTGCCGAGGTCTCCACCACGTCCGCCGCCTCGCTCGCGCGGGCGTTCTCGTTCTCCAGCTTCTGGAAGGCCGGGGTCTCGTCCAGCTTCAGCCGGAGGTAGAGGCCGACCAGGCCCAGGGGGCCCGCCACCAGGAACGGGATGCGCCAGCCCCAGGAGTTCATGTCGGGGGTGGACAGGACCGTGGTGAGGATCGTGACCAGGCCCGCTGCGCCGACGTAGCCGGCCAGGGTGCCGAATTCCAGGAAGCTGCCGAAGAAGCCGCGGCGCTTGTCGGGGGCGTACTCGGCGATGAAGGTCGAGGCGCCGCCGTACTCGCCGCCGGTCGAGAAGCCCTGGAGCATCCGGAAGAGGATGAGGAGGACCGGGGACCAGAAGCCGATCGCGGCGTAGGAGGGAAGCAGGCCGATCGCGAAGGTGCCGATCGCCATCATGATCATCGTGAGGGCGAGGACCTTTTTGCGGCCGATCCTGTCGCCCATGGGGCCGAAGACCATGCCGCCGATGGGGCGTACCAGGAACGCGACTGCGAATGTTGCGAACGAGGACAGCAGCTGGACGGTGTCTCCGGCGCCGGAGAAGAAGACATGGCCGATGGTGGACGCCAGGTAGGCGTAGATCCCGAAGTCGAACCATTCCATCGCGTTGCCGAGCGAGGCCGCCTTGACGGCCCGCTTGACCGCCGCTTCATCGGTGACGGTGATGTCTGTGCGGCGGAGTTTCGGGTTTTCGCGTCGCTTGATCGCACGGAAGAGAGTCCGGTGGCGCTTGACCGCTTCCGGGTCGGCCTGGCTCTCGGGGCCTTCGGCGGCCATGGTCCTGTTCCTCTCGTCGGCTTTCGCGTCTATAAGAGAAACATCTGCACACTCATGGCGATCGCAAACCGAAGTCCCACCTGAGTGGGACTTCGGTCACTTGTCTTCAGAGGCCGAGGTCCTTGATGATCTTGGCTACGTGGCCGGTCGCCTTGACGTTGTAGAAGGCGTGCTCGACCTTGCCCGCCTCGTCGACGACGATCGTGGAGCGGATGACGCCCGTCACCGTCTTGCCGTAGAGCTTCTTCTCGCCGAACGCGCCGTACGCCTCCAGGGTCTCCTTCGACGGGTCGCCGACCAGGGTGACCTTCAGGGACTCCTTCTCGCGGAACTTCGCGAGCTTCTCCGGCTTGTCGGGGGAGACCCCGATGACGTCGTATCCGGCGGTGGCCAGGAGGTCCAGATTGTCCGTGAAGTCGCAGGCCTGCTTGGTGCAGCCGGGGGTCAGGGCGGCCGGGTAGAAGTAGACGATGACCTTGCGCCCCAGGTGATCCGCGAGCGAGACGTTCTTGCCGTCCGCGTCGGGGAGGGTGAAGGCCGGGGCGGTGTCGCCGGTCGTGAGTCGCTCGCTCATCGGGGGTCCCATCGAGAAGAGATGTGCGTACGTCGTCGAGCGTAATAGGGGTGCCGTGGGGTGCGGTGCGCCGTGAGCTGACAGACTGTCGACCTACGACTACCGGATACGACGACGGAGGCAGCGCAGTGTCGGATGTGTCGGACGCAAGGACCCCTGCGCAGATCGAGGCGGACATCAAGAGCCGGCGCGATCAGTTGGCGGTCACCCTGGACGAGATCGGTGTGCGGCTGCACCCGAGCACGGTCATCGGGGACGCGAAGGCCAAGGTCGCCTCGGCCGTGGACCAGACCGCCGGCCGCGCTTTCGTCGCCGTGAACCGGACCGTGAGCGATGTGCGGTCGCAGTTCGTGGACGAGGACGGTGCGCCTCGCCTGGAGCGGGTCGTTCCGGTGGCGGTGATGGTCGTGGGCCTGGTGGGGCTGCTCGCCTTCTCGGCCAGGCGCCGTCGGGCCTGACCCCTTCTGTGAACAGCGGCTTCGCGGGCGGGTAGGTTCGAACCCGTGAGCCCCGTGAACAAGGACACCACCCACGACAAGCTGCCCATCCGGATGCTGCACGACCGCGTGCTCGTCCGGTCCGACACGCCTGAGGGCGAGCGGCGCTCGGGCGGCGGCATTCTGATTCCGGCGACGGCCGCGGTCGGCAGGCGCCTGGCCTGGGCCGAGGTGGTCGCGGTCGGCCAGAACGTGCGGACCGTGGAGGCGGGGGACCGGGTGCTGTACGACCCGGAGGACCGTGCCGAGGTCGAGGTGCGCGGGGTGTCGTACGTCCTGATGCGGGAGCGGGATCTGCACGCTGTCGCGTCCGAGCGCGTGGACGAGGGCACGACCGGCTTGTACCTGTAGCGGCGCTTTCTGTGGCTGTTTGCTACGTTTGAGGGACCCCGACGAGACGCGCCGTACCGGGTTCCGTAAAGACGACGCACCCCTGTTGTTCCTACACGGAGGTTCGTCGTCATGGCGTGGGTTCTGCTCGTCGTCGCCGGTCTGCTCGAGGTCGCCTGGTCGATCGGGATGAAGTACACCGAAGGATTCACGCGGCTGGTGCCGAGCCTTCTCACCGGCGCCGGGATCGTCGCCTCCATGTTCCTGCTGTCGCAGGCCACCAAGACCCTGCCGATCGGTACGGCGTACGGGGTCTGGGTCGGAATCGGTGCGGCCGGTGCGGCGGTGTTCGGCATGGTGGTGCTCGGTGAGCCTGCCACCGCCGCCCGGATCTTCTTCGTCTGTCTGCTGCTGGTCGCCGTCGTCGGGCTGAAGGCGACCTCGGGGCATTAGCGCTGGTTCTTGTCGCCGGTGCCGTTCTGGTCGGGGAGTCCGAAGCTGAACGTCGGGCTCTCCGTCGGGAACGTCGGGGAGTCCGTCGGGGACGGCGACGGCGGCTCGGTGGTCGGCGGCTCGGTGGTCGGAGTCTCCGACGGCGGCTCGGTGGTCGGCGACTCCGTCGGGGTCTCCGAGGGCGAGGGCGAGAGGGTCGGTTCGGGCGATGCGCCGGACTGGAGCTCCAGGTCGAAGCGGACGGGGGTGGTGTTCGCGAGGGCGCCGGCCGTGTACTGGCCCCAGATCTGGGCGGGCGGGCCGCCGCCGTTGATGCGCCTGAGGCCGAGTGCTCCGTACAGCGGCTTCTGGTTGCCGTTCTTCGGGTCCTCGCCCATCATCGCGACGACTGTGGCGAGCTTCGGGGTGTAGCCGGCGAACCAGGCGGCCTTGTCGTCGTCGATGGTGCCGGTCTTGCCCGCGACCTGCCAGCCGGGGACGCTCGCCGCGGATCCGGTGCCGTTCTGGACGACGCTCGTGAGCATCGAGGTGGTGGTGTCGGCGGCGTCGCGCGGGGTGTTCTGGCTGTCGTCCTCGCCGGGGAGGGTGACCGGGTCGCCGTTCTTGGTGAGCTTCTCGACGAAGGTGTACGGACGGAAGTTGCCGTGGTTGGCGAGGGTCGCGTACGCGTGTGCCATGTCGAGCGGGCTGACCTGGGCGACGCCGAGTGCCATGGAGGGGCCGGGGTTGAGGTTGACCGTCTTCTTCGGTACGCCGAGGTCGGTGGCGGTCGATGAGACGTTGTCGGTGCCGACGTCCTCGGCCATCTGCGCGAAGACCGCGTTGACGGAGTTGTCCATGGCGGTGGAGACGGTGATGTTGCCGTAGTCGCGCCCGTCTTCGTTGGGCGGGGCGTAGCCGGTGGGGCCGTCGGGGCCCTGGACCTCGCGCTGGCTGTTGCCGTTGTAGATCGTGTACGGGGTGATCGTGCGGCCGTCCTGGGTGGTGGAGTTGTTCTGCACCGCCGAGGTGAAGATGAACGGCTTGAAGGTGGAGCCGACCGCGAAGTCGCGGCGGGTGGCGTTGGAGATGTAGTGCTTGAGGTAGTCCGTGCCGCCGTACAGGGCACGGACCTTGGCGTTGTCCGGCTCGATGGAGGCGGCGCCGATCTGGACGTAGCTGTCGGCCGGTGTGCTGCCGAGTTTCTCGGTGACCTGCTGTTTGACGCTCTTGGTGAGGTCGTCCTGCTTGGACTTCTGCAGGGTGGTGGTGATGCGGTAGCCGCCGGCGGCGAGTTCGTCGGTGGAGACGATGTCGGCGGTGTCGAGGTAGTTCTTGACGGCTTCGACGATGTAGCCGCGCTGGCCCGAGAGGCCGGCCGAGGGGTGGGCGGCGGGGATGTCGGGGAACCGGGCCTCGTCGTGCTGGGCCTGCGTGATCCACTTCTCCTTGAGCATCCCGTTGATCACGTACTGCCAGCGGGCCTTCGCCGCGGGCTTGTTCTCGGGGTGCGCGGCGACGTCGTAGGCGCTCGGTGCGTTGAGGAGGGTGGCGAGGAAGGCGCTCTGGGAGAGCGTGACCTCGTCGGCGTCCTTGGAGAAGTAGGCCTGGGATGCGGCCTGGATGCCGTAGGCGTTGCGGCCGAAGTAGCTGGTGTTGAGGTATCCGGCGAGGATTTCGTCCTTGGACTCGTTGCGGTCGACCTTGATGGAGATGAACAGTTCTTTGATCTTGCGGACGATCGTCTGTTCCTGGCCCAGGTAGTAGTTCTTCACGTACTGCTGGGTGATGGTCGAGCCGGACTGTTTGCCCTTGCCGGTGACGGTGTTGAACAGGCCGCGCAGGGTGCCGGTGATGGAGATGCCGCGTTCGTTGTAGAAGTTGCGGTCCTCGGCGGCGAGCGTGGCGTGCTGGGTGGTGAGGGCGATGCGGCTGAGGGGGACGTCCTCGCGGTTGACCGCGCCGTCGATGGCGAGCTGGGTCTTGCCGTCGGCGTAGAGGTAGACGTTGGACTGGGCGGTGGCCGCGTCGTTCGGGTCGGGGATGGGGACCAGGGCGTAGCCGAGGAAGAACAGGCCGATGCAGAGCAGCAGGAAGCCGAGGACGCTGCCGAGGACCCAGCGCCAGCGGGGGACGAAGCGGCGCCAGCCCGTGCGCTTGGGGCGTTTCGTTTTTCCTGGCTTGCCGCCCTGTCCGGGAGCGGGATGTGGCTCCTGGCCCGGGCCGGAGGCGGTGAGGTCCCGGGGTGTCCAGCCCGGGTGCTGCTGGTCCGGCTGCTCGTCGCTCATGTCTCTCCGGCCGTAATGGGATGGTATGCGCCCATACTGCACTTCTCCGGTGGCTATCCCACGGACCCCTGGGCCGGACGTGAAAACCTGTCGCGGCGGCCCGCTCCGCTGGACTAAGGTCTTGCGCTTTGGTGCGCGAACGGAGGGGACCTGGTGGTACGGCTGTATGCGCTGGTCGCGACGGGTGGGTTCCGGCGGCACGCGACCTACCGGATGGCGACGCTCGCCGGGGTGTTCACCAACACCGTCTTCGGGTTCATCGTGGCGTACACCTACATCGCGCTCTGGGACCAGCGGCCGCACCTCGGAGGGTACGACGAGGCCCAGGCCCTGACCTATGTGTGGCTGGGGCAGGCGGTATTGGCGACCATGGCCATGATGGGCGGCGGCTTCGAGGACGATCTGATCGAGCGGGTCCGCAGCGGCGACATCGCCATCGATCTCTACCGGCCCGCCGACCTGCAACTGTGGTGGATGGCGGGAGACTTGGGGCGGGCCGCCTATCAGCTGCTGGTGCGCGGCACGCTGCCGATGGCGCTGGGGGCGCTCGCCTTCGATCTCGCGCTTCCGGTCAACCCTTTCGTGTGGATTGCCTTTCTCGTCTCGGTGTTCCTGGGCGTGGTGGTCAGCTTCGCGGTGCGCTATCTGGTGGCGCTCACCTCCTTCTGGCTCCTCGACGGGGCGGGTGTCGCGCAGATGACCTCGCTGGTCGCGCTGTTCTTCTCGGGGATGCTGCTGCCGCTGAACGTCTTCCCCGGGGCGCTGGGCGAGCTGGCCAGGGTGCTGCCCTGGTCGGCGCTGCTGCAGATCCCGGCGGACGTCCTGCTCGGCAAGCACACGGGGTGGGGCCTGGTCGGTGCGTACGCCTTCCAGCTCGGCTGGGCGGCGGTGCTGCTGGTCGCGGGCCGGATGCTGCAGTCCGCGGCGACCAGGAAAGTGGTGGTGCAAGGTGGCTGAGGGGCGGCTGGTGGAGAACAGGGTCGTGGCCGGTGTCCGTACATACGGGCTGATCGTCTCGATGTGGATGCGCTCGACGATGGCCTACCGGGCCTCCTTCGCGATGACGGCCTTCGGCAACTTCGCGGCGACCGCCTTCGACTTCGTCGCGATCCTGCTGATGTTCAGTCACGTCGATTCGCTGGGCGGCTACTCGCTCCCGGAGATCGCCTTCCTGTACGGGGCGTCCGGCATCTCCTTCGGCCTCGCCGACCTGGCGCTCGGGTCGATGGACCGGCTCGGCAGGCGCATCCGCGACGGCACGCTTGACACGCTCCTGGTGCGCCCGGCGCCGGTGCTCGCGCAGGTCGCCGCGGACCGTTTCGCGCTGCGGCGGCTGGGGCGGGTCACGCAGGGGGCGCTCGTGCTGGGCTATGCGCTGGTGGTGCTCGACATCGACTGGACGGCGGTGAAGGTGCTGCTCGTGCCGGTGATGCTGCTGTCCGGCGGGGCGATCTTCGCGGCGGTGTTCATCGCGGGGGCGGCCTTCCAGTTCTGGGCGCAGGACGCGTCGGAGGTGCAGAGCGCTTTCACGTACGGCGGGACGACGCTCCTTCAGTACCCGCCGACGGTCTTCGCCCAGGACCTGGTGCGGGGCGTGACTTTTGTGATCCCGCTGGCCTTCGTCAACTGGCTGCCCGCGCTGTATGTGCTGGGGCGGCCGTATCCGCTGGACGTGCCGCAGTGGTTCGCCTTCATGCCGCCGGTGGTGGCGGTGGTGTGTCTGGGGCTTGCGGGTCTCGCGTGGCGGGCGGGGCTCCGCTCGTACCGGAGTACAGGAAGCTGAGAGGGAGTTGAGGGGTGGCCGTGGACGCGGACTTCATTGAACTGGACGGCCTCGAGAAGGTCTTCGACGTACGGCGCAAGGCGGGGCTCTGGCGCCGCGAGAAGACGGAGGTGCGGGCGGTCGACGGCATCAGCTTCACCGTCGCGCGCGGGGAGATGGTCGGCTACATCGGCCCCAACGGTGCGGGGAAGTCGACCACCATCAAGATGCTGACGGGCATCCTCACCCCGAGCGGTGGCCGGCTGCGGGTGGCGGGCCTCGATCCGTCGCGCGAGCGGACGAAGCTGGCGCAGCGCATCGGGGTCGTCTTCGGGCAGCGCACGACGCTGTGGTGGGACCTGCCGCTGCGGGATTCGTACCGGCTCGCGCACCGGATGTACCGGATCCCGGACGCGCGCTTCCGGGAGAACATGGAGCGGTGTGTCGAACTCCTCGATCTGGAGGAGCTGTTGGAGGTGCCGGTACGCCAGCTCTCGCTGGGTCAGCGGATGCGCGGGGACATCGCGGCGGCGCTGCTGCACGATCCCGAGGTGCTGTATCTGGACGAGCCGACGATCGGGCTCGATGTCGTCTCGAAGGCCAAAGTGCGGGAATTCCTGCGGGAGTTGAATGCCGAGCGCGGGACGACGGTGCTCCTGACCACGCACGATCTGCAGGACATCGAGCAGTTGTGCAAGCGCGTGATGGTCATCGACCACGGGCGGCTGATGTACGACGGCTCGCTGGCCGGGCTGCACGAGGTGGGGTCGGGGGAGAGCGAGCGGATGCTGGTGGTGGACCTGGAGCGCGAACTTCCGCCGGTGCGGGCGGAGTCGGTGCGGGTGGTGAAGGTGGAGGGTCCGCGGCAGTGGCTGGCCTTCCCCGCGTCGGCTTCGGCGGCGCCGATCGTCGCGGAGATCGCGGCTTCGTACCCGCTGGTGGATCTCTCCGTACGGGAACCGGACATCGAGGCGGTGATCGCAAAGATGTACGCGGATCGCGGGGTTTACTAGGCTGGCGCCCATGACTTCTGAACTCCCCGAGATGCGCGCCTCCGATGCCGAGCGCGAAAGGGTCGCCGAGTCGCTGCGGGAGGCCGTGGCGGAGGGCCGCCTGGACATGGAGGAGTTCGAGAACCGGCTGGACGCGGCCTACAAGGCGCGTACGCATGGGGAGTTGGAGCCGCTCGTACGGGACCTGCCCGCGCCGGGGACGGTCGCCGGGAGCGCGGCGCCCGAGGTCGCGGCGAAGGGCGGCTGGGCGGAGCGGATCGGCGGCACGGTCTCCTCGTCGGGGGCGTTCGCCTTCTGGGGAGGCTTCAGCCGTAAGGGCCCGTGGACGGTGGGCCGGAAATTCACGGCGTTCGCGATGATGGGCGGCGGCGATATCGACCTGCGCGAGGCGCGGTTCGCGGACCGCGATGTGGTGATCCGCTGCTTCACGCTGATGGGCGGGATCGGGGTGACCGTCCCGCCGGACCTGACGGTCACGGTCAAGGGCATCGGCATCATGGGCGGCTTCGGCGACGAGGCGACGGGCGAGGGCACGCCGGGGTCGCCGCGGGTGACGGTGACGGGGTTCGCGCTGATGGGCGGGGTCGGGGTGGAACGCAAGATCACTCGGGCGGAGCGGCAGCGGCTCCGGGAGGCGAAGAAGGCGGAGCGCAAGGAATTGGGCTGAGGGGGTTTCCACTCCGGTGGGCCGGGCGGGGGCTTCGCCCCCTGCACCCCCGTACGCGGCCGAAGGCCGCGACAAGGGGGTCCGGGGGCGACGCCCCCCCACGCGGCGGAGCCGCAAATGTCACAGCCGGGAAGGGGCGGGGTGGGGGACAGCCCGCGCAGCGGCCACCGCGGGCCGGGCACCGTCAGAGGCCGGCGATCGACACCGCGCGGCCCATCGCCCGGTATCCCGCATCGCCCGGATGCAGATGGTCCCCCGAGTCGTACCGCTCCAGCATCCGCACCGGCGCGTACGGATCCCGCACCACCCGGTCGAAGTCGACGACCGTGTCGAAGATCTTCCCCGACCTGATCGCCGCGTTGACCGCCTCGCGGACCGCCTCACGCCGCGCCGTCGCCCGCGCATACCCGCCGAACGGTGTCAGCGTCGCCCCGACCACCCGCAGGCCGCGCGCATGCGCCCGCGCGGTCAGTTTGCGCAGGCCGGCCGTGATCGACGCGGCGTCGCTTCCGTGCAGTACGTCATTGATCCCGAGCGCGACCAGCACGGTCGACGTCCCGCTGCGCCCCAGCACGTCGCTGTCGAACCGGGCGAGCCCGCTGCGTCCGCCGCGCCCGTCGGTCAGCAGACGGTTCCCGGCGATGCCCGCGTTGACGACTCCGAAGCGGCCCGCCACCCGGTCGGCGAGCACGTCGGGCCACCGGCGGTCGGCGCCCACGCTCGACTGGTAGCCGTCGGTGATGGAGTCCCCGAAGGCGACGACGGTGCTGTCGGCCCGGTTCGTCAGGACGTCGACCGCGGTCAGATACCGCCAGTACGAGGTCTCGACCTCGAAGCCACCCGTGCTCACCAGCGCGGACAGCTGCTGGGCGTGCGGGTGGTACGTGACGGGCCCGCCGCCCGAGGCCGTCAGCACGTCCACCACCAGGTCCGCGTCCGCCGCGATCTTCACCCGCACCGGGTCGGACACCACCAGCCGCCCGGCCGGAATCGTCACCCGCGTGGAGCCGTCGAAGGTGACGCGGACGGTGCCCACCGTGGCCCGGCCGATCCGCAGCGCCCGTATCCCGTACAGATTCGACAGGGTGATGCGCGCAGCCGTGCCGCCCACGCTCGTGTGCACGATGTTGCGTACGGTGCTCCCGGGAAGGCCCCGCGAGGTCCCCGGCTCCGCACCGGCCGGTGCTCCGGCCCAGGTCCCGACCCACACCGGCGGCTTCGCCAGCTGGGAGCGGACCGCGGATGCGGGCGTACGGGCGACCAGGACGATCCCTGCGGACACGGCGACCACGAGCGCCACCAGCGCGGCGAGCAGAATGTAACCGCGACTCAGGGGTCTCAGGGTCATATCAGGGGTCTCCTTGGGAACTCGGCGTGCGTCCCGGGAGTAGCTCAGGCAGGGACAATACGTACGGGGGTCGCGCATGGACGGACGGGCGGAGCGGATGGAACGTACGAGAGGGACCGGCACCCCGGACCAGGGCGCCCCGGCCCCGCTGGGCTCCTTTGCCTTCAGCGCGGCCGACGAGGAGAAGCGCCGCGGGGTGCGCCGGATGAAAGCGACGGCCACCGGCCTGCTTCTGATCGTCTCCTTGATTTTCGTACTCGCCACCTGGGCGAAGAACACCGGGGCCGGTTCCTGGGCGGGTTACGTCGCCGCGGCCGCCGAGGCGGGCATGGTGGGCGCGCTGGCCGACTGGTTCGCCGTGACGGCGCTCTTCCGGCGCCCGCTCGGTCTTCCCATCCCGCACACCGCGATCATTCCCAACAAGAAGGACCAGCTCGGGGAGTCTCTCGGTTCCTTCGTGGGCGAGAATTTTCTCTCGGGTGATGTCGTACGTTCCCGGCTGCGCGCGCTCGGCATCGGACGCCGTCTGGGAGCGTGGCTGGCGGAACCGGAACACGCCGACCGGGTGACGGCCGAGCTCTCCACCGCGCTGCGCGGCGCACTCACCGTCCTCAGGGACTCCGACGTCCAGGCCGTGGTCGGCGAGGCGATCACCCGCCGTGCCAACGCGGCCGAAGTCGCCCCCGGCGTCGGCAAGATGCTGGAGAAGGTCGTCGCGGACGGCGGCCACCGCCGCGTCGTCGACCTGATCTGCGCCCGCGCCCACGACTGGCTGACGCTGCACGCCGACTCGGTGATGGACGCGGTCCAGGGCGGCGCCCCCGGCTGGACCCCGCGTTTCGTCGACCGCAAGGTGGGCGACCGCGTCTACAAGGAACTGCTGCGCTTCGTCACGGAGATGCGTGACATGCCGGGCCACCCGGCGCGCGGCGCACTCGACCGCTTCCTCGCCGACTTCGCCTCCGACCTCCAGTCGGACACCGAGACGCGGGCCAAGGTGGAGCGGCTGAAGTCGGACATCGTGGGCCGGCCCGAGGTGCAGGACGTGATCGCGTCCGCGTGGTCCTCCGTACGCACCATGATCATTTCGGCGGCGGAGGACGAGCAGAGCGAACTGCGCCTGCGCGCCCGGGCTTCGCTGATGTCGCTCGGTGCGCGGCTGTCCACGGACGAGCGGCTGCAGGCCAAGGTGGACGGCTGGCTGGAGGAGGCCGCGGTGTACGTGGTGACGACGTACCGCACCGAGATCACCTCGCTCATCTCGGACACGGTCGCGGGCTGGGACGCCGACCACACCTCGAAGAAGATCGAGGCGCACATCGGCCGTGACCTGCAGTTCATCCGGATCAACGGCACGGTGGTCGGCGCCCTGGCGGGCCTGCTGATCTATTCGGTCACGCAGGCGGTGGGCGGCTAGGCCCGGACACCCCCTAGCGCCTGCGCCTGCGGGCCACCGTGGTGGTGACCGCGGAGGCGGCGGCGATGCCACCCGCGACGCCGAACACCGCGGGCCATGCCCCGACCCTCTTGGCCAGCGGGTGCGAGCCGGCGAAGGCGGCGAGGTACGCGCCGCTCAGGGCCACGGCGGTCCGGGTCCCGGCCGCCTGCTGCCAGTCGCGCGCGGCGACCGCGCCGGCGGCGGCCAGCACGGCCCCGCCCAGCTGCCGCTTCCTGGTCCACCGGGCGACGGCGTACCCGCCGACGAGCCCGCCCGCCGCGACAACTGCTGCCGGAACCTTCGCCATGACGACATCCTCCTGGTCTACGGACCCCCGAGATGGCCGAGGCTAACGGGGCCCGCCGCCTCACTCGCAGCCGACCCCGTCCCCGTCGCGGTCGAGGTGGCGGTCGTACCCCGGGTCCCCGACGTGGATGGGCGCGGCGCCGGCGGCCCGTACGGCTGCGCAGTTCTTGTAGTACGTGGCTCCGCCGCCCCCGCTCCCGCCGGTGGAGCCACCGGAGCTCCCGCCGGAGCCCCCGCCCTTCGTCTCGCAGCCGATCCCGTCCCCGTCGCGGTCCAGCCACCGCCCGTACCCCGGGTCGCCGACGCGCACGGGCGCGGCTCCGGCGGCGCGGGCCGCGTCGCAATTGCGGTAGTAGACCTTGGGTTTGGCGCTCTGTGTCGCCTTAGGGGTCGGCGAGGGCGAAGGGCCGTCCACCGTGATCCGTACGGTGGCGGTCCCCGACAGCGGGGGCTCGCCCTTCACCGTCACGCGGTACGTGAACTCGTCCTCGCCCCCGTACCCGACGGTCGGCGTGTAGACGACGGTGGTCCCGTCCACGACGGCGGTCCCGTGACCGGCGGGCCGGCCGACGGCCACCGTGAGGTCCGTGGAGCCGAACTCCGTGGCGAGGTCATGGCTCTCCCCGGCCTCCAGGGTCACCCGGTCATTGGCCAGTACGTCCAGGACCAGCCGCTTCCCGGCCCGCGCCTGCTTTGTGTCGTCGGCCAGCTTGAGCACCCGGCCGGGCGCGGGAGTGGAGGCGGTCGCCTTGACGGGCGCGGCGGACGCGGTCGTGGCGGCGGGTTTCGCGTCGCCGTCGCCGCCTCCGCACCCGGCGAGCACCAGCGCGAGCGCGGCCGCCCCCACGGCCGCCCGCCCGCGTCTCTTCTGCGTACGGTCCGAAGTCACGTGCCCCCCAAGGCATTTCATGTCACCCGAAGAGACCGATGCTCCCAGCGCGGGGTACGCCCTCAGGGTCGTACGGCCGAAGTTGTGATGAAACCGTGAACGCATGGCGCCGGGAAGTAGTCTGCCGGGAATGAGCGACGACCCCGTGGCGCTGCGCCCTGTCCAGGAGTACGACCTCCCGCTGTTCGAGCGGTTCATGACGGATCCGGAGGCCGCCGGACAATTCTCCTGGACCGGCTGGCGCGATCCCCGTCTCTGGCGGCGGAGGTGGGAGGAGAACGCGCTGCTGGGCGACGACGGCGGGGCGCTGGTCGTGACGGCGGGCGCGGAGGGCCTCGGCTTCGTGGCCTGGCGGAAGATCCCGGCCTGGGGCGGCGCGTACCACTGGAACATCGGCATCCAGCTGCTGCCGGACGCCTGCGGCCGGGGCGTCGGCACCCGGGCCCAACAGGAGCTGGTGGCCCACCTGTTCGCGCATACTCCGGTGGTGCGGATCGAGGCCGACACGGAGACGGGGAACATCGCGGAGCAGCGGTCCCTGGAGAAGGCCGGTTTCACCCGGGAGGGCGTGGCCCGCAGCGTGTCTTTCCGCGACGGCCGGTGGCGCGACGGCGTGCACTACAGCATCCTGCGCGGCGACATGGCGGCGCCCGCAGCCGACTGAGACGGCCACGGGCACCCCCGTCGTACGGACCGCGCTCCGTCATGCGCGGCGCCGCAGCAGGACCGCCGCGCACACCAGCCACAGCAGCCCGCCGAAGCGTACGAGCGGCAGGGCGTACGCGAGCGGGTCGATGACCACCGAGAGAACCGAGACGACCCCGGCCGCACCCAGTACCAGCCCGATCACGCGCATCGCGCCCGGCAGGGCTCCCGTCCGGCGTGCGGCCAGCGAGACCCCGATGGCGAGCAGGGCGAAGGAACCGGCGAAGGCGGCTCCGCCGGACCAGAACGCCAGGTCGGCCAGGTCGCGGGCGTGCGCGGGGCTTGCGTCGGCGGCCAACCGGCCGCCCAGCAGACCGAACACCGCGCTGGTGATCAGCGCGATCCCGGCCAACACCCCGCCGCTCAGGGCGATTCCGGCCCCGGCCGCCCGCAGCCGCGTGCGGAAGGCGGCCGCGACGGCCACCACCAGCACTCCGGACAGGGCCAGCAGCACGGACCCGGCGTTGACGGCGGTTCCGTGCTGCTGCGCGTACTCCAGCACTTCGCTTCCCGGGGCGTCGGGCCGCGGGGTCGAGCGGTTGGCGACGACGTACGCGATGGTCGCCAGTGCGTATCCGGCAACGGCCAACCGCGGTGACAGGCCCCGCTGTTGTGCCTGGGCCTGGGTCTGGGCCGCGGCTGCGGCGCGCGGTGATGTGAAGGTGGTCATGGCGTTTCCCTCGTCCTGTTCCGGCAGCTGAATTGCTTCTGTTGCCGGTAGGACGAGGGAAGGACGCGCAAACGTGACATGGCACGGGCGAGAGCCACATGCCGTATGCGCACGCCTACTTGGCGGGCGGACCGACCCAGATGCCGTCGTCGTGATCCAGGTCGGGGGAGAGCTCGACCTGAAGCTCCTTGGCCGCGGCGGCGGACAGGGAGAAGGTGAACCGGTTCACGGCCTGCTTGCCCGGCAGCAGCTTCCCGGTGAAGGGCTTGCTCGCGTACTTGCCGTCGAAGACCATCTCCAGCTCCTCGCCGGCCGCGTCCTTCGCGTTCGGCAGGGCAAGGGTGATGTCGACCGGCTTCTTGGTGTTGTTGACGATGGTGATCTTCACCTGGAGGGCGATGTTGCCCTTCTTGTGTCCGGCGGCGAACTCGTCCGGCGTGTACTTGGCGGGCTTGCCGACGGTGACCTTGAGCCCGTCCTCGTACGCCATCGCCTGCCCGAAGGCGAGCGGCTTGTCGCCGGCCGGTTCAGCGGAGGGCGAGGCCGATTCGGAACCGTCGGCGGGGGCGGAGGCGGCCGGGCTGCCCTTCACGGAGTCGATGTCCTTCAGGTCGTCGGCGACGTCCTTCACGATGAAGACGGTGATGACTAGCCCGATGACGGCGAGCACGGTGGCCACGCCGCCGAGGGCGGTGCCGGCTATCGCCATGGCCTTGTTGTCGGCCTGGCCCTTGCGTACGCGGCCCAGTCCCACGATCCCGAAGATCAGGGCGAGGATGCCCAGCGGTCCCGACAGCCAGAACATGAAGAAGAGAAAACCGAACAGGACGCCGACGATGCCGACGACGAGTCCGGCGACCGCGAGACCGTTGCGGGGCTGCTGCTGCATCGGAGGCTGCGGCATCCCGGGGAGTCCGGTGGGCGGCGGGCCCCAGGGGGACTCGGGACTGTTCGTGGGCATGGTCATGCGAAGTCCTTCTGGGATCAGGGGAGTCGGCACAGAATAACAGGGGCCTTTACGATTCATTTACTTCATTTACGAATCCACCAGGTGCAACTCTGCGGTTGCGCAGCGCGGATCGATGTGCAACTCTGTAGTTGCACTCAATCGAAGCGCGATGAAGGAGACCCGCATGAGCGAGGACCGGATCGAACGCGAAACCCTGATCGAGGCATCCCCGGAGCGCGTCTGGACCCTGGTGGCCCAGCCCGGGTTCTGGGTGGCGGACAAGGCGAGCCTGGCCGGCACCGTGGCCAGGGAGGGCGAGACGCTGGTGGCGAAGCATCCCGAGCACGGGGACTTTCCCGTACGAGTGGAGAAGGTCGAGCCGCCGAACTACCTGGCGTACCGCTGGACCAGCGCCTTCCCCGGCGAGGAGCTGCGCGTGGAGAACAGCACCCTCGTGGAGTTCACGCTCACCCCGGAGGGCGCGGGGACGCGCCTGCGCGTCGTCGAGAGCGGGTTCGAGGCGCTGGCCGGATCCCAGGAGCTGCGCAGCCAGAACCTGAAGGACCACTCCCAGGGCTGGCCGCTGGAGATCGGCGCGCTCAAGGAGCGCGCGGAGAAGTCGCCGGCGTGAGCGACGAAGGGCGGCGCGGCGCCGTCGAGTTGGTGGACGGCGTACTCGCCGCGCTGGCGGATCCGACCCGGCGTCAGTTGCTGGACCGGCTCGCGGCGCACGGCGAGGCGACCGCGACCACGCTCGCCGGTCAACTCCCCGTGTCCCGCCAGGCGGTGGTCAAGCACCTGGCGGTCCTGGACGCCGCAGGGCTGGTCACCGGCGGCAGAGTCGGGCGCGAGGTGCGGTACGCGGTGCGGCCCGCCGCGCTGGACGCGACGGCGCGCTGGATGTCCTCGCTCGCGGCGGACTGGGACAGCCGCCTGGCGAACATCAAGCGGATCGCGGAAGCGGCCGAACGGGACGGCGGTTAGTCCCGGTGCCGCATGGTCGCGGTGGCCCCGGGTGGCGCCGGGCGCCGCACGCGACACGAACTTCCGTTGAGTACGCGTACTCTGTCCGCACCCGCCCGGGAAGGTCACCCTGAAGGCATGGCCGAGACAGACACCGCAGCATTCCTGAGCCCGCTGTCCACCCGCTCCGCCGCGGAGCGATGGCTGATCCGGCTGGCGGCCGCCCTCGTCTCCGCGGGGGCGTATCTCCTCTTCATCCCCTGGGACACCCGCAACCGCGCGACCGCCGCCCACCCGTACGACGAGACAACTCCCGTCACCGGCCTGGGCGTCACCCTGCTCGCGGTGACCCTGCTGCTCCTGGCCGCGTACCTCGGCCACCGCGACCATGTGGTCTGGGCGATGCTGCTGCCCGCGGTGCCGCCCGCCGCCCTGATGTTCGCCTCGTTCGACTCCCACCCCGAGCAGGACTCGCCGGACCTGTGGCCGCTGGCCTGGGCCTTCTTCACGGCGGTGATCTTCGGTGCGGTGACGATCGCGGCCCTGCTGGGACGGACTTTCCGCGCCACGGAGGCGTGACGGCGGGTCCGGAGTATCAGTCGCCGGTGGTTCCGTCGGCCAGCTCGCGCAGGATGTCGAGATGCCCGTTGTGCCGGGCGGTCTCCTCGATGAGGTGCATGATCACCCAACCGAGGGTGACGTGCGTGCCGTCCCTGACCGGACGCTTCGCGGTGGCCGCCAGGTCGGTCGAGGCGACCAACTCACGGAAGCGGGCGCTCTGTTCCTCGTACTCGGCCAGCAGGTCGGCCAGGGGAAGCTCCGCGCCGATGCGCATCTCCCGGTCGGGGTCCTCGTCCGTCCAGGGCCCGCGGTCCTCCTCGCCGAGGAAGATGACCTCGAACCACCAGTGCTCGACCCACCGCAGGTGGCTGATCAGCCCGCCCATACTCATCAGCGGCGAACCGGCCAGCGGAGCGGCGGCGGCATTCTCCGCGGAGACGCCTTCACATTTGGCGACGGCGGTGGCCCTCGCGTAGTCGAGGAAGGTGGCGAGCATGCTGCGCTCGTCCCAGGCGGACGGCATATCTGTACGTGACATGGACGCGATGCTCTCACGGGTGCGGGCCTGGGGCGGAGGCATTTTCCGCCGCGCGTGCCAGGTCATGGCACCCCCGCTTCCCACCTGCGCGAAAGCCCCTCATCATGAACGCCATGGAGACACCGAACGCGGACCGGATCACCATCGCGTCGTACGAGAACCTCCCGGGCCGCCCGGCCCCGATGGCGGCCACGCGGGCTTGACTGCGCGACCGCGGTATCGACTGGATGCCTTTCGACCCGGCGGAGATCCGCTGCGACCTCGCCTGCGGTATCGGTCAGGACGGCCACTGGCACGGCTGGTTCACCGTCCGGGTACCGGCCGACGCCCTACGACACCTCGGCCTGCACCCGGACCAGCCGACCGCGACGATCACCGCGCCCTCCCCGCCCGGGTGGTGGCATGCGGCGGCAGAGCGAGGGGCGCGCTGACCGCTGCGTAGGCCTACCCTCCCTTCCAGACGCGTGCGGCACGCCGCCGCCCGTAGGGAAGATGGGGTGTGGGGCGTGGGCCCACTGACATGGAGCGCGGACCTGATGACCGGGCTCAAGCCGTGGCAGAGGGCGTTGATGATCGTCTGCCTGTGCGCACTCACGCTGCCGCTGTGGTTCGCCGCGAAGAACGCCTATCGGTATGTGGACGGGCACAACACGAAGACGGAAGGCTACGTCCGGTGCGACATGGACGGCCCGTGCCGGGGGACCTGGGGCCTGCCCGGCGGACAGCAGGGGGCGGGCGAGATCGAGGGCCTGACCTTCGAGTACGACGAGGAGCTCATCACGAACGTCCCCCTGTTCGCGGGCCGGGACTGGGCGGTCACCGACCGTTCCACCCTGATCTCCGTCGCGGCGGCGGAAGTTGCCGCCGCGCTGCTGGGCGCGGCTCTCGTCGTCGGGGTCGCGTGGATCAGGTCCTAGTGGGGATCGTCCTGCTGCCAGACGCGGGGCCAGTTGCCCGAGGGCGGGGGCGGCCCCTCGATGGCGAGGTCGTGCCTGGCGCACGCGTAGAACGCGTCGCGTGCCAGGCCCGTCCGCCGCACCGCGGATGCCCACCCGGCAGGCTCGACCTTGAGCCCCCGGGCGTACAACTCGACGTTCCACACGGCCTCGTGCCAGGCGCGCGCGGCGCCGATGCGTTCGGCGACCCGGAGCTGGGCCTTCAAGGTGTGCGCATAGGTCGTGTACGTATGGAACTTCTTCTCGTCCCAGCGCTCCTCGCGTGCCCGGCGCCACCGGCTCCGCTCGTTGAGGCCGGCCGCGATGTACGACCCGCCGGCCCCGACGATGACGCCGAGCAGGGCACCGGCCTGGTCCCACACAGCCATGTTCCGGTCTCCGTCCCTCAGTGGGTGCAGCGCGGTCGGCCTCACAGAATCTGGGCGATCTCCCACACATGGCCTGCGGGGTCGGCGAACGCTGCCGTGCGCCGGCCCCAAGGGCGGTCCACCGGGCCGTTGATGAGCCGAACGCCGTGCTGTTCCAGCGCGGCGCAGACGGTGTCGGCGTCCGCCACCTCGATGGTGAACAGCGCGCGCGGGGCGGCGTCGGTGCCGCCGACGGGGGAAGGGGTGACCAGCTCGGGGGCGTTGGCCACGGTCAGTACGTTGATCATGAGGTTGTCGAACTTGATGACGGCGGAGTCGTCGTTCTCGTAGACCACCTCCAGGCCGAACACATCCGTGTAGAAGGCCCTGGTGGCAGCCAGGTCCTCGGCGAACAGGGTGATGACCTCAAGTTTGCCCAGGCCTTTGATCATGTCTGCTCCACTCCTTCTGGCAGCGCGTGCCGTCCGGCATCAAGTCGCCGGACGGCACGCCTCGTTGGGGTCTACGGCGTCGGGGATCCGTGGCACTCCCGGTACGCGTTCCCCGACCCGCACCAGCACGGCCCCGTGCGCGCCGGAGGCCACGGGACGGCCCGGCCCCTCGCCGCCAGCGTCGTCGCGTACTGGGGAAGCAGGTCCACGTCCGCCGGGTCGCTGGACTCCGATGCCGCGAACGCCTCGTACGACGGGACCGTGCCCGTCACGATGCCCAGGTTCTGCGTGCCCGTCGCGGACAGTTCGCGCAGTGACGTTTCCACGTCCAGCAAGTGCGCCTCATACGTGGGGTATTCGTCGCCCAGGCGCGGGTACGCCGCCGTCAGCTCGATGAGTTCGCTCGCCGACCAGTGCAGGATCGCCACCGGGAAAGGGCGCGAGAGCTCGGCTCTGAACGAGCCCAACTCCGCCTGCAGGCGCCTGATTTCGGCCCGCAGCTCCTCCGGGTTGTCCGAGCCGAGTGCCCACAGGCGCTTCGGGTCGTGCAGTTCGTCCAGCGGGACCGGGGAGGTGTGCGCCGTGTCGGCCAGCGCGTCCCACTCGTCGTGCGGGAGCGCCAGCAGGCGCCGCACGCGGTGGCGGCCCGTGAGGAGCGGGCGGGAGTTGTACGGGATCGGCTCCGCGGGGTCGATCAGTTTCTCCGCGGCTTCGGTGAAGGCGGTGTGTGCCGGCTCCAGTTCGTCGTGGGTCTCCAGGGTCTGCGCGATCACCGCCCAGGCGGCCGCGCTGTCCGGGGACGCGGTGCGTACGCCCGCGATGATCGCGCGGGCCTCCGCCTCGTGGCCGTACTCCCACAGGTTGGCCGCCTGGAGGGCCTTGATGAGGGCGGGGTCGTCGGGGGAGGGCGAGGACTGGAGCAGGCGGTCGTAGAGCGTCGTGGCACGGGGGCGGTCGTCGGCCAGTTCCAGATGGGCAGCGGCGTGGAGGAGCAGCGGCTCCTGGTCCTCCGGGTACTGCGCCGCGGTGCGCAGCAGGCGCTCGGCTTCGGCGATGTGGTCGGCAGGCGTGTCGGGGCGCATGTCTCACACCGTACTGCCGCGTGATGGGACGCGGTCAGGGTGCGGGGTCGATGTGGGCTGGGGGGCGCCCCCCGGCGCCCCGCTCTGGCGAGTTGGCGGGGCAGCGCCTATCGTGCGCGCCGTGCGGGAGCGGATAGCGGGAATACCGGTGGTGGTGCAGCGGCACGCCTCCCGGCGGCGTGCGGGTGTGGCGCGCGGGCTGTGGGCCGGGGCCGAGGCGGCGGTGACCCTTGGGCTCGTGGTGCTGCTGCTCGTCGTCCATCAGCTGTGGTGGACCAACCGGGAGGCGCGCGCCGCCGCCGGGCACAAGGTGCAGGCGCTGGAACGGGAGTGGGACGGGCCCGCCCCCTCCGCTTCCCCGGCATCGCCCTCGGACGGTTCGGACGGCTCGGACGATTCGGCCGGCGACGGGAGCGGTGGGGCTCCGGCGCCCGGCGCCACGGGCGGGTCGCGTGGTGCCGTACAGAGCCGGAAGGCGCCCAGCTGGGACCAGGCATTCGCCGTCATCCGCATTCCGAAGCTGGGTGTCGTCGCCCCCATCGCCCAGGGCGTGGGGAAGCAGAA
Organism: Streptomyces sp. NPDC050738; assembly: GCF_040654175.1. Classification (NCBI taxonomy): domain Bacteria; kingdom Bacillati; phylum Actinomycetota; class Actinomycetes; order Kitasatosporales; family Streptomycetaceae; genus Streptomyces; species Streptomyces sp. NPDC050738. Next base: position 380,996 of record NZ_JBFAHN010000003.1, on the reverse strand, counting down.
TGTGCTCAACAAGGGGTATGTGGGGCATTACGTGGGGACCGCCATGCCCGGACAAAGCGGGAATTTCGCTCTCGCCGGGCACCGCAACACCCATGGGGAGCCCTTCCGTTACATCAACCGGCTCGACCGCGGGGACACCGTCGTGGTCGAGACCCGCGAGGTCGTCTTCACGTACGTCGTCGACAAGGCACTGCCGCAGACCTCCTCGCGCGACGGCGGCGTCATCGCCGCCGTGCCGCGCAGCAACCTCAAACCGAGCTACGGCTACAGCGACGCCGGGCGCTATCTGACGCTCACCACCTGCACCCCCGAGTACACGTCCAAGTACCGCCTCGTCGTGTGGGCGAAGTTGCAGTCGAAGCGCCCGCGATAGCGTGGCCGACGTGCTCAGACGTCGCCCTCATCTCCTGTGGCTGCTGGTGCCCTACGTGCTGTTCGTGGGCGCCCTGCCGTTCGTCAACCGCGTACAGCCCGTCCTGCTCGGGCTGCCCTTCCTCTTCGTATGGCTGATGGGGGCGACCGTCCTCACCCCCGTGTTCGTCGCGCTCGCGCGCCGGGGTGACCGCCGATGAGCGGGGAAGCGGCGATCGCGACCTCGGTCTTCGGAGTTTTCATGGTGGGGACGGTCCTGCTCGGGCTGCTCGCCGTACGCGGCGGCCGCGGCGGCGGCCTGACCGCCTGGTCCGTGGGCGGGCGGAGCCTGGGGTCCGTCTTCATCTGGGTGCTGATGGCGGGCGAGGGCTACACCAGCTTCAGCTATCTGGGCGCCGCGGGCTGGGGCTACAACTACGGGGCGCCGGTGCTCTATGTGGTCGCGTACATGTCCTGCGGATACGCCGTCGGGTACGTCGTCGGACCGATGCTCTGGTCGTACGCACGGCAGCACAACCTCGTCGGCATCACCGACATGATCAGCCATCGCTACGGCAGACCATGGCTCGGCGCGGTCGTCGCCGTCCTCGCCACCGTCTTCCTCCTCCCGTACATCCAGCTGCAGATCACCGGCATGGGCGTGGTCGTCTCGACGATCTCCTACGGCTCCATCAGCCTCAACTGGGCCTATTTCATCGCCTTCGCCGTGACCACGGGCTTCGTCGTCGTCAGCGGGCTCAAGGGCAGCGCCTGGGTCTCGGTCCTGAAAGACGTGCTCGTCATCGGGACGCTCGGCTTCCTCGCCTTCTACGTGCCGCAGCACTACTTCGGCGGCTACGGCCCCTTCCTCGACCGCCTCGTCGCGGAGAAGAACGACTGGCTGACCTTCCCCGGCCACGGCGACAGCGGCTTCGGCCAGGCCTGGTACGCCACGACCACCGTCCTCAACTCCCTCACCGTGGTGATCTTCCCGACCACCGTCGCCGGGTACCTCGGGGCGCGCAACGCGGACGTCCTGCGCAAGAACGCCGTCTGGCTCCCCGCGTACAACATCCTTCTCTTCGTGCCGATGCTGCTCGGCATGGCCGCCCTCTTCGTCGTGCCGGGCCTCGTCGGCGCCGAGTCGAACCTGGCCCTCTTCAAGCTGGTCGTCGACTCACTTCCCGCGTGGGCCGTCGGCGTCATCGGGGTCGCCGCCGCGCTGTCGTCCGTCGTCCCCATGGCGGTCTTCATGCTGGTGATCGGGACGATGTGGGGCCGCAGCGTGCTCTCGCTGCTGCCGCGCTGGCGCGAGCGCCAGAAGGGCGCCTCGCAGGTGGTGGTCGTCATCGCCGGCTCGCTCGCCCTGGTCATGACGTACACGGCACCCAACACCCTGGTCCGCCTCTCCCTCATCTCCTACGAGGGGATGGCCCAGCTCCTGCCGATGCTGCTGCTCGGCCTCGTCTGGCGGCGGCTGACCCTCCTGGCCGCGGGGAGCGGACTGGTGGTGGGCGTCGCGGTGGTCTGCGCGTTCGTCTTCAGCGACAACGATCCGGTGTGGGGCGTCAACGCGGGGATCGTGGCGCTGGCCGCGAACCTCGCCGTCGCGCTCGCCGTGACGTACGCGCACCCGGACAAGCCCGGCCAGGACCCGCGGCCGGACTCCGAGGTACTGGCGTCGGATCCGGTGGAGCCGGTTCGGAGCAGTCGTGTATAACGGCTGAAGGTTCGAATGTCATCGCGCCTGATCCGGTGAGCGGGAGAGGGGGGAGCTTCATGGTCGGTCGACGGGTACGTGTGTCGGCAGCCGGGCTGCTGCTCTTCCTGCTCGCCGAGGTGATGCTCGCCGAAGGCGGCACCCTCACCTCCGCGGTCGCGCTCGCCGCCACCGCCGCGGTCGGATCCGCGCTGGCCGCCTGTGCGCTGGTCGCCTCGCGCAATGTGCCCGCCGTGCCGCGGACCCGTATCCGCACCGCCATCCGCGACCGGGAACGGCGTACCGCCTTCCTGCCGCAGCGCGATCCCGACGCGTCGGGCCGGCCCAGGCCCCGAGCTCCGGGACGGCTCGTCCCGACGGCCGCGTAGGACACCACCTACCTCTGCTTCTCCGCTCTCCGCGGTCCGTCACGCCGACAACTCCTGTCTGTCCGGCCTTTGACGAGACCCTCCGGAGGGCTCCCGTGTCCGCATTCATGTCCGCTTTCGCCAGTCTGGTCGCGCACCTCGCCGACCTGCTCGACCCGCTCTTCCACGGCGCCTCCATGGCCGCCGCGATCATCCTGTTCACCGCGTGCGTACGACTCGCGATCCACCCGCTCTCGCGCCAGTCCGCCAGCGCCCAGCGGGCCCGCGCCGCGCTCGCCCCGCAGCTCGCCGTGTTGCGCACGAAGCACGGCAAGGACGCGCAGAAGCTGCAGAAGGCGACGATGGAGCTCTACGCGGCGGAGAAGGTCTCGCCGCTCGCCGGCTGCCTGCCGAGCCTGCTGCAGATGCCCGCCTTCTTCCTGATGTACCACCTCTTCGAGTCCGGCAGCATCGGCGGCAAGCCGAACGTCCTCCTCGAGCACTCCCTGCTCGGCAGCCCGCTCGGCGGGACCTGGCGGGACGCGCTCGCGCACGGCGGTCCCTTCGGGTCGCAGGCGGTCGTCTATCTGGTGCTGTTCGTGGTCGTGGCGGCGGTCGCCACCTTCAATTACCGGCGTACGAAGAAGATGATGGCGGCCGGCGCGGCCACCGCACCGGCGCCGGGTTCATCCGATGTTCCCGGAGCCGGGGCGATGAGCGCGATGACCAAGGTGATGCCGCTGATGTCCTTCATGACGCTGTTCACCGTGGGGTTCGTACCGCTCGCGGCGGCGCTCTACGTCGTCACCAGTACGACCTGGTCTGCGGTGGAAAGGGCCTACCTTTACCGGGACGTCGCGCCTTCGGCCGCGGTCCTCGCCACCCCGATGTAGAGGTCCGGGTGGTGAACAGGGTCTTGCGGACTGGACGCTTGGCTTAGAGGATCGACCAGTCCTCCGATGACCGCTACTCGTCGGCCCGGACGATCTCTAGCCCAGGGAGTTGACTGACGATGAAGCTGCTGCGAGTGGGAACGGCCGGGAACGAACGTCCCGCGCTGCTCGACGAGGACGGAACGCTGCGTGATCTGTCCGGGATCGTCGCGGATGTCGACGGAGAGCTGCTCGCCGACGCGGGCGCACTGGCCCGCGTACGGGAAGCGGCCGCGGGCGGCGCGCTGCCGGTCCTCGACGCGGACGGGCTGCGGATCGGCCCTCCGCTGGGCCGGATCGGCAAGATCGTGTGCATCGGGCTGAACTACCACGACCACGCGACGGAGACGGGCGCGGCGATCCCGGCCGAGCCGATCCTCTTCATGAAGGCCCCGGACACGGTGGTGGGCCCCGACGACACGGTGCTGGTGCCCAGGGGGTCGGAGAAGACCGACTGGGAGGTCGAGCTGGCGGTCGTCATCGGGCGCACGGCGCGATACGTGGGGGCGGATGAGGATCCGCTGTCGTACGTCGCCGGGTACGCCGTCGCCCACGACGTGTCCGAGCGCGCCTTCCAGATCGAGCGCGGCGGGCAGTGGGACAAGGGCAAGAACTGCGAGACGTTCAACCCGCTGGGACCGTGGCTGGTGACCGCCGACGAGGTGGCGGATCCGCAGGCGCTGGGTCTGAAGCTGTGGGTGAACGGCGAGCTGAAGCAGGACGGGACGACCGGGGACCAGATCTTCCCCGTCGCGGAGGTCGTCCGCTACCTGAGCCAGTTCATGACGCTCTACCCGGGCGATGTGATCAACACCGGTACGCCGGCGGGGGTCGCACTGGGGCAGCCGGATCCGAAGCCGTATCTGCGGGCGGGGGATGTGGTGGAGCTGGAGATCGAGGGCCTCGGGCGGCAGCGGCAGGAGCTGAAGGGGGCGTAGCGGGGGTGGGGGCGGCGGGGTGGGCCGGGGGCGGGGCGCCTGCGGCGCTGTCCCCTACCCGCCCCTTCCCGAGGCTGGGGCCGGCGCCCCAGACCCCCGTGGCCTCGGCAGGCGGGGGCTTCGCCTCCGGCACCCCCCGAAACGGGGGCCCGGGGGCTTGCCCCCGGTTTCGGGCAGGGGCGGGTGGGGGGAGTAGCCCGTCCTTCGGCAAACCCATGGTCAAGGCATCAACTCCGCCCGCCCCGCAGCCAATTGACCGCATATCGTCACCCCCATGACCACCACACACGCCGCCTGGACCGACATCGACGGCATGGACGCCTACATAGCCACGCCCGACGCCCCGGGCGGCCACCCCGGCGTCATCCTCGCCCCGGAGCTCTTCGGCCTCGACGAGAACATTCAGGAGACCGCCCGGCGCCTGGCCGCGCTCGGCCACACCGTCGTGGCCCCCGACTTCCACCACCGCACCCAGCCCCGCGCCGCCCTCGCCGGCGACGAGGCCGGCCGCAAGCGCGGGTTCGAGCTGCTGACTCTCCTCACCCGCGACGGCGTCCTCGCCGACGTCGAAGCCACCATGCGCCACCTGAACGAACACCACGGCGCCGCCCACCGCATCGGCATGGTCGGCTTCAGCGCGGGCGGGCACATGGCCTACCTCGCCGCCGCCCGCCTGCCGCTGCGCGCGACCGCCGTCGTCTACCCGGGCTGGCTGACCGTCACCGACATCCCGCTCTCCACCCCGGAGCCGACCCTCACCCTCACCGCGGGCATCACCGGGCGCCTGCTCTTCACCGTAGGGGACGAGGACCACGTCATCACCCCGGCCCAATGCGCCGAGATCGAGGCAGAGTTGAAGGCTTCCGGCGTACGGCACGACTTCGTCGTGTATCCCGGCGCCGGCCACCCCTACCTCTTCGAGGGCCGCGAGACCTACGACGCGGATGCCGCGGCCGACACCTGGCGGCGCGTGGAGGAGATGCTCAGCGCGATGTAGCGCCGGAACCGGCCGCCAGGAAGCGCTTCAGTGCCTCCACCACCATGGCGTGATCCTCCAGCTGCGGCAGCCCGGAGACCGTCACCGTGCCGATCACCCCCGCGCCTTCGACCGCCACCGGGAACGAACCCCCGTGTGCGGCAAAGGAGTTGGGGTCAAGGCGCGAGTCCGTATCGAAGTTCTTGCCCTTGTCGCGGAAGCGCGTGCCGACCAGCAGCGAGCTCTCGCCGTACCGCGCCACCACCGCGCGCTTGCGCCCGATCCAGGCGTCGTTGTCGGCGGACGAGCCGGGCAGGGCGGCGTGGAAGAGCTGCTGCGGGCCCCGGTGGATGTCGATCGCCACCGGGGCGTTGCGCTCGCGCGCCAGGTCGGTCAGGAGCGTGCCCAGTGCCCAGGCGTCCTCGTAGGTGAAGCGGGGCAGCGTCAAGTCCCGCTCCTGCGCCTCCAGTTCGGCCACCGTCGGCGCGCTCACAGCTGCACCGTGATTCCCTCGGCGGCGCTGCGGCGCGCCGCCTCCAGGACGTCCAGCGCGGCCGCGGCCTCGTGTGCGGAGACCGGGGGGTTCGCTCCCGTACGCAAGGACTCGGCGATGCCCGCGTAGTACGCCGGGTAGTCGCCGGGCAGCGTCCGCACCGGGCGCCCGCCGCCCGTGAGCGGGGACTCGCCGGAGCCGACGCGGCCCCAGAGCGACTCCGCCTCCTCGCCCCAGCCGCCCTCGGCCGTGGCGGGGCGCTTGCCGTCGCGCAGGGCCTGCTCCTGGGGGTCGAGGCCGTACTTCACGTAACCCGCCGAAGAGCCGAGCACGCGGAAGCGCGGGCCCAGTTGGGCCGTCGTCGCCGAGACGTAGAGGTGCGAGCGGACCCCGCCCTCGTGGGTGATGGCGATGAAGGTGTCGTCGTCGGCATGGGCGCCGGGGCGGCGTACGTCCGACTCTGCGTAGACGGAGACGGCCGGGCCGAAGAGCACCAGCGCCTGGTCGACCACGTGGCTGCCCAGGTCGTACAGCAGCCCGCCGATCTCGCTCGGGTCGCCGGACTCGCGCCAGCCGCCCTTGGGCTGCGGGCGCCAGCGCTCGAAGCGTGACTCGAAGCGCTGGATCTCGCCGAGTTCGCCGTCGGCGATGAGGGCCTGGAGGGTGAGGAAGTCGTTGTCCCAGCGGCGGTTCTGGAAGACGGAGAGGAGGAGGTTCTTCTCCTCGGCGAGGGCCGCGAGGTCGCGGGCCTCGGCTGCCGTACCGGCGATCGGCTTGTCCACGACCACCGGGAGGCCGGCCTTGAGGGCGGCCGTCGCGACGGGGACGTGCGTCTTGTTCGGGGACGCGATGACGATCAGGTCGAGATCGTCCGCGTGCTGCCACAGGTCGTCGGGGGAGTCGACGAAGCGCACGTCGGGGAACTCGGAGCGGGCCTGCTCCTGCCGCTCCGGGTTCGACGTGACGACCGTGTCGAGGACCAGACCCTCGGTGGCCGCGATCAGGGGGGCATGGAACACGGAGCCCGCCAGGCCGTAGCCGACGAGGCCCACGCGGAGGTCTTGGAGATCAGTCATGACATCCACTTAAGCAACGCTGTTGCCAAAGTGCAAGCGCAGTGGACAATGTCTCTGTGAACAGGGACAACAGTGGGGCGAACCTCCCGGCGCTGCGCAGCCACAACGCCGCGCTGGTACTGGATCTGCTGCGGATGGCGGCTGCGAGCGGCATCAGCAGACTGGAGCTGGCCGAGCGCACAGGCCTCACGCCGCAGGCCGTCAGCAAGATCACCGCCCGGCTCAGGGGCGAGGGCCTCGCCGAGGAGGCCGGGCGCCGGGCCTCCACGGGCGGCAAGCCGCGTACGGTGCTGCGGCTGGTGCCCGGGGCGGGCCGCGCGGTCGGGCTCCACCTCGACCGCGACGAGGTGACCGCGGTGCTGGTCGACCTCGCGGGCACGGTCGTCGGCGAGCGGCGGGGCGCGCTGGACTTCGGGGCCGGGGTGGCCGCGGTCGTCGACGCCGCGGTGCGCGAGGTCGAGGCGCTGACCGGCGCCGACGGAGGTGCCGGTGCCGGGCGCGGTCCCGTGCTCGGCGTGGGCCTGGCCACACCGGGCCCCCTCGACCATGAGGCGGGCGTGCTGCACCGGGTCACCGGGTTCCCGCAGTGGAACGGCGTGCCCCTGCGCGAGATGCTGGCCCGGCGGCTCGGGACGAGCGTGGTGCTCGACAAGGACACCAACGCCGCCGCGCTCGGCCTCGCGCTGCGCGCGCCGGGGGTCGACGGCTCCTTCGCGTATCTGCACCTGGGCAGCGGACTCGGCGCCGGGCTCGTCCTCGGGGGCGCGCTTTACCGGGGAGCGCGCACCGGGGCGGGTGAATTCGGCCACCAGACGATCCTTCTCGGCGGCCCGCCATGCGGCTGCGGAGGGCGCGGCTGCATCGAGGCGCTCTGTCTGGGGGCGGTCGAGCGGGGGGATCCGGCCGCCGCCGCACGGTTCCTGGGAGCGGGCGCCGCCAACCTCGCCGGGCTGCTCGACATCGACCGGGTGCTGCTCGGCGGGCGGACCATCGACGCACATCAGGACCTGTTTGTAAGGGGAGTTGGAGCTGTCCTGGAGGAACGGGCCCGCAGGGAAGGGGGCGTGAGCGCCGTACCGGTCGCGGCTGTCGGCGGCGGACGGGGCATGGTCGCCGAAGGGGCCGCACAGTTGGTGCTCGCCCCCGTATTTGGTCGCGGAACCGTGGCGTTTGCCGCCAATCGGAAATGACTGAAAATGGGCTGACCGAGGGGAGTTCGAGGGCTATTCGGCCGTACGGGTACGTGGCGTTCGTGGCCGACCGCGCGCGCGTGGGAGTGTCACGGAACACGACCGGGTGATCACCCGGTGAGACTCCTACGCTCGTGAGCAAGGGTTATTCATGCGACTGCGCAGTGCGATTGCCTTCGGGGTCACCGCGGCCACACTGGCACCCGCGGCCATCGGTGCGACGTCCGCCGTGGCAGCCGAGGGCGGCCTCCTCGACCAGCAAGTCTGCGTAGTGACCGCGCTGTTGGGTGCCCAGCAGGGCACGGACTGCGCCGCCGGCACCGGATCGACGACGGCATCCGACGAGACCGTGAACGGCGTGCAGCCGCTGCAGCCCGCCCCCACGGACCATCAGGCGGCTTCCCCGGTCGACCATCCGACGACGGGCCGGCCGACGACGGACCAGCCGGCGGCGGACATGCCGAGCGCCTCGACGGGTGAGGCGGAGAGCCCGGTGACCCCGCCCATCGCCCGGCCCGACGCGCAGCCGGCCAAGGACATCGTCGGCGACGCCACCACCGGACAGGACGTCACGCCGGCCATCGTCGAGGACGCTCCCGCCGACACGTCGGGCGACACCACGGCCCAGGCCGTGCCCAATCCGCGCAAGAACCCGGTGGCCACGCTGCCCCAAGTGGCGCAGGACGAGGTCCAGAAGGCCGATCAGGCTCCGGTCTGCGGCGACACGGCGAGCACCGAGTTTCCGGTCGACACCAAGATCCACGGCGGCCCGACCACGTACAACGCGGGCGGTGGCTTCAAGACCTGGTACATCGACATGACGAACACCGCCAAGGAGACCTGCCACAACATCCATCCGGTGGTCGTCTTCATCGACCGGGACCGCACCCTGAAGTCCCCGCAGGCCCAGATGGAGTTCTACGACGAGAGTGCGGGCCGCTGGCGCCCCATCCCCTTCGAGGCCACCGACGAGGACGAGCACGTCGGCGTCTTCGACGACGGTTTCCCCGGCTTCGTCATCGCCGCGGGCCAGACCCTCACCGTGAAGGTACGGCTCGCCTTCACCAGCGACACCGCCCCCAACGAGATCGTCGCCAACGCCGCTGTCGTACAGCGCCAGGGCGACGACGGCGACTGGGTCGGCGAGTCGAACGACTACCGCTTCACCATCCTCGGCCCCGCCGCCGGGATCACGCCCGGCGTCGGAAGCGCCGAGCTCGCAGAGACGGGCCCGAGCTCCCTGCTCGGGCTTGGGGCCACCGCCGGCGCCTTCCTCCTCGGCGGCGGTGCTCTTGTGGTGGGTTCTCGGCGCCTTCGTATGAAGAGGCGCTGACCAGCCGGCCCACCACCTTCCGGAAGCAGTGCCCGCGTCGCCCCAGCCGAGCAGTACCGGTGGCGCGGGCGCCGCTGCGTTCAGATTCGGATGAGAACATCCGGACGTGGACTACCCGAATGACCAGGCACCCGGTGCACCCGTCCGCTCCGGCATCCCGGAGCACGGCCGCATCCCCAAGTACTACGCGGTCAAGGCTCAAATCGCCCTGCTGATCAACGAGTTGGGCGAAGGCGGGCTGCTGCCGACCGAGCGGGATCTGGCCCTGCGGTACGAGGTCTCGCGCGAGACCGTACGGCAGTCGCTGCGCGAGCTCCTCCTCGAAGGGCGGCTGCGCAGGCAGGGGCGCGGCACCGTGGTGGCCGGGCCCAAGCTGGAACAGCCGCTGTCGCTGGCGAGCTACACCGAAGGCGTACGCAGACAGGGGCGGCGGCCGGGACGCCATCTGATCTCCCTCGACCGCTTCCCGTGCCCGCAGGCGCTCGCCGCCGAGATGGGGTTCGGGCGGGGCGACGAGGTCTGGCATCTGGAGCGGGTGCTGCTCGCCGACGACGAGCGGGTGGGGCTGGAGAGCACGTACATCGCGGTGGCCCGCGCGCCCCGGCTCGATGTGGACTTCGAGCCCGACTCGTCCTTCTACACGTATCTCGGTGAGCGGCTCGGCATCGTCTTCGGGGACGCGGACGAGCGGATCGAGACCGTACTGGCGACTCCGCGCGAGGCCCTGCTCATCGGGACGCCGCCGGCGCTGCCGATGCTCTTGATCCATCGGCTGTCGCGGGACACGGGAGGGCTGCCGCTGGAGCGGGTGCGGACCTTGTTCCGGGGCGATCGGTTCAGCTTTACGACGCGGCTCGACTCGCGTTGATAACAGACCCGTAACGGGTCTAGGCCAGCCTTGGGGGGCTGTTCACCGTGCCGTTGCCGAGAGGTCGGCAGTGGGTCACTCCCCCCGAGGAGCGTAGCCGCCGTGAGAGTCATAGTCGTTGGAGCCGGCGTCGTGGGAACCATGCACGCCTGGCACGCAGTGGAACGCGGCCACGAGGTCGTACAGATCGAGCGCGAGAGCGAGGCACGGGGCGCGTCCCTGCGGAATTTCGGGCAGGTGTGGGTCAGTGGGCGCGCGGGCGGCGAGGAGCTGGAGACCGCGCTGCGGGCCCGGGTGCTGTGGGAGGAGATCGGGGAGCGGGTCCCGGGGCTCGGCTTCCGGGGGAACGGCTCCCTGACGCCGGTACGCGGTGAGCTCGAACTCTCCGTCGCCCAGGCCGCGTTGAAGCGCGACGATGCGGGTGCGCGCGGCTACCGGGTGGTGAGCGCCGATGAGGCGCGGGAGATCAATCCCGCGCTGAAGGGCGACTTCGACGCCGCGCTGTGGTGCGAGCGGGACGCTGCCGTGGAGCCGCGTGTCGCCCAACTGGAGCTGAAAAAGGCGCTGTTGGCGTCGGGGCGGTACGCGTATCTGGGTGGCCGTGAGGTCCGAGAGGTGCTCGGCGAGCGCGCCGTGCGCGACGACCACGGGGACGTCCACACCGGCGACGTGGTGGTGCTGTGCACCGGCGCCTGGCTGGGCGGGCTCGTGCGCGAGCTTGCTCCGAAGCTGCCGGTGCGGCGCGTACGGCTGCAGATGATGCAGACCGAACCGCTGGGGGAGACCCTGACGACATCCGTCGCCGACGCGGACTCCTTCCGCTACTACCCCGCCTACGCGGGCGAGGCGCTGGACGCGCTCAACGCCGGACAGGCGCAGGACCCGGTCGCCGCCGCGCACAAGATGCAGCTCCTGATGGTGCAGCGCAAGGACGGCGGGCTGACCATCGGCGACACCCACGAGTACGAGCATCCCTTTGCTTTCGATGTGCGGGAAGAGCCGTACGCGCATGTGGCGCGGGTCGCCGAGCGCTTCCTCGGGCGGCCGCTGCCGAAGATCCGCCACCGCTGGGCCGGGGTGTACGCGCAGTGCACCGACACGACGCGCGTTGTTCACCGGGAGCAGGTGCGCGACGGGGTGTGGCTGGTCACCGGGCCCGGCGGGCGCGGGATGACCTGCTCGCCCGCCATCGGCGAGACGACTGCCAACGAGCTGGGCTGGTAAGGGAGTTATGGACATGGGTGCAGAGAAGTATCCGCTGGTCGTGCTCGACATGGCCGGTACCACGGTGGCCGACGGCGGTCTCGTCGAGGAGGCGTTCGCGGCGGCGGCCGAACGGATGGGCGCCGACCCGGAGTCGATGATCGGGTACGTGCGCGCCACGATGGGCGAGTCGAAGATCTCCGTCTTCAGGCACCTCTTCGGCGGCGACGAGGAGAAGGCGCGCGCGGCCAACGAGGCCTTCGAGGAGGCGTACGGGAAGCGGGTCGCCGGAGGGCTGATCGCCCCGGTGCCGGGCGCGCGGGCCGCGATCGAGCGGCTGCGGGGGGAAGGGCGAAGTGTCGTACTGAGTACGGGATTTGCCCGCGTCACGCAGGACGCGATTCTGGCGGCGCTCGGGTGGGAGGAGCTGGCGGACTTCACGCTGTGCCCCGCCGACGCGGGTGGCCGCGGGCGGCCGTACCCGGACATGGTGCTCGCCGCGTTCCTGCGGTCGGGCGCTGCGGATTCGGTCCGGCAGGTCGCCGTGGTGGGGGACACCTCGTACGACATGCTCAGCGGTGCGCGCTCCGGGGCGGGGGTCGTCGCGGGGGTGCTCACCGGGGCGCACGGCAGGGAGCAGCTGGTCGAGAACGGGGCCGGGCATGTGCTCGGGTCCGTGGCCGAACTGCCCGATCTGCTGCGGGGGTTGGAGTCCTCATGAGCAGTGGGATTCGGTTCGACTCGGTCTCGGTCGCGTACGGGAAGAACGTCGTTCTCGACGCGCTGGATCTGGTGGTGGAGCCCGGGGAGGTCATGGCCCTGCTCGGGCCCTCGGGGTCCGGGAAGACGACGGCGCTGCGGGCGGTCGCCGGGTTCGTGCAGCCGGTGTCGGGGCGGGTGCTGATCGGCGGGCGTGATGTCACCTCGCTTCCGCCGCACCGGCGGGGCATCGGGATGGTCGTCCAGCAGTACGCGCTCTTCCCGCACATGAAGGTCGCCGACAACGTGGCCTTCGGGCTGCGGGCCCAGAAGGTCGCCAAGGGCGAGATCGCGGGGCGGGTGGCGGAAGCGCTGGAGATGACCGGGATGGGGGCGTACGCGGGTCGCTACCCGCGGGAGCTGTCCGGTGGTCAGCAACAGCGCGTCGCCATTGCGCGGGCGCTGGCGATCCGGCCCGGGGTGCTGCTGCTGGACGAGCCGCTGTCGGCGCTGGACGCGCAGTTGCGGTCGGGGATGCTGGCCGAACTGGCGCGGCTGCACCGAGAGTTGCCCGATGTGTCGATTCTGTACGTCACCCATGACCAGGTCGAGGCGCTGACGCTCGCGGACCGGATCGCGGTCATGGACAAGGCGCGGCTCCAGGACTGCGGGACTCCGCAGGACCTCTATCGGAGGCCGCGGAGCGAGTTCACCGCATCGTTCGTCGGGAACGCGAATCTGCTTCCGGTGGAGGTGGGTTCGGGCGGCTCGGTCTCCTTCGGAGGGACGCCGCTGGAGGTCGCCACCGACGAGATCGCGGTCGGCGCGAAGGCGACGCTGTGTGTGCGGCCGCACCTGGTCGGGCTGGGGGAGGGGCCGAACGCGTTGAGCGGGTCCATCGCCGAGGTGCAGTGGCGTGGGTCCACGCATCGGCTGTACGTCGATGTGGGCGGCCACCGGATCAAGGCCGACCTCAGGGAGCTGCGGGTTACGCCTGCGCTGGGGGATGAGGTCACGGTGCACTTTGCGGCTGACGATGCGGTGCTGCTTGCCGCGGGGGTGGGGGGCTCGGATGTCTGAGGCGACTGGCCCTGCGGGGGGCTCCGGGGGTGTGCCTGCGGCGGGTGTCGCCGGGGGCGAGGGTGGTCGGTCGGGTCCGGCCTTCGGCCGGGGGGTTCCCTCCCGCACCGCCCGTGCGGGAGGTGGGGACCGTGCGGGCTCTCCCGTGGGCGGTGACTCGCCGTCGGCGGGTGCGGGTGCGGGTGCGGTGGCGTCTGCGGCGGGTGTTGCCGGGGGCGAGGGTGGTCGGTCGGGTCCGGCCTTCGGCCGGGGGGTTCCCACCCGCACCGCCCGTGCGGGAGGTGGGGACCGTGCGGGTTCGCCTGTGGGGGATGACTCGCCGTCGGCGGCCGCAGGCCGTGGCGCCGCAGCCGGCTTCGCCGGCGCGGACCAGGGCGGAGGTGAGCAGCCTTCGGAGCGTGCGTCGGTGCCGGGTCAGGGCGGAGCCGCGCCGGTCGGGGCCGGGCAGGTCGAGCGCGCGGATGTAGGGGCGCTCCCGCCCAAAGTTGCGCCGGTCGGGGCCGGGCAAGTCGTGCACGGGGATCTGGGGACGCCCGGGGCCGCACCGGTCCAGGCCGGGCAGGGGCCGCACGGGGATCTGGGGACGCCCCCGCCGCCCCCGCGCTCGCGCCACGTGCCCCGGTGGGTCTGGGCTTTGCCGCCCGTTGTCTTGCTGGCGCTGGTCTTTCTCTATCCGCTCGGGCTCGTCGTTCAGCAGTCCTTCCGGCCCGACAGCGGAGGGACCTCCCTCTCCCCTTACCGGCTCGTCTTCGCCTCCGACTCCTTCCGCGAAGCCCTCGGGACCACCGTCTGGCTCGCCGTCGGCGCCACCGTCGGGTGTCTCGTGCTCGGGTTCTTTCTCGCGCTCGTCATCTCCTTCGTCCCCTTTCCCGGCGGGAAAGCCGTCGCCAAGTTCATCGACGTCTTTCTCTCCTTCCCCTCCTTCCTCATCACCCTCGCGCTGCTGTTCATCTACGGCACCGTCGGCATGGCCAACGGCGTCTGGACCGGAGCGACAGGCGCTCACAGCGGGCCCTTCCAGTTCCTGACCACGCCCTGGGGGGTCCTCCTCGCGGAGATCACCTACTTCACCCCCTTCGTGATGCGGCCGCTCCTCGCCGCCTTCTCCCAGCTCGACACCGCTCAGCTGGAAGTCGCCTCCTCGCTCGGCGCCAAGCCGGCCCGCATCGTGCGGCGGGTCATCCTGCCCGAGGCGCTGCCCGCGCTCGCCGCCGGCGGCAGCCTCGTCCTCGTCATGTGTCTCAACGAGTTCGGGATCGTCCTCTTCACCGGGGCCAAGGGCGTGACGACGCTTCCGATGCTCGTCTACTCCAAAGCCATCCTCGAGTCCGACTATCCCGCCGCCTGCGTCGTCGCCGTCGTCAACGTCGCGATATCCGTGGGCCTTTACTCGATCTACCGGGTGGTGAGCCGCCGTGTTGGTGCATAGCCGTACGGGCAAGTGGACGACCTGGGGACTCTTCGCGGTCCTGTTCCTCCCCCTCTTCGCCCTGCCCCTTCTCGTCATCCTCGCCGCCTCGTTCGCGGGGCACTGGTCGGGCGCGTTCCCCTCCGGATTCACCGGCGAGCACTACCAGTCGGCCGTACGCGGGGAGTCCCTCCAGGCGCTGACCACCAGCCTCGTCACCGCCCTGAGCGCCAGCCTCCTCGCCCTCACCGTCGGGACCTGGGCCGCCCTCGCCGCGGCTGCGCTCAAGAAGGGCGGACGCCGGTTCCTCGACGGGCTGTTCATGCTGCCCGTCGCCGTGCCCTCCGTCGTCGTCGGGCTCTCCGTGCTCGTCGCGTTCAGCAAGCCGCCGGTCATCCTCAACGGCACGTCCACCATCGTCATCCTCGCGCACACCATTCTTGTCACGGCGTTCGCCTATCAGTCGGTTTCGGCCGCCATCCTGCGTCTGGATCCGATGTACGAACAGGCCGCGGCCTCTCTCGGGGCCCGGCCCGCGTACGTCCTGTGGCGAGTGAAGCTGCCGCTTCTGCTGCCCTCGCTCACCGCGGCCGCGGGGCTCTGTTTCGCCCTGTCCATGGGCGAGTTGAGCGCCACGATGATGCTCTACCCGCCGGACTGGACACCGCTCCCCGTCCAGATCTTCGCGGCGACCGACCGGGGGTCCCTCTTCACGGGTGCGGCCGTCTCGGTGGTCCTCATGGGGACGACGCTCCTCGTGCTGTTCGCCGTGTCCCGGATCCGCAACCGCGCTTCCTTCCGATGAACCCCCCTTCACTTCAGGAGACGAACCACGCCATGCGCAGCAACCACATCAAGCCGATCGCCGCCCTCGCAGGGTCCCTCGTCCTCGCCGGCTCCCTGACCGCCTGCGGCGGCTCCGCCGGTGCCTCCGACGCCAAGGAAGTCACCGTCTACAGCGCCGACGGGCTCAAGGGCGAGAACGGCGACGGCTGGTACGACCAGGTCTTCAAGGACTTCACCGCGAAGACCGGCATCAAGGTCAAGTACGTCGAGGGCGGCTCCGGCGAGATGGTCCAGCGCGCCGTCCGCGAGAAGTCCAACACCCAGGCCGACGTCATCGTCACCCTCCCGCCGTTCATCCAACAGGCCGACGAGAAGGGGCTGTTGCAGAGCTACAAGCCCGCGGGATCCGAGAACGTCGACGCCACCTCCAAGTCCGCCGACGGCAAGTGGACCTCCGTCGTCAACAACTACTTCGGCTTCATCTACAACAAGAAGGAGCTGAAGACCGCCCCCACCACCTGGGACGAGCTGACAGGCCCCAAGTACAAGGGCAAGCTGCAGTACTCGACCCCCGGCGTCGCGGGCGACGGCACCGCCGTCCTCATCAAGGCCATGCACGACTTCGGCTCCAAGGACGCCGCCCTCTCCTACCTGGGCACGCTCCAGTCCAACAACGTCGGCCCCTCCGCCTCCACCGGCAAGCTCGCCCCCAAGGTCGACAAGGGCGAGATCATCGTCGCCAACGGTGACGTGCAGATGAACTACGCGCAGGCCAAGACCATGCCCAACCTCGGCATCTGGTTCCCGGCGAAGGCCGGCGGAAAGCCCACCACCTTCGCTCTCCCGTACGCCGCCGGCCTCGTCGCCAAGGCCCCGCACACCGCCAACGGCAAGAAGCTCCTCGACTTCATGCTCGACGCCAAGCAGCAGCAGGAGGTCAGCTCCATAGGCGGCGGCTTCACCTCCCGTACGGACGTGAAGGCCACCGACGCCAATGCGACCGCGCTCACCCAGCTCATGAGCGGCGTCGAGATCTTCCAGCCCGACTGGGCCGACATCTCCAAGAACCTCGCCTCGTACGTGGAGGGTTGGAAGTCCGCCACGCACAGCTAATCCAGCGTTCACCGCTCAGTATCTGGTCTCCGGCGATCTGTAGCGGAAAGATAACGGGTCTAGTCCCAGTGTCTCAACACCCTTGGATACGCAGGGGTGTTGGGACGCCCCCCACTCCCACCCGGAGGACACCGTGTCTGCCCGTCTGTCCCGCCGCTCCCTCCTCGTCGGCGCCGCCGCCCTCGCCACCGTCGCCGGTCCCCTCGGCTCCGTCGCCCGCGCCGCGGCCAAGACCCCCAAGGTCCTGGTCATCGGCCTCGACGGCACCCTGCTGAGCAGAATCAAGGACGCCGACGCCCCGCATCTCGGCGCCCTGATGGCCGGCGGCCTCACCGCCGCCAGCCCGCTGTACGCCAACCCCCTCGCCCCCACGCTCTCCGGGCCCGGCTGGTCGACGATCATCACCGGGGTCTGGCCGGACAAGCACCACGTCAAGGACAACAACTTCACCGGCAGCGACTTCACCCAGTACCCCGACTTCCTCACCCGCGCGGAGACCGCGAAGCCCGGCCTCGGCACGTACGCGATCGCCTCCTGGAACCCGATCACCACCACCGTCTTCTCCGCGAAGGTCGACACCCGCGTCAACACCCCGAGCGCCGAGTACGACACCGGCACCACCTCGCGCCTCGTCACCCAGCTCGCCTCCGGCTCCGCCGACGCGCACTTCGTGCAGCTCGACGGCGTCGACGAGGCGGGGCACGCGCACGGGGCCGCCAGCCAGCAGTACCTGGACGCGATCCACGCCGTGGACGCCTCGGTCGGAAAGTTCGTCGCCGCCGTCACGTCCCGTGCCTCGTACGCGAACGAGAGCTGGCTCATTCTCATCACCGCCGACCACGGCCACACCGACCCGGGCGGCCACGGCGGCTCCAGCTGGCAGGAGCGCCAGACGTTCCTGATCGCCAACGGGGCCGGGATCAGCGCCGGTTCGACCCGCTACGACATCAAGATGCCCGACGTCGCCGTCTCCGCCCTCGCCCACCTCGGCATCGCCATCGACCCCGCCTGGGGACTCGACGGGCGCCCCCTCCAGCAGCCCGCGCCCGACGCGTTCGACGCCCTGCGTCCCCAACTCCACACCCCTGTCGACGAGTCGGGCATAGGCGCCGGTGTCATCGGCTTCACCCACACCCCGCCGGCCGGCTGGTCCGTCGACAACACCGCGATGGGCACCGGCGGTGT
Organism: Streptomyces sp. NPDC050738; assembly: GCF_040654175.1. NCBI lineage: Bacteria > Bacillati > Actinomycetota > Actinomycetes > Kitasatosporales > Streptomycetaceae > Streptomyces > Streptomyces sp. NPDC050738. The sequence goes on along the minus strand of NZ_JBFAHN010000003.1, from coordinate 363,298 downwards.
CACCGAGTGGCGCGGCTGGTCCTTCACCACCGACGAGTTCTGGACCAAGGCCGAGCGCGACCAGCAGCGCGAATCCAACATCCGGGCCCGGAACGTCTTCGCCGTCGCGGACGGCGACGAGTGGTCCGACAAGGCCGTCACCGGGTCCTTCGACTCGACGCTGATCAGCCCCGCGTTCCCCGTCACGGCCGGGCGCGCGGCCACGCTCACGTACACGACCTTCTACCGCCAGGAGGCCCCGCAGAAGGGCGAGGTCCTGGTGAGTTACGGCGGCGGGACCCCGGTCGGCGTGAAGGCGTACACCGCCGACACCTCCTCCAGGACCGAGAACCTCACCCTCCAGGTCCCCGCGGGGGCCTCCACCGCCCAGGTCCGCTTCCGCTACACCGGGGGCAACAACTGGTACTGGGTGATCGACGGGGTCAAGATCACCGCATCTTGATTAGTCTGGGGGCGTCGGGGGGCACAGAGCGGTGCGACCGGCGTCCCCAGCTTCAGTTTCACCGCGTACGGCAGGAGTCCCGTCCCATGGCAGAGCGCAAGCCGATCGAATCCTGGCTCACCGACATGGACGGTGTCCTCATCCACGAGGGCACCCCCATCCCCGGCGCCGACGCCTTCATCAAGCGGCTGCGCGACTCCGGGAAGCCCTTCCTGGTCCTCACCAACAACTCGATCTACACCGCCCGCGACCTGCACGCCCGGCTCAGCCGGATGGGCCTGGACGTCCCCGTCGAGAACATCTGGACCTCCGCGCTCGCCACCGCGAAGTTCGTCGAGGCGCAGAACCCGGGCGGCACCGCGTACGTCATCGGCGAGGCCGGGCTGACCACCGCCCTGCACGACGCCGGGTACATCCTCACCGACCACGAGCCCGACTTCGTGATCCTCGGCGAGACGCGGACGTACTCCTTCGAGGCCATGACCAAGGCCGTACGGCTGATCAACGACGGTGCCCGCTTCATCTGCACCAACCCCGACGAGACCGGCCCCTCCGCCGAGGGCGCGCTGCCCGCCACCGGGTCCGTCGCCGCGCTGATCACCAAGGCCACCGGCAAGGACCCGTACTTCGTGGGCAAGCCGAACCCGCTGATGATGCGCACCGGGCTGAACACCATCGGCGCGCACTCCGAGTCCAGCGCGATGATCGGCGACCGGATGGACACCGATGTGCTGGCGGGTCTTGAGGCCGGGATGGAGACCTTCCTGGTGCTGACGGGGCTCACCGGCAAGGCGGACATCGACCGCTATCCGTTCCGCCCGACCCACATCGCCGACTCGATCGCGGACCTCGTCGACCTGATCTGAGACCGCCGCGCGCCCGCATTCTCGCCCGAACGGGCTAGTGGGGATGCGGGCACGGCCTTAGCACGTGAGCCTTCGAAGTACCAGGAGGTTCACTATGCGTATATCTCGTGTCACATTCTGTGCCGCGGCGGTCGGTGCCGCGGTCCTGCTCCCCGTGTCCGCCGCCGGTGCGGAATCCGAGGCCACCGGCAGTGTCACCGTCACCCCGTCCGTCATCGCGCCCGGCGGGGTGGTGGACCTCCGGGTGAGCGTGTGCAGCGGCGAGAACGCCGTCGGCACCTCGGACGCGTTCGTCTCCGAGGCGCAGTTCGCCCCGGCCGCCGACGGCGGGCTCTTCGCCGAGATGAAGATCCGCTCCGACGCCACGGCGCGCGAGTACCCCGTCACGGTCAACTGCCAGGACAGCTCCGGCAGGGCCAGCGGGACCATCACCGTCATCCGGGCCACCGCCTCGCCCGTCGCCCCCGTGCACGCGGGCGGCGGAGGTGCGGCGCTGCTCGCGTCCGAAGGCGCCAAGGAGGAGGCACCCGGCACCCGGCACGCGCTGATCGGCCTCGGCCTGGCCGGAGTCGCGGCCGTGGCTGTCGCCGGGCGGAGCGTGCGCCGCCGCCGACAGGGCAGCAAGTGACATGTCCGACTCCCGTTCGTCGGGTTCGGGCAGGCTGCTGACCGGAGTCGCCTGGGCGGTCCTGCTCCTCGGGCTCTGGCTCTGGGGCAAGAACATCGGCGACGGCTCCGGCAGCGGCAGTTCGGCCCCGGCCACGGGAGACGTGGCGGCGGTGGGGCGCCCGCTGGAGGTGCCGCTGCCGCCGGCGCACGAGCCTCTGCGCGGTGCGAAGCCGCAGCGCGTGGACATCCCATCGGTGGGCATCACCGCGCCGGTCATGGCCCGGGGGCTCGACGCGAGCGGCGGGGTCGACCCGCCGCCCTTCGCGTCTCCGGGCACGGTCGGCTGGTACGACGAGGGCACCCGGCCGGGAGCCTCCGGGCCCGCCCTGCTGGTCGGCCATGTCGACACCAGGGACAAGCGGGCCGTCTTCTACGGACTGAGCTCGGCCAGGCCCGGCGAGAAGGTCCGGGTGACGGGGGTCGACGGCACGGTCGCCGAGTTCACCATCGACGACGTCCAGGTCGTCCAGCGCGACCACTTCGACCCGCAGAAGGTGTACGGGGCGCACAAGCGCGGGCGGGCGGAGCTGCGGCTGATCACCTGCGGCGGGACATATGACAGGGAGGAGGAGGCCTACTCGGCGAACGTCGTGGTCTCCGCGTACCTGACGGATGTGCCGAAGGCATCGTGAGACCGGGGCCATGTGACGCGCGTAAACGCAGCCCGGCCGACGTACTGCTCCCCCCGGGAGTCGCCGGCCGGGCTGGTCCTCGACCGCGGGTGCACGGACTGCGGGAGAAGTCCGGCACCGGCACGGGAGGTGCAAGGAAGACCAGTGGCATATTTGGCGGGCCAGGGACCGGGGCCACTTCAGACACTGTAGGACGTTCAACTGCCCTGGCCTAGAGGCTATTTGACGCCATGTCGTGAATCTGTCGCTGTGCGTGGTGATGGCGCTCCCGTAACAGGTCATAGACGAAGAAGCCGGACCCCACTGTTGTCCGAAGTCGTATGTCACAGTGGACGGGACAGTGTGTGCCGCGAGTGCACCCAAGGGGGAGTGGATGTACGGCAGTTATGCGCGGAAGGCCGCACTGGGGGCTGTGGGGGCCGTGGTTCTGCTGGCGGGGTGTTCCTCGTCGGACGGCGGTGATTCCGGCAAGGGGACGACGTCGCCCCCGGTCTCGCAGCAGCCGAAGGGCGACGACCCGTTCTGGGTGAACCCCGACGGGAACGCGGCTCAGCAGGTCTCCACGTACACGAAGGGCGGCGACAGCAAGAACGCCGCTCTGATCCGGAAGATCGCCTCGCAGCCGACCGGCGAATGGATCGGCCCCGACGATCCGCAGGCCGAGGCGCGGGGCTTCACGGAGGCTGCGGAGAAGGCCGACCGGGACGCGCTCCTGGTGCTCTACAACATCCCCCACCGCGACTGCGGCCAGCACTCGGCGGGCGGCGCGTCCGACGGGGACGCGTACCGCGCGTGGGTGGACAAGGTGGCCCAGGGGATCGGGGACCGGCCGGCGACGGTGATCCTGGAGCCGGACGCGGTGCTGCACATGGTCAATGAGTGCACGCCCCAGGAGTTCCACGAGGAGCGGTACGACCTGCTGAAGAAGGCCGTCGAGCGGCTCAAGCAGCAGCCCTCGGTGAAGGTCTACCTCGACGCGGGGAACGCGGGCTGGCAGAAGCCCGACGCACTGTTCCAGCCGCTGCAGCGGGCGGGGATCGCGGAGGCCGACGGATTCGCGGTCAACGTTTCCAACTTCCAGACGACGGGGGCCAGTACGGAGTTCGGCAAGGCGTTGTCCGCGAAGGTCGGCGGCAAACACTTCGTGATCGACACGAGCCGCAATGGCAACGGCCCCTATACGGGCGGCGACCCGAACGAGAACTGGTGCAATCCGCCGGGCCGGGCGCTGGGCGAGCCCCCGTCGACGGCGACGGTCGATCCGCTGGTGGACGCGTACCTGTGGGTGAAGCGGCCGGGGGAGTCGGACGGGGACTGCAAGGGCGGGCCCAAGGCGGGGGACTGGTGGGCAGAGTACGCGTTGGGCTTGGCCCGCAATACGAAGTAGGGGGCGGGTGGGCGCGCCTCCTCCCGGGGCTCCGCCCCGGACCCCGGTCCTCAATCGCCGGACGGGCTTGATTTTGCCTGGCGTGGGCTTGCTTGTGCGGGTGTCCGCACTTGTGATCCGAGTTCGGCAAGATCCAGCCCGTCCGGCGATTGAGGACACGTGGCCGTAGGCCGCGTGCGGCGGGGGCCGGGGTGCTGCCCCGGTTTCGGGAAGGGGCGGGGTGGGGGAGAGCTCCTGCGCCCCTACGGCACCCGCACCCACCGCGCCTCCGAAGGCGTTCCCTGATCATCCGTCACGAACAGCATGTACCAACCCGGTTGGACCAGATTCTTGTTGGCCGGCACAGTGACCCGCACCCCGCCCGACGCCTTCTTCACCTCCAGCGCGATCGACGTCTGGTCGATGTCCGTGACATGCGTCGAGGCGCTCGGCTTGATCAGCCGCGCCGACCTGATCGCATCCGCGTGCGCCGTCCTGAACACCCCGCTCGCGCCCCGCGCAAGCGACCCCGGCCCCGCCCCCAGCTCCGGACGCCCGTCCCGGTAGAGATACGGCGGCGTGTAGATCTCGATGCGCTGCTCGAAGACCCCCGGCTTGGTGTCGCCCTGGTCGGAGTAGAGCGAGTCGCCGCCGAACGTCAGCACCCGCCCGTCGGGCAGCAGGACCGACCCCGAGTGGTAGTTCCGCCCCACCTCGGGGTCGGCAACGCGCCGCATCCGCCCGGTCGTCGCGTCGTACAGCCGCGCCTGGAGGATGTTGGAGCCGCCGCGGCCCCGGTAGTCGTTCGAGCCGCCGGTGATCAGCACCGAGTCGTCGGGCAGGATCGAGGACGCGGGGTAGCGGGTGCCCTGGTCGAGTGAGGGGCCGTCCTTGAAGGACGGGTCGGGGACGCTCAGGTCGATGATGCGGGTCTTGGCGGAGGACGCGGCCGACTCGCCGACACCCCCACCCCCCAGCACCATGAACTTCTGGCTCTGCGAGGGCGGCAGCCGCACCGTGCCCGCCGTCTCCATGTCGGACGCGTCGCCGAGACCGGGCAGCTTCACGAAGGAGTTCGTCTCGACGTCCCAGACGCCGGGGTCGCGGCCCACATCGTCCGGCCCGTAGCCCGCGTTCGCGCCCGAGTAGAAGAGCTTGCCGTCCTGGAGGAGGAAGACCGCCGGATACGTGGGGAACTGGCGGATCCCCTTCGTGTACGTCCACTTCTTCGTCGTCGGGTCGTACACCTCGTTCTTTCCGGGGACGAGCTGGCCGATCTCGTCCAGCCCGGACAATGCGAGGATCTTCCCCGACGAGAGGGTGGTGAGCGTCGGGTACCAGCGGGCCTCGTTCATCGGGTCGACGGTGATGTACTTCTCCGCCTTCGCGTCGAACTCGTACGCCTCGCGGATGCCCTGGAAGTCCTTCTTGTCGAGGGCGAGCTTCTGCGCCATCCCGTATACGTTGCGTACGTCCGACCCCTTGAGACCTGCGACCCGGTAGTTGTCCTGCGTGCCGGTCTCGTACTTCTGCCCGGACAGCGGCGCCTCGACGTAGATCCGCCCCAGGCCCGGATCGTTGCGCAGGAACTTGCCGGTCGCCTTGTCGAAGACCTTCGTGGCTCGGGGGACCAGGACGGGGTCCTTGGAGACGAAGGTCTTCGTGTTCTGCCGGCCCGTGAAGCGCGTGCCCGCGGGGAGCGTGATCGGCTTGTCCGGGTCCTCGTTGTGCACGATCATCAGGCCGCCGGCCTTGGTGACGTCGCCCTTGAGCTTTTCGTAGCGCTTGGTTCCGCCCGCGATCAGCAGGTCCCCGTTGGGCAGTTGGGTGTGCCCCGAGCAGAACAGGTCCTTCGGGGTCGGGATGTTCTTGAAGGTGTCCTTCGCCGGGTCGTAGAGCACCGACCGGAAGCTCTTCGCGTCGAAGTTCTTCTGGTTGTTGCCGGAGCCCGCGACCAGCAGGATCTTGCCGGTGTGGAGCAGGGCGGCGTGGATCGTGTTGATCTTGTACTCGGACGGGATGTCCAGCGTCGCCCAGTGCCCGTTGTCCGCTTTGTACTCGGGCTTGTTGATCGTGTAGGTGTGGTACTTGTCCGTTCCGACCCGGTACAGCCAGGGCCCGTTCGCTCCCGCCAGCGCGAGGACCACCGCCGTCGTGATCGCCAGTCGGCGGGTACGGCGGCTTGGACGGTACTTCATTTGTTACGTCCCCCAAGGGCGATCTGCATGGTCTGGTCGCCGGACGCCCAGGTGGGCTTCTGCTGCGGTGCGTGCGGCGCGGCCGGCGGCTTGGGCGGCCCCGGCTGCGGCGGGTGCTCCCGGTCCTGCGGCCCGGCCTTCGCCTTCTTCTTGTCCTGGCGCATGGTCCAGCGCCAGATGAGGATCGGCGACGCGGTCATCAGCAGGGCGAGCGAGGCCCAGGTGAGCATCGCCGGATGGCTGTGGCCGAAAACGAACGATGCGGCGAGGGACCCGCCGAAGACCAGGATGAAGAAGAGGTGGATCCGGAACGTGCCGAAGAGGGTGTCAGGGCTGGAGGAGTCGCCCTTGGGCGTCACCACGAACGTGCTCTTGCGGCGCAGCACGGCGTCGAAGAGCGAGCGGGCGTAGACCGGCGCGGAGAGCGCGGACATCACCATGCCGGCCAGGCCGCCCGAGCCCTCCGGTTCGTGGGGGGAGACATTGTGGCGGCGGTTCCAGATGTAGAGGCCGATCTGGAGGGCCGAGGCGTTGCCGTACAGCATCATCCACACCGACGGATCGATCTGTACGCCCGATGCGCCCATGCCCAGGAAGAGGGCGCAACTGAGCGCCGCCAGGATCCAGTTCATCGCGGACATCGGGTAGAAGATGATCATCATCGTGTAGTTGAAGAACTTGCCCGGCGGGAGCGTGAAGGGCCCCTTCCAGAACTGCTTGAGGATCGTCTCGTACGTCCCCCGCGACCAGCGCAGCTGCTGGGTGAAGAAGTCCGTCCAGGCCGTGGGCCCCTCGCCGACCGCGAGCACGTCGGGGGTGTAGACCGAGCGCCATTTGCGGCCCGTCTCCGGGTTCTTGGCGCGGTGCAGTTCGAAGCCGGTGGCCATGTCCTCGGTGATGGAGTCGTACAGGCCGCCGATGCCCTTGATCGCCTTGATGCGTACGGCATTGGAGGTGCCGACGAACATCGGTGCGCCGTACGCGTTGCCCGCACGCTGGATCAGGGCATGGAAAAGGAACTGCTGGGACTCCGCGGCCTTCGTCACGAAGGAGTCGTAGTTGCCGTAGACCTGCGGGCCGATGACGAAGCCGATGTCCGGGTCGCGGAAGTAACCGAGCATCCGCTCCAGGTAGTTGGGGAGCGGTACGTGGTCGGTGTCGACGGAGGCGAAGAAGTCGTAGTCGCCGCCGTGGGCCTGGAGCCAGGCGTTGTAGTTGCCGTGCTTGGTCTTCGCGCGGTGCGGGCCCTTGGGCTGGTTCCACTGCGCGACGCCCTTGCGGGAGAAGTGGTGGACTCCGAGCCGCGCACAGACCTCCTTGACGGCGGGGTCGTCGCCCTCGTCGAGCAGCCAGACATGCAGCAGGCCCCGGTGACGGATCTTCACCGCGGCCTCCAGGGTCTTCGTCACCATCTCCAGGGGCTCTTTGCCGGGTACGAAGGAGGTGAGGAAGGCGACCTTGGTGCCCATCTCGGGCACCACGGGGACCGGGTCTCTCGCCACGAGCGTGGCGTGCGCGTTGGACAGGACGTTCATGCAGCGGAAGAACTCGATCAGGCCGATCGAGACGAGCATGACGAGGTCGAGGACCTTCAGCGTGTCCGAGGCGTAGTCGCGCTGGGTCCAGTGCTCCGGCTGCATCAGCCAGGCCAGCAGACCCAGCGAGAGCAGCGGGGCCGCGCCGAGCAGCAGGGCGGCGCGGAAGCGGTGCGGTTCCTGCGAGAGCAGCGTGCGGTACTGGACCCTGTATGGCCGGGTCGGGTCGGGCTGGGTCAGCGGCCCCGCGAGCCGGCTGTAGTGCTCGTAGTCGTAACGAGGCAGGGCCTTGGCGGGCCGAGGACTCCGTCCGCCGGTCCGCAGCTGCTGAGGTACCCGCAACTGGGTGGTCTGGGACGGGTCTTCGCCCCGTCGGGCGCCGGTAGGCGTCGACGTCATGAGTCATCCCCCCGCACGCAAGCTGGCTGCGTGTTCGGTCGGTCTCCACTTCCGCCCGGACAGGCCCCCTCGAACCTTCCCGGACGCAATCACTGGTGGCTGGCTGCCGTCCGTACAGACGCGGGAAGACCATCCTCCGGTTGCGTGATGATCGTCCGCACATCTGTTCTTGAACGGGGTCCCCAATCCCCGCACAGCCCCCAGACGCCCCCCAACTCCTTTACGTTTGTGCCCCATTGAGGCCATTGGCTCCTGGTCAGATTGTCCGACCTCCAGCTTGAACGCAAGGGTGAAACGAACTGTTTACCGGGCATGCAGGCGAGATGAGGGGTCTTTGTGGCGGTCGCGTGAAGAGGTTGAGACGGGTGAGGTGAGAACGTTGCTTTGGTGATGACGGGGCGCTGCAAAGGCGGCGTTCAGAATCGTTCGGCATGATGCTGGGGTGACCCATCGGATGCCGACCCTGGCGCTCGCGCTCGCCGCATCACTGCTCGCCGGCCCGCAGAGCGCGGGCGTGACCGCGGCGCGCGGTGACTCGCGCATGGTGTGGAGCGTGGCCTCCACGGCCCCGGTCGGCGCGCTCTTCCACGGTTCGATGGAGGACGGCGACCACAGCTGCACGGCGAGCGTGGTGAGCAGCGAGGGGCGCGACATGCTCGTGACGGCGGCGCACTGCCTGGACGGCATCTCCATCCGCGATCTGACCTTCGTTCCCGGCTATCACGACGGAGTGGCGCCGTACGGGGAGTGGGACATCGCCTGGACATCCGCGGCCCCCGAGTGGAACTACGGCGGGGACGAGGACGCGGACGTGGGCTTCGCGGCCGTCGAGCCGAAGGACGGTGTGCGGATCCAGGACGTGGTCGGCGCGTACGCCCTGGGCATCGACCAGGCCCCGGACAGCACGGTGACCGTCACCGGATACCCCTCCGACTTCGAGGTGCCGGTCACCTGTACCGGTACGGCCCGCGCGTACACCGACCAGCAGTGGATCATCGGCTGCCCCGGCTTCAGCGGCGGGACCAGCGGGAGCCCGTGGGTCACCGCGGACGGGAAGGTCGTCGGGGTGATCGGCGGGCACGAGCAGGGCGGGGACACGGACGACATCTCGTACAGCGTCCGCTTCGACGCGGACACCGAAGAGCTCTTCCAGAAGGCCGACGACTGACGCGGGACGGCCGGCACGAAACGACCGAGGCCCCACCAGCGGTACTGGTGGGGCCTCAGGTGTCTGTGCGCCGTCAGGGACTCGAACCCCGGACCCGCTGATTAAGAGTCAGCTGCTCTAACCAACTGAGCTAACGGCGCCTGGTGACCTGGAGAACTTTACCGCACGGCGAGCCGTGCTCCGCACCTCGCCGTGCGTGCGAAGGTTCGATTTGTCGGGGTTTCATCCTTTTCATCCGTCAAAGTGCGATATGCGGCGACAGTTGAGAAGCTGACGCTCGTGAAGTTACGTCACGACATTGCGGAGGGGACGCGCATGATGCTGCCGGTCTTCGAGGAGTACGAACCCGCTCACGACTGCGGGTGCGAAGGATGCATCCAGCAGCGCCGGGCGCTGCGCAACGGGGACCACCCCTCCGCGCACGGCGCCCGCAGGGCGCTGGTCCTCCTCACCGCGGCAGGCGTCGTGCTCGGCGGCACCGGGGTCACCGAAGCCGCCGCCCGCACCTCCCCGACCGCCGCACAGCCCGACAGCCCCCAGGCCGCCGTCGCCCAGCACCCGCTGGCCCGCAAGCTGCCCTCCACCACCCGGTCCGACATCATCACCAGGGCGCAGCTCTGGGTGGGCGCGCAGGTCCCGTACAGCATGGACAAGTTCTATGCGGACGGGTACCGGCAGGACTGCTCGGGCTTCGTCTCGATGGCCTGGAACCTGGACGGCAGCGAGTGGACGGGCAGCCTCGCCGAGTACGGGACGCGGATAGCCGCCTCCGATCTCCAGCCCGGCGACATCCTGCTCTTCCACAATCCCGCCAACCCCACCAAGGGCTCGCACGTGACCATCTTCGGCGGCTGGGCCGACGCCTCGCACACCTCGTACGTCGCGTACGAGGAGACGAGGCCGCACGCCCGCCGGCAGATCACCCCGTACGCGTACTGGAGCAACTCCAGCCGCTACGTGGCCTACCGCTACAAGGGCCTGATCGGCGGGAGCACGGGCGGCAGCGGCGCCGGAACCTCGGCCCGCTTCCCGGGGACGAAGTACTTCGGCCCGGGCGCCAAGAACGCCTACGTCACCCAGCTCGGCCGGATGCTCGTCGCGCGCGGCGGCACCCGCTTCTACCAGCAGGGTCCCGGGCCCAGCTGGGGCAACGCCGACCGGCTCGCCACCCAGGCCTTCCAGAAGGCGCAGGGCTGGAAGGGTTCGGCGGCCGACGGGCTGCCGGGGCCCGCCACCTGGGGGCTGCTCGCCGGAGGCGGCGGCCGGAGCATTCCCAAGGCGGGACAGGGCGGCAGCCCGGGGAGCGGCGGGAGCAGTTCCCCTTCGGCCCAGGGCTCTGTAGGCCGGGATTTCCCCGGTGGGGGCTATTTCCGGCCGGGGCAGAGCAACGCCCAGGTCACCGCGCTCGGAAAGCAGCTGGTGAAGAAGGGCTTCGGCACGTACTACACCTCGGGTCCCGGACCGCGCTGGGGCGAGGCGGACCGGCGCAACGTCGAGGCCTTCCAGCGCGCGCAGGGCTGGCGCGGCGGAGCGGCAGATGGCTACCCCGGCCCCGAAACCTGGCGGCGGTTGTTCGCATGACGGAGGCAGCGATGAATTCCCTTGAGCCCGTACGACGGACTTCGGTCATCCTCAACGAGTCCACGACCGAGATCCCGGTGCACCTGCTCTTCCGGGACGACCCGGAGCCGGACGGCACCCTGGCGGCGAAGCCGAAGGCCGTGCGCCGCCCGGCGTCCGCGCCGCGTTACCCGGCCAGGCCCGCACCGCCCGCCGACGCCCGGCTCGCCGAACGGCCCGGGCCCGTGCTGCCCGGCTGGCTCGCGGTCTTCACCGGTGGTGCCGCGCTGGCCGGGATCGTGGCGGCGCTGTGGCGGGCGGGGGTGATCGGGGCGCCGGTGACCGGGGCGCTCGGGATCGAGTCGTATCCGTACGACGGTCTGGCGATCGGTCAGGCCGCCGCGCTCGCCGTGCTGGCGGCGGTTCTCCTCTTCGCGTTCGGCGGGCTCGGGCGCGGGCGGGCCGGGCACGCGTGGGTGCTGACGCTCTGCGGGGACTACCGGGGGAGCGTGCGGCGGACCGGTCTGGTCTGGCTGAGCCCGCTGCTGCTGCGCCGCCGGGTGGATGTGCGGCTGCGGCACTGGCGCAGCGAGCCGATGCCCGCGGTGGACGCGCAGGGCACGGCGCTGCAGGTCGTGGTGCTCGTGGTGTGGCGGATCAGGGACACGGCGCGGGCGACGTTCGCGGTCGCCGACCATCAGGCGTATCTGCGCGAGCAGGTCGAGGCGTCGATGGCGCGGGTGCTCTCGCAGCTCCCGGCCGACGCCTTCCACGCGGAGGCCGACGCGCCGACGCTGCGCAACGCCGAAGCGGTCGGCAACGCGCTGACCCGGCTGCTGAAGGCGGAGGCGGCGCCGGTGGGCATCGACGTCTTCTCGGCGCAGCCGACGCGCATCGAGTACGCGCCCGAGGTGGCCGCCGCGATGCAGCGGCGGCGGGTGGCGGCGATCGACGCCAAGCACCGGGACGCCGTGCTGACCTCGGTGGTGGACGCGGTCGACGACACCGTGACGCGGCTGACGGACCGCGGACTCGTCGAATTGGACGACTACGAGCGCAAAGCTCTCGTCAAGGATCTGACGGTGGCGTTCTACACGGGGCGGCAGCCCGGGGCTTCTTCGTAACGGCCGAAGTTCCGGCATTGGTATGGACATGTTCAAGTGACGTCCATACATTGGGACTTGGTCTAGACCGCACGTGCAGAAGAACACCCCCACGTTCTCTGAGGAGCGGTATGAAGAAGCAACTCGGCGTGGCCGTTGTCGGCCTCGCCGTCGCAGGCGTGTCCCTGCTCGCCACCTCCCCCGCGAGCAGCCACGGCTACACCGATCAGCCCATGAGCCGTCAGAAGCTCTGCGCCAACGGCACCGTGACCGGCTGTGGTGCCATCCAGTACGAACCCCAGAGTGTCGAGGGGCTCAAGGGCTTCCCCGGCGCCGGGCCCGCCGACGGATCGATCTGTTCCGCCGGGCACACCAACTTCGCCGCACTCGACGCGGCCAAGACACCGGGCGGCGGCGCCTGGCCCACCACCAAGCTGACCGGCGGGCAGGGGTACACCTTCCGCTGGCAGTTCACCGCGATGCACTCGACGACCGACTTCAAGTACTTCATCACCAAGAACGGCTGGGACGACTCCAAGCCGCTGACCAGGGCGGCGCTCGATTCCCAGCCGTTCATGACCGTCCCGTACGGGGGTGCGCGGCCCCCGGCCACGCTCTCCCAGCAGGGCACGATCCCCACCCAGAAGACCGGTCACCATGTGATCCTGGCCGTCTGGACCGTCGCTGACACGGCGAACGCCTTCTACTCCTGCGCGGACGTATCGTTCTGACGGTCCGTCAATTACCGTGCTGCCCCATGGATTCCATGGGGAGCGCAGGTACCGTCGCGGAGCTCGTAGAGCGCCAATGGGGTGACGGCAGAGTGGGGCTGCGGGCGGACAGCCTCACTCTGAGCCATCACCAGGTGGCGGCCGGCGCGGCCGCGCGGGCCGCGCTGCTCGTGGACCTGCTGCCGCGGGGCGCCCAGCCGCATCTCGGGGTGCTGCTCGACAACACCCCCGAATTTCCCCTGTGGCTGAGCGCCGCGGCCCTGGCGGGGGTCGCCGTCGCCGGCATCAACCCGACCCGGCGCGGGGCGGAGCTGGCGCGCGACATCGTCCACACCGAGTGCCGGGTGCTGGTCACCTCGCGCGAGCGCGTCGGACTCCTCGACGGGCTCCAACTCCCGGGCGTACGCATGCTGGTGACCGGGACCGATGCGTACGAGGAACTCCTCGCCCCCTACGCGGGTGCCAAGCCGGGCGACGCCGTGGCCAGGGTCGTGGAGCCCGCCAGCCGGATGCTCCTGTACTTCACGTCGGGGTCGACCGGTGCGCCCAAGGCGGCGATCTGCACCCAGGGGCGGCTGGCCGCCGCCGGGCAGTCGCTGGTACGGCAGTTCAAGGTCACCGGGGACGACGTCCACTATGTGTGCATGCCGATGTTCCACGGGAACGCGGTGATCGCGAACTGGGCGCCCGCGCTGGCGGGCGGCGCGTCCGTGGCGCTGCGGGAGAGGTTCTCGGCGTCCGGATTCCTCGGCGACGTAAGGAAGTTCGGGGCGACCTACTTCACGTATGTGGGGCGGGCCGTGCAGTACCTCCTGGCCACTCCCGAACGCGGTGACGACCGTGAGCACGGGCTGCGCATGGGGTTCGGCACGGAGGCGGGCGCGGTGGACGCGGCACGCTTCAAGGCGCGGTTCGGGGCGCCGCTGGTGGAGGGGTACGGATCCTCGGAGGGCGGGGCCGCCGTACAGCGGACCCCGGACACCCCGGCGGGCGCGGTGGGCCGGGCACAGCCCGGCGACCAGCTGGCGGTCGTCGACCCGGAGACGGGCCGGGAGCGCGCCGTCGCCCGCTTCGGGTCGGGCGGACAGCTGCTCAACGGCGCTGAAGCGATAGGGGAGTTGGTGAACCGCGGCCCCAATCCCTTCGAGGGGTACTGGCGCAATGACGCCGCGGACGCGGCCCGGCGGCGCGGTGGCTGGTACTGGACCGGCGACCTCTTCTTCAGGGACGCGGACGGATTCCTGTACTTCGCGGGCCGCACGGACGACCGGCTGCGCGTCGACAGCGAGAACCTGGCCGCGGCGATGATCGAGAACATCCTGGCCCGGTGGGAGGACGCGGCCGCCGTCGCGGTGTACGCCGTACCGGACCCGGTGGCCGGAGACCAGGTGATGGCGGCGGTGGCGCTCCGGGAGGGGGTCGCTTTCGACGCGGAGAGGTTCGCTCGATTCCTGCGTGCGCAGGGCGACTTGGGGACGAAGATGGCACCCCGCTTCGTGCGCCTCGTACGGGAGATGCCGGTGACCGCCACCAACAAGGTGCACCGGGTCGCCCTGCGCGCGGAAGGGTTCGCGGGGAGCGCGGACGAGGTCTGGTGGGCGCCCGACGGGACGTACCGGAAGCTGACCGGGGAAGACGTGGCGGGGCTGCGGGCCGAGTACCGCGAGCGGGGGCGGGAGGAGCTGCTCGACCGGGCCGAAACGGGTCAGCCCGTACGGGGTGATCGCACAGTCGGCTGAGCCGCGCGACTCGCAGGGGTGAATCCGGGCCGGGCGTACCCCGTGCGCGGGCCCATCGGTGGCTTGATGCAGGGATGAAGCCGTCCCGCGCCCTGCTCGCGCTCGCCGTCGCCGCCTGCGCCCTCGCCGCCGCCCCCGCCCATGCGGACCCGGGCCGAGGGCCGCAGTACAACGAGTACGTCGCCCTCGGGGACTCCTGGTCCGCCGACGTCACGCCGATCGGCATCGACTCCACGTACGCGCCAAGCGGCTGCGCGCAGTCGAGCTGGAACTATCCGAAGCAGGTCGCCAAGGCGATCGGCGTGCCCTCCTTCAAGGACGCCACCTGCGGCAGCGCGACCACCGTGGAGATGACGAAGAAGCAGGACGTCAACATCATCCCCGGTCTCGCCTGGGGCACCAACGACGAGCAGTTCAAGCGGCTGACGCCCACCACCGACCTGGTGACCATCGGCATCGGCGGCAACGACATCGGCCTCGCCGGCGCGCTCAAGGGCTGCATCAATCTGCTGCCCCAGCTGGAACTCGTCCCCGGCGCGCATCTGCCCGCCCCGCTCGGCGGCGGGTGCAAGGCGAACTGGGTGAAGCCGGATGGCACGGACGAGATGTCGCAGCGGATCGCGAAGGTGGTGCCGGTGCTCCGCGACACCTTCAAGGCGATCAAGGACCGTTCGCCCAAGGCGAGGGTGCTGGCCGTCGACTATCTGGCGGGAGCGCCGCTGAACCACGGCTGCTACCCGTACCTCCAGGTGCTCGACGACGACCTCCAGTGGATCGGCGCGAAGCTCAAGGAGCTCGACGGGGCGGTCGCGCAGGCCGCGAAGGAGGCGGACGTGGAGTTCGTCGACACCTACACGGGGTCCATCGGCCACGATGTCTGCCAGGCGCCGGGCGTGAAGTACGTCGAGGGCATCGTCCCGCTCTCCGCGACCCCGCTCGGCCTGGCGATCCCCTTCCACCCCAACAGGCTGGGCGCCGACCACCAGGCGGCAGCCGTTCTGGAGGCGCTGAAGAAGTAGGCCGAAGGAGAGTAGGAATGCCGGAAGGGCCGGCCGTCGGGGAGACGGTCGGCCCTTTCCGTTTTCGTACGGTCGGTGCTCACGCGACGGCCGCAAGCTCCTTGGTCTCCTTAGCCGGTACGGGAGTTGATCCGACGCCCCGCAGCACGGTCAGGGTCAGCACCGCTCCCGCCACCAGGACCGCGCTCCCGCCGACCGCCGCGTACTGCATGCCGTGCACGAAGGCCTCCTGGGCCGTGTGCAGCAGACCCGCGTCGCCCGTCGCCGCCGCGCCGCCCAGGGTCTCCCGGGCCGCCGAAGGAGCGGAGGACGGCATGTCCGAGCGGTAGACCGCCGTGGCGATCGAGCCCAGGACCGCCATGCCCAGCGCCCCGCCGAACTCCTGCCCCGTCTCCAGGAGCGAGGCCGCCGAGCCCGCCTTCTCCACCGGAGCCGTACCCAGCGCCATGTCGGTGACCAGGACCATCACCGTCACGATGCCGCAGCTGATGATGCCCGCGCCGACGAGGACGATCCACAGGGAGTCGGTTCCGCTGAGGATCAACAGGGCGAACCCGACGGCACCGATGAGGAATCCGCCCGCCATGACGTAGGCACGGTCGTACTTCTGGCCGAGCGCACCTGCGGTCGGCGCGGCGATCCCGACGGCGATCGAGGGGGCGAGCGACCAGAACGCGGCCTCCATGGTGCTCATGCCGAGGATGAGCTGGAGGTACTGCGTGGTGAAGAGCGCCGAGCCCATCATGGCGAGCGCGGCGATGGTGTTGAGGCTGATGCCGGCGCCGAAGCGGCGGTCACGGAAGAGGGAAGGGTTGATCATCGCGTGGGGTGCGGTGCGCTGGCGGCGTACGAAGACGTAACCGAGCGCGGCACCCAGGGCGATGAGCAGGATCATCGGGACGCTGAAGCCGTTCGACGCGATCTCCTTGAGGCCGTAGATGACCGGGAGGACCGAGCCCATCGAGAGCGGGATGGAGACGAGGTCGAAGCGGCCCGGGTTCGGGTCCTTGAACTCCGGGACCAGGACCGGCACCAGGATCAGCAGGAGCACCATCGCGGGGACGTTGATCAGGAAGACCGAGCCCCACCAGAAGTGCTCCAGCATGATGCCGCTCATCACCGAACCGAGCGCGATCCCGCCGGCCATGGCGCCCGACCAGATGCCGATCGCCTTGGTGCGCTGCTTCTCGTCGGTGAACATGTTGCGGACCAGCGCCATGGTCGAGGGCATCAGGGTCGCACCGCCGATACCGAGCAACGCCCGTGCGGCGATGAGCATTTCGGCGCTCTGTGCGTACGCCGCCCCGACCGAGGCGAGGCCGAAGGCCGCGGCTCCGAAGAGGAGGAGCTTGCGGCGGCCGATGCGGTCGCCGAGCGAGCCCATGGTGATGAGGAGTCCGGCGAGCGCGAATCCGTACACATCGAAGATCCAGAGCTGCTGGGTGGCGCTGGGGTCGAGCTCGCGGGTGATGGAGGGGGCCGCGAAGTACAGGACGGAGACGTCCATCGAGACCAGGAGGAGGGGCAGCAGGAGGACGACGAAGGCGGTCCATTCCTTGCGGCCTGCGGTGCCTGCGGCTGCTGTGGTGCTCGTCGGGTTCTTCATGACAGTGACTGTACGGGCGTCATAAACGGTTGTCTAGTACGAGTGTGTAAAACGTATGTCTGGGGAGTGCGGGAAGGGACGGGGGTAGGGCTGGGCCTACCCCCGAAGCGCCCACTGGGCGGCTGGTCGGAGGCGGTTCCCGGCCCTTACCGTTACCGCCATGAACACCCCCTGGCAGGCCCTCACCGGGCCTCGGTATCTGCGCACCCGCTGGCCCTGGCGCTCGGCGGCGTATCTGCTGAGCGGTGCGCTCACCGGGATCCCTGCGCTGGTCGCGATCGTGCTGCTCGCGGTCTTCTCGCTGGTGGGCGTCGGGCTGCCGCTGCTCCTGCTCGTGGGGGTGCCGCTGGCCGCCGTCGAGCGCAGGCGGCTGCGGATCGCGGAGGATGCGCCCGCGCCGAGCCCGCACCGCGACCCCGCCGAACCGGGGCTTCTCGCGTGGGCGCGGCTGCGCTTCACCGAGCAGGCCACCTGGCGGGAGCTCGCGTACGCGCTGCTGCACGCACTGGTGCTCTGGCCGCTCGACCTCCTCGCCGTCGGCGTCGCGCTGCTGGCGCCCGCGGGGATGATGCTCGCGCCGGTGCAACTCGCCCTGGACGGCCACGAGGCCAAGGTCGTCAAGATCTGGCTCGTCGACTCCTACCCGGCGGCCTTCGCGCTGGCGGCCGGCGGGGTCGCGCTCCTCGCCGTACTGCTGTATCCGCTCGGCGCACTCGCGGGCGCGCGGGCCGCGTTCACCCGGCTGCTGCTCGCCCCGAAGGAGGCGGAGGTGGTGCGCTCACGCGCCCGCCTCGTCGACTCCTTCGAAGCCGAACGGCGTCGCATCGAGCGGGACTTGCACGACGGTGCGCAGCAGCGGCTCGTCGCGCTCACCATGACGCTGGGGCTGCTGCGGATGGACGCACCGCCCGGACCGCTCGCGGACCGGATCGGCGGAGCGCACGACGAGGCCGGCCAAGTGCTCGTCGAGATCCGGGATCTGATCCAGGGCATCCACCCCCAGGTGCTCACGGACTACGGACTCGGGGCCGCCCTGGAGGACGCCGCGGACCGCTCCGCCGTGCCCGTCGACACGGACATCGACCTGCCCCGGCTGCCCCAACAGGTCGAGACCGCCGCCTACTTCGCCCTTCTCGAAGCGCTCGCCAACGTCGCCAAGCACAGCGGGGCACAGCAAGCCCAGGTCACCGCACACCACCGGCGCGGACGCCTTGAGGCGGTCGTGTGCGACGACGGCCGCGGCGGGGCGGACCCGTCGCGAGGCACGGGCCTGACCGGCCTGGCCGACCGGCTCGCCGTGCTCGATGGCACACTGTCGATCACCAGCCCGCCCGGCGGGCCGACCGTCCTGCGACTGGAGATCCCGTGCCGCCCCTGTCCGTAGTGCTCGCCGAGGACAGTGTGCTGCTGCGCGAGGGCCTGACCGGACTGCTCGCGCGTTTCGGGCACCAGGTCGTCGCCGCGGTCGGGGACGCCGGGGCGCTGCCCGCCGCGGTGGCCGCCCACCGTCCGGACATCGTCGTCACGGACGTACGGATGCCGCCCGCCTTCCAGGACGAGGGGCTGCGCGCCGCCCTCGCCCTGCGCGCCGAACAGCCGTCGCTGCCGGTCCTCGTTCTCAGTCAGTACGTCCAGCGGTCCTACGCGGCCGAACTGCTCGACACCGGCGACGGCACGGGCGTCGGCTATCTCCTCAAGGACCGCATCGGGCAGGTCGAGGAGTTCGTCGCCGCGCTGGAGTCCGTCGCGGGCGGTGGCACGGTGGTCGACCCCGAGGTCGTACGGCAGCTGCTGCGCCGCCACCGCGATCCCCTGGAGAAGCTCACCCCGCGCGAGCGCGAGGTGCTCGGCCTGGTCGCCGAAGGGAAGTCCAACGCGGCGATCGCACGGGCGCTCGTCGTCACCGAGGCCGCGGTCGGCAAGCACATCGGCAACATCCTGGGGAAGCTCGGGCTGCCGCAGGCGGACGACACGCACCGCCGGGTCCTGGCGGTGCTCGCCTACCTCAAGGCCTGAGCGTGCGGACACGAAAAAGCCCCTCGCAGGTGAACCTGCGAGGGGCTTTCTCCGTCTGTGCGCCGTCAGGGACTCGAACCCCGGACCCGCTGATTAAGAGTCAGCTGCTCTAACCAACTGAGCTAACGGCGCCTGGTGACAAGAGAAGAATACCTGGTCCGCAGGGGTGCTCCAAACCAGTTCCCCGCCCGGGCCTAGATCGCCAGCGAGAGCACCACCGGCGCGGCCCGCCGGTTCAGCGTGTCCGCCGCCGCGCGCAGCCGGTGGGCGTGTTCCAGCGGCAGCGAGAGGGCCAGGCAGCCGACGGCCGCACCCGCCGTCAGCGGTACGGCCGCGCAGACCGTGCCCACCGCGTACTCCTGGAGATCGAGCACGGGGACCGTGGCCGGCTGGCTGTCCAGCTTGGAGAAGAGGACCCGCTCGTTGGTGATCGTCTTGGAGGTCAGCCGGGCGATCTTGTGGCGGGAGAGGTGGTCGCGGCGACCGTTCTGGTCGAGCTGGGTGAGCAGGCACTTGCCCACGGCGCTGGCGTGGGCCGAGGAGCGGAAGTCCACCCACTCGTGCACCGCCGGCGTACGCGGACCGTCGGCGACCTGGGTGATCTTGACCTCGCCGTCGAGGTACCGGCTGATGTAGACCGCGGCTCCGAGCGAGTCCCGCAGCTCGGTGAGGGTCTCCTGGAGCTTGGCCTCCAGGGCCGCCTTCCGGGTGGCGCCGGAACCGAGCAGGACGAGCGAGTCGCCGATGACGTACGCGCCGTCGGCGGTCTGCTCGACGTACCCCTCGCGGCGCAGCATCAGCAGCAGGGAGGTGAGATGGACGGTGGGCAGACCGGTTTCGCGGGAGATCTGGGTGTCGGTGACACCCCCGCCGTGTTTCGAGATCGACTCGAGCACGCGGAGTGCGTACTGCACCGAATGGAACGGCGCGGTCGGCTCGGGCTTCAGCGCCACGGTTCCCCCTACAGGTTGTGACCGTTTGCTCGCACCCCACGATAGCCGCCAAGACCCCTCAACGGGGCGGGTGTTGACGAGAATGGTGGCGCACCCCAGGGCCATACGCTGGGGTGCGCCACCGTGGCATATGCCAGGGTCACGATTTATCGCGGGATCGGGAGGTCAGAGGACCGCGCTCAGGAACTCGCGCGTACGTTCGTGTCCCGGGTCGCTGAAGATTTTCTCCGGAGAACCGGACTCGATCACCTTCCCGGAATCGAACATCAGGACCTCGTCGGAGATGTCCCGGGCGAAATTCATCTCGTGGGTCACACAGAGCATGGTGATGTCCGTGGTGCGTGCGATGTCCCGAAGCACGTCGAGTACGCCCGCGACCAGCTCGGGGTCGAGCGCGGAGGTCACCTCGTCGAGCAGGAGCACCTGCGGGCGCATCGCGAGCGCCCGCGCGATGGCGACGCGCTGCTGCTGGCCGCCGGAGAGCTGACTGGGCTTGGCATCGACGCGGTCGCCGAGTCCTACCAGGTCGAGCAGGCTCTTCGCGCGCTCGGCGGCCTCGTCCTTGTCCATCCCGAGGACCCGGACCGGGGCCTCGGTGATGTTCCGCAGGACGTTCATGTTGGGGAAGAGGTTGAACTGCTGGAAGACCATGCCGATGTGCTTCCGTACCTCGCGCACCTGCTTCTCGGGCGCGGGGAAGAGCGGATCGCCGTTGACGTGGATCGTGCCCTCGTCGGGCTTGAGGAGCGTCATCAGCAGGCGCAGGATCGTCGTCTTACCGGAACCGGAAGGTCCGATCAGCGTGACGTGCTTGCCCGGCTGTACGGAGAAACAGAGGTTGTCCAGGACCGTGTTCTGGCCGAATCGCTTGGTGACGTTGTCGAAGCGGATCAGCTCCTTCACGGCCGGATCGGGAGTGGGCACGGGGTTGGGCGCGGGGGTGGCTTCAGCGGACAAGGCGGCGCTCCAGGGCTCGTACAAGAAGAGATGCCGGATAGGCGATGAGGATGAAGGCGACGCCGACGACGGTCAGCGGCTCGGTGTACTGGAAGGTGTGCGAGCTCTCCAGGCGGGCCTGGCCGAGCAGGTCGAGCACACTGATCGCGACGACCAGAGGGGTGTCCTTCAGCATCGCGATGACGTAGTTGCCGAGCGCGGGGACCACCCGGCGGATCGCCTGCGGGAGGATCACCGCCGTCCAGGTGCGGCCGGTGGGCAGGGACAGCGCGGTGGCCGCCTCCCACTGGCCGACGGGGACGGCGTCGATGCCGGCCCGGTAGACCTGTGCGGTGTACGTCGAGTAGTGCACGCCGATCGCCACCGTGCCGGTGGTCAGGGCGGAGAACTGGATGCCCCAGTCGGGCAGTACGAAGAAGAGGAAGAACAGCTGCACGAGCAGCGGGGTGTTGCGGATGAACTCGGTGATGAGGTTCACCGGCCACCGGATGAAGCGTGTCGGCGCCCGGAAGGCGATCGCCCAGACCAGGCCGAGTGCGAAGGAGAGCACCGAGCCCAGCGCGAGGATCTGCAGGGAGACCAGCAGGCCGTCCCAGAAGCGCGGCATGAAGTCCCAGACCGCTGACCAGTCCCAGCTGTTCACTTGGCACCTCCGGCGGCCACGGTCGTCAGGCCGAGAGTGGCCTTGGTCCTGCGCTCGAGCAGGCGCATCCCCCGGGTGAGGAGGAAGGCGATCACGAAGTAGATGACGAGCGTGATCGCGTAGATCTGCTGGCTCTCCTGGGTCGCGAGGCGCACCAGGTACGCGGCGAACGACACGTCACCGACGCCGAGCAGCGAGACCAGGGCGGTGCCCTTGAGCAGCTCGACGAGGAGGTTCGAGAACGGCGGGATCATCTCGGGGATCGCCTGCGGAAGGCGGATCAGCTTCATCTGCTGCCACGGCGTGAAGTTGAGCGCGATGCCCGCCTCGCGCTGGGCGGGGGAGACGGCGTTCAGGGCGCCGCGCACGATCTCGGCGCCGTACGCCCCGTAACTCAGTCCGAGTGCCAGGACGGCGGCCCACATCGGGACGAGCGCCCAGCCGAAGAGGTTCGGCATCACGAAGAAGATCCAGAACATCAGGACCAGGGCCGAGGTGCCGCGGAAGATCTCGGTGTAGAAACCCGCCAGGAAGCGCACGAAGCGCGAGCGGTGGGTGCGGGCCATCCCGACGCCGAACGCGACGAAGGTCGCCAGCGCGGCGCTGTAGACGGTCAGTTGGATGGTGATCCAGATGCCTGGGAGTACCCAGTGCTGCCACAGTCCTGACGTCATGCGCACAGCTCCTTGGCCGTCAGCGTGGTCATCTCCGCCTTGGTGAAGCCGAACGGCTGCAGGACCCGGAAGAGTTCGCCGCTCTTCTTCATCTTGTGGATCTCGACATTGAAGGCGTCACGCAGTTCGGTGTCGGTGGGGCGGAAGGTGAATCCGCCGCCGTCGATCTTCTTCTTGCCGTCGATGACGGTGGCGAAGGCCTCTGTCGCCTCGGCCTTGCTGGACTTCTTCACCACGCTGCGGGCGGTGAGCGCGGTACCGGCGAAGACGTCGATCCGGCCGGACTCGACGGCGTTGAGGCCCGCCACCTGGTCCTGCAGGATGACGATGTCCTTCTCGCGGTAGCCGGCGGCCACCGCGTAGGCGATCTCCGCGTAACCGGTGCCGGTGCCGAACTTCGCGTGTCGCTTCACCACGTCCTCGTAGTTGTGCAGGTTCTTCGGATTGCCCTTGCGGACGATGAAGGAATCCAGCATCTGATACTCGGGGTCGGCGAAGATGACCTGCGCACAGCGCTCTTTGTTGATGTACATCCCGGCCGAGACGACGTCGAACTGCTGGGAGTTGAGGCCGGGTATGAGGGAGGAGAAGTCGGTGGCGACCGGCTGCACGTGGGCTATGCCCAGACGCTTGAAGATGATCTTCGCGAGCTCCACCGCCTCGCCGGTGAACTCGCCCTGGTCGTTGATGTAGCCGTACGGCACCTCGCCCGCGATGCCCAGCCGCACGGTCCCCTGTGACTTGAGCCGCGCCAGAGTGTTCCCTGACGGGACCTTGGCGCAGCCGGCCGCCCCGAGCGCCCCCGCAGCGCCCAGGGCAGCCGTGCCGAACAGGAGGGAGCGGCGACGCACGGATCGACGCGTCGTGATCGGGGTGTTGCTCTTCGGATCGTTCCTCGGTGGTGGAGCCATGGCCGCGCGGCTACCCGGCCCCAGTGAAGTTATGCCCAACAATTTTCGGGGTAGCCGGCCGCAGGTTCGGGTAGCCCAGGGGGATGACCGATCGATTCATCGAAGTCTCGCTCGACAAGCGCGGTGTGAGCTGCACCGCGAAACTCCTCGACGACATGGCCCCGGTCACCTGTGCGGCGGTGTGGGATGCACTGCCGCTGGGCGGGGATGTGTTCCATGCGAAATATGCGCGTAATGAGATATATGCCCTGTTCCCGGGCTTCGCGGAGCACGAGCCGCCGCTGGAGAACCCGACCGTGACCCCCATCCCCGGCGACCTCTGCTACTTCACCTTCTCCGAGCTCTCGCTGGGCACTTCCTCGCACGGCTACACGAGGAAGTCGGGTGGCCGCGAGCCCACCCCTGTGGTCGACCTCGCCCTCTTCTACGAGCGCAACAACCTGCTGCTCAACGGGGATGCGGGCTGGGTGCCCGGCATCGTCTGGGGCACGGTGGTCGAGGGCCTCGACCGGATGGCCGAGGCCTGCCAGGACCTCTGGCGCGCGGGCGCGCTGGGCGAGACGCTCAGCTTCCGGCGGCTGGAGCAGGGACCGCCGGCGGCGGGATAGCGGCCGCCCCCGACTCGTAGAGCGCGTGGGCGGCCCGCAGCACCAGCTCGTCCTGGTGCCGGGCACCCACCACCTGCACACCGATCGGCAGCCCGTCCGCGTCGACCCCGCAGGGGACCGTGGCCGCGGGCTGCTGCGTCATGTTGAAGGGGTACGTGAACGGGGTCCACCCCGTCCACCGCCGGTGCCCCGAACCCTTGGGGACCTCGACTCCCGCCTCGAAGGCGGTGATCGGCATCGTCGGGGTGATGAGCAGGTCGTACGTCTCGTGAAAGAGGCCCATCCGGCGCCCCAGTTCCATCCGTACGTCCACCGCCGCCAGATACTCCAGCGCCGAGAGTCGGGCTCCCACGGCCGTGATCTCCCGCAGCCCGGGGTCGAGTCGGGCGCGCTGGGCGGGGCCGAAGGGCTGCACGACGCGGGCCGCCCCGCTGAACCACAGGGTGTGGAAGGCCTCCACGGGGTCCGCGAAGTCCGGGTCGGCCTCCTCGATGTAGGCGCCCAGCTCCGCCAGCTTCGAGACCGCGCCCCGTACCGCCGCGGCCACCGCGGGCCGCACCGCGACCTGGCCGCCGAGCGCGGGGGAGTAGGCGATCCGCAGCCCCTTCACGCCCTCGCCCAGGTGGGTGCGGTAGCTGGTGGTCGGCGGGGCGAGACGCGACCAGTCGCGGCTGTCCGGTGCGGAGATGACGTCCATCATCAGCGCCGCGTCCGCCGCGTCCCGCGTCATCGGCCCCACATGGGCGAGGGTGCCGAAGGCGCTGGCCGGATAGATGGGCACCCTGCCGTACGTCGGCTTCAACCCGAAGATGCCGCAGAACGACGCCGGTATACGGACCGACCCCCCGCCGTCCGTCCCCAGCGACAGCGGCCCGGCGCCCAGCGCGACGGCCGCGGCACTGCCGCCGCTGGACCCGCCGGAGGTGCGGTCGACGGCGTACGGGTTGCGCGTCACACCGGAGAGGGGCGAGTCCGTGACGCCCTTCCAGCCGAACTCGGGGGTCGTCGTACGGGCCACGAAGACCGCGCCGTGCTCGCGCAGCCGGGCCACGGACGGCGCGTCCTCGGCCCAAGTGCCGCGCGGATCAAGGGCTTTCGACCCTTTCAGGGTCGGCCCGCCGCGCTGCAGCAGGATGTCCTTCACCGTGACCGGCACCCCGTCGAGCAGCCCCTGCGGCTCCCCGCGCCGCCATCGCCCGGCCGACTCCTCCGCCCGCGCCAGGGCCTCTTCGGCCTCGAAGCGGACGAACGCGTTGACCTGGGGCTGCACCTCCTCGGCGCGGGCGAGCACGGCGCGGGTGACGTCGACGGGGGTGAACGCGCCGTTCTCGTAGCCGGAGAGGAGCTGCAGTGCGGTGAGGCGGGTGAGATCAGTCATGCAGGGGGACGTACCCACGTTTCTTGTCCACCACGTTCGGAAGTTGCTTCCCGGCGGCCCAAAGTTCGTACAACTCCAGGAACTGGGTGCTCAGATCGTCGCGCCAGCCGACCGTGTCGCCGCTCATGTGCGGAGACACGATCAGGTCGGGCACGTCCCAGAGCGGACTCTCCGGGGGCAGCGGCTCGTCGGTGAAGACGTCGAGGGCGGCCCCTGCGATCCACCGCCTGCGGACCGCTTCGAGCAGGTCGTTCTCGACGACGAGCGCCCCGCGCCCGACGTTGATGAAGTGCGCGGAGGGCTGCATCGCCCCGAACGTACGGGAGTTGAACATGCCACGGGTGGTGTCGGTCAGCGGCGCCGCGCAGATCACCCAGTCCGCGCGGGTCAGCAGCAGCGGCAGATCCTCGGGCCCGTGCACCTGACCGCGCGCGGTGCGGCCGGTCAGCGCCACCTTCACGCCCAGCGCGGAGAGGGTCTGCCCGATCGCCCGGCCGATGGGTCCGGACCCGACGACCACTGCCCGGGTGCCGGCGAGGCGCACGGTCTCACGGTGGCGCCAGCGGCGCTGGCGCTGCAGTTCGAGCGTGCCGGGGAGGTCCTTGGCGAAGGCGAGGACGAGCCCGGCGACGTACTCGGCGATCGGCTGGTCGAAGATGCCGCGCGCGTTGGTCACCAGGGTGTCGGATGCGGCCAGCTCGGGGCAGAGGAGATGGTCGACGCCGGCGCTCGCGGTGTGCACCCAGCGGGGCCGTGGGCCCTCGCCGGGCCAGGCACGGCGTACGGCATCGGAGAGGAAGTCCCACACCAACAGAACGTCGGCAGAGGGGAGTTGGGAGGCGAGCGTCTGCTCGTCGGCGTGCTCGATGCGGACCCGGCCGGTCAGCGCGCCCAGGCGGGGCGGCGGCTCGGCGTCCAGTACCAGAAGGGTGATCTCAGACATGGGTGCAGCCTTCGACGGAGGTCGTCAGGATTTCGTCAGAGTAAGCACAAAGCAACGTCTGAGATGTACGGATTGACCGGGCTCGTGGCGTGCCCCTACCGTCTGCATGAGCAGTGCACCACCAAGAACGGCCGCCTCACGTATGTCAGTTGGGGGCAGGTAAATGGAAATCTCCTTTCTGGGCGGACCCCAGCCGCAGCGCGGTGTCGGAGTCGTGGCCCCTTTCGATTTCGCACTCGACCGGGAACTGTGGCGCTGGGTCCCCGACGAAGTCTCCTTGCACCTCACACGTACCCCCTTCGTCCCGGTGGAAGTCTCCCTCGACCTCGCCAGGCTCGTCAGCGAGCACGAGACGCTGAGCGAGGCGGTCAGGGCGCTGATCGCGGTGGAGCCGCAGATCATCGCGTACGCCTGCACCAGCGGCAGCTTCGTCGGCGGGCTCGCCGGGGAGCGCGCGATGTGCGAGGCCATGACGCAGGCGGGCGAACTGCCGTCGGTCACCACCTCGGGGGCGCTGCTGCAGGCCTTCGAGGAGCTGGGGGTGCGGCGGATCGCACTGGTCACCCCGTACACCGAGTCGGTGACTTCCTCGCTGGAGGATTATCTCGCCGAGGCCGGGATAGCCGTGACGGGACGGGCTTTCCTGGGCCTCACCCGGCACATCTGGAAGGTCCCGTACCGCGATGTGGTCGACATGGCGCGGGAGGCGGTGGTGGGCGCGGCGGACGCGCTCTTCATCAGCTGCACCAACCTGCCCACGTACGACGTGATCCCGCAGCTGGAGGCCGAGTTGAGGATGCCGGTCCTCTCGGCGAACCAGGTCACGATGTGGGCGGCGCTGCGGTCGATAGGGGCGCACGCGGTGGGTCCGTACCAGCAGCTCCTGCTGGCCTCGGCGCCAGAACGGCCCGCACCCGTGACCGAACCCGCACCGGAGCCCGCCGGGCCGGAAGAACAGGGAGGCTGGACGACATGACAGCGATCGGATTCCTCTACCCGGGACATTCGGCGGAGGACGACTACGAACGCATCGAGCTGATGCTCGCCTCGTCCGAAGTGCGGCTGCCCCTGGTGCACACGGACATCGGCGAGGACGCGCACCGGGTCGACGCCCTGCTGGAGATGGGCGCGGCGGAGCGGTTGTCGGCCGGGGTCGAGGAGCTCCGCCTGTCCGGGGCCGAGGCGGTGGTCTGGGCCTGCACG
Organism: Streptomyces sp. NPDC050738; assembly: GCF_040654175.1. Lineage (NCBI taxonomy): Bacteria > Bacillati > Actinomycetota > Actinomycetes > Kitasatosporales > Streptomycetaceae > Streptomyces > Streptomyces sp. NPDC050738. The sequence goes on along the minus strand of NZ_JBFAHN010000003.1, from coordinate 335,979 downwards.
AGCGCCAGCTTCGTGTACGGCTGGGAGGGCGCGAGGGAGCAGATCAGGGGGCTCGCGAAGGCGGCGGGCCTCCCGGCCTCCAGCACGTCCTTCGCCTTCGCACACGCGGTACGTGCGCTGGGCGCGACGCGGGTGGCGGTGGCGGCGACGTACCCGGCGGATGTGGCCGGCCTCTTCGCCGACTTCCTGAAGGCGGGAGGCGTGGAGGTGGTCTCGGCACGGTCGAGCGGCATCATCACGGCGGCGGAGGTCGGCACCTGGGGCCGCGACGAGGTGCTGGAACTGGCGCTGGCGGGCGACGCGCGGGACGCGGAAGCGGTCCTGCTGCCGGACACGGCGCTGCACACGGCGGCGTACGTACGGGAGTTGGAGCAGGTGCTGGGCAAGCCGGTGCTCACGGCGAACCAGGTGTCGGTGTGGGAGGGCCTGCGGCTGGTGGACCGCCGGGTGTGGTCGGAGTCGCTGGGGCGGCTGTTCGCGCGGCCTGAGTAGGGGGCGTCGGGTGCCGGGTGGGTGGTGGGCTTCGGGTGGGTGGGGCTGTTGCGCGGGTTGGTTTGTTGTTGGTGTGAGTGATGTACGACGCTGCGCGTCGTAGGCCGAGCCCTTGGGGGCTCGTCCGGCTGGCTGCTGCCGCGTTGGGGCTGATGCTTCGCGTACACCGCGCTGCTCGTGCGGACCGGATGAGCTGAAGGGTTTGTCTGCGGGGCACTTCGGCGGGGCGGTTCGCGTCACAGCATCCAAGGTGGAGCTCCGCTCCCCGCGCCGGGGGTCGAGGTCGCACCCTTTGCATGGGGCTGCCGCTCTCGGTTCGGCGTCAAGAGGCGGTCGTGGGGCGGGACTTCATGCCCCGCTGGTCGCTGTTTTGGGTGGGGAGAAGCGGTGGGGTGCCCCTTAGGTGACCCACTTGAGTCTTCAACCATCCTGTCCTCGGAGTGCAGGGCTGTGACCTGCAACGATGCGTGTGTGTCTGCTGCTCGTCGGGCGTGGGGTGGGTGTGTGTTCAGTTAGGGGCACGAATCGCTCCCCGGGAGTCTGGTCCGCCGTCCCGCACCCGCCGAGCTGACCCGCGCCACGTGCTCAGCGGGTGCGGTGGTTCGCCCGCCCCGGTGCGGGTGGCGGACCGGGCCACCGGCCCGGCCCCCGTCGGGTGCCGTTCGGCCACGGGCTGACCGCACCGCAGGCCTGCCCTCCCCTTATGCGGCCAGGACCCTCTGCCGACCGATAGCCGCCAATTTTTTGCGGTGGAGGGGTGGTGTCAAGGGTGGAGCGCAGCGGAATCGGCGTAGCCGACGCGACGCAGTCGCGCCCTTTACTCCGCCCCGGAAACGCCACACTCCAGGTATCGGTCGGCAGGGGGGCCCACCCTCCCGACCCCGACAAGAGCCACCGGGTAGGAGCCTGCCCCCGACCCCACCCCCGACCGGTCGCCCGCCGTCGGGAATAAACGGGGGCTGCCCCCAGTTGTCGTCCTGCGTACGTACCGACGGCAGAAAAGGGCAATCACGGTGGACGCGATCAAGGGCACGGCACTCGGGAACGCCCCCGTACCCCTCTCCGTACTGGACCTCGTCACCGTCGGGGCAGGGCGCACCGCCACCCAGGCCATCCAGACCGGGGTCGAGATCGCCAAGCTCGCCGAGAGCCGGGGGTATCACCGGCACTGGGTCGCCGAGCATCACTCCATGCCCGGTGTCGCCTCGTCCTCTCCCGCCGTCCTTCTCGCGCACCTCGCCGCCCACACCAGCCGGATCCGCCTCGGGTCCGGCGGTGTGATGCTGCCCAATCACGCGCCGCTCGTCATCGCCGAGCAGTTCGGCACCGTCGAGGCCATGGCTCCGGGGCGCGTGGACCTCGGGCTCGGGCGGGCGCCCGGCACGGACGGCGCCACCGCTGCGGCCCTCCGGCGCAGCGAGAACCTCCACGAGGGTGCGGACGAATTCCCGCAGCAGCTCAGTGAGTTGACCCGCTTCCTCGACGACGACTTTCCCGACGGGCACCCGTACTCGCGCATCCACGCCGTCCCCGGGCCCGTCCAGGGTCCCTCCGGTCGGCCCCCGATCTGGCTGCTCGGTTCCTCCGGTTTCAGTGCGCGGCTCGCCGGCACCCTCGGGCTGCCGTTCGCCTTCGCGCACCACTTCTCGGCGCAGAACACCATCCCGGCCCTCGACCTCTACCGGGACTCCTTCCGGCCCTCCGCCGTCCTCGACGCCCCGTACGCCCTCATCGGCGTCTCGGCCCTCGCGGCCGATGAGGAGAAGGAGGCGCACCGGCAGGTCCTGACCGGGGCGCTCTCCATGATCCGGCTGCGCACCGGGAGGCCCGGGCTCATTCCGACCCCCGATGAAGCCGCCGCATACACCTTCAGCCCCATGGAGCAGGAGTTCGCCGACAGCTGGCTCTCCAATGTCATCAAGGGCACCGCGGACGAGGTCAGGTCCGGGCTCGACGACCTGCAGAAGCGCACCGGCGCCGATGAGTTGATGATCACCGCGAATGCGCATGGCGGCGACATCCGGCTGCGTTCGTACGAGTTGATCGCCGATGCCTACGGTCTGCCGGTGCTGCCTGCGGCGGAGTAAATCCTGGGTTACCGGAACCGGCTGGTCCAGACCACCGAGTGCCCTCCGCGCAGCCCGCCAAGATCCATTAAGTCAGCCTTAAACCGCTCGTCACCCATGGTGGCGGGCGGTTTTTGTGCGCCCAACACCCAGCCGCTGTAAGCGGTTTCATCGGCAGATTGGTCTAGTCCTCATTTTGGTTCAGACCATTGACGCGGTGTCCAAGAGGTCGCTATCTCTACCTCACGACCAACCTCGCCCGCTCCCCCCGGAGGCTGTAAGTGCGCTCCCGCAGACCCCTGATCGCGGCCCTGACCACCGCCGCGCTCGCCACCGGCGCCCTCGGCGCGCTGGTCGGCTTCGGCTCCACCGCCGAGGCCGCGGCGACCCCTTCCACCGGTGGCGTGAAAATCGCGTACTACGACCAGTGGAGCGTGTACGGCAACGCCTTCTACCCCAAGCAGCTCGACACCCGGGGCATCGCGGGCAAGCTCGACGTCATCAACTACTCCTTCGGCAACATCCACCCCACCGACCTCACCTGTTTCGAGGCCAACAAGGCGGCGGGGGACGACAACAACGCAAGCGCCGGTGACGGGGCGGGTGACTCGTACGCCGACTACCAGAAGTCCTTCTCCGCGGCCGACAGCGTCGACGGCACCGCCGACAAGTGGGACCAGCCGATCGTGGGCGTCTTCAACCAGTTCAAGGAGCTGAAGGCGAAGTACCCCAAGCTGAAGATCAACATATCGATCGGCGGCTGGAGTTACAGCAAGTACTTCTCGGATGCGGCCAAGTCCGACGCGAGCCGCAAGAAGCTCGTCGCCTCCTGCATCAAGCAGTACATCCAGGGCGACCTGCCCGTCGACGGCGGCTACGGCGGCGTGGGCGCAGCGGCCGGGATCTTCGACGGCATCGACATCGACTGGGAGTACCCGGCCTCCGCCGGCGGCCACCTCGGCAACCACACCGACCCCGCCGACAAGCAGAACTTCACGCTCCTGCTCGCCGAGTTCCGCAAGCAGCTCGACGCGTACGGCACCGCGCACGGCGGCAAGAAGTACCTCCTGACGGCGGCGCTCCCGGCCGGCCAGGACAAGATCAAGAACATCGAGACGGACAAGATCGGCGCGTACCTCGATTACGCCAACATCATGACGTACGACATGCACGGCGCCTGGGACGGCGACGGGCCTACGTACCACCAGTCGCCGCTCACCTCCGGTGCCAACGACCCGACGGACGTCATCGCACCCGGCACCGAGAAGTACTCGATCGCCAATGCGATCGACGCCTGGCTCGACGGTGACTCCGTCTACGGCATCACGGGCGGCTTCCCCGCCAACAAGCTGACCCTCGGCTACGAGTTCTACTACCGCGGCTGGAAGGGCGTCCCGGCAGGCACCACCAACGGCCTCGCCCAGACGGCGACCGGCGGTTCGGCCGCGCGCTCGCTCAGTCAGCAGGCGGGCATCGCGTACTACAAGGAGCTCGGCGGGATCGTCGACAACCCGGCGACCACCTTCTGGGACGACGCCGCCAAGGCCTCGTACTTCTACAAGGACGGCGAGTTCTTCACCGGCCTCGACCAGAAGTCGATCCAGGCACGCGCCGACTACGCCCACAGCCGTGGACTCGCGGGCGCGATGATGTACTCCCTGCTCGGCCTGGACAACAACACCACCCTGCTCAACCAGATCGTCACGGCCGTCGGTTCCTCCCCGTCCTCGACCCCGGACCCGACGCCCACGGCGACCGCCAGCCCCTCCCCGACGCCCACCGCCACCGCGAGCCCGAGCCCCTCGGTGACCCCGCCGACCGGCAGTTGCACGGCGCCGGCCTGGGACAAGGCGGCGACGTACACGGGCGGCAACACGGTCTCGTACGGCGGCCACACCTGGAAGGCCCAGTGGTGGACCCAGGGCGAGCAGCCCGGCACCACAGGCCAGTGGGGTGTCTGGACCGACCTCGGCGCCTGCTGACGCGGTGACCATGACCACCTGAGACCCCCCCCACAGGGGCACGATGATTCGGGGTCAGGCCGGAAGCGGGCTGACCCCGATCATCGTGTCGATCTTCTCCGGCGCGACCGCACGCGAGTACAGCCACCCCTGACCGGTGTCGCAGCCGATTCTCCGCAGCCGCGCCGCCTGTTCAGGGGTTTCCACGCACTCGGCGGTGACGGTCAGGCCCAGCCGGTGCGCCAGCTGGACCAGCGTCTCGACGATCACCTCGTCGGCCGGGTTGGGGTGCGTGCCGCCTTCCTCGTACTGGAAGCCGCGTACGAAGGAACCGTCCAGCTTCAGTACGGAGACGGGCAGCCGGCTGAGGTAGGCCAGGTTCGAGTAGCCGGTCCCGAAGTCGTCGATGGCGATCTGCACGCCCATGTCGCTGAGCGCCTGCAGGGCCTGCAGCGGGCGGCCCGCGGAGCCCATCACGGCGGACTCGGTCAGCTCCAACTGCAGGAGTTCCGGGGCGAGTCCGGTCTCCGCGAGGACCCCGGCCACATCGGCAACCAGGTCGGAGTCCCAGACCTGGCGCACCGCGACGTTGACGCTCACGAACAGCGGCGCCTCGTCCGGGTGGTCGAGCTGCCACTGCCTGGCCTGCCGGCAGGCGGTCCGCAGCACCCAGCGGCCGAGTTGGACGATCGAGCCGTCCTCTTCGGCGATTCCGATGAACCGATTCGGCGCGAGCATGCCGAACTGCGGGTGCCGCCAGCGCACCAGCGCCTCGACCCCCCGCACGACGCCGTCCTCCATGCCGACCAACGGCTGGTACTGCAGGGTGAATTCACCCCGCTCGACGGCCGGACGCAGCGTGGAGGTGAGCGCCTGCCGGGTCATCCGGTGGGCGTTGCGCTCCGGGTCGAAGAGGGTCCAGCGGGCCTTGCCGTCGGCCTTCGCCCAGTAGAGCGTCGTGTCCGCGGCCTGCATGAGGCCGGTCGCCGTGGTGCCCGCCGCGACCCGCTCCACCACCCCGATCGACGCCGACACCGACAGCCGCTGGCCGGCCAGGTCGAAGGGCTCCTGGAGGCTGACGAGCACGGACCGGGCGAGGTCGGCGAGCTGCTCCGTACCTGTGGAGTCCTCGACGAGCAGGGCGAACTCGTCGCCGCCGAGCCGGGCGACCAGGTGACCGCTGCTGCGGGTGTATCCGGCCTGGTCGGCGCAGGCGGTGAGCCGGGCGGCGACGGCGCTGAGCAGCCGGTCCCCGGTGCGGTGGCCCAGGGTGTCGTTGACCGCCTTGAACCCGTCGAGGTCCAGATAGCAGAGGCCGATCCTGCCGGTGCCACTGTGCCCGTACGCGGAGGAGTCCAGGGCGGCGGAGAGCCGCTCGAAGAAGAGCGTGCGGTTGGGCAGCCGGGTCACCGGGTCGTGCATCTGGAGGTGGCGCAGCCGCGCCTGGAGCTCGCGCCGGTCGCTGATGTCCGCGACCGAGACGAGCACGCTCGGGCTGTCGGGTACGGGTGCGACGCTGACCTCCGCCCAGAGCGAGTGCCCGTCGGGGTGCTTGAGGCGGCGGGTGCAGCGGAAGCGGGAGCGGCGGCCGCGCAGCACCTCGCGGTAGGCGTGCCAGGTGCGGGCGTCGGCGGCCAGGTCGACGAGGTCGGCGGCGGGCTGCTCGGCGAGGGCGGCGGTGCTGGTGCCGAGCAGCGCGGCGAGCGCTTCGTTGGCCGTGACGACCAGGCCCTCGCGGTCGACCACGGCCATCGCGAGCTGGGCGGCGTGGAAGGCGGCGCGGTAGTCGCGCAGCTCGGACGCGGTCCGGCCGACGGAATGACGCTCCGTGACCGGAAGCCCTGGTGCACGGGGTGTTCCGGATGCCGGGCTCGGTCCGTCGGGGGTTCCGCTCACCGCTCGCTCCCGCAGGGCAGTTGATTTCGTACAGATGGAATCCAGCGAGGAAAGTGTGCCGATCATAGAGGCTGGCACAAGGGCCCAGCCAGCTCCGCCACCGTACTCCCGCCGTGATGCGGAGCACCCTGTGCGCGCGGTCGATCGTTTCTGCGCGGGTGTGGTCGAGGCGGCCATCGCTCGTGATCGATTGTGACTTTCCGTGAAGTGCCGGGGTGTTCGGCCAGTCACTCGACTGGGGCATCGGAACAGTGCGAAACCTCTCAAATCACCACAGTGTGGGTGAGGTGTTCCGCATCCGTTACCCGGAGGTCGACGTGGAGCGTCATCCGACACCCGGGGGAGTGGACCGCCGCCTGCGCAGTACGGCGGCCGGCCTCACTTCCCTGCTGGCGCTCGCCGCCATCACCCTGGCTGCGGGCCCCGCCGTCGCCGCGTCCGCGGCGGGCCCCTGCGCGCTGCCGCGCACGGGCGCGCACCACTCGCTGGGCCTGGACAGCTGGAACGATGCGTACGCGCGCCCGGACAAGCCCCTCGACGCGGTCATGATCTTCCTGTCCTTCCCGGACTCGGAGCCCCAGTCGACCCCGCAGGACATCGCGGGCGACTACTTCCCCTCCACCAGCCGTTTCTTCGAGCGCGCCTCGTACGGGAAGTTCACGCTGCGCCCGCATCCGCTGAAGCAGTGGATCCAGATGCCCGAGTCCGCGACCTCGTACGACATACAGCGGGACTGGGACCCCGACCGGCGCACCGCCTATCTGCGGGACGCGGTGGCCGCTGCGGACCCCTCGGTGGACTTCGGGAAGTACGACATCGTCTATCTCGTCGCCGACCCGGACGCCCCGGGGGTCAACGCCGACGCCACGAAGGTCGTCAACTTCGACACCCCGATGCGCGCCGACGGCCACGACCTCAAGCGCCTGGTCACCGTCTTCGAGCAGCATCCGCCGGACCGCAATGTGCTGGCCCACGAGACCGGGCACGTCTTCGACCTCGCGGACCTCTACCACCGCCCGACGGACGGCAACGGCGACTGGGACACCTACGTCGGCGACTGGGACGTCATGGGCAGCCAGTTCGGGCTCGCCCCGGACTTCTTCGGCTGGCACAAGTGGAAGCTGGGCTGGCTCGAACCGCGCCAGGTCGCGTGCGTGCAGCGGGGCGGCGGCGGGCGGCTCACCCTGGACTCGCTGGAGGCGGCGCCCACGCGGGGCGCGGGTGCGGGTGCGGGTGCGACGCGGCTCGCGGTCGTACGTACCGGGGACGACAGCGCGATCGCCATCGAGGCCCGCTCCGCCACCGGCAACGACCGCTCGACCTGCACGGAGGGCGTGCTCCTGTACCGGGTGCACAGCGGTACGGAATCGGGCGGCGGGCCCGTCGAGGTGATCGACACGCACCCGGGGACGGGGGCCTGCTGGGACCAGTCGGTCTATCCGGCGCTGGCCGATGCGCCGATGCAGGTCGGGGAGACCTTCACGGTGCCGGGCGACGGGACGAAGGTTCAGGTGACGGACCGGACGCCGTCGGGGGCGTGGACGGTCAGGGTCAGCCCCGGCAAGCTCTGACGCGTGGCGTGGGTGTAGGAGCGGGCGTGGGCGTACGAAAAAGCCCCTCGCAGGTGAACCTGCGAGGGGCTTTCTCCGTCTGTGCGCCGTCAGGGACTCGAACCCCGGACCCGCTGATTAAGAGTCAGCTGCTCTAACCAACTGAGCTAACGGCGCCTGGTGACGTCGTAGACCTTAGCATCCTGATCGGCCGGAGGAAAAATCGATATCCGCACGGCGGAGGACGAGGTCGCACGGGCTGCGCGCACGCACGCCCAGAGCATCACCTCGGGTCCGGGGAGCCATGGGTGGCGGGTGTCGGGGGCGACCACCCAGCGCGCTCCGGAGAGGGTGTTGTTGCTGGTCGGCGACGGTACGGTCACGGCGTCGCCGGTGCCGTGACAGAGCAGCGGCGGCACGGCCGAACCCCACTCCTCCCAGTCGAGGAGCGAGGGCAGCCGCTGGGCGGTGCCCGGGGCGGTGAAGAGCAGCATCCGGCCCCGGTGCGTGGCCACCGGGCCGCACCCCGGACCGTCCGCCCATAAGGCGTCGAGCATCCGTCGGCCGAAGATCGACGGCACATTGACCACGTCGAAGACCGATCCGCAGGGCAGGACGACCGGGGCGACGGGGCGGGACTCCCAGAGCGAGAGCGTGGAGCGCGGGTAGGTGGCGGCGGATGCGAGCCAGGCGGCACCGGCCGGGGTCACCTGGGCGGCCTGGTGCCGGTCGCTGTCGTGGGTGCTGTCGCGGAGGAGGGAGAAGACGTCGCTCATGGACCTACATCTACCGGCCGTGACTGTTCCGTTTCTGAGGGTTGGCGGAAACCGGGACAGGGCGGGACGGTGGGGAGTATCTTGCAGTCCGGCATATGCCACCCGGCTATGGAGCGCGATCCTCAGGAAGCGCCCTGGGTGCCGTTCCTCAGGAGGTCGCGGCCGAAGTCGATCATTTTCTTCGCGTAGTCCTCCGTCCACTGGGCGCGGTCCGCGATGTCGGCCGCGGTGAGGCGGTCGAAGCGGCGGGGGTCGGCCAGTTGGGCGGCGGCGATCGCCTGGAACTCGGTGGCGCGGTCGGCTGCGGCGCGGAATGCCAGGGTGAGCTCGGTGGCGCGGCCGAGCAGCGCCGCGGGGTCGTCTATCGACTCCAGGTCGAAGAAGTGCTCGGCGTCACCGGCCGCCTCCGAGGGCTCGAAGAGGAGAGGCGCGGGACGCATCCGCCGCAGGTGTTCGCTCTGGTCGGACTCCGCCATGGGGTGCTGCTCCTTCGTGATGCCGTGATGGCCACCGTCCATTGTCCAGCGCCGCGCAAGTGGGCCTGCGGCCTGCCTTCTAGGGGCGGTACGGGATCCGGTGCTCGGCCAGGTGGGCGAGGACCGCGTGATTCGCCTCCCAGCCGTCCGGGAACTTCAGCGTCACGCCCAGGTGCACCGGCTCCGTCGAGGGGTGTTCGTCCAGGAGTTCCGCGACGCCCTCGCGGCAGACCACGATGCAGGCGTGGCGGTGGCGCGATGCCAGGACGCAGAGGCGGCCCGTCTCCAGGTGGAACGCCGTGGCGTCGGGGCGGCCCGACAAGGGGTGCAGGATCACCGTGACGTCGAACTCGCGGCCCTGGAGGCGGTTGGCGGTGTCCACCGCGACGCCCGTGACGCCCAGTTCCGCGAGCGCCGCCCGTACCGCGGCCGCCTGGTCGCGGTGGGCCGTGCCGACCGCGATCCGGTCGGCCGTGAGCGGGACGGGGTCGGGGGACTGCTCGCTGAGGGCCGCGCCGCCGCGGTCCAGCAGGCGGCGGACCGTGTGGGCGAGCGCCCGTACCGCCTCGGGGTCGGTGCGGGGGGTGTGGCGGGCGGGGAGTTCCAGCAGGGCCCAGCCGGACTCCGCCGCTTCGTCCAGGGCCCGGTCGGGCGCCGTGCCGTCCGACGGGACGCCGAAGGTGAGGCGGCGGTCGCCGTGGTCCGTACCGCTGCGGAAGGGGGTGTACGGGTAGAACGCGCTGGAGACCAGGGGCGCGGCGGAGGCCGGCAGCCGCCAGGAGACCGGGAGGCGGTGCTGCGGGAGGTCCGGGTTGTGGGCGAGGAGCGTGGAGACGGCGCTCGCCGACGGGTCGTACGACAGGCCTGCCCATTGGTCCGCCCCGACCACCGAGAACGGGTCCAGCTGGCCCGGGTCGCCCACGAACAGGGCCCGTTCGAAGAGGCCCGCGACGGCGAGGAGCGCGTCGGAGCGCATCTGGTAGGCCTCGTCGACGATCGCGTGCTGCCACGGGTCGACGTTCTTGACGTGCGCCCATTTCGCGGCGGTGGAGATGACGACGTCCAGGCCGGTCAGGTCGCCCGCCTTGGACGACTTGCGGACGCTGGGGAGGTCGTCGAGCGCCTTGTCGTACGGGTCGGGGTCGCTGCTGTGGAGCCTGCCCACGGGGAGGTCGGGGTCCTTGTCGGCGAGGCGCAGCACGAGGTCGTCGACCTGGGCGTTCGTCTGGGCGATCACCATCAACGGGCGTCCTGCGGCGGCCAGTTCGCGGGCCGCGCGGACCACGAGCGTCGACTTGCCCGCGCCCGGCGGGGAGTCGACCACGACGCCGCGCGCCGTGGCGTGCAGCGTCGATTCGAGGATGGCTTTCGTCGCGCGGGCGGCTTCGGCGCCGGGGTCGAAGGTCACAGGACGTCCTCCGGGGTGACGGGGTCTGCGGCTTCCCGGGTGTCCGCCGCCGCGCCCGGCGGGCCGCCGTGGGTCCACGGGGTGTCCTCCTGGGCGGGCAGGTCGGGGCCGCCGCGCGAGGAATGCTCGAAGAGGGTCCAGACGATCCGGTCGCCCTTCTCGGGGACCGTTCCCGGAGCGGGGTCCTTGGCGCGGCCCATGCCGTTGACCAGGCGCAGGATCAGGATGCCGTCCTCCTCTTCGTACCGCACGAACTCGGCGCTCTGCGGCTTGCCTTCGAGGGAGCGGTGGACCTTGGCGCGCTCGGCGAGATGCGGGGCGTCGTCCGTACGGAAGGCGATCAGCGGGCGGGGCGAGGGGCGCTTGGACTCGCTCCAGGCCATGGTCACATCGACCGCCTCGCCCGCGAAGGCCTCGCCGGCGAGGCGGCGGCCCGCCATGACGAGGGGGTCGTCCAGGGCTTCCTGGGCGTCCAGTTGGGCCTGTGCCGTCTCGCGGGACGCGAGCTTCTGGGCGGCGGTGACGGCGTCGTCGCGGCGGGGCTGCGGGGGCTCTCCCGCGCGCACCCGGTCGCGGTGGCCGGTGAAGGACCACCGGTCACGGGTCCAGCGCTCGGTGGCGCGGGTCCCCTCGGGGAGGGTGCGCAGGTGGTCGACGGAGCGCCAGACCGCGTCCCAGGTGGGGCGCATCACGGCTTCGAGGACCGTACGGATCTGCCGCTCGGCGGCGGCGAGTTCGGCGAGGTGCGCGTCGGCGGCGAGGCCGTCCTCGGCGGTGGCCAGGGCCTGGCGGGCGCGGTCGTGGCGCTCGATGGCGGGGGCGAGGAGCTTGTTGTCGAAGGCGGGATCCGTGGCCGGGCCCGCGGGCGGGCAGAGCAGTTGGCCCGCGGCGTCGCGTGCGAGTTCGGCATGGAGGGCGGCCTGGGCGCCCCGCTTGCCTTCCGGGGGGTCGATCCAGGCGAGGAGGGCGCCCAGGTGCTGGTCCTCCAGTGTGGACTGGCCCGTTGCCCAGTGACGGTTGAGGAGGTCGGTCGCCGAGAGGAGGAGGGAGGAGCCGGGGATGCGGGCGCGCTCTCCGTAGTGCGTCAGCCAGCGGCCGAGGAGCGGGACGCGTGGCGGTGCGGGGTAGGGGGTCTCGGGGTCCTCTTCGGCGGTGCGGCGGAAGCGCATGGAGCGGCCGAGAAGGCGCACGAAGTCGATGCCGGCGCGGCTGGGGACGATCAACTGGGGTGCGTCCGCGCAGAGTTCGACCTCGACCTTGGCCTTCTTGCCGGTCTCGGGGTCGACTTCGTTGCGCTCGGCGGTCTCGATGTCGTCGGCGTAACCGTCGATGTACGGGAGGACCGTCTCGGCGAGCTCCGCGAGGAAGGCGAAGCGGAGGTCGCGGTCGCGGGGCTGGGTGACGGTGAGGAGGCGGGGGGCGCTGCGGTCCGTCCCGACGAGGGCGCCGAGGGGGGCGCCGGCCTCACCTGCGGTGGTGAGGGGGACGAGGACGAGGGGGCGGTCGGAGAGGTGGCGGTGGCGGACGGTGGCCATGGGCTGAGCCCGGCCGGCCTCGACGGCTTCCAGCCGGGCGAGCGTGCTGATCAGCGACACGGTGTGGCCTCCTCAAGCGCCGGACGGGCTTGAATTTGCTCAACTCGGCTCGCTTGTACGGGTGTCGGAGGGGCTTGAGGCGCGGGGTCCGGGGCGGAGCCCCAGGAGGGGGTCAGCATGCCGCTCCGTTCAGCGCCTCGGCCCGGAGCTCCGCCGCCCTGCGCAGGGCGGACACCGTCGGGTCCGTGGGGTCGCCCGACTCGCCCCGTGCCGCCGACAGGACCGCGTCGACCGTGCGCAGACCTCCCAGTTCACCCCGCACACCACGGCCCAGCGCCTCCACCGCCCCCGCCTCCCGCGAGCGGTCCCTGCAGTGGAACGCCAGCTCGCACGCGGACAGACACTCGGGGGCGTACGCCGCCTCCACCCGTTCCACCGCGGCCGTCAGCTCCTCCGCCGGGAGCTCCGGGTCGAACGTCGTCCCCTCCGGAAGCTCCGCCGCGATGTCCTCGATCCGGGTGAGGCGGGTCAGCTGGCGGCGGGTGACCGACAGCTGTTTGCGTACGTCGACGACCGACGCCGTCGGCAGGTTCGAGAAGTCCTTCGGGCAGACCAGCAGCACCCGGTCGTGGACCGAAGCCCCCGTCGTGTGCCCTGCCACCCGCTCCAGCGCCAGTACGTACACCGCCGACTGCCGCGCCGCCGCGCCCACCTTCGCCGCGTCCGCCGCCGCATCGATCATCGGGAAGGACTTGATCTCGACCACCGTCCAGCGGCCGTCGGGCGCCACCACCACCGCGTCCGGTTCCAGATAGGCGGGGGAGCCCGCCACCTCCAGGGCCAGCATCGGGTGGTCGAGGAAGGTCCAGGCCCCGGCCTGCGCACCCGCCTCCGTCGCCTCGCGCAGCGCGAGGGCCGTGCGGGCCGCGCGGCCCTGCGGGCCCGCCGCCGCGAGGTCGGGGGTGCGTACGGTCGCCGGATCCGGCTCGTCCGGGCCGCCCAGCTGTCCGTACAGCAGGCGCATCAGCTCCGCGCCGCCGTCCGCTTTGACCTTGGCCTCGAAGGCATTGCCCCGCATGAAGGCGAACTGCGACTGTCCGAAGGCGGAAGGCGAACCGAGTGCCTGCGCCAGGACGGCCTTGTTCACTCCGGCGCCGTCGAGCAGCGCCCGCCGTCTGCATCCCGGGTTGGCCGCGAGCGCGGCCAGCGCGCGGGCGTCCATCGGCTGGGGCGCGACCGCGGGGCCGCGCAGCTCAGCGAGCCGCTGGCGAAGAGCCGTCGGTGGCGGTGTCGACGGACTCGGTGGAATCTGCGGAGGAGGTCCGCTGGCCGGGGATGCGCTCACTCGCGGAAGTCTTGCATCCGGCACTGACAATCGGCGACGGGGCGGGAGTTGTGGCTGGGGACAAGCGGGCGCGCAGCCGGTCCGTGAAGGCCAGGGCGGGCTTCGCGAGGAGGTAGCCGACGCCCATCACGGCCGCTCCCGCGACTGCGTCGAAGAAGTAGTGATTGGCCGTTCCCATCACCACGAAAGTGATGGTCAGCGGGTACGCGACGGCCAGGACGCGGGTCAGCGGGGTTCGTCCGTATCGCCAGAGCACCACCCCGCACCACAGCGCCCAGCCGACATGCAGGCTCGGCATCGCTGCGAACTGATTCGTCATTCCGCTCATGCCGCGCGGCGCGCTCGCCCCGGTGCCCCACCAGCCGTACGAGCTGAACTGGGCCATCGTGTCGACGAACCCCTCGCTCGCGTCGAGCAGCCGCGGAGGGCAGGTCGGGAGCAGCGTGAAGCCGATCAGGCCGAGCAGGGTGGAGAGCATCAGCCAGGTGCGGGCCGCGCGGTACTGGACGGGGCGGCGGCGGAAGAGCCAGACCAGCACGACCGGGGTGACCAGGTAGTGCAGTGAGGCGTAGATGAAATCGGCCGGTATGCCCACGGCCGGGGTGTGCGTGAGGAAGCGGTTCAGCGGGTGTTCGAGGTTGAGATGGAGGAGCTTCTCGGCCTTGAGTATGCCCAGGCCGTGATCTATCGCGTCCTGCGTGTTTCCCCTGGCCAGCAGGCGTCCCGCCGAGTACGCGGAGTAGACGACCGCTATGAGCAGCAGTTCGGTCCACCAGCGGGGCCTGGTGCGGGGCTCGCTGTACGGCATCCGAACGCTCTCCATCGTGTGTGCAAACGAGGGCGGTCGCCCAGCGTTCAAATGTACGGCCTGAGTCAACGCGGGCGACCTCCGCCCTGTCCTCTCCTCTGACGCCGGGATCGCCGCCGAGGTTGCCTCCCCGCCACGTACGGGATGATGGAACAAGAACAACAGGCACGATGAGTAGGGAGTGGAGCCGTCGTGGCACCGCGCATGCTGCTGGCCCGGCACGGGCAGACCGAGTGGTCGCTCTCGGGCAGGCACACCGGCAGGACGGACATCCCCCTCCTCGAGGAGGGCCGCCGCGGCGCGAAGCTCCTCGGCGAGCGGCTGCACCGGTCGCCGTGGGACGCGCTTGCGGACACCGATGTGCTCACCAGCCCCCTCGTCCGCGCGAGCGAGACCTGCGAGCTGGCCGGTTTCGGGGAGCGCGCCCGGACGGTCGACGCGCTCATGGAGTGGCACTACGGCGCGTACGAGGGCCTGACGCCGCCCGAGATCCAGGCGATCAGGCCGGGCTGGTTCATCTGGCGCGACGGTGTCCCCGACGGGGAGTCGGTCGCCGACGTCACCGCCCGGGTGGACGCGGTGATCGAGGAGATCCGGTCCGGCGGCCGCGATGTGCTGGTCTTCGCGCACGGCCACATCCTGCGGGCCCTCGGTGCGCGCTGGCTCGGCGACGACCTGGACTTCGGCGCCCGCATCCGCCTCGCCCCGACCTCGCTGTCGGTGCTCGGGTGGGCGTACGGCGCCCCGGCGATCGAGCGCTGGAACGACACCGGGCATCTGGAGCAGTAGCCGCCGCCAGGAGGGGTCACGCCGCGTGGCGCTCCAGGAACTCCGGCACCCCGGCCGCCCTGCGGTGCGGCAGCAGCACCCGTACGGTCCCCGCCAGCATCGCCCGGATCCGCTCCGATCTGACCTGGTCCCCTTCGAGCAGATCGAGCACCTGGTGTCCGGCCGCGACCGCCCGGTCGGGCGAGCCGGCCCGGGCCAGGTCGTCCGCCAGCTCCGCCCGGTAGAGGGCCAGGTTGCGCGCGAAGTGCGGGTCCTGGAGCGAGGCGGCGCGGTACGCGTGGCGGGCCGCCAGGGCCCAGTCGCCCAGGGCCGACCAGCACTGCGCTTCGAGGAGTTCGAGCTCCGCCTCGACGAAGAAGCTCATCCACTCCGGGTCGGCGTCCGAAGTGCCGCGGGAGAAAAGGGACTTGGCGTCGGCGAGCGCTTCCTTGCAACCCGTACGGTCACCGAGCCCGGTCCAGCCGCCCGCCTCCCGCAGCGTCAGCAGCGAGAGCAGCCGCGGCGAGGACAGGTGCTTCGCCGCCCGCTGTCCTGCCTGCGCGGAGCGGACCGCCTCGCGCGGCCGCCCGGCGTCGCGTGCCAGGAAGGACATGTTGCAGAAGGCGTGTGCCTCGACCGCCGGATCCCCGGACATCCGGGCGGTGGCGAGGGCCTCCGCGTAGTGCGAGCGCGCGTCGTCGAAGCGGCCCGAGTCGTGCGCCAACCAGCCGACGGAGATGGCCAGTTCGCCGGCGCCCGCGTGCAGCCGGTCGGAGGCGCTCTGCCGGGCCGTCCCCGCGTCGAGCAGTGCGTACGCCGTGCGCAGCGGCTGGGAGGCCCGGTGATAGAGCCCGTCGGCGCCGTGCCGGTCGTCGAGCAGCCGGATCTGCCGTACGGCCGCCTCGACAGCCTGCACCTCGCTCTCGCCGACGCGGTGGGGGGCCGCCTGCTCGGGTGCGGGACCGGGGCCGAGCCTCAGTGAGACGGCGGCCATCGCGGCGGAGCCGTTGGTCATGAATGCGCGACGCAGCACGTCGCTCTCCTCGTGGTTCTGGACTGTGTGGCTCGTGGGGTGCGGCATGGGCGCGTCGTCCGCTTCACGCGCCCCCCTGCCGCGCACCGTCTCCCGGTCCGAGAACCCCAGATCGGTGAGGGTCAAACCCGGGAACATATGCAGAAAGACGCGCTCGTAGGCGTAGTTGGGGCAGCGGATCTCGCCTGCCTCGACCCGTCCGATGTAGCGGGCGTCGCACGCGACCTGTTCGCCGATCTCCCGCGCGGACCTGCGGACCGCCGCGGCGAACTCGCCGGGGGAGCGTGCGCCGCGCAGGCGGCGGAAAGCGGAGTTGTGCAGAGCTTTTGCTGCCCGTGTCGTCGCCATGGCCGAGCCCTCTCTGGCGGGATGGTGCTGCCGGGAACGTACCGGTTGCGCCCGGCCCCTCATGCCGTGTTTGCCTACAAAACGGATATCTCACCCGTGATCTGCCATGAACTGCCATCCTTTACGGCGGCGTGGTGCCGTAGCCCTTGACGCGTCGGCGCGTTGAACCTTGCGCAGACCGCCACGGATGCGGAGGGGTTGCCTTGTTGGAGGCCGGTATGGAGATCAGCGGTTCGGTGACACACGCCACGACTGCCCAGCACAGGCCCACCCGGGAGTCGAGTGCGCCACCATCGGCGTCCGCGTCGGCGCCGGACGGCTGCGACCTGGTGACCGTTCCGGCCCGGCAGGGGCTGGAGGCCGTGGACATCCTGCGGCGCGCCGCCGCGCCCGCCGAGGTGGGGCCGGTGCTGCACGACGGGGCCTGCGACACCCTCGGCTTCCTGGTGCCGCCGGGCACGGCCGCGGGGTGGGACATGCCCGGCAGTGCGTGTACGGAGACGGACGGGCGGGGGCTTCGTATCCCTGCCGAGCCGCCCGTCACGGGTGGGGCGTGGCTGCTGCCTCCCGTGCAGGACGCGCCGGTCACCGATCCGAACGTGCTGCGGGCCGCGCTCGGCGAGGCGGCGCGGTTGATCAAGGCCGCGGATGGGTGCAGGTAGCGGGGGGTGCACGCGGTTTTCGGCCGCGTTGTCCTCAATCGCCGGACGGGCTTAGTTTGAGTCCGTGGCTAAGAACAAGCGTCAAGGGCGGGCTGCCCCCGAATCCGTCGTCGAGGCCGTCGACGGCGGGCTCGCCGAGCTGATACCCGACCGGGACCGTCCCCGCGGCTGGACCCTTCTTCTCGACGGGGCTCCGCAGTCCCACGTGGACCTGGACGACCCGCGCCACCTGGACTTCGAGTACCAGCGCAGGCTCGGCCACGTCGCCGACCTCGTCGCGCCCCTTCCGCAGCCGCTCCAGGTTCTCCACCTCGGCGGGGGCGCCTTCACTCTCGCCCGGTACGTCGCCGCCACCCGGCCCCGCTCCACGCAGCAGGTCGTCGAGATCGACGGACCCCTTGTCCAACTGGTGCGCCGCGCACTCCCGTTGGACGCCACCGCCCGGATCCGGGTCAGGTCCACGGATGCCAGGGCGGGGCTCGCCAAGATCCCCGACGGGTGGGCGGACCTGGTCATCGCCGATGTGTTCAGCGGCGCCCGGACCCCGGCGCACCTCACCTCCGCCGAGTTCCTCGCCGACGTACGGCGGGCCCTGAAACCGGGCGGGTGGTACGCGGCCAATCTCGCCGACGGGCCTCCGCTCGCGCATCTGCGCGGCCAGATCGCGACCGCCGCCACGGTCTTCCCCGAACTGGCCCTGGCCGCCGACCCGACCGTGCTGCGCGGGCGCCGGTTCGGCAACGCCGTCCTCGTGGGGTCGGCCCTGCCGCTGCCCGTCGCCGAACTCACCCGCCGTATCGCGGGAGATCCGCACCCGGGAAGGGTCGAACACGGGCGCGCGCTGGCCGACTTCACCGGGGGAGCCGTCGCCGTCACCGATGCGAGTGCCGCCCCCTCGCCCGCGCCGCCGCCCGGCGTCTTCCGGTAGAGCGGACTTTCTAGCGGTTGTCCACCTCGACCGTCGGGGGGTGGTCGTTCCACGTGCAGAAGACCGAGTTCGACTCATTGCCCTGGGTGAAGGTCACCCGGATCCACTCCGTCTGCTTCCAGACCTGCATCTTCCAGCCCGCCGTGGGCGTGGCCGAGACCAGTTCCGCCGACGAGGCACCCAGGTCGAAGACGACCCGGCCGCCGGTGACCGGATAGCTCTTCACTTCGCTCGAGGTCGACGCCGACGACGCCGGCGGCGACGAAGATCCCGGCGAGGAGGCCGAAGGGGACGAGCCCGCCGACTTCGATGCGCCGGGACCACGGCCGGGGCCGGCCGAGCGCCGGGTGCCGGGCGACTGCGACGGCTCGGCGCTGCTGCCGGTCCCCTCCGCCTTGGTGAGCGACGGAGGCCCTCCGGGGCGCTGCGTGGAGGAGCCGAGTGCCTGCGCGTCCTGGGCGAAGGGGACCGCCCGGGGCGGGTCGTAGACCGTGCCCGACATCACCGTCCGCACCCCCCACCACGACAGCGTGACCGCCGCGCCGGTGGCGAGCGTCCAGGCCAGGGTGTGTATGAGTCCGCGTCGCATCCGGCCCATCCTGCACCACCCGCACCGCTGCTGTCCCGTGACGGCCGAGGTCGCCCGGGGGTCCCCCATATGGCGTACGGTGCCGCCCATGGCAAGTGTGCTCGTGGTCGAGGACGACCAGTTCGTACGCTCAGCCCTCATCCGGCACCTGACCGAGGCCTCCCACACCGTACGGAGCGTCGGCACGGCCCTGGAGGCGCTGCGCGAGGTGGCCCATTTCAGCTTCGACGTGGTCATTCTCGACCTCGGGCTGCCCGATCTCGACGGGTCCGAGGCGCTGAAGATGCTGCGCGGAATCACCGACGTACCCGTGATCATCGCCACAGCGCGCGACGACGAGGCGGAGATCGTCCGGCTGCTCAACGACGGCGCGGACGACTACCTCACCAAGCCCTTCTCGGTGGAGCACCTCTCCGCCCGGATGGCCGCCGTGCTGCGCCGCTCGCGCGCCACGGCCGGCGGCGAACCGCCGTCGAGGGTGATCCAGGTGGGCGGTCTCTCCATCGATCCGCTGCGCCGCCAGGCCGAGCTCGACGGGGGGCAACTCGATCTGACCCGGCGCGAGTTCGACCTGCTCGCGTTCCTCGCGGGGCGCCCCGGTGTCGTCGTGGCGCGAAAGGAGCTGCTCGCCGAGGTGTGGCAGCAGTCGTACGGCGACGACCAGACCATTGATGTCCATCTGTCCTGGTTGCGAAGGAAATTGGGCGAGACCGCCGCCAAGCCCCGTTATCTGCACACCCTGCGCGGGGTCGGAGTGAAGCTGGAGCCGCTGCGATGAGATGGGCGCTGGTCAAGGTGTGTCTGGCGGTGACGGCGATGGTCGTCATCGCCTTCGCGGTGCCGCTCGCGCTCGTCATCAAGGAGATGGCCAGCGACCGTGCCTTCTCCAACGCCGAGCGGCAGGCGGCCGCCCTCGGCCCCACGCTCTCCATCACCACCGACCGCGTCGCCCTGGAGAAGGCCACCGCCAGCACCGAGGCGGGCGCCGACGGGCGGATCGCGCTGCACATCCCGGCCTCGGCCGAGGCCGGCTCCAAGGGGCTGGAGATGGGTGAAGGGCGGGCGAGCGCCAAGGACATCGAGGCGGCGCGCGCCCAGGCCGTCATCGCCTCGGTGAAGGGCGGGTCCGTCCTGCTCCAGCCGACCGCGCTGCCCAGCGGCAAGATCGCGGTCATCGAGGTGTTCGTGCCCGAGGGTGAGGTCTCCAACGGCGTCGGCACCTCCTGGCTGGTCCTCGCGGGCGTCGGGCTCGCGCTGGTCGTCGGCTCGGTGGCGGTCGCCGACCGGCTCGGCGTACGGATGGTGCAGCCCGCCCAGCGGCTCGCGGGCGCGGCCCAGGACCTGGGGGAGGGCAAGCTCGGGGCGCGCGTTCCCGAGGAGGGGCCGACCGAACTGCGCTCGGCCGCCGTCGCCTTCAACTCGATGGCCGATCAGGTCGTACAACTCCTCGCCAACGAAAGGGAGTTGGCGGCCGACCTCTCGCACCGGCTGCGGACCCCGCTGACCGTGCTGCGGCTGAACGCCGCGTCCCTGGGCGAGGGACCCGCCGCCGAGCAGACCCGGGCGGCCGTCGAGCAGCTGGAGCGCGAGGTCGACACGATCATCCGTACCGCCCGTGAGGCCAAACCGCAGACCCAGCCCGCCGGTGCGGGTGCCGGGTGCGACGCCTCGGAGGTGATCAGGCAGCGCATGGACTTCTGGTCGGCGCTTGCCGAGGACGAGGGACGTGAGGTGCGGCTCGCGGGCGTGGACCGTCCGGTACGCATTCCGGTCGCGCGCGCCGAACTGGCCGCCGCGCTCGATGCGTTGCTCGGCAACATCTTCCGCCACACCGCCGAGGGCACCGCCCTCTCGGTGGACGTCCACAACGGCGACGACGCCGTGATCGTGCTGGTCTCGGACGCGGGCGGTGGGATATCCGACCCCGCCGCCGCCCTCGCGCGCGGCAACAGCGGTGCGCAGGCCGGCTCGACCGGCCTCGGCCTGGACATCGTCCGCCGGGTCGCGGAGTCCACCGGCGGCGACGTACGCATCGGACGCTCGGTCCTCGGCGGGACCGAGGTCCGCATCTGGATCGCGCTCGACGGCGGGCGCAGGGCGGGCGGCGGACGAGGGCACCGGGTGCGCAGGAAGCGGCGCGGTACGTCACGCAGGGCTGCCGGTGTCTGACCCTCGTGGTACAGACTATTAATCACCCCCTTTCCCTTCCTTAAGCCCGTCCTAAGAAGCGCAACGACCGCCCCAAACAGCTCAATTGTCCGTTTCGAAGCCGCTAGCGTGCTGCCGCACCCACCCCCCCCCACATCCCCCACTTCCGTAATGCAGAGGCAGGCACGCGATGAGCACGACCACGCACCGGCGCAGAGTGAGCGGCAAGACCAAGGCCATAGGCGCGGTCGTCGCCGCGGCCGTGGCCGGCGGTGCCGCCTTCGCGCTGACGGGTACGGCGCAGGCCGCCTCCGTCGGTGCCGCGTACACCAAGACCAGTGACTGGAACGGCGGTTACACCGGTCAGTACGTCATCACCAACGACTCCGACAAGGCGCTGACCGACTGGACGCTGGAGTTCGACCTGCCGGCCGGCACCAAGCTCGGCTCGCTCTGGAACGCCGAGTCCTCCGTCAGCGGCCGGCACGTCAAGGTCACCGCCGCGAGCTGGGACAGGACAGGGATCGCGGCCGGCAAGTCCCTCACCGTGGGCTTCGTGACCTCGGCCAGCGGCAGCGCGGGCGACCCGATCGGCTGTCTCATCGACGGCGCCAAGTGCTCGGTGGACAGCGGCGCGACGCCCGAACCCACGGGCCGCCCGACCGACGCCCCGACGCCCACCCCCTCGGCCTCCGCGTCGTCGAAGCCGACGACCGAGCCGACCAAGACGGCCTCCCCGACGGCGACGCCGACCCAGTCCACGGGCACCGGTACCGGCACGTCATCGGGTGCGGGCTTCGCCCCGTACGTCGACACCTCGCTCTACCCGACGTACGACCTGCTCGACACGGCCACCAAGACCGGGGTCAAGGAGTTCAACCTGGCCTTCATCACCTCGGGCAGCGGCTGCACCCCGATGTGGGGCGGCGTCACCGCGCTCGGCGAGGACAAGGTCGCCTCGCAGATCGAGGCGCTGCGCGCCAAGGGCGGCGACGTCCGGGTCTCCTTCGGCGGCGCCTCGGGCACCGAGCTGGCCTCGGCGTGCTCCTCCGCCTCGGACCTGGCGGCCGCGTACGGCAAGGCCATCGACCAGTTCAAGCTCACCAAGGTCGACTTCGACATCGAGGGCGGCACGCTCTCCGACACCGCCGCCAACACCCGCCGCGCCCAGGCCATCGCGCAGCTCCAGAAGGCCCACTCGGGCCTGGACGTCTCCTTCACCCTGCCTGTCATGCCCGAGGGCCTGACGCAGGACGGCGTGAACCTGGTCGCCAACGCCAAGACGAACGGCGTGAAGGTCGACGCCGTCAACATCATGGCGATGGACTACGGCGGCTCCTACTCCGGCGACATGGGTACGTACGCCGAGCAGGCGGCGACCGCAACGCAGGCCCAGATCAAGGGAGTTCTCGGACTCTCCGACGCAGCTGCCTGGAACGCCGTCGCCGTCACCCCGATGATCGGCGTGAACGACGTCGCCGCCGAGATCTTCAAGGTCGACGACGCCACGCAGCTCGCCGCATGGGCGAAGACCAAGGGCCTGGGCCGGCTCGCGATGTGGTCCGGCGCCCGCGACCAGCAGTGCTCGGGCGGCGCGAAGAACTACGCCGACCCGACCTGCTCCTCGATCGTCCAGGAGCCGCTCGCCTTCACGAAGGCACTCGGCGCCTACACCAAGTAGCCCGCACACCCCACCCCAGCGGGCCCCGGCCGCACCACTCCCCCCACCCGGCCGGGGTCATGCCGAAGGGCCCCGCACCTGGTGGGTGCGGGGCCCTTCGGCGAGGTGGGAAGGGGTCAGGCCTTGCCGCCCGACGCCTGCCACTCCTCCGCGTAGTCCTTGAAGATCTCGCGCAGGTGGTGGCCGATCTTCAGATAGTCCAGGTCGTCGAGGTTGGCCAGCGAGACGCGCACCGACCACTCGGGCCCGTCGAAGCCGCCGCCGTTGAGCAGCACGACCGAGGTCTGCTCGGCGAGACGGAACAGCGGGTCGACGGGCTCGTACGTCTTCTCCAGGAAGTCCGCGAAGGCCTTGCCGTGGGTCCGCTCGGCCTCCGCGAGGAGGTCCAGCTCGATGTAGTAACCCGCCCGCTGGGAGTCGTCGGCGATCTTCATCTGGGCGCCTTCGAGGAGCAGGTCGAGGCGCTGGTTCACGATGGCGCGGATCTTGTGCTTGTACGCCTGCCCCTCCTCCAGCATGTCGAAGAGCGAGAAGAGCATCATCATGACCTGCTGGGGGAGGCTGAGCCCCGCGGTGTGGTTGAGCGCCACCTGTCGGGAGTCGGCGACCAGACGGTCGATGAACCTGATCTTCTCGGGCTCCAGGGTGAGCGTCCCGTACCGCTTGGCGAGCCGGTCCTTCTCGTCCTGCGGCAGCCGCGCGAGCATCTCGTCGATGACGTTGTCGTCGTGCAGGCCGATGACGCCCAGGCGCCAGCCCGTGCAGCCGTAGTGCTTGGAGAAGGAGTACACCAGCAGGCAGTTGCGGGGGATGTCGGCCGCCAGCGACCTGAAGCCCTCGACGAACGTGCCGTAGACGTCGTCGGTGACGAAGAGGAGGTTCGGGTTCTTGGTGGCGACGATGTCCTTGATCTGGTTGGCGACCCGCTCGGAGAGCGCCAGCGACGGCGGGTTGCTGGGGTTGACCACGCAGACCAGCTTGACGTCCGGGTCCTCCAGCTTGGCGACCTCCTCGGTGGGGTAGCGCCATTCGCGTACGCCGGTCTCGGTGAAGAGGGAGGCCTTGACGTGCACGACCTCGAACTCGTACGTGTCGAGCTCGGGGATCTCCAGATACGGGGTGAAGACCGGGGTCATCAGCGCGATCTTGTCGCCCTTGTGCAGGATGCCGTTCTTCATCAGCGAGTCGAAGATGTAGCACATGGCGGCGGTGCCGCCCTCGGTCGCGAACAGGCTCAGATTGTCCTGCGGCGGCTTCCTGTTGAACATCTCGTCGCCGACGTATCCGCGCACGATCTTCTCGGCGTGGACCAGCATCCGGTCGGGGACCGGGTAGTTGTCGCCCACCGAGCTGTCGGTCAGCTCGTGGATGAAGTCGTCGCGGTCGAAGCCGAAGCGCTCGACGGCGTACTCGATGCAGCTCTGCAGCAGCTCGATGCCCGGCAGGTCGGCGTGCTGGCGTACGTACGTGTCGAAGCGCTCGCCCGAGCCCTTCTTCTCCGGCATGCCGCCGAGGTTGTCGGCGGTCCACACCCGGCGCGACTCGGCCAGCGAGAAGTAACCGAGCGCGTGATAGGCCTCACGGGGGCCGGTGGCGATCCAGTTGGGGTTGCCGCGCCCGGCGTTGAGCATCTGGGCGCTGGACTTCTCCTTCTGGCCCGGCTTGTCCGCCTGGGCGGCCTGGGCGATGGTGATGAACTTGTCCTTCAGCTCGAACGGGCTGAGCTGGGCGAAGGACTGGATCTCTTCACGGGTGAACGTGGTCTTGGGCACGGTGGCTCCCGGGTCAGTGGTTCAGGAGGACGATGACTGCGCCCCAGACCGTCAGCAGCACATTGCCGATGGCGTAGGGGATCGTGTAGCCGAGGGTGGGGATCTGGGACCGCGACGTCTCGTTGATCGCGCCGATCGCCGCGGTGGTGGTCTGGCCGCCGGCCAGGACGCCCATCAGGATCGGGAAGCGGATCTTCTGGATGTAGTGGCCCACGAGGAAGCCCACGAGCAGCGGGATGATCGTGATGACCGCGCCGAAGATCAGCAGACCCCAGCCCGCCGACGAGAGACCGCTGGTGAAGCTCGGTCCGGCGTTGATGCCGACGACCGCGACGAACATGCACAGCCCGAGGGTGTCCATGAACCACTGGGCGCCGGGCGGCACATTGCCGTACGTGGGGTACTTGCCGCGGATCCAGCCGAAGATCAGACCCATGATGAGTCCGCCGCCCGAGGTGGACAGCGAGATGGGCACCCCGGAGACGGTCAGCGCGGGGATGCCGAGGCAGCCGCCGAGGAAGATGCCGATGCCCACCCAGACCATGTCGGTCGCGAAGCTGGTGGGCACGGGCTTGCCGAGCGCCTTGCCCGCCGGGTCGACCAGGCGCTTGGGCCCGGTGAGGATGATGGTGTCGCCGCGCTCGACCTGGGTGGAGAGGCGGTAGGGGAACGGGGAGCCCGCCCGGTAGAGCTTGTCGACGTACACGCCGACCATGAAGGGCTCCTTGCGCAGCTCGGCGATGGTCTTGCCGATCTGGTCCTTCTCGGAGACGACCACGTGCAGCGACTCGGTCTGATAGCCGAGCAGTTCGACGTCGTCGGTCTCGGCGCCCACGTGCGTACGGGCGTCGAAGGCGACGAGGTCGCCGCGGATGGCGCTTACGGCGACGATGTCGCCCTCCATCAGCGCGGTCTGCTGATCGTGTTCGAGGACCTGTCCCTCACGCCGTACGCGGGTGATGTAGACGCGGCGCCCGAGCTCCTGCTGCTGCTTCTCGAAGTCGTCGATCGTGCGGCCGACGAGGTCGGGGCGCTGGATGGTGTACGCCCGCAGAACCGCCTCGTAGTAGCCCTCGCCGAGATCCGGGTCGGTGCTCGGCGCGTCCAGTTCGGCGGCGAGTGCGGTGGACTCGGCGGCCAGGTCGCGGCGGTAGAGCTTGGGCAGGACGTTGGCGAGCAGCATCGCGCAGAGGATCGTGCCCAGCGGGTACGTGACCGCGTAGCCGACGGCGACCAGGTTCGACTCCGACTTGACCTGGGCGGAGCTGAGGCCGGGGAGCGTGCTGATCGCGTCCTGGGCGACGCCGATGGCGGCGGACTGGGTGAGCGCGCCGCTCATCATGCCGGCGCCGAGCCCGGGTCCGTATCCGAGCATCGAGGCGAACAGCCAGGAGGCGAGGAGGCCGGTGACACAGACGACGATGGCGTTGACGACCTGGGGCAGGCCGTCCTTCTTCAGTCCGCGGAAGAACTGCGGACCGACGCGGTAGCCGAGCGCGAACAGGAACATGATGAAGAACAGGTTCTTCACCGTGCCGTCGATCTCGATCTTGAACTGCGCGCCGAGGACGAGCCCCGCGACCAGACAGCCGGTGACGGCGCCGAGCGCGATCGCCTTGTAGCGGACCTTGCCGACCAGGAAGCCGAGGGCGACGACCAGGAAGACCAGCAGTTCGGGGTGGGGCGAGAAGATGTTTCTGTTGAGGAAATCGATCATGATCCGGCTCCGGCTCCGAGAATGCCGACCAGGAGGGGCCCGGTCAGCGGAAGGAGGAAGTTGGAGAGCGTGTAGGTGATCGTGTAGCCGAGCATCGGGATGGAGCTCTGGGCCACCTGGGTCACCGAGGTGATCGCGGGGGTCGAGCACTGCTGGCCCGCGATGGCGCCGATCAGGAGGGGCTTCTCGATGTTGAGGAGCTTGCGTCCGACGATCAGCGAGAGGGTCGCGGGGACGAGGACCATGGCGATGCCCGCGAACGGCAGCAGCGCGCCGTACTCCTTGAGCAGCGGCCAGGCCTGCGGCCCCGACACCAGGCCCGTGCAGGCGATGAAGACCGCCAGGCCCAGGTCCTTGATGGTGGTGGCGGCCTGGGGCGGGAACGCGCCGAAGGTCTGCTTCCTGGAGCGGAACCAGCCGAAGAGCAGGCCCGAGATCAGGCAGCCGCCGCCGGTGCCGAGCGACATCGGGATGTCGCCGAAGGTGACCACGATCTGGCCGAGCAGGGAGCCGGCGACGATGCCGAGGCCCAGGTAGACGAAGTCCGTCGCGTCGTTCTTGACGATCGCGCCGATCCGGCTCGCCAGCTTGTTGAGGCCGGAGCGGGCGCCCACCAGGGTCAGCACGTCACCGCGGTGGATGACGGTCTCGCCGTTGGCGGGCAGGTGCTGGTCGCCGCGGGCCAGGTCGGTGACGTACACCCCGTCCTTGTAGAACTCCGGGTGGCTCTTCTGCAGCGCGTCGATGGTGATGTTCTCGACGGCCTTGTCGGTGAGCGCGACCTGCTGGGTGGCGAGCGGCGAGTCGAGGCCGGGCACGCCGGGTGTCTCGGGGCCGATCTCGCGCCCCGCCTCGATCGTGTTGGCGCGGCGGCCGACGACGAGGACCAGGTCGGAGAGGGTCAGCTCCAGCTCGGGCGTGGGGTCGAGGAAGGTGGAGCCGCGCTTGACGGACTCGATGGTGATCCGGCCGTGCAGCCCGGACTCCAGCTGGCCGACGCTGCGGCCGTCGGCGGTCGTGACCAGATAGGTGCGCCCGACCAGACCCGGCAGGGACTCGCGCTCGTCGGCCTCCAGGCTTCCGCTGGTGCCACGGGTCTTGTCCCACAGCTCGCGGGACGCGTCGCGCAGGTTGATGCGCAGCAGCATCGGCATGATCTGGCTCGTGTACATCACGATCGTGATCAGGCCGAAGAGGTAGCAGACGGTGTACGCGGTGGCCACATGGCCCTGGTACGTGCTGATCTGCTCGGGCGTCAGCCCGGGGAGCTGGCCGATGGACTCGGTCGCCGTGCCGACGACCGCGGACTCGGTGGCGGCACCGGCCAGGATGCCCGCGGCCGTACCGACGTCCAGGTCGAAGGCCTTCGCCAGGCCGTACGCGATGGCCACGACCGTGACCACCTCGATCCCGCAGAGTGCGAAGAAGCGCAGGCTCTTGCGGTTGAGGTTGGCGAAGAACTGAGGCCCCGCCATGTAGCCGAGAGCGAAGATGAACAGCGCGAAGAAGATCGTCTTCACGTCGCCCGAGATCTCGACCTTGGTCCACGCGCCGATCAGCAGGGCGACGATCAGCGTGCCGCAGATGCCGCCGAGGGTGAGGGGGCCTACGCGCAGCTTGCCGAGGAGATAGCCGGCCGCGAGACAGAGGAACAGCGTGAGTTCGGGGTGGTCGCGGAAAATGCCCATGGCGGCTCAGCCGTCAACTAGGACATAAGAGAGATGAGTGGACATAAAGGGAAATTAGCAGCGGCGTGGGGCGGGGGCATCCGCTTGCCCCCGCGCCACGCCGCTGGATGAGGTCCCGTCAGGCGGCGGGAGTCTGCGGTAGTTCGCCTGTGCGCGCGCGATCCGCATACCAGTACGCGCTCGATTTGGGGGTGCGGACCTGGGTCTCGTAGTCGACGTACACCGCGCCGAAGCGCTTGCTGTAGCCGTAGGACCACTCGAAGTTGTCCAGCAGGGACCAGAGGTAGTAGCCGCGGACGTCCGCGCCGTCCCTGATCGCCCGGTGGGTCGCGTCCAGGTGTGCCTGGAGGTAGCGGATGCGGTCCGGGTCGTGGACCGTGCCGTCGGCGCCCGGCTTGTCGTCGTACGCCGCACCGTTCTCGGTGATGTAGATCGGCAGCCCGGGCGATTCGCGGGTGTAGCGCATGATCAGGTCGTGCAGGCCCGAGGCGTCCACGGTCCAGCCCATCTCGGTGCGCTCGCCCGGCAGCTGGTGGAACGCGACGTCGTCGGCGCACGGCCAGGGAGAGTGCTCGCTGGCGCCGTGGCCGTCCGCGCGTCGGGTGCCGGGGGTGGCGGGCGCAGCCGACACCAGGGTGGGCGTGTAGTAGTTCAGGCCCAGGGCGTCCAGCGGCTGGTGGATCGTCGCCAGGTCGCCGTCCTGGACGTAACTCCAGTCCGTGAGGCGGACGGTGTCCGAGATGAGGGTCGCGGGGTACGCGCCGTGCAGCATCGGGCCGTGGAAGATCCCATTGGCGAGGTGGTCGATGCGGCGGACCGCGTCCAGGTCCTCGGGCGAGGGCGAAAGCGGCCTGATCACCGAGGAGTTGAGGCTCACGGCGACGGTGTTGCGGGCCGGCATGGCCGCGCGCAGGGCCTTGGTGCCCAGGCCGTGCGCCAGGTTGAGGTGGTGGGCGGCGCGCAGCGTGGAGAGCGAGTCGGTGCGCCCGGGGGCGTGGACACCGGATCCGTACCCCAGGAAGGCGCTGCACCAGGGCTCGTTGAGGGTGATCCACTGCTCGACGCGGTCGCCGAGCGCCTCGCCCATGATGTGCGCGTACTCCGCGAAGCGGTACGCCGTCTCGCGTTCGGGCCAGCCGCCCGCGTCCTCCAGCTCCTGCGGCAGGTCCCAGTGATAGAGCGTCACGGCCGGCTTGATGCCCTTGTCGAGCAGCTCGTCGACCAGGCGCCGGTAGAAGTCCAGACCGCGCTGGATGGCGGGGCCGCGGCCGGTCGGCTGGACGCGCGACCAGGAGACGGAGAAGCGGTACGCGCTCAGGCCGAGCTCCGCCATCAGCGCCACGTCGTCGCGGTAGCGGTGGTAGTGGTCCACGGCCACGTCGCCGGTCTCGCCGCCCGCGGTCTTGCCGGGGGTGTGGCTGAAGGTGTCCCAGATGGAGGGGGTGCGGCCGTCCTCGCGTACCGCCCCCTCGATCTGATAGGCGGACGTGGCGGCGCCCCAGAGGAAACCGGGGGGAAAGCTTTCAGGCATGGGAGCGCTCCCAAATGAGTATGTACGGAAGGGGAGTTGGGGGTGGGGCCCTGCGCGGTCAGCCCTTGACCGCGCCCTGCATGATGCCGCCGACGATCTGCTTGCCGAAGAGGGCGAAGACCAGCAGCAGCGGAAGTGTGCCGAGCAGTGCGCCTGCCATGATCACGGACTGGTCCGGGGTGAAGCCGCGGCCGAGACCGGCGAGGGCGACCTGGACGGTGGGCTGTCCGTTCTGGGTGAGGACGAGGAACGGCCACAGGAAGTCGTTCCAGGTCTGTACGAAGGTGAGCATGCCGAGCACGGCCATCGCGGGGCGGGCCGCCGGGAACACGATGTGCCAGATGATGCGCCAGCTGCTCGCGCCGTCCACCCTGGCGGCCTCGATCAGCTCGTCGGGCAGCGCCTGCAGGAGGTACTGCCGCATGAAGAACACACCGAAGGCGCTCACCAGGGACGGCAGGATCACGGCCTGCAGCTGGTCGGCCCACTGGAGCTTGGCGACCATCATGTAGAGCGGGATCACGCTGAGCTGCGGCGGCACCATCATCGTCCCGATGATCACCAGGAGCAGGATGTTGCGGCCGCGGAAGCGCAGCTTGGCGAAGGCGAATCCGGCGATCGTGGAGAGCATGACGATCACGGCGGCCGAAGTGCCCGCCACGATCGTGGTGTTGAGCATCGCCTTGCCGAGATTGGCGTCGGTCCAGGCGAACTTGAGGTGGTCGAAGAGGTTGCCCCCGAACCACATCGGCGGCGGGGTCTGCGAGAGCCGGTTGTTGTTGCGGGACGCCGCTATCGCCGTCCATATCAGGGGCAGCAGCGAGCCCAGGGTGAACAGGATCAGCACGGCATAACCGAGCGGACCCGCCTTCAGCTGGCCGCCGGCGCGGGAGGCTCCTGGCTTGCGTATCGCCCTGGTCTTGGGTGTGCGGTGCGTGGGCACGGTCGTTGTCACGGCCGGTTCTCCTTAGCTACTGGCGCGCAGCCGGCGCGAGATGACGTAGTTGACCGCCCCGATCACCAGAAGGATCAGGAACATCATCCAGGCGATGGCGGATGCCCGGCCCAGGTGACCGTTGACCCAGCCCTGTTCGTACAGATAGAGCCCGAGCGTCTGGAACTGGTGCTCGCCGCCGCCGGAGGCGCCCGCGGTCTGGTCGTAGAGCAGCGGCTCACCGAAGAGCTGGCTGGCGCCGATGGTGGAGACGACGACGGTGAACAGGATCGTCGGGCGCAGCGAGGGCAGCGTGACATGGATGAACTGCCGCCAGCGCGAAGCGCCGTCGAGCGCCGCCGACTCGTACAGGTCGTGCGGAATGGCCTGCATCGCCGCCAGGTAGATCAGCGCGTTGTAGCCCGTCCAGCGCCAGATGACGATCGTGGAGACGGCGAACTGGGAGGTCCAGGTGCCGTTCTTCCAGTCGATCGCGCCGATGCCGACCTGGTGCAGGAGCCAGTTGATCATTCCGTAGTCGCGTCCGAAGAGGAGCGCGAAGACGAGGGTGGCCGCTGCGATCGAGGTGGCGTACGGAGCGAGCATCACGGTGCGGAAGAACGTCGAGCCACGCAGTT
This sequence comes from Streptomyces sp. NPDC050738, assembly GCF_040654175.1. Classification (NCBI taxonomy): domain Bacteria; kingdom Bacillati; phylum Actinomycetota; class Actinomycetes; order Kitasatosporales; family Streptomycetaceae; genus Streptomyces; species Streptomyces sp. NPDC050738. The sequence continues at coordinate 305,229 of NZ_JBFAHN010000003.1, read as the reverse complement.
TGTAGTTGAGGAGATGGGCCAGGCCCATGGCCATCAGGAGCTGCGGGACGGTGGAGATGACCCCGATGGTCAGGGTGTTGCGCGCCGCGTTCCAGAAGAAGTGGTCGCCGAAGATCCGGGAGTAGTTGTGCAGTCCCGACCACTGCATGTCGGTGGGCGCGATCATCTCGACCGTGTGCAGCGAGGCCCAGCCCGTGTAGATCAGCGGGAAGAGCCCGAAGGCGACGAAGAGGACGAAGAACGGGGAGACGAAGGCGTACGGACTCCAGCGCACGTCCCGCCGCCAGCGGCGCGAAAGGCGCTCGCGCCGGCGGGTCTCGTCCGGCGATTCGGGGGTCCCTGCCGGGGAACCGGCCGGGGCCGCGCCCCCCTCCTTCAAGGGGGGCGCGGCGATGTGGTGCCGGGTGGCCATACCGGTCACTTCTCCAGGTTGTTGTCGATGGTGTCGGTGGCCGTCTTCCAGGCGTCCGCGGCGGACTTGCCCTTGGATGCCACGAGGAACACGCCGTTGTCCGACAGACCCTGCTGGATGATCGCGTCCTTCGGGCCGATGACCTGGACCGGGGCGGACTTGGCGGCCGCCGCGAAGATCGTGCCGATCGGGGCGTCACCGGTGAAGGGGTTCTTGGCGCCGGTCACGTCAGGCAGGGAGTACGCGGTCTGGGCGCTCGGGAAGGAGCCCTGGGCCACGAAGAGCTTCGCCTGCTGGGCGGGGGCCGTCAGCCACGCGGCGAGCTTGGCGGCCTCGGCCGTGTTCTTACCGGACTTGGGGACGCCCAGGAACGAACCGCCCCAGTTGCCGCCCTTCGGCGCCTGCGCCACGTCCCACTTGCCGGCGTCCGTGGCCTTGGCCGCACCCTTGAGGGTGCCGATCATCCACGGCGGGCAGGAGATCGCGGCGAACTTGCTGTTGGCTATCGCCTGGTTCCAAGTCGGCTGGAACTGCTGGAGCTTGCCGGTCAGACCCGCCGAAGCGGCCTCCGCGGTGAGGTTGAAGGCAGCCTTGATCGCGGGGTTGTCCTTGTAGGTGACCTTGCCGCTGCTGTCGTAGTACTTGGCCTTCTCGCTGCTGGTGATGGCATTGAGCAGACCGCCGGCGGAGTCCAGGAAGGTGGTCCCGGCCGGGGCGTTGGCCTGGTACTGCTTGCCGAGCGCGACGAGCTTGGACCAGTCGCCCGCCCACTTCTTGGCGAGCACTTCGCGATCGGTGGGGAGCCCGGCCGCCTTGAAGAGGTCCTTGCGGTAGCAGATCGCCATCGGACCGACGTCCGTGCCGAGGCCGACTGTGGCGCTGTCCTTGGTGGTGCCCTGCGCCCACTTCCAGTCCAGGAAGTCGCTCTTGTTGACCCCGGGCGCCTTGGAGAGGTCCTCGAACTTGGCCGCGAGGGCCGGGGTCCCGGTCACCTCGGCGATGTTGCCGACTTCGATGCCCTGGATGTCGGCGAGCCCGCTGCCGGTGGTCAGGTGGTTGACCAGCGCCGGGTAGTAGTTCTCGTTACGGGTGATGACCGTCTGCTGGATCTTGATGTTCGGGTGCAGCTTCTCGTAGTCCGCGTACAGCCCGGCCTCCTTGAAGCCGAACGTGCCGAACAGACCAAGAGTGATCGTCGTCTTGCCCTTGCTGTCCGAGCTGCCCTTGGAGCCGGTGCCGGAGCCCCCGTCGTCGCTGGAGCATCCGGACAGCAGAGCGGTGCCCAAGGCCGCGACGGCCGCGAGGACCACCACTTTCCTGGTCGTGCGGGTACGCGTGAACATTGCGTCCTCCTACAGAGTGCTGCTTCGTAGTGCGGCTACAAGGTGCGGTGTGTTACGTGCGGGTCCTGAAGGGGGAGGCCAGGGTGGGAGCGCTCCCATGCGTGATGTGTTGAAGAGTCGCCGTTCGGGTTTGGAGTGTCAAGGTTCCTGACGCCAGGACTTGGTTCAGTTATCCGACTGTGAGAAATTGGCCGCGAACGGGAGGCAGCCATGACGGCAGCGCGAGTACGGAGCGGGGGGCGTCCCACGCTCGAAGAAGTCGCGGCCCGCGCGGGGGTGGGGCGCGGCACCGCGTCCCGGGTGATCAACGGATCGCCGCGGGTCAGCGACCGCACCCGCGAAGCGGTCCAGGCGGCGGTCGACGAACTCGGTTACGTACCGAACCGCGCGGCCCGCGCCCTGGCGGCCAATCGCACCGACGCGATCGCCCTGGTGGTGCCCGAGCCGGAGACCCGGTTCTTCGCCGAGCCGTACTTCTCCGACATAGTGCGCGGCGTCGGATCGGCGATGGCCGACACCGAGATGCAGCTGCTGCTCACGCTGGTCGGCAACGACCGTGAGCGCGACCGGCTCGCGCAGTATCTGGCCGCGCACCGGGTGGACGGCGTACTGCTCGTATCGGTGCACGCGCACGACCCGCTGCCCGATCTCCTGGAGCAGCTCGACATCCCCGCGGTCATCAGCGGCCGGCGCTCCGACCACGAGACGCTGCCCTCCGTCGACTCCGACAACCTGGAGGGTGCCCGCAGCGCCGTGGGACACCTCATCTCGCGCGGCCGCCGCACCATCGCGCACATCACCGGCCGGCTCGACGTGTACGGCGCCCAGTGCCGCGTCGAGGGCTATCGCAAGGCCCTTGCCGCCGCCGGCCTGGACACCGACGAGTCCCTGCAGGCCTCCGGTGACTTCACGGAGGAGGGCGGGCGCCGCGCCATGACCCAACTCCTGGACCTTAGGCCGGACTTGGACGCCGTGTTCGCCGGTTCCGATGTGATGGCGGCAGGCGCCAGGCAGGTGCTGCGCGAGCGCGGGCGCACTATCCCCGGCGACGTCGCGCTCATCGGCTACGACGACTCGGCGATCGCCCGCCACATGGACCCGCCGCTGACCAGCGTGCGCCAGCCGATCGAGGAAATGGGCCGCGCGATGGCCAGACTTCTTCTCTCGGAGATCGCCGCACGCCGCCCCGGCGAGGTACGTACACAGCCGCGACCGCAGATCGTACTGCCCACCGAACTGGTGACACGCTTCAGCTCTTGAAGCTGCTCAGACCCTGAAGTGCATCCGTACGACCGATCCGCCCCGGGCGATCCGCTGCTCCACCAGGTCGCTCAACTGCCGTACCAGCCACATCCCATGGCCCGAGGCGGCCGTCGCCCGGGGCGGCAGATGCCCGGGGAAAAGAGCCTCGACCGGGGCGTGCACACCGCTGTCCGCGATCTCGAAGACCAGATACGCGGGCCGCGCCCACAGCCGCAGCACCGCGTGCCCCCCGCCGTGCCGCAGGGCGTTCAGCGCGCTCTCGTGCACGGCCGACATCACCTCGCGCACCCGCTCCTCGGACAGCCCGCCGCGGCGCGCGAACTCGCCCGCGGCACGACGTGCCGTCACCGATTCCCGGCGGTCGAAGGTGACCTCCCGAGAGGGATCCGGCGCCGGGTCGAGCGGTCCCGCGTCGGACTCGGCGTAGAAGTCCTCGGGGCGCGCATAGGCGTCGCTCACCGCCAAGTCACCCTCGGGTGCGGCGAGTTCGGGGTGGGTCCGGGCGGCGGTCGTCAGTACGTGCTCGCTCAGGTCCCGCTGGTCGTACGGACACAGGATCCAGTGCCCGCTCCGGGCGAAGGCCACATTGAGCAGCGATTCGTAGCGCATCCACTCGCGCGTCTCCAGCTCGCTGCGGCGCGACCAGACGGGCTCGCCGATCACCCGCACCCGGCGTGCGCCGCCCGTCGCGGTCGTCCCGTGCTCGGTGCAGTACGTGTGGTACCGCCCCAGCGTCCGGGACGGATAGCCGTACCAGTCGTCGGCGTCGATGAACTCCACGTCGCGCGCCCCGCCACCGAGCGCGTCGCGCAGCAGGCCGATGTTCCGGCGCTTCACCACCGCGAGCACCGCGTCCCCGCCGGCGAGCCCGTCGCGTACGAAGGGCTCGGTCCCCGCAAGGAACTCCTCGTCCGAGGCGTAGCGCAGAGCCTGGTGGACGAACTCGTCCCGCCTCATGTGGTCAGCTCCAGCCCGGGAACCCGGTCCCACCCCGTCACCCGCATCACCTTGCGCACATGCGGTGCGACGCCGTGCAGTACGAGTCTGCGCCCGCCGGCCGCCGAGAGACCCAGTGCGGTGAAGACCAGCAGCCGCAGGGCGCACACGTCCACGAATCCCAGTCCGCTCAGATCCAGCCGGGTGTCCGTCACCGCCCGGCACTCCGCGCGCAGCACCTCCGCGTGGAGCGCCCGGGCCAGTGCCGATACGTTCGAGTCGTCGACGTCACCCGTCAGGGCCAGACCGGGCGGGCTGAACGTCCTGGTGATCAGGAGCAGTTCGTCCTTCCAGACCGGGTCGGGGCCCACCTGCCCCCGGTGCAGTTCGTCCAGCGGCGCCAGTTCCCGCCGGCCGAAGACCCGGCGGTCGTACAGGCAGATCCCCAGGACCGGGTGGGTGCCGAAGACCTGGTCGAGCAGGACCTCGCTGTCCTTGAGCGTCTTGAAGGCGGACCCGGCGCTGCTGTGCAGGATCTCCATCGACACCCGCAGCCCCAGCATCCCGTCGTCGACCGCACGCCGGGCCTCGCGCCGCACCAGGTCGTCCACGTCCCACAGCCCGTCGGCCGTCGCGAGCTGGGTGTCCACGACGAGGCGCCGCTCCGCGAGGGCGCCCAGCAGGTCGATCCCGCTGTGCTCCAGGAAGCCGAGGGTGACGTCGGGCGGGGCGTCCACGGGGGCCAGGAACAGGCAGCGGTGTCCGCTGGCCAGTCCGTCCAGTACGAAGGAGGCGAGAACCGCGTCGCGCTCCTCGTCCGTGCCGTACCCCAGGAAGAAATGATCGCCCGGGCGCATCCGCCCGACCGCGGTCAGAGCCGTAGTCACGCTCCTTACGCTACGCCGGGCCCGGTGCGCGCGGGAGTGGCTATGGTGATCTCCAGCACATCGGGGCACGTCGAGGGGGAGAGGTGGCTGCCTCATTGCCCGGAGCACGCAAGGGCGAACCGCTCCCGGATGCCGATCGGTTCATCGGGCGGCGTGAGGAACTCGACGCCCTCGGTGCTCTGTTGGCGGCCGGCACGGGGCCGGTCACCCTGACCGGACCCGGCGGAGTGGGCAAGACCCGGCTCGCGCTGCGGGCCGCACAGGAGGCCGGGGCGGCGTACCCCGGCGGGGTGCGGCTGGTCGAGCTGGCCGCGCTGCGCGACCCGGCGCTGCTGCCCGGGACCATCGCCCTGGCCGCAGAGTCGGCCGGACCGGCGGCGCTGCTGATCCTCGACACCTGTGAACATCTGCGCGCGGCATGCGTCCGCGCGATCACCGAACTCCAGTCCGACCAGCCATGGTTGACGATTCTGGCCACCAGCAGGCAGCCGCTCGGCGCCCCCGGTGAACAGATCCTGGTGATCGACCCGCTGCCGCCGCAGGACGCGGTGGAGCTCTTCATCGCGCGGGCCGACCCGGACCTCGTACGCGGCGAGGCAGGCCGGAGTCTGGCCGCCGAGGTCTGCGCCGGGCAGGACGGCATCCCGCTCGCCATCGAACTCGCCGCCCGGCTGCGGTCCGTGCTCCCCGCCGTGCCCCCGCAGTCCCGCCCGGACCGCCACCGCACCCTGCGCACCTCGATCGGCTGGAGCCATGAACTCTGCACGCCGCTGGAGCGGCTGCTCTGGGCGCGGCTCGCGGTCTTCGCGGGCGGCTGGGACGCGGAGGCGGCGGAGTTCGTCTGCCACGGCGGGCCGCTCCAGGGCGATCAGGTCCTGCGGCTGCTCGGCACGCTGACCGAAAAGTCGATCGTACGGAAAGAGGGTGCGGGCCCCGGAGCGCGGTACCGGATGCTCGACGGCGTAAGGGAGTTCGGCGCGCAGTGGCTCGCCGAACTGGGCGAGGCGGACGCGGTGCGCCACAGCCACCACGACTACTTCCGCTGGCTGGCCAGGCGCGGTGACGCCGAGTGGCTGGGGCCCGAGCAGCAGGCCTGGTCCGAGCGGTTGTCGGCCGACCACGCCAATCTGCGGATCGCGCTGGAGCACGGTCTGGAGGTGCCGGGCCGGCGGACGGTCCTCGACATGGCGGGCTCGCTCTGGTTCTTCTGGTACGCCTGCGGCCACGCACAGGAAGGCCGGCGCTATCTGGAGCGGGCCCTGGCCGGCGAGGACGCCCCGGGCCCCGAGCGGTCGCTCGCGGCCTGGGCCCATGCGCTCGTCACCCTCACCCAGGACGACCTGGACGCGGCGGAGGAGGTCGGCGCGGCCTTCGCCGGGCGCCTGCTGCCGTTGGCCGGCGCGAGTCTTGCCGTACGGGGTGAGGCCGCCCGCTCGCTGGTGCCCACAGGCGGCGGGGGCGGCGCGGAGTTCTTCCGGCTGCTCTCCCTCGCGCTGCGGGCCTACCTGCTGGCCGGCCAGGGCGCCTTCTCCCGTGCGGCGCGGGCCGCCGATCAGCTGCGTACCGAATGCGAGGCGCGCGGCGAGCTGTGGATGCGGGCCTGGGGCGACTACTTCCGCGGCCTGGCCGAGCTCGGCCTCGGCAGCGCGGAGCGCGCCGCCTCCTTCGCCCGCGGCGCGCTGGCCGCCAAGTGGCGGCTGCACGATGTCCTGGGCACGGCGGCCGCCGTCGACCTCCTCGCCGCGGCGCTGGCCCACGGCGCGGAACCGGCCGGTGCGGCCCGCCTCCTCGGCGCCTCCTCCCGGCTCTGGCCGGCGGCAGGCCTCCCTCAGCTGGGCGCCTTGGAGACCTCCGCCTTCCGCCGGGCCTGCGCCGCGCGCCTGAGCGAGGCACTCGGAGCACAGCGCTATGCGGAGGAGTACGCGGCGGGCCGCGCCCTGACCCCGGAGGCGGCCGTAGCCCTGGCCGCGCGCGAAACGTTCGGGACATGACGAAGGCCCGACCTGTTCTCACAGGTCGGGCCTTGATCGTTCAGGGTGAGTAACGGGACTTGAACCCGCGACATCCTGGACCACAACCAGGTGCTCTGCCAGCTGAGCTATACCCACCATGACCATGTCGTTTCCGACCGGCCGAGAAGAAGTCTACAGGGTCCCGGAGGGTGCTCGCGCCCCCCTTTTCCAGGGCCCTTCGCCCAGGCTATTCCGCAGGCAGGACGTGCTTCGCCGCGATCGCCTTCGCGGTGTCCGAGTCCGGTCCGGGCTGCGGGACGAAGACCGCATCCCGGTAGTAGCGCAGCTCCGTGATCGAGTCACGGATGTCGGCGAGCGCCCGGTGGTTGCCGTTCTTGGCCGGGCTGTTGAAGTACGCCCGCGGGTACCAGCGCCGCGACAGCTCCTTGATCGAGGAGACGTCGACGATGCGGTAGTGGAGGTAGCCCTCCAGGTCGGGCATGTCCCGCAGGAGGAAGCCGCGGTCGGTGCCGACCGAGTTCCCGCAGAGCGGAGCCTTGCCCGGTTCCTTGACGTGTTCACGTACGTACGCCAGGACCTGCTCCTCGGCTTCGGCGAGGGTGGTGCCCTGCTCCAGCTCGTCCAGGAGGCCGGACGAGGTGTGCATCTTGCGCACCACGTCCGGCATCGTCTCCAGCGCCTCGGCGGGCGGGCGGATCACGATGTCCACCCCTTCACCGAGCACGTTCAGCTCCGAGTCGGTGACCAGCGCGGCCACCTCAATGAGTGCGTCGTCCGTCAACGAGAGCCCGGTCATCTCGCAGTCGATCCACACCATGCGATCGTTCATGCGTCTACCTTATGGCGCACTCCGCGGTCCAGGCACCGCCGCACGCCCCGGAGCGTACGTATCGGAGCTCGGTTTGCCCGGGTCCGGTGGGGCCGGGGACGTCGCCGCCGGACCCGACGGGGCGGTCGCGGCCGCCGCCCGGCGGGTCTGGGAGACCACCGTCTCGGCGGCTCCGGCGCCGGTCACGGCCATCGCCGGGGGCTCGCTCTGCGGCCTGCGGGCGCGGTACGCGGCCCGGTAAGCGGCCGGGGAGGACCCCAGCTGCCGCCGGAAATGGCCGCGCAGGGCCACCGGGGAACGGAATCCGCAGCGGCCCGCCACCTCGTCGACCGAGTACTCGGACGTCTCGAGGAGGCGCTGGGCCTGCAGCACCCGCTGGGTGATCAGCCACTGCAGCGGCGCACTGCCCGTCAGCGAGCGGAACCGCCGGTCGAAGGTGCGGCGGCTCATGTACGCACGCGCGGCGAGCGTCTCCACGTCGAACTGCTCGTGGAGGTGCTCCAGCGCCCAGGCCACGACCTCGGCGAGCGGGTCGGAGCCGATCTCCTCGGGCAGCGACCGGTCGAGATAGCGCTCCTGGCCGCCACTGCGCCGCGGCGGTACGACCAGGCGGCGGGCGAGTGCACCGGCCGCCTCCGTACCGTGGTCGCTGCGCACGATGTGCAGACACAGATCGATTCCGGCCGCGGTCCCCGCGGAGGTCAGCACGTCGCCGTCGTCCACGAAGAGCTCACGCGGGTCCACGTGCACCGAGGGATAGCGCTTGGCGAGCGTCGGCGCGTACATCCAGTGCGTGGTCGCCGGGCGGCCGTCGAGCAGGCCGGCGGCCGCAAGGACGAACGCGCCGGTGCACAGACCGACGATGCGCGCGCCCTCCTCGTGCGCACGGCGCAGCGCGTCCAGCGCGTCCGACGGTGGTGGCGAGGTGATCGACCGCCAGGCCGGTACGACGACGGTGCCCGCCCGCGCGATCGCCTCCAGGCCGTAGGGCGCGGTGAGTTCGAGTCCGCCGGTGGTCCGCAGCGGTCCCTCCTCGCCGCCGGCGACCAACAGCCGGTAGCGCGGAACCCCGGCGTCCTGGCGGTCGATCCCGAAGACGGAGAGCGGAATGGAACTCTCGAAGATGGGGCCGCCGCTGAACAGCAGCACAGCGACGATCTCCTTGCGGCGACGCCCCGAGAGCTTCCGTGCGGCCTCCGGTGCGGCGATGGAGTCCTGGCTCTGGCTCTGGCCCTGGCTCATGGCGCTAAGCCCCCCTCGTTGCTCACGGCTCCCTGCTCATTGCGAGCTTGTTGCTCCTGCACGCTGCTGCCCCTCGGTCCTGCACAAGATCCCCCGCCGTCCTCTGGCCATGATCGAATCTACTGTGTCCCGTGGTGGTGCCGTGACAAGTTCAGCCCACGGCACTATGTCGACATGGCAACTTGGCGTGAAGCATTCGATCACGAAGCGTTCCACTCACAGGCCGCGCAGGGAAGTACGCCTCACGCGCATGGCCCGTCCCCGTAGGGTGCATCGCCGTGCAAATGGCCATTCATCCCTGGTGGCACGGGGGTTGGCGGGTCATTCCGCCAAGCTCGTGGCCGTGCGGTGAAGTTGGCTGAAAACAGCGGGGGCGTGTGTGCGAATCAGTCAGCCCTCCGGCGCATGCTCCCCGGCGTGACGGCCGCCCCGGTGCGCCCCGGAGCCCGTGCGCCCGTGCCGGCCCCGATGGGGCGCGGACTGCTCGGCGGCGATCTGCGCCGCGGTGCGCTCGGAGCGGAGCAGCAGCAGTCGTACGGAGACGGTCACGGCGGCGAGCCCGAGAGCGGCCAGGAGGGCGGGGGTGAACCCGGTTCCGTACACGACAAGGACGACAGGGACCAGGACGCAGCTGAATGCCGCCCAGCGGACGACCTCGGAGCCGGAATCCGACAGCGGCGCCGGGGGCGCGGCGGGGGGAGTCGCGGGGGGCGGCGGTCCTGGGGCACGGCGGCGGCCGCTCGACGGGGCGGGGACGGTCGGCGGTGCTGACACGGCGGGCTCCCTGTGCTCCCTGGGCGGTGGTGGGACAAACCGCTTGCATAACGGGGTGCAAGCGCTTGCGGTCACTGAGGGGCGCCCGGGCGGCGGGGAAGGGGACAAAGCTGTAAATGCCACAAGGCATTGCCTAAGGGGGGCCTGCTCGTGCATGCTCCCTGGAACGCCGGAGTGGTTCGGCAGGCTCTGGGCAGGAGAGGAGTGTCGCCGTACCCTTGGGGGTATGGGGTTGGGAAGATGATTCCCGGACACAACTCCACTGCCGACTAGCTCTTTGATCGTCCCGTTCCCTCCTCAGAGGATCTCCTTCGCCGAGACACCGATGGCCGGTTACGAATACTCCGAACCCGCAGACCGCAAGCAGGTAGCCGACCCCGCGTCGGACCTCCAGGCGGCAGAAGAGACACGTCACGCCTGCGACCCGGCCTTCCGGCACGGGGTCGTCATCGGCTTCGACGGGTCGACCTCCAGCGAGCGCGCGCTCGCGTACGCCATCGGCATGGCGCTCAGATCCGGCTCCGGCCTGATCATCGTCCATGTCGCCAACCGGCTGCCGACCACGGTGTGGGCGGGCTGCGAGCCCCCCGTCTTCGTGGACGTCCCCGATCACCGCACCGAAGTGCTCGGACTCGAACTGGCCTGTGCGGACTATCTGTCCGAGGTGCCGTGGATCCTGGTCGAGCGCGGCGGCGACATCTGCCATGAGCTGGAAGAGGTCGGCCGGGAGTATTCGGCCGACGCGATCGTGGTGGGCTCCACGCACGGGATCGTGGGCCGGATCTTCGGGTCGGTCGCCGGGCGGCTCGCGCGGCGTGCGCAGCGGCCGGTCATCGTCATTCCCTGAACCTGGTGGCACAGTCCCGTAGTTGGCGTCAACTCCCGCTTGACAGTGCGAAAACTACCAGCGCGTAGAGGTGGATTGTGCCCTTGTGAAGGGTACATAACGGTCGCTGGGAAGCAGCATCACTGCACTTGAAGGGAGCCCGCCGTGGACAACGACGTCTCTGCGGGAAGCACCACATCGACTCTCGGCCATCTCGCTCTGGGCCTCACCCTGCTGGCCTTCGGTATCGGAGCCACAGGTGTCATCGACGGCGTGACCACAGCCAACGCCGTTCCGATCGCCACCTTCGTCGGCGGTATCGCACTGTTCATCGCGGGACTCTTCGAGTTCCGGGCCGGAAACTCCTTCTCCGGTACGGCCTTCGCGGGGCTCGGCGCCTTCTGGTTCACCTGGGCCGCCGCCTCCGACACCACGGTCTCGGCGCACGCCGCCGGACTCTTCCTGCTGCTGTGGGCGCTGCTCGCCCTCAGCCTGACCCTGGGCGCGGCGGGCAGCGGACTGCTCTCGCAGGGGACGTACGGACTCTTCTTCGCCTCGCTGGTCCTGCTGGCCGTGGCGGCCTTCGCCGACAACAACAGCCTGGCCAAGGTGGGGGGTTGGGTGGCCGCGGTCGCCGGACTCGCCGCCTGGTACGGGGCGACGGCCGCGCTCGCCAAGTGGCCCACGGAGGTTCCTGGACGTGCTGCCGGCCGGGGGGTGACGGCCGCCGGCTGAGCAGCCACACGCGCCGGTGCAATGGGCGGCATCGGCGCATACGAGAGCGACCCCCGTGCGCATGGTGGCGCGCACGGGGGTCGCTCTTGTCTGCCTTGTCTGCCTTGTCTGCGTACGCGGGTGCTACTCGACCGTGACCGACTTGGCGAGGTTGCGCGGCTTGTCGATGTCGCGGCCCAGGTGCAACGCCGTGTGGTAGGCGAGGAGTTGGAGCGGGATGCCCAGCAGGATCGGGTCCAGTTCGTCCTCGTTCTTGGGGACGATGATCGTGTGGTCCGCCTTCTCCTGCTCCTGGTGCGCGACCGCGAGGATCTTGCCGCTGCGCGCCTTGATCTCCTCCAGCGCCGCCCGGTTCTTCTCCAGCAGGTCGTCGTCGGGGACGATCGCGACCGTCGGCATCGCGGGCTCGATGAGCGCGAGCGGGCCGTGCTTCAGCTCGGAGGCGGGGTAGGCCTCGGCGTGGATGTACGAGACCTCCTTGAGCTTCAGCGAGGCCTCGCGGGCGACGGGATAGCCGCGTACCCGGCCGATGAACATCATCGACTTGGCCTCGGCGTAGTGCTTCGCCAGCTTCTTGATCTCGCCCTCGGTCTTGAGGATCTCGTCGATCTGGCCGGGCAGCCGGCGCAGGCCCTCGATGATCCGCTTGCCGTCGGTGACCGAGAGGTCGCGGATGCGGCCCAGGTGCAGCGCGAGGAGCGCGAAGGCGACGACCGTGTTGGTGAAGCACTTGGTGGAGACGACGCAGACCTCCGGGCCCGCGTGGACGTACATCCCGCCGTCCGCCTCGCGGGCGATGGCGGAGCCGACGACGTTCACGACGCCCAGGACCTTGGCGCCCTTGCGCTTCAGCTCCTGGACCGCGGCGAGGACGTCGTACGTCTCGCCGGACTGGGAGACCGCGACGTACAGGGTGTCGGGGTCGACCACCGGGTTGCGGTAGCGGAACTCCGAGGCGGGCTCGGCGTCCGCGGGGATGCGGGCGAGCTCCTCGATGAGCTGGGCGCCGATCTGGCCCGCGTGGTACGAGGTGCCGCAGCCGAGGATCTTGATCCGGCGCACCCCGCGCGCCTCACGGGCGTCCAGGTTCAGCCCGTCCAGGCGGACCGTGGCGAACCGGTCGTTGATCCGGCCGCGCAGGACGCGGTCGACGGCCTCCGCCTGCTCGGAGATCTCCTTGTGCATGTACGTGTCGTGGCCGCCCATGTCGTACGAGGCGGCCTCCCACTCCACGGTCGTGGGCGAGGCGGTGGTGCTGGTGCCCTCGGTCGTGTACGTACGGAAGTCGTCGGCCTTCAGCGTCGCCATCTCGCCGTCGTCCAGCGTGACGATCTGGCGGGTGTGCGAGACCAGCGCGGCGACGTCCGAGGCGACGAACATCTCCTTGTCGCCGATGCCGAGCACCACGGGCGAGCCGTTGCGGGCGACGACGATGCGGTCGGAGAAGTCGGCGTGCAGCACGGCGATGCCGTACGTGCCCTCGACGATCCGCAGTGCGTCGCGGACCTTCTCCTCCAGCGTCTCGGAGGTGGAGCGGGCGATCAGGTGGACCAGCACCTCGGTGTCGGTCTCGGAGGCGAAGTCGACGCCGTCGGCGATCAGCTTGGCGCGCAGGTCGGTGGCGTTGTCGATGATGCCGTTGTGGACGACGGCGACCTTGCCCTCGTTGTCCAGGTGGGGGTGCGCGTTCTCGTCGCTCGGTGCGCCGTGGGTGGCCCAGCGGGTGTGGGCGATGCCGGTGGTCCCCGCGAAGCGCTTGGGGACACGGGACTCCAGCTCGCGGACCCGGCCCTTGGCCTTGACGGTCTTGAGCCCGGCGGCCTTGGGGCCCGTGATGGCGATGCCCGCGGAGTCGTAACCGCGGTACTCCAGTCGCTGCAGCCCCTCCAGCAGCAGCGGCGCCACATCACGCTTGCCGATGTATCCGACGATTCCGCACATATCGTTCCTCCGGGTCGTTCTAGCCGTAGATCATGCGGCGCAGCTGCCGCAGGGAGAGCTCGGGGGGCGCCACTGCACGATGAGGCAGCTCCTCCGAGATCCGCTCGAAGATGTCCGGGTTGTTCAGTCCGCGTGCCTGCAGCTCACGATGGCGGCGGCGGACGTATTCCTCGGTCGTCTCGTCGAAATACGCGAGCACGTCGAGGATCACCCGGGCGGCCTCACCACGTTGCAGCGTGGTGGAGCGGACCAGGTGATCGATGAGGTCGTCGTATGACGGACGTGTTTCGAGCACCCGCTGATACTGCGGGCCCGTGGGGCGCTTTGCAAGATTTCTGCCCGCTTTCGGGCAGGAGGGGTGGCAATCGGCTCTGTCGGGGCTAGTGCAGTCGCTTCAGGATGGCCTGTTTCGCCTCTTTGAACTCTCCGTCATCGAGAATTCCGGCCTGGTGGAGCTCGCCGAGCTCGCGCAGGCGACGGAGCAGTGCGTCGTGGTCGCCGGCGTCCGGTTCCGGACGGGCGGGAGCGGGGGCGGACGCAGGCGCAGGCGTGGGCGTGGGCGCGGGTGCGGGCAGTTCCGGCAGTCCCCGGTCGAGGCGCGCGGCCACCGCCGCCCCGACGAGCGCCATCAGAGGGTCCTTCTTGAATCCCCAGAGCTCGACGGCGTACGGGTCGTACTTGGCGGGCGCGGCGGTCGCGGCCTGCGGGACGACGAAGCGCAGGAAGCCGTTCTCCAGCCCGGCGCACGGCTGCCACTTCACCTTCTGTACGTCCCTGAGCGGGATCGTCACCGGCCCGGCGGAGCGCTTGGAGTCCTCGGTCTTCCAGTTCCACTCCAGGCGGATCTGCTCGCCGTCGAAGGTGACGGAGCCGTCCCCGGCGGCGGCCGAGACGGGGACGGCGGGTCCGGGAAGCAGGAATCGGTCGACCGGGCCTGTGGGCACCTGGTCGAGGAGCAGGGCGTTGCGGACCTCGTCGACGAGGTACTCGGCGACGCCCGAGCGGTCGGGCTCGACGGCCAGCTGGTACGGGTCGCTGGAGCCTTCCAGGCGGCCGGCTGTCACCTGCAGCAGCGGGTCGGCGCCGTCGCGCAGCCGCAGTCGAAGGCGGCCGCCCTTCTTGCCTGACTCGAAGCTGATCCCCGCCAACGCGCCGAGTGGGACGGCGAGTTCACCGACGGTCTGGCGCAGCAGGCTCACGCCCTTGTCGCGGCCGGGCACGATACGCACCGTGTCCCCGTCGAACGTCCAGGTGCCGTCCTTCTGGATGATTTCCGCCATGCACAGGATTGTCGCACCGGCCGGCAGAACGAAGTGGTCTACACCTTGACCGCGAGTGGGGCGGACGGGTCCCATGGTGGGCGTTCGGTTGCCCTTCACCACAGTCGCGTGACCCCGTCGAAAGCGTCGAAAGGGACCCGCTTGTGAGACAGCACAGAACATTTCCCCGCCTGCTCGGTTCGCTGCTGCTGGTCGCCGCGGCCGGAATCTCTTGCGTGGGCGCCACGCACGCCCCCGCCGCCACCCCGTCGGTCCGTCCGCTCGACCAGATCATCCCTGCCCCCGCCTCGGTCGCGCCGGGCGGATCCGCGTACGCCCTCACCAGCCGGACCCGGATCCAGGTCGAAGGGTCGCGCGAGGTGCGCGCGATCGGCTCGTACCTGGCCGGGGTGCTGCGGCCGTCCACCGGATTCCGGCTGCCGGTCACCGCCGGGGGGAACGGCTCCCAGGACGGGATCCGGCTGCGGATCAGTGCGTACGAGAAGGGCTTCGGCGACGAGGGCTACCGCCTGGTCAGCGGCGCGCACGGCGTCACGATCACCGCCCGTAAACCCGCCGGGCTCTTCCACGGCGTGCAGACGCTGCGCCAGCTGCTGCCGGCCTCGGTCGAGAAGGACACCCGCCAGAGCGGCCCCTGGAAGATCGCGGGCGGCACCGTCACCGATACGCCGCGCTACTCCTACCGGGGCGCGATGATCGACGTCTCGCGGCACTTCTTCACCGTCGAGCAGGTCAAGCGGTACGTCGACCAGCTGGCGCTCTACAAGATCAACAAGCTCCATCTCCATCTGAGCGACGACCAGGGGTGGCGCATCGCCATCAACTCCTGGCCCCGGCTGGCCACTTACGGCGGATCGACGGCGGTCGGCGGCGGCAAGGGCGGCTACTACACGCAGGCCGACTACAAGGAGATCGTCCGGTACGCGGCCTCGCGCTATCTGGAGGTCGTCCCCGAGATCGACACCCCCTCCCACACGAACGCGGCACTCGCCTCGTACGCGGAGCTCAACTGCGACGGCGTCGCGCCCCCGCTCTACACCGGCACGGAGGTCGGATTCAGCTCGCTGTGCGCCGGGAAGCCGGTGACGTACGACTTCATGGACGACGTGGTGCGCGAGCTGGCGGCGATCACCCCCGGCGCGTACATCCACATCGGCGGCGACGAGGCGCACTCGACGAGCCACGAGGACTACCGGACGTACATGGAGAAGGCGCAGGCGATCGTCCAGAAGCACGGGAAGACCGTGATGGGCTGGCACCAGCTCGTCGGTGGCAGCCCGGTGAAGGGCGCGGTCGCGCAGTACTGGGGCACGGAGGGCGACGAGGCGGACGTGGTGGCGGCGGCGAAGGCCGGCACCAAGCTGGTCATGTCGCCCGCCAACCGCGCCTACCTGGACATGAAATACGACGCGAACACCCCGCTCGGCCAGGACTGGGCGGGTCTGGTCGAGGTCGACACGTCCTACAACTGGGACCCTGCGACCTTCCTCAAGGGGGCACCGGCCAATTCGATTCTGGGCGTCGAGGCGCCGATCTGGACGGAGACGCTGACCAACAGCGACGAGATCGAGTTCATGGCGTTCCCGCGTCTGCCGGGCATCGCCGAGCTCGGCTGGTCGCCTGTCTCCACGCACAACTGGGACGCGTACAAGACGCGGCTGGCCCAGCAGGGGCCGCGGTTCACCGCCCTGGGGATCGACTACTACCGGTCGCCCGTCGTGCCCTGGCCCGCGGGCTAGGAGGAGAGCGCTGTGGGTGGCCCCGGGGAGAGCTTTCCCCGGGGCCACCGGCGTGCTCAGGCGATCGGGTTCTGCAGGGTGCCTGCCAGCTGGAGGGCTCCTGCCGGGTCCGCGAGGTCGACCATCTGCTGGTTGTTGCGCAGTTGCAGACGGTTGAGGCAGGACAGTGTGAACTCGGGGGCGAACAGGTCGTACTGCCGGAATTTGTCCGCCAGTTCGGGATGCGCCGCCTGGTAGTCGCGGACCGAGTCGGCGACCGTACGCCAGAAGTCCTTCTCCTCCAGGACGCCCTCCGTGACGAGGGTGGCGTTGAGGAAGCGGAAGAAGCAGTCGAAGACGTCCGTGAAGAGGGAGAGGATCTTCATGTCCTCGGGGACGTCCGCGCGGATCCGCTCGACCGCCGGGGGCAGCACCGCGTCGGGGTCCATCACCGCGATCTCCTCGGCGATGTCCTTGTAGATCGCGCGCTGTACGGCGCCGTCCTTGAGGACGAGGATCACGTTCTCGCCGTGCGGCATGTAGACCAGGTCGTACGCGTAGAAGCTGTGGAGCAGCGGGGTGAAGTAGGCCGTGAGGTAGCTGCGCAGCCACTCCTGGGGGGAGAGGCCCGACGCGGCGATCAGTGCGCCGGCGAAGGACGCGCCCTCGCGGTCCGTGTGGAGGAGCGAGGCCATCGTGGCCAGGCTCTCGCCGGGGGCCAGGGACGGGACCGGGCTCTCGCGCCACAGGGCGGCGAGCATCTTGAGGTACGGGGAGCCCTTGGCGGTGGCGGCCTCGTACTGGCGGTGGTGGTAGCCGATCGCCGCGCGCTCGCGGATGACCGTGAGGCCCGTCGCTGTGAGCGTCGGGTCGGCGGCGATCAGCTGGGCCAGCCAGTCGTTGATGGCAGGGGTGGCCTCCATGTAGGCGGCCGAAAGTCCGCGCATGAAGCCCATGTTGAGGACGGAGAGGGCCGTTTTGACGTAGTGCTTGGAGGGGTCGGTGGTGTTGAAGAAGGTGCGGATCGACTGCTGGGCGAGGTACGCGTCGTCCCCCGGGCCCAGATGGACCAGCCGCTGCTGGGCGACCTCAGCGGCGAAGGTGACGGCGAGCTTGTTCTGCCACTGCCAGGGGTGCGCGGGGAGGAGGAAGTAGTCGGCCAGGTCGAGGCCCTGGGTCACCATCGTGCGCTCGAAGCGGGCCAGGGTGCGGGCGGAGAGCTCGGTGCGGATGAGGGTGTCGTAGTCCAGGTCCGCGCCCGCCGTGAAGGTGGCGCGGTCGCGGCGGGCCGCCAGCCAGACGAGGTGGACGGGGGCCGCCGTCTCGGGTGCGTACGCGAGATATTCGTCCGCGCCGAAACCGATCCTGCCGTTGTTGGCCACGAAGCAGGGATGGCCCTCGGTCATGCCGGTCTCGATGGACTGGAAGTCGGAGCGGGCCAGTTCGGCGGCGGTGATGTGCGGCTTGGTGAGCTTGTACGCCGTGCCGGAGAGGGTGGAGGAGATCTCCTCCAGGTAGGTGGGGAGGATTTCCGCGGAGAGGCCGAGTGCGCCCTGCAGCTCGATGAAGAAGTCCAGTGCGTCCAGGGGCAGTTCGGACTCGTCGCGGTGGCGGGAGATCGTGTCCGCTTCGACCTGCCAGTGGTCGAGCGTGAGGACGGTGGCCGTGAAGCGGTACTCGGTCGCGCCGTCGTCGCTGGTCACGGCGTAGCGGGCGTCGCCCAGCGGGCGGGGGGCGAGCAGGCGTTCGTGCGAGAACTCGGCGAGTGCCTTGCGGACGAGGAGGCGGTTGGCCTCGGCCCAGAGGGCGGGGGTGAGGTGGTCGGTCATCGCGTGGCCTCTTCGTAGCTCTGGCGGGTGCATATGCTCAAGTAGGCGGTTTTCTCCGGCTTTTGGAGCTCGCGGACGATCTCGAAGCCGACGGCCTTGTTGAGGGTGTGGACGGCGGTGTTGCGCACGTCGGGCTCGACCACGACGCGGCGGGTGGCGGGGTCGGCGAAGAGCTCCGCCATGACCGCGGTGATCACGGCGCGGGTGAAGCCGTGGACCGGGGTGTCGGTGGGGGCGACGAGGAAGTGCATGCCGACGTCGCCCTCCTGGGCCTCGTACAGGCCCTTCAGCTCGACATGGGCCGGGTCGTAGCGCTCCATGAGGACGGCGGGGGTGTTGTCGTGGAGGCCGATGTACGCGTCGTGGTGCTCCGATGCCGCGATCGCCATGTACTCGCGCTCGACGTCGGGGAGCGTCGCGTTCTGCATCAGCCAGAAGGCGGCCTTGGGGTGGGTGACCCAGCCGTGGACCGTCTCGGAGTCGGTGAGGGGGTCGAGCGGGCGGAAGGTGATGTGGGGGGTGCTCATGCTGCGAACTCCTGGAAGGCGATGGTCTTTTCGACCGGGTAGTACTCCTGGCCGCCGAGCAGCTCGCGGATGATGCACGAGTTGCGGTACGCGGCCATGCCGAGGTCGGGGGCGACGAAGCCGTGGGTGTGCAGCTCGGCGTTCTGGACGTAGATCGAGGCGTCCGGGGTGATGCTGTAGTTGCGGTGGACGTCGAAGCGGCCCTGGTCGTCCCAGTTGATACGGGACCGGACGGGAGCCAGGAAGCCGGGGACCTCGTACTTGTAGCCGGTGGCGAGGATCAGGCCCTGGGTGGCGAGGCTGATGTCCTTGCCCTGCTCCTCTTGGCGGAGGGCGAGGGTGTAGGTGCCGTGGTCGTAACTGGCTTTGTCCAGCGCGGTGTTGGTCATCAGGCGGGTCGGGACGGGGCCGCGGCGGTTCTTCGCGTACAGCAGGTCGAAGATCGCGTCGATGAGCTCGGAGTTGATGCCCTTGTAGAGGTTCTTCTGGGCGGTGTTGAGGCGGTCGCGGGTCGCCGGGGGCAGCGCGTGGAAGTAGTCGACGTACTCCGGGGACGTCATCTCCAGCGTGAGCTTGGTGTATTCGAGGGGGAAGAAGCGCGGTGAGCGGGTGACCCAGTTCAGGGCGTAGCCGTGCGCGTCGATGTCCTGGAGGAGGTCGTAGTAGATCTCGGCCGCACTCTGGCCGCTGCCGACGATCGTGATCGACTCCTTCTCCTGGAGCGCCGATTTGGCTTCCAGATAACGGGAGTTGTGGATCAGGTCGCCGCCGAGGCCGCGGCAGGACTCGGGGATGTACGCCGGGGTTCCGGTGCCGAGGACCAGTTTGCGGGCTCGGTGGGTGGCGCCGCTCGCCGTCCGTACGGAGTAGAGCGCGTCGCCCTCGTCGTAACTCACTTCGCTCACCGTCTCGTTGAAGCGGATCGCGGGGATCTTCGCGGCCGCCCAGCGGCAGTAGTCGTTGAACTCCTCGCGGAGCGGATAGAAGCTCTCGCGGATGTAGAAGGAGTACAACCTCCCTGATTCCTTCAGGTAGTTGAGGAAGGAGAAGGGCGAGGTCGGGTCGGCGAGGGTGACGAGGTCCGACATGAACGGGGTCTGGAGGGTGGAGCCCTCCAGGAACATGCCGCTGTGCCAGTCGAAGTCCGGCTTGGATTCGAGGAAGAGGCCGCTCAGCTCGTCGATCGGGTCCGTCAGTGCGGCGAGGCCCAGGTTGAAGGGGCCGAGGCCGATCGCGATGAAGTCGAGGGGCTGCTGCTGGTTCTGGTCAGGAAGCGTGGACAAGGGAGTCTCCCAGGTACTGGCGGGCGTGTCCGGCGAGCAGGTCGAGGACGGCCTCGATGTCGGCGACGGTCGTCTGCGGGTTGAGCAGGGTGAACTTGAGGTAGTGGCGGCCGCCGACCTTCGTGCCGGCGACGACGGCCTCGCCCGAGGCGAACAACGCTTTGCGCGCATAGAGGTTGGCGCGGTCGATCAGCGCGGGGCTGGTGACGTCGGCGGGGATGAAGCGGAAGACGAGCGTGGAGAGCTGCGGCTCGACGGCGACGTCGAAGCGCGGGTCGGCGGCGAGGAGTTCGAAGCCCTGCGCGGCCAGGTCGACGACCTCGTCGAAGAGCCCGCCGATGCCTTCCGCGCCCATCACGCGAAGCGTCATCCACAGCTTGAGCGCATCGAAGCGGCGGGTGGTCTGGAGGGACTTGTCGACCTGGTTGGGCACGGGCGCCGAGCGCGGGTTGAGGTAGTCCGCGTAGTACGTCGCATGGCGCAGGGTGACGCCGTCGCGCACCAGGAGCGCGCTCGAACTCACCGGCTGGAAGAAGGACTTGTGGTAGTCGACGGTGACGGAGTCCGCGCGTTCGATGCCGTCCAGGAGGTGGCGGCGGGTGGGGGAGACGAGCAGTCCGCAGCCGTACGCGGCGTCGACATGCATCCAGGCGCCGTACTGCGCGCACAGCGTGGCGATCTCGGGCAGCGGGTCGATGGAGCCGAAGTCCGTGGTGCCGGCGGTGGCGACGACGGCCATGGGGACCGCGCCTTCGGCGGCGCAGTGTTCCAGGGCGCGGGCGAGGGCCACGGTCTGCATGCGCTTGGTGTGGTCGACGGGGATGGAGACGACCGACTCGGGCGGCAGGCCGAGGAGTTTGGCCGACTTCTGTACGGAGAAGTGGCTGGCCTCGGAGGTGAACACCCGTAGGTCGGCGGGGTGTTCGGCCTTGGCCTCCTCCCTGGCGAGCAGCAGGGCCTGGAGGTTGGACTGGCTCCCGCCGCTGGTGAAGACGCCGTCGGCGGTGGTCGGTCCGTAACCGATGCGGCCTGCGGTCCAGTCGATGAGGCGGCGCTCGATCAGGGTGCCGCCGGCGCTCTGGTCCCAGGTGTCGAGGGAGGAGTTGACGGCGGAGAGCACCGCTTCGGCGGTGACGGCCGGGATGACGACCGGACAGTTGAGGTGGGCGAGGTAGCGGGGGTGGTGGAAGTAGACGGCGTCGCGGAGGTAGACCTCCTGGAGTTCGTCGAGAGCGGCAGAGGTGTCGCCCAGCGGCCTGTCCAGATCCACGGCGTCGACGGCCGGGGAGAGCGCGTCGGGGGAGATGCCGGTGAAGGGGCTTTTGGTGGCGGCGAGTTGGGCTGCCACCCGCTCGACTGCTTCGGTCGCGGAGCGGCGGTAGAGCTCCGCGGTCGTGTCGTTGAGCAGGTGTGAGCGCATGTAACGGTCCTCCGGGCAGGGAGAAGGGGGTGGGGGTGCGAAGCGTTAGTTAGGTTAGCCTAACCTAACTTCACTTCGCACCCCCACCCCCTCCGGAGTGGTCGCTCGGGGTCCGGGTGTCCCCGGAAAGCGCAGCGGCCGTTACGCGGTTGCCTCCTCGCGCAGTTGCTCCTCGCTGAGCCCGCGCCGCCAGTAGCCGACGAAGGTGATGTCGCGCCGGTCGACCTCGCGTTCGCGCACGAGATGGCGGCGCAGCGCCTTCACCGACCCCGACTCGCCCGCGATCCAGACATAGGGGCGCGCGCCGGGCAGCGCGGCCTCGCGTACGGCTTCGACGGCCGGGGGCGCGCCCTCGTCCCGTACGAGCCAGGTGATCCGGGCGTCGGCTGCGGTGGTGAGGGCCTGGCGGTCCTTGGTGTGCTGAACTTCCAGCCAGACGCGGGCGGTTGTGCCTGCGGGGAGCCACTCCAGGATCGCGGCGGCGGCGGGCAGGGCCGTCTCGTCGGCCCAGATCAGGACGGAGTCGGTGCCTGCGCGCGGCTGGAAACGTACGGCCGTGTTGGCGGCGACGGCGGGGCCGAGGACGGTGACGCGGTCGCCCGGGGCGGCTTTGAGCGCCCAGCGGCAGGCGGGGCCGCCGTCGGTGTGGATGGCGAAGTCGATGTCGACCTCGTCGGGCCGGCGGCGCTGGGCGCGCACCGTGTACGAGCGCATCACGGCCCGTACGCCATCGGGCATCGCCCGGTACTGCGGATACCAGTCGTCCCCCGCCTCGAGCGGCGGCAGCACGGGCTCGGTCTGGCCGGGGTGGGGGAGGAAGAGCGAGAGGCTCTGGTCGCGGCCCCCCGCGTGGAAGTCCCTCAGCTCCTCGCCGCCGAAGGTGACGCGGACGAGGTTGGGGCTGAGCCGCCGCGCCCCGACGACCGAGAGGCCGAAGAGGCGGAACGGCGCGATTTCGGGGGCAGTCGTCGGGGCGGCGGCAGTCGTCACTGGCGGGTCAGCTCACCTTCTTGGCGTTCTCGATGGCCTTGGCGAGGTCGTCGAGGATCGGGGTGCACTTGGCGTAGGAGTAGATCGGCTCCGTGGTGCGCGGGATGACCTGGCCGGCCTTGACCGCGGGGAGCGCGGCCCAAGTGGGCTTCGAGGTGAGGGCGGAGGGCTGGAGGGCCGATGACCGGTTGTCCATCATGATGATGTCGGCCTTGTACTTGTCGGCGTTCTCCCAGCTCAGCTCCTCGAAGAAGCCCTGGGCGTTGGCCTTGGGCTCGATGAAGTTCACGCCGAGGTTCTGGAAGTAGAGGGTGTCCGCGGACATCTTGGGGACCGATGCGTACAGCAGGTCCTTGGATGCGGAGCCGATCAGGACCTTGATGTTCGGCTTGGACTTGGCGGCGGCGCGCAGCCGGGCGGAGGCCTTCTCGAAGGCGGCCTTGGCGTCGGTGAACTTCGCCGTGGTGATGTCCGCGCCGAGGGACGTGGCGAGGCCGGCGCGGCGCGCCAGGGCCTTGGCCATGTCGACCTCGGCGGCCCAGAGGGCGACGGAGGGGGCGAGCTTGAGGATCTTGGCCTTGGACTCGTCGGGGACGTACCAGAGCGCGTCCTTCTGCCACATGTCGGTGACGAGGAGGTCGGGCGCGAGGGCGGCGTACTTCTCGACGTTGAACTCGCCCCAGACGTTGCCGAGGATCTCCACCTTCGCGATGTCCATGTCGCCGGCCTGGACATCGGGCTTGCCGTCGGCGGTCTTCGTCGGGCCGAAGACGCCCTTGACCTGGATGCCGTAGTCGAAGAGGGCGGCGGCGGTGCCGGTGAAGGCGACGATGTTCTTGGGCGTCGCCTTGGTGCTCGCCTTCGTACCGCGGTCGTCGGTGAACGACCAGGGCCCGGAGTCCTCGGCGGCGCTGCCCGACTTTTTCTTGTCGTCGCTCCCGCAGGCGGTGAGAGCGGCACCGATGCCGATGACACCACCGGCGGCGAGGATGCCGCGACGGGAGAAGTGGGAAGCGCGGGTGGAGGAGGGCATGGCAGGGCTCTGCTTTCCATACGTGGCGGTGGGCCACCGGGCAAGTTTCAAGGTAGGTTAGCCTAACCTTGTTATCTGTCCAGAGGGTCCCCTCTGCCCGCCCCGGCTACCCGGTGAACTGGGCCAGACACCCTTCGAGCCCGCTGACCGTGACGTCGACCGCGCGCCGGGCCTCCCAGTCGGCGCGGTCGATGCGCAGACGCTGCAGGGTGACCGCTTCGCCGCGTACGGACAGAGTCTCCGTGCCGTCGTCGCGGTAGCCGAGCTTGCGCGAGACGCCGAGCGACTGCGCGTTGTCGCTGAGCGCCCCCGAGGTGGCGCTGCGGGCGTCCAGCCCGGCGAAGGCGAGGTGCAGGGCGGCCGCGCGCATCTCGGTGCCGATGCCCTGGCCCTGATGGGCGAGGCCCAGCCACGACCCGGTGAGGACCTCACGGGTCGTCGCGAACTCCTTGGCCATCAGGTCCATCCGGCCGACGACCTTGTCCTGGTGCAGGACGACGAGGCTCAGGTTCCAGTCGGCCGGCGTCCAGCCCGCGATGGTGGAGAGGACGTGCTGGTACGTGGCCCGGCCGCGGGCTTCCGGCTCGGCGTCGGTCCACGGCACGCTGAACGGCATCCGGTCCGGATCGTGCACCCCGTCGGCGGCGACCGCCGCGAGCGCGTCCAGGTCGTGGAGGTCGGGAAGGCGGAGCTCCAGGCGGGGGGTGGTGAGGCGGAGTCCGTACAGGGGCCAGAAGCGCGTGTCCATGGATGGACTCTGCCAGGGGGGTCGGCGGGGTGTCGAACGTATTCCGGAGCGGGGGAAAGGGCGGGAGTGTGTCCCCCGACCCGCCCCTTCCCGCTTAAATGTGCGTGCTTCAGGCGGGGAGGCCCATCTCCCTTGCGATCAGCATCCGCTGGACCTCGCTCGTGCCCTCGCCGATCTCCAGGATCTTGGAGTCGCGCCACATCCTGGCCACCGGGTACTCGTTCATGAAGCCGTACCCGCCGTGGATCTGCGTCGCCTCGCGCGCGTTGTCCACCGCCACCGTCGAGGAGTAGAGCTTGGCGAGTGCCGCCTCCTTCTTGAAGGGGTCGCCCGCCACCAGGCGCGATGCCGCGTCGCGCCAGGCCAGGCGGGCCGTGTGGGCCTTCATCTCCATGTCGGCGAGCTTGAACTGGATCGCCTGGTTGTCGCCGATCGGGCGGCCGAAGGCCTTGCGCGTCCTGGCGTACGCGAGGGACTCGTCCACGCAGCCCTGCGCCAGGCCCGTCGCGAGCGCCGAGATCGCCACCCGGCCCTCGTCGAGGATGCGCAGGAACTGGGCGTAGCCGCGGCCCTCCTCGCCGACGAGGTTCGCCGCGGGCACGCGGACGTCCTGGAAGGACAGTTCACGGGTGTCCGAGGCGTTCCAGCCCACCTTTGAGTACGGGGCTGCGACAGTGAAGCCGGGGGTGCCCGACGGGACGATGATCGAGGAGATACGGGGGCGGCCGTCGTCCTTGCGGCCGGTCACCGCCGTGACCGTGACCAGGCCCGTGATGTCCGTGCCCGAGTTGGTGATGAAGCACTTCGAGCCGTTGATCACCCACTCGTCGCCGTCCAGGACGGCCGTCGTGCGCGTGCCGCCCGCGTCGCTCCCGCACTCCGGCTCGGTGAGGCCGAAGGCGCCCAGGACCTCGCCCGCGCACATCCGGGGCAGCCACTCGCGCTTCTGCTCCTCCGTGCCGAAACGGAAGATCGGCATCGCGCCGAGCGAGACCCCGGCTTCGAGGGTGATCGCGACCGAGGAGTCGACGCGGGCCAGTTCCTCCAGGGCGATTCCGAGCGCGAGGTAGTCGCCGCCCATGCCGCCGTACTCCTCGGGGAAGGGGAGGCCGAAGAGGCCCATCTGCCCCATTTCGCGGACGATTTCGTACGGGAACTCATGGCGCTCGTAGAAGTCGCCGATCTTCGGGGCGATCACATCGTGCGCGAACGCCTCCACTGTGCGGCGGAGTTCCTCGTGCTCGGGGCTGAGGCGGTGGTCCATGGGATTCTCACTGCTCCTGGTGGGAGAGGGCTCGGACTGTGCGGGACGGGCTCGGTCGGCCCAGTTCGTCGGCCAGCCACACGCTCGTGGCGGTGAGCCGGCCCAGGTCGACCCCGGTGTCGATACCGAGGCCTTCGAGCATCCACACGAGGTCTTCGGTGGCGAGGTTTCCGGTGGCGGACTTGGCGTACGGGCAGCCGCCCAGGCCGCCCGCCGATGCGTCCACCGTGGTCACTCCGTGCTGGAGCGCGGCCAGGGTGTTGGAAAGCGCCTGGCCGTACGTGTCGTGGAAGTGCACGCCGATGGAGCTCGTCGGCACGCCTGCCTCGTTGAGGTTCGCGAGGAGGGTCTGGACATGGCCCGGCGTGGCCACGCCGATCGTGTCGCCCAGGCTCAACTCGTCGCAGCCCAGGTCCATGAGGGCCTTCGCCACCCGGACCACCTGGGCCACCGGGACCGCCCCTTCCCAGGGGTCGCCGAAGCACATCGAGAGGTAGCCGCGCACGTGGGCCTTCTCCGCCTTCGCCCGCGCCACCACCGGGGCGAACATCGCGAGCGCTTCGTCGACCGTCCGGTTGAGGTTGGCCTTGGCGAAGGACTCCGTGGCGCTCGCGAACACCGCGATCCGGCTCGCGCCGAGGGCCAGCGCGCGGTCCAGGCCCCGTTCGTTCGGGACCAGGACGGGCAGTACTGCGCCCTCGATGTCCCCGAGCAGGGGGAACAGCTCTTCGGCGTCCGCCAGTTGGGGCACCCACTTGGGGTGGACGAAGCTCGTCGCCTCGATCGTCGTCAGGCCCGCTTCGGCCAGGCGGTGGATGAACTCCGCCTTCACTTCGACCGGGACGGTCCTCTTCTCGTTCTGCAGGCCGTCTCGCGCGCCGACCTCGTGGATCCGGACCTTCGCCGGGAGGTCCTGCGCCGGTACGACCATCGGGAGCGTCATTTCGCGTCCTCCTCCGGTGCGACCACGGCCAGCACCTGGTCCATGGCGACCGTGGTGCCCGGACGCACGTCCAATTCGGTCACCGTGCCCGCATGCGGCGCGGAGATCAGGTGCTCCATCTTCATCGCCTCCACCACCAACAGGCCCTGGCCCGCTGTCACCTGGTCACCCACGGCGACCTTCACCACCGTGACCGTCCCGGGCATCGGCGCGGTCAGGCTGCCCGTTCCCGAGCCGCCCGCGCCCTTCAGCGCCGCCGCCACCGGGTCGTGGTCCTGTACGTGCCAGGAGTCGCCGTCCCTGCCCAGCCAGTCCCCGGCCCGGTGGAACGTGTGGACCGTCCCGTCGACCGTGACGGAGACCTTCCGGTCCTCGACCCGGCCAACTCCCGCCACCTGTACGGGTTCCTGGCCCGCGATACGCAGCCAGTGCCCGACCCGCACCGCCTCGCCGCCCAGCCGCCAGCCGCTCGGCGTTGAGAAGGGGTCCGCCCAGCCTCCGGCAGGCGTGACGGGGGCCAGGGCCGCCTCTCGTACCGCCGCCGCAGCCGCGTACACCTCGTCCGGGACCCCGTCGGGCACCAGACCGTCCGCCTCGCGTTCCACCAGGCCCGTGTCCAACTCGCCTGCCGCCACCGCCGGATGAGCCAGCAGCCGCCGCAGGAAGCCCGCGTTCGTCGGCACGCCCAGCGTCACCGTCTCCGCCAGTGCCGCCCGCAGCTTGCGCAGCGCGGTCGCGCGGTCCGGGCCGTACGCGATGACCTTCGACAGCATCGGGTCGTACGCGCTGCCGACCTCCGTGCCCTCGCTCAGGCCCGAGTCCGTCCGCACCCCGTGCCCCTGGGGCTCGCTCAGCGACAGGACGGTGCCTCCGGAGGGGAGGAAACCGCGGGAAGGGTCCTCGGCGCAGATGCGTGCCTCGATCGCATGGCCCGTCAGCGTGATGTCGTCCTGGCCGTACGGGAGTTCCTCGCCGGCCGCGACCCGCAGCTGCCACTCCACCAGGTCGAGGCCGGTCACCAGCTCCGTCACGGGGTGCTCGACCTGAAGGCGGGTGTTCATCTCCATGAAGTAGTACGAGGCCGGGTCGTCGCCCGGGACGATGAACTCCACCGTCCCCGCCCCCTCATAACCGCAGCTCCGCGCCGCCTGCACCGCCGCCTCGCCCATCGCGGCCCGCGTCACCTCGTCGAGAAGCACGGAAGGGGCCTCCTCGATGACCTTCTGATGCCGGCGCTGCAGCGAGCACTCGCGCTCGCCCAGGTGCACCACGTTCCCGTGGGCGTCCGCCAGGACCTGGATCTCGATGTGGCGCGGGCGGTCGATCCACCGCTCCACGAGCAGCGTGTCATCGCCGAAGGCGTTCAGCGCGCCGCGCTTGGCGGCCTCGATCTCCTCGCCCAGCAGCGTCTCGTCGCGCACCAGCCGCATGCCCTTGCCACCGCCGCCCGCCGACGGTTTCAGCAGCACCGGCATGCCCAACTTGCGGGCGATCTCCTCCAGTTCGGGTCCGGAGCCGCCGGGCACGACCGGCACTCCGTACGCCGACACCGTCTCCTTGGCCCGGATCTTGTCGCCCATGAGGGCGATCGCGGACGCCGGCGGGCCGACGAAGACCAATCCCGCCGCCTCGCACGCCTCCGCGAACGATGCGTTCTCCGCGAGGAAGCCGTATCCCGGGTGGACCGCCTCGGCGCCCGCGCGCAGGGCCGCGTCCACGAGGTCGTCGGCCGACAGGTAGCTGCCGATCCGGACCGCCGTGTCCGCCTCCCGCACATGACGGGCTTCCGCGTCCGCGTCGCTGAACACGGCGACCGACCGCACCCCCAGCTCCCGCAGCGTGCGCATCACGCGGACGGCGATCTCGCCCCGGTTGGCGACCAGTACTGAACCGAACATGCCGAGCATTCCCATCCTCATCACATCCGGAAGATGCCGTAGCCGCGGTCGCCCAGCGGCGCGTTGCCACAGGCGGTCAGAGCGAGACCCAGCACCTGGCGGGTCTCCATCGGGTCGATGACCCCGTCGTCCCAGAGCCGGGCCGTCGCGTAGTAGGCGTTGCCCTGCTGTTCGTACTGCGCGCGGATCGGGTCCTTGAAGGCGTCCTCGTCCTCGGCCGGCCAGCTCTCGCCCCGCGCCTCGATCTGGTCCTTCTTCACCGTCGCGAGCACCGAGGCGGCCTGCTCGCCGCCCATCACCGAGATCTTGGCGTTCGGCCACATCCACAGGAAGCGCGGCGAATAAGCCCGCCCGCACATCGAGTAGTTGCCCGCTCCGTACGACCCGCCGACGACCACCGTCAGCTTCGGCACCCGCGCGCACGCCACCGCCGTCACCATCTTGGCGCCGTGCTTGGCGATGCCGCCCGCCTCATAGTCCCGGCCCACCATGAAGCCGGAGATGTTCTGGAGGAAGACGAGCGGGATGCCGCGCTGGTCGCACAGTTCGATGAAGTGCGCGCCCTTCTGGGCCGACTCCGAGAAGAGGATGCCGTTGTTCGCGACGATCCCCACCGGATGGCCGTGGATCCGCGCGAAGCCCGTCACCAGCGTCGTCCCGAACTCCGCCTTGAACTCCGCGAACCGCGAGCCGTCGACGACCCGGGCGATCACTTCCCGCACGTCGTACGGGGTCCGGGAGTCCACCGGCACCGCGCCGTACAGCCCCGCCGGATCGACCTTGGGCTCTTCGACGGGCTCGACCGACCAGGGGAGTTGAGCCCGGTCCGGCAGCGTCGAGGCGATCGTCCGTACGATCCGCAGCGCATGCGCGTCGTCCTCGGCGAGGTGGTCGGTGACGCCCGAGACCTTGGAGTGGACCTCGCCGCCTCCCAGCTCCTCGGCCGTCACGACCTCGCCCGTCGCCGCCTTCACCAGCGGCGGTCCGCCCAGGAAGATCGTGCCCTGGCCGCGCACGATGACGGCCTCGTCGCTCATCGCGGGCACATACGCCCCGCCCGCCGTGCACGAGCCCATGACGGCGGCGATCTGCGGGATCCCGGCGCCTGACATCCGGGCCTGGTTGTAGAAGATCCGGCCGAAGTGGTCCCGGTCCGGGAAGACCTCGTCCTGCATGGGCAGGAAGGCGCCGCCCGAGTCCACCAGATAGATGCAGGGGAGCCGGTTCTCCAGGGCCACCTCCTGCGCCCTGAGGTGCTTCTTCACCGTCATCGGGTAGTACGTACCGCCCTTGACGGTGGCGTCATTGGCGACGATCACGCACTCGCGCCCGCTGACCCGCCCGATCCCGGCGATCACCCCGGCCGCTGGTGCCGCGCCCCCGTACAGCCCGTCGGCCGCCAGTGGCGCCAGCTCCAGGAAGGGGGAACCGGGGTCGAGCAGCCCGTCCACCCGGTCCCTGGGCAGCAGCTTCCCTCGTGCCACATGCCGGGCCCTGGACTTCTCGCCGCCCCCGAGCCGGGCCGCGGACAGCTTGGCCCGCAGCTCCTCGGCCAGCGCCTCGTGCGCCGCCTCGTTGGCCTGCCAGGCCTCAGAGGCGGGGTCGGCCGCACTGGCCAGCACCGGTGCCTGCTGCATCGCTTCGAGCCCCCTTGCTCTGTTAATGAGCGTTAACAATCCGACTTCAGGTTAACGCTCGCTAACCCCCACTGTCTAGAATCGAATCCATGACCACCAGGACCGACGCCCTCACCCGCCGCGAGCAGATCCTCAAAGAGGCCGCCCGCCTCTTCGCCGCCCGTGGATTCCACGGCGTGGGCGTCGACGAGATAGGCGCCGCGGTCGGTATCAGCGGCCCCGGGCTCTACCGCCACTTCGCCGGCAAGGACGCGATGCTCGCCGAGCTGCTCGTCGGCATCAGCGGCCGCCTCCTGGACGGCGGCAAGCGGCGCGTGGCCGAGACCGGGGGCGGCCCCGGCGACGTACTCTCCGCGCTCATCGACGGCCACATCGACTTCGCCCTCGACGACCGCCCGCTCATCACCCTCCACGACCGCGAGCTCGACCGGCTGCGCGACAGCGACCGCAAGCTGGTGCGCCAGCTGCAGCGCCAGTACGTGGAGCTGTGGGTCGCCGTCGTACGGGAAATCCACCCCACGGCCCCCGAGGCGGAGGCCCGCGTCGCCGTCCACGCCGTCTTCGGCCTCCTCAACTCCACCCCCCACCTCGGCCCCCTCGGCCGCCCCGCCACCGAGGCGCTGCTGCGCCGCCTGGCGCACGGGGCGTTCGCCGCACTGTCGGGCTGAGCCGGAAGCACCCGGCCCGCCCCGCGCGGCACAATGGGCCCATGCCGATATCCGGGATTCCCAGCCGTGCCGAACTCGTCGACCACCTCGTCCGCACCCGTATCGCCGGAGAGGTCGCCACCCCCCGCGACAACAACCTCTCCCACTACCGCAAGCTCGCCAACGGCGACCGCAACTTCTGGCTCGGCCTGGAGCTCGGCGACCGCTGGACCGACGAGCAGGACGTCCTCGCCGTGATGGCCGAGCGCTGCGGCGTCGTCGACGACCCGGAGCACCGCAGCGGCCAGGACACCATCGACCCCGAGCTGACCGTCGACGCCCTGGAGCGGATGGCCGCCCGGCTGCGCAAGGCCGCCGACGGCCAGGAGCGGGTGCTCTTCGCCACAGGCCACCCGGGCGGGCTGCTCGACGTGCACCGCGCCACCGCGGACGCACTGCGCGCGGCGGGAGCCGAGATCGTACGGATTCCGGGCGGGCTCGGCGCCGACGAGGGCATGGTCTTCCAGTTCGCGGACGTGGCGATGCTGGAGCGCGGCGCGACCCTGTGGCACACGCACTCGCCCGCGCCGATGGCCGCGATCCTCGACGCCCTCGCGCGCGAGGGGCGGCCGCTGCCCGATCTGGTCGTCGCCGACCACGGCTGGGCGGGGTGCGCGGGGCAGCGCGGGCTCGACTCGATCGGGTACGCCGACTGCAACGACCCGGCGCTGTTCATCGGCGAGGCGGAAGGCACCCTCCAGGTCACCGTGCCGCTCGACGATCACGTCACCGACCCGCGCTTCTACGACCCCATGACCGCCTACCTGCTGGGCGCCGCGGGCCTCGTCTGATACAGCCCCGGCGTCGGGTCGAGATAGACCCTGCGGATGGCCGGGAAGCGCTCGCGCAGCTGCTCCTCGGCCTCCTCGCAGGCCCACTCGATCTCCTCGGCCGTCGAGACGTCCCGGAAGTCGATCTTGGCCGCGATCAGGATCTCCCTGGGGCCCTGGAGCAGGGTGGTCAGCTCCAGTACGTCGATGATGTGCGGGACGGAGAGCAGTTCCTCCCGTACGGCCGAGCGCATGCGCTCCGGCAGCGGCCGGCCGATCAGGAGCTTGGCGTTGGAGCGGCCCAACTCCCAGGCGACGTACACCAGCAGGACGCCGATCAGGATCGACGCGATGCCGTCCCAGACGCCGGATCCGGTCAGCTGGCCGCCGAGCAGACCGCCCGCCGCCAGGAGCAGACCGACCAGCGCCGCCGAGTCCTCCAGGACCACGGCCTTCACGGCGGTGTCGGGGGTGTGGCGCAGGTAGTACCTGACCGGGGCCTTGAGGCGGGCGGCCTCGCCGCGGACCTGCTTGATGCCGGTGCGCAGCGAGTAGCCCTCCAGGAGGAAGGAGACGGCGAGCACGATGTACGAGACGAGCGGGTCGCCCAGCTCCTCGCCGTGGACCAGGGTGTGGATGCCGTCGTACACGGAGAAGACCGCACCGCCGACGAAGGTGGCGACGGCGGCGAACATCGCCCAGAGATAGCGCTCGGCGCCGTACCCCAGGGGGTGTTCCTCGTCGGCGGGCTTCTCGCTCCGCTTGAGCGCGGTGAGCAGCAGCACCTCGGTGACCGTGTCCGCGACGGAGTGGGCCGCCTCGGAGAGCATCGCGCTGGAACCGCTGATGACGCCGGCCACGGCCTTCGCCACGGCGATGCCCAGATTGGCGACGGCCGCGACGATGACGGTGGTGGTGCTCTCCGGGGCCTGCGGCGCCTCGGTCTGCTCTTCGGTCATAAGTGCGCAGTATGCCCGTTATCGGGCGGTTCTGCGGTCAGTCGCGCGGGATGCGGACGACGCCCTCCTGGATCACCGTGACCGCCAGCTGTCCGTCCCGGGTGTAGATCCGGGCCTGGCCCAGACCCCTGCCGCCCGACGCGGAGGGCGACTCCTGGTCGTACAGCAGCCATTCGTCCGCCCGGAAGGGCCGGTGGAACCACATCGCGTGGTCGAGCGAGGCGCCGACGACATCGCCGACCGCCCAGCCGCCCCGGCCGTGCGCGAGCAGCACCGAGTCGAGCAGGGTCATGTCGGAGACATAGGTGGCGAGCACGACGTGCAGCAGGGGCTCGTCCGCGAGCTTGCCGTTCGTACGGAACCAGACCTGCGAGCGCGGCTCGCGCGGGGTGCCGACGCTGCCCCACGGCGGGGTGTCCGCGTACCGCAGATCGACGGCTCCACGGGCCTCGACGAGGCGCTGGGCCACGTTCGCGGGGAGGTGGCGGGGGAGCATCTGGGCCGCGGTGGGCAGGGTTTCGGGGTCCGGTGCGTCCGGCATCGAGGTCTGGTGCTCAAGCCCGTCCTCGTACGTCTGGAAGGACGCCGAGAGGTGGAAGATCGGGTTCCCGTGCTGGATCGCGACGACGCGCCGGGTGGTGAAGGAGCGGCCGTCGCGGATGCGGTCCACGGTGTAGACGATCGGTACGCCGGGGTCGCCGGGGCGCAGGAAGTACGCGTGCAGCGAGTGCGGCGGCCGGTCCTCGGGGACGGTGCGGCCCGCGGCGACCAGGGCCTGGGCGGCCACCTGGCCGCCGAAGACCCGCGGCACGAGGGCCGAGCGGCTCTCGCCGCGGAAGATGTCCTCCTCGATCCGCTCGAGGTCGAGCAGATCGAGGAGTGACTCAAGTGGCTTGGACACAGGGGGAGTTCTCAGTGGTCCTTAGAGACCCATGTCCTTGGCGATGATCATCTTCATGACCTCGCTGGTGCCGCCGTAGATGCGGTTGACGCGGTTGTCCGCGTACAGGCGGGCGATCGGGTACTCGTTCATGAAGCCGTAGCCGCCGTGCAGCTGCAGGCAACGGTCGATCACGCGGTGCGCGACCTCGGTGCAGAAGAGCTTGGCGGAGGCGGCCTCGGCCGGCGTCAGCTCGTTCGCGTCGAGGGCTTCCAGGGCGCGGTCGACGACGGCCTGGGCCGCGTCCACCTCGGCCTGGCAGGCGGCCAGTTCGAACTTGGTGTTCTGGAAGGAGGCGACCGTCTTGCCGAAGACCGTGCGGTCCTGGACGTACTCCTTGGCGAAGCGGACGGCGGCGGCTGCCTGCGCGTACGCACCGAAGGCGATGCCCCAGCGCTCGGAGGCGAGGTTCAGGCCGAGGTAGGAGAAGCCCTTGTTCTCCTCGCCGAGGAGGTCCTCGACGGGCACCTTGACGTCCACGAAGGCGAGCTCGGCGGTGTCGGAGACCTTCAGGCCGAGCTTGTCGAGCTTGCGGCCGACCGAGTAGCCCTCGGACTTGGTGTCGACGGCGAAGAGCGAGATGCCGAAGCGGCGGTCGTCCTCGCGCGGGGCGGAGGTACGGGCGCAGACGATGACCTTGTCGGCGTGCACACCGCCGGTGATGAAGGTCTTGGCGCCGTTGAGGACGTAGTGCGTGCCGTCCTCGGAGAGCTTCGCGGTGGTCTTCATGCCCGCGAGGTCGGAGCCGGTGCCCGGCTCGGTCATCGCGAGGGCCCACATCTCCTCGCCGGAGACGAACTTCGGCAGGAAGCGCTTCTTCTGCTCGTCGGTGGCGAGCATCTTGATGTACGGCAGGCCGAGCAGCACGTGCACGCCGGAGCCGCCGAAGGAGACGCCAGCGCGGGCGGTCTCCTCGTACATGATGGCCTCGAACTTGTACGAGTCGATGCCCGCGCCGTCGAACTCCTCGGGGACGCGGATCCCGAAGATGCCCAGCTCGGCCAGCTTGTAGTAGAACTCGCGCGGCGCCTGACCCGCAGCGAACCACTCGTCGTAGACGGGGGCGACCTCGGTCTCGATGAAGGCGCGGAGAGTCTCCCGGAACGCCTCGTGGTCCTCGTTGAATACGGTACGGCGCACGGGGGAGCCTCCTCGTTGATTCACCTAAGCGCTTGCTCAGCGTTAAAAGTTACCCGCCAGTCATTCTTTCTGTCCAGAGTGTCCAGGGTGAGCCTCAGCACTCCGCAGCGCGAACCAGAGCTCCGCGCGGACGTCCATGTCGTCCAGATCGGCGTCGAGCAGCGCCGCGCAGCGGGCGATGCGCTGGCGGACGGTGTTGCGGTGCACGGCGAGGGCGACGGCGGTGCGGTCCCAGCTGCCGTGCAGGGACAGCCAGGTGCGCAGGGTCCCGGGGAGCGGGCCCTCGCCCAGCGGGGCGAGGAGCGTGCGAGCGTACGCGGCGGCCTCGTCGGGGTCGGTCAGCGCGGCGAGCCCCGAGGTGCGGTGGCGCACCAGGGCCGTCCGGGTGGCCTCGGCCCGGCGCAGGGCGCGGGCGGCCTGGGCGTCGGCGGCGGGGAGGTCGCCGGGGTCGGCGGGTGCGCTGATGCCGAGGGTCCAGCCGGGGTGGGGGGCCGCCTCCTGGCCGGCGGGGAGGAGGAACCGTACGGTCTGCTGCCGCACGTCCGCCAGGGGGCTGCCGAGCGCGGGCGGCGGGCCGTCTCCGCGGGCGTGCACGACGGTCCAGGGGGCGTCCCCGAGCGTGGGCGCGACGGTCGCGGCCTCCTCGCCGAGGAGCATGCGTACGAGCGCGGACGACCGGGCGGCCTCGTCGGCGCCCTGCCGCTCGGCGGTGAGGAGCGAGAGGAGGACGACGGCGACCCCGGCGACGGTGTGGTCGCCGGGTTCACGGTGGGGCGTGGCGACGCAGAGGGTGGTGTCGCCGGGGAGGGCGTACGCGGTGAGGTGGATCCCGGCGGTGGTGTCGGTGGCCGAAGTGGGGTGGGGGCCCGCCGGCGTGGGGTGGGGGTGGATCTCCCCGGCCTCCACCGGCCGCACCACCTCCGCCAGCGCCATCAGCGACACCCGCACTCCCGCCGTCGGCGCAGGCCCCGCCTCGTACGGCACCGAACCGTCCGCCCCCACCAGCCCCGCCCACCCGCCGAGCCGCGACGCCAGTTGCCGCAGCACGGCCGGGATCGGGGCAGGGCGGGCCGCCGCCGCGGCCAGGCCCTGCTGGGCCTCTGTCACGCGGCGCAGCTCGCGGTGGCGGGCCTGCGCCATCAGGCTCCAGACCGCGCGGGCGATCGCGGTGAACGGCGTCGGCGGCGGGACCTCGACGAGGGCGAGCCCGTGCCGGTCGCAGGCGGTCACCAGGGCCGGCGGCACCGTGTCGTACACCGGCGTCACCCCGAAGCCCAGCGCCGCCCCGCCCGCCTGGACGATCCGCGAGACGTACAGGTCCGGGTCGGACAGCTGCACCCCCGCCGTCAGCAGCAGTTCGCCGCCGAGCAGATACGGATACGGGTCGGCCATCTCGCTCGTGTGCACCCAGTGCACCTCCGCGTCCGGCGGCCCCGCGAGCTGCCGCAGACCGAGGCCATCGCGCGCCAGCAGGGCCGCGAGCGGGACGGGGGAGGTGGGGGGAGAGGCGGGGTCCGGCATGGACGGTCCATCCACATCAGCAGGGGGCGAGTGGAGGAAACGTACACTTCAGTGTTGCTTTCCGGCCACCTAAGGTCGTGCCGACCGGCAGCCACGGGTACGGGCGTATGTCCCCGCGAGCACGTGCCGGGTCCCGAACCGTCTCTGCACGACACGCCACCGAGGTGCGC
The DNA here is from genome assembly GCF_040654175.1 of Streptomyces sp. NPDC050738. Classification (NCBI taxonomy): domain Bacteria; kingdom Bacillati; phylum Actinomycetota; class Actinomycetes; order Kitasatosporales; family Streptomycetaceae; genus Streptomyces; species Streptomyces sp. NPDC050738. Next base: position 269,291 of record NZ_JBFAHN010000003.1, on the reverse strand, counting down.
GAAGGAGGGCCCCCATGGCCATCGACTATGCGGTGATCGTCATCTACCTGGCCGGCATGCTGGCCATGGGCTGGTGGGGCATGCGCCGCGCCAAGTCCAAATCCGAGTTCCTGGTCGCGGGCCGCCGCCTCGGCCCCGCGATGTACTCCGGGACCATGGCGGCCATCGTCCTCGGCGGCGCGTCGACCATCGGCGGCGTCGGCCTCGGTTACCAGTACGGGCTCTCCGGCGCCTGGATGGTCTTCACCATCGGCCTCGGCCTCCTCGCGCTGAGCGTCTTCTTCTCCGCGCGCATCGCCCGCCTGAAGGTCTACACGGTCTCCGAGATGCTCGACCTGCGCTACGGCGGCCGGGCCGGACTGATCTCCGGCGTCGTCATGTGGGCGTACACGCTGATGCTCGCGGTCACGTCGACGATCGCCTACGCGACCATCTTCGACGTCATCTTCGACATGGACCGCACCGTCGCGATCATCCTCGGCGGCGCGATCGTCGTGGCGTACTCGACGCTCGGCGGCATGTGGTCGATCACGATCACCGACATGGTGCAGTTCGTGGTGAAGTCCGTCGGCATCCTGATCCTGCTGCTGCCGATCGCCGTGTTCCGCGCGGGCGGCTTCAGTGAGATGAAGGCCGAGCTGCCGACCTCCTACTTCGACCCGCTGGGCATCGGCGGCGAGACGATCTTCACGTACGTCCTGATCTACACCTTCGGGATGCTCATCGGGCAGGACATCTGGCAGCGGGTGTTCACCGCGCGCAGCGACAAGGTCGCGCGGACCGGCGGCACGGTCGCCGGTACGTACTGCCTGCTGTACGCCATCGCCGGAGCGGTCATCGGCACCGCGGCGAAGGTCCTCTACCCGAACCTGGCCAACCCGGACGACGCCTTCGCGACCATCGTCAAGGACGAACTCCCCATGGGCGTGCGGGGCCTGGTGCTCGCCGCCGCCCTGGCCGCCGTGATGTCCACGTCCTCCGGCGCGCTGATCGCCTGCGCCACCGTCGCCAACAACGACATCTGGTCGAAGCTGCGCGGTCTGACCGGCGGCGAACCTCCCGCCGACGGCCGCGACGAGGTCAAGGGCAACCGCGTCTTCATCCTCGTCATGGGCGTCGCCGTGATCGTCATCGCGATCCAGCTCAACAGCGTGGTCGAGGGCCTGACCGTCGCCTACGACCTGCTCGTCGGCGGCCTCCTGGTGCCGATCCTCGGCGGGCTGCTGTGGAAGCGCGGCACCGTGCACGGCGCGCTCGCGGCGGTCGTGGTCGGCGGACTCGCCGTCCTGGTCCTGATGCGGGTGTACGGCGTCCTCGCCAACGAGCCCGTCTACTACGGCCTCCTCGCCTCCCTCGTCACCTACATCGCCGTCTCCCTGGCCACACCCCCGACCGACCCCGCCGTGCTCGCCGCCTGGCGCGAGCGGCTGGCCGGACGGGGTGCGGACAGCGAGCCGGAAACCGCCGCCGAGGTCCCGGCCTGAGGCACGCACCGGCCCGCTGACGGCAGTCCTGTCAGTGGGCCGGTGCATTCTTGACAGAGCACCACCCGCACCACCCGGAAGGGCACCCACCATGACCAGCAGCAACGAGCAGCAGCCCCGCGGCCCCGTCGACTCCTCCCGCATCCCGCGGTACGCAGGACCCGCGACCTTCGCCCGGCTGCCCCGCCTCGACGAGGTCGGTACGGCCGACGTCGCCGTGGTCGGCGTGCCCTTCGACTCCGGCGTCTCCTACCGCCCCGGGGCCCGCTTCGGCGGCAACGCGATCCGCGAGGCCTCGCGGCTGCTCCGCCCGTACAACCCGGCACAGGACGCCGCACCCTTCGCGCTCGCGCAGGTCGCGGACGCCGGTGACATCGCGGCGAACCCGTTCAACATCAACGAGGCCGTCGACACGATCGAGGCCGCGGCCGACGATCTGCTCGCCACGGGCGCCCGCCTGATGACGCTCGGCGGCGACCACACCATCGCGCTGCCGCTGCTGCGCTCGGTCGCCAAGAAGCACGGCCCGGTGGCGCTGCTCCACTTCGACGCGCACCTGGACACCTGGGACACGTACTTCGGCGCCGAGTACACGCACGGCACCCCGTTCCGCCGGGCCGTCGAGGAGGGCATCCTCGACACCTCCGCCCTCTCGCACGTCGGCACCCGCGGCCCGCTGTACGGCAAGCAGGACCTGACCGACGACGCCAAGCTGGGCTTCGGGATCGTCACCTCCGCCGACGTCATGCGCCGCGGCGTGGACGAGGTGGCCGACCAGCTGCGCCAGCGCATCGGCGACCGCCCGCTCTACATCTCGATCGACATCGACGTCCTGGACCCGGCGCACGCGCCCGGCACCGGCACCCCGGAAGCGGGCGGCCTGACCTCGCGCGAGCTGCTCGAAATCGTGCGCGGCCTGTCGTCGTGCAACCTGGTCTCGGCCGACCTGGTCGAGGTGGCACCGGCGTACGACCACGCGGAGATCACCTCGGTCGCCGCCAGCCACACGGCGTACGAACTGACCACGATCATGTCCCGTCAGATTGCCGAGGCGCGTACCAAGTGAGCCCCCACGACCACCACCACGACGAGATCCCGCACCTCACCCCTGAGCAGCTCGCGGCCGCGCTCAACCCGCCGCCCGGGCGCAACGGCGGCGATCTGGTCGTCGAGTCCCTCCAGGGGCTGGGCGCCACCACGGTGTTCGGGCTCCCCGGCCAGCACGCGCTCGGCATGTTCGACGCGCTGCGCCGCTCCTCGCTGTCGTACGTGGGCCTGCGCGTCGAGAACAACACGGGGTTCGCGGCGGACGCGTACGGCCGGGTGACCGGCGAGGTCGCACCCCTGCTGCTGTCCACCGGACCGGGCGCCCTCACCTCCCTGGCCGCGCTGCAGGAGGCGGCGGCCGCGTCCTCCCCGATCCTCGCGATCTCCAGCCAGATCCCGACGGCCGGCCTGGGCGGCGGACGGCACGGCTATCTCCATGAACTCCGGGACCAGCAGGCCTCGTTCCGCGACATCGTGAAGTCGGTCCACACCGTACGTACCGCCTCGCAGATCCCCTCCGCGATCGCGGCGGCCTGGGAGTCGGCGCTCACCGCGCCGCACGGCCCGGTCTGGGTCGAGATCCCCCAGGACGTGCTGCTGGCGGAGACGACGCTCCCCCCGGTCACGGCGATGGACGCCACGCCGCGCGAGCTGCACCCGCGCCCCGAACTGGCCGCGGTGGCAGCCCACTTGCTGTCCCACGCGACCCGCCCGGCGATCATCGCGGGCGGCGGCGTCGTCCGCGCGGACGCCTCGGGCAAGCTGCGCGCGCTCGCCGAGAAGCTGAACGCCCCCGTGGTGTCGACCTTCGGCGGCAAGGGCGCGTTCCCCTGGGAGCACCCCCTCTCCCTCCAGTCCTGGATGGAGGACCGCCACACGACGGACTTCCTGGAGTCGGCCGACGTCCTGCTGGTGGTCGGCTCGGGGCTGGGTGAACTCTCCTCGAACTACCACACGTTCGCCCCGCGCGGCCGCGTCATCCAGATCGAGGCGGACCTCGGCAAGCTGGAGTCGAACCACCCGGCGCTCGGCATCCACGCGGACGCGCGCATCGCGCTCTCGGAGCTCCTTGAACAGTGCGAGCCCCGCCCGGACGAGACGGCCGCGGAGGCGGTCGCCGAGGTCCTGGCCAAGGTGAAGTCCCGTATCGACGCCCAGGACCTGACCTTCGAGCGGCAGATCCTCGCCTCGGTGCGCGAGGCGCTGCCCGCCGCGTCGCCCAGCTTCTGGGACATGACGATCCTGGCGTACTGGGCCTGGTCCGCCTGGCCCGGAGCGCTCCACTCGGCGCAGGGCGCGGGCGGTCTCGGGTACGGATTTCCGGCGGCGATCGGGGCTTCGGCGGCCGACCGTACGACGCCGGTGCTCGCGGTGTCGGGCGACGGCGGCGCGATGTACTCCATCGCGGAGCTCGCCACGGCCCGTCAGTACGACCTCCCGGTCACCTGGCTCATCGTGGACGACGGCGGCTACGGCATCCTGCGCGAGTACATGACGGACGCCTTCGGCCAGGCCACGGCGACCGAGCTCTCCCGCCCCGACTTCGTGGCCCTGGCGGAGTCCTTCGGCGTCCCGGCGGTCCGTACGACACCGGAATCGCTCACCGAGGACCTGGCCAAATCCCTCGCGGAGCCCGGCCCCTCGGTGGTCGTGCTCCCTGCGGTGCTGCGGATGTTCGCGCCCACGCACATCGCCGAGGACTGATATCCAGAGGGGCCGCCGTCGGAGGCGCCTGCCCCGGGGTGGAACTTGTGCGCATGCGACGGAGTTGTTGTCAGGTGGAGGGTGCCTTTGTGGTGCCCTCCCCCCGATGCGGTGCGCCGGGTGTACGCAGAGAAGCAGAGAGTAGGGAGCAGGACCCATGATCACGCTTACCAAGGAGGACGGGCCCGCCGATCTGGACGGCGTCACGCACCTGTCCATAGGGGTGGCCTGGGACCCGACCGTCGGGAGCAGCGGCGGTCTGCTGGGCAAGGTGAAGGCGAAGGCCGGCACCGACCTCGACCTGATCGCGATCGCGATGCAGGGCGACGAGCCCGTACGCCTGGCCGGCCTGGACTCGCTCGACCCGCTGGGCAACGGCTCCCTGGTGCACAGCGGCGACAACCAGACCGGCCACGGAGACGGCGACGACGAGACGGTCACCGTCGACCTCGCCCGGATCCCGTCGAACATCACCTCGCTGGTCTTCGTCGCCGCCGCGTACAAGAAGCGCAGCGCCTTCAAGAACGCGCGGAACATCTCGTTCAAGGTCTACGACGCCACCGGTGGCGCCAGCCAGCAGGTCGCCGAGATCTGGCCGTCCATGCTGACCAAGGACAACGGGTGCGCGGTCGCCAAGGCGATCCGGGTCGGGACGGTCTGGAAGCTCCAGGTGATCAACGAGACCGGGACGATCAAGCAGGGCGACGAACACTCGCTGATGCGGTTCGCGGTGAGCAAGTAGCAGCACCCGGCGGAGGCCCGGCCTCGGCCGCCCCGGCCGCACCGCCCCGGCCGTCCATGAGCGGACGGCCGGGGCGGAGTCCTGGCGGCGGGACCGCCTAGTAGATCGATTCCACCCACTCGGGGTGGTCGATGAACGGGTTGCGGTTGTGCTGATAGGTCGCGTAGATGACCTGGTTGCGGTTCTGCTCGAAGGCGTCCGGCGGGTCTTCGTCGTTCCACTGCTTGAGCACGGACAGCCGGCCGATGTACGGGTTGCTGCCGTTGTTGACGATGTCGTCGGGTTCGAGGTCGGCGAAGCCGTCGCCGCCCTCGTAGCGGACCGCCATGTAGAGGATCATGCGGGCCACGTCGCCCTTGACCGCGTCGCGCGGCTCGAAGGAGTTGGAGTCGACGAGGCTGCCGCCGCCGTTGGTGACCGCGCTGCCGCCGTTGTCGAAGTCCAGGTTGCCGCGGATGCCGTTGACCGCGACATCCTCCGGGCGCAGGTGGTGCAGGTCGGTGCCGGGACCGGTCGCCGTACCGAAGTCGCCGTGGGACTTGGCCCATACGTGCTCGCGGTTCCAGTTGCCGCTGTTGCCGCCGTTGAGGGTCTTGGCGCGGGAGATTCCGCTGTAGAGCAGGATGACGTTGCTGGAGTTCTTCGGGTCCTGGTCGGTGACCTTCAGGGCGTTCCAGACCGCGTCGTACGAGATCTTGGTCTGGCTGCTGATGATCGTGTGCAGCGCGGTCTTGAGGGACGAGCCGGTCTTGCCGATGGCGTTCGCGTAGTAGGTGTCGTCGTACGTGGTGACGGCGGCGGTCGCGGTGGGGGCGGCGGCCGTGGCCGGGGCGGCGCCGGCGCCGGTTGCCGGTACGGCGAGGGCGATGAGCAGCGTGGACGCCGCGAAGGTCAGACTTCTCCAGCGACGTATGTGCGAGGCAGGCATGTGGGGCTGTCCTCTCCTGGCGGGGCAGGTGAACCGGTCTGCTTTCTACGCGCGTTGACAACGCGCTGACCGAGAGAGTGACATGGCTGAGTGTTGCGTTGTATGAACTTGCTGGGGCGATTGCGTAACAGGTTCATGGACATGTCAGGCGGGCGGCGATGGTGCGGGCGCACTCCAGGGCTCCGGCCAGCGCACTGTCGACCTCGATGTCGTACCGCACCCCGAGATGCACCAACTCCGCCTGAGCGGCGGCCATTCCGGCGACCCGGTCGCCGCGCGCGGCCTCGCGCTCAGCGGCGACGGCACCGTCGCACCGCACGCCGACCCAGAGCGCGGGCTCCCCGTCGAGTGCCTTCTCCCACCTCTGCTGGGACTCGGCCCCGCCCAGGAACACCTCGTCGACGACGATCCGCGCCCCCGCCCGCACCATCGCCACGACCCCGGCGATCCAGGCCAGCTCCAACTCCCGGAAGGCGCCCCCGACCACGACCGAACCGTCCGGGCCGAACTCGATCCCCGCACCGTCCGGGTCCAGCAGGGCGGGAGGCAGGGCGTCCACGAAGGTGTCGGTCCCGAAGGTCAGCCACGGGTCCGGCAGCAGATCCTGCAGACATCGGGCGATGGTGGATTTCCCGGCGCTGGACCCGCCGTTGAGAACGATCATCCGTACGGATCCTGCTTGCGCCATCACAGCACCATCATGACAGGTCAGGGGCCTTCCGCGTAGGACGAACAGCACAGCGGACAGGGCTTGTTCGGGCTTCGGGTCGAGCCGCAGAATCTCCGCTGTGGACAACGTGGGGCAAGTGGATCAGGACGACATTCTGCGAGCCAGGAACGTACTGCTCGCCTCCGGACGGCGCACCCCGCAGGAGGAGGTCGACGCCTGCCGGGTGCTGGCCCAGGTCAGCCCCGCCTCCTATCTGCCGCGCCTGGTCAAGGCCTTGCTGCGGCTCAGCTACAACACCAGCACCGGTCAATGGCGCCCGGACGCACTCGCGTTGTGCGAGGAGGCGGTGGCCGCGGCACGCACCATCGATCCGGCCGAACCTGCCCGCGGCGATGTTCTGTACGGGGCGCTCGACAACTGTCAGCGGCGGCTGTACGCCCAGGGCCGACGCGTCGAGGGCCTCGCCGTGCGCGCCGAGATGCTCGCCATCGGGCGCGCGCAGGCCGCACTGTCGTCGGAGTCGGAGTCGGAGTCGGAGCCGAAGCCCGTGGCCCAAGGGCTGCACGCATGGGCCATGGGACTCTCCGAGGAAGGCAGTTACGCCGAATCGGCCGATGCGATGGGCGAGTATGTAGCGGCGCTGCCCGGCGGCCCCGGGAGCGGAACGCTCGTCGAGTGGATCGCCGCCCTCGCCGACGCGGGCCGCTCCGGCGAAGCGGTCGCCGCGTTCGAGACGCTCGTCGGCATGGAAGCCTTCGAGGTGGCGAACGACCGAGGCGCGATGGCATGCCGTCTCCACGCCCTCATCGGATACGCGCGGTTGCTGGAGACCTGCGGTCGGAGCGCACGGGCGGCCGCCGTACGGCAGGAGGGGGTGGCCGCGCTGACGGAGCTGGCCGCCACGGGTGAGCACGCGTCCTGGAGCGGATGCCAGCGGTCCTTCTGGGCGGTCCTGCTCTGCTTCTCCGGTGCCGACAGCGAGCGGCCGGCACCGGGCGTACCCCGGCCGCCTTCGGGGGCGACGCCGATGAGCTGGTCGCCCGATGTCAGGGATCGCTACTTCGACAGCCGCACCGCTCTGCGCGATGAGGTGGACACCTTGGCGGTTCTGGCCACCGCCGACCCGGGCGGACACCTGCCCGAGCTGGTGCGGAAGCACCGGGTCCTCACGGTCCGGTCCGCCGTGTGCTGGGAGGCCCGCTCCCATCTGTTCGCGGAGAAGGAGAAGGTGCGCTCCCTGTACGACGAAGGGGTGGCCCTGGCAGGCCAGTTGGACCAGCGGCGACCGGGGGACGGATCCTCGGCGCAGGCCGAGGCCCTGATGGACCGGGCGGCCTTCCGCGTCACGTCCGGCGAGCTCGAGCCGGCCCTCGACGACTTTCGACGGGCCCTGACCTGCAGGGGGGAGCCCCACTGACTTTCGTACGTCCGAGCCCTGGTCGTACAACTTTTCGGCTGGTCGTGAGTCATCTGTGACGGGCGTGGCCATGGGGGACGCCCGTACGCCGACCACGCACAGACCGGGGCCCTGTCATGACATCACCGCACCAGCACCGCATATCCCGCCGGGCGCGCGCCGCCCTCGCCGTCTCCGTGGCCGCCGGGGTCGCCGCGCCGCTCGCTCTCGCCGCGACTCCGGCCGCTGCCGCGACTCCCGCCGTCGCCTGCACCTCGGCGAAGGCCGGGCTCGCCGCCAAGCTCAGCAAGGACATCGCCGCCGCGCTCAAGGGGCGTACCCCGGCCGTGTCCGTAGGGCTCTACGACCGCACGACCAGAACCACCTGCACCCTGCGTCCCGACACGAAGTACGACTCGGCCAGCGTCGTGAAGGCCACGGTGCTCGCCACCCTGCTCTGGGACCACAAGAAGACCAACAAATATCTGACATCGCGCGAGACCGGCCTGGCCACCGCCATGATCACCAAGTCCGACAACAACGCCACCACGGCCCTCTGGAAGCAGCTGGGGGTGACGAAGGTGAAGGGATTCCTCAAGGCCGCCGGGATGACGCACACCGTCCCCGGGTCCGGCGGGTACTGGGGGCTCACCCAGATCACCGTCCGTGACGAGCAGCGGCTGCTCGCGCTCCTCACCGCCAAGAATTCCGTGCTCAGCGACAACTCGCGCGCCTACGAGCTCGGGCTCATGAAGAAGGTCGTGTCCTCCCAGCGGTGGGGCACCCCCGCCGGAGCCCCGAGCGGCACCACCGTCCAGGTCAAGAACGGGTGGCTCCAGCGGTCCACCCACGGGTGGCGTGTGCACTCCATCGGGGCCTTCAAGGGGAAGGGTCACGACTACACGATCACCGTCCTCACCCAGGACAACAGGACCATGACCGACGGCGTCAACACGATCCAGGCCGTGGCCCGCGTCATCCACCGCGATCTCAACACCACGACCGCGCTGAAGGCCACCGTCGCCACGCCCGCCGTGCCCCGGGAAGTCGCCCCGCCGGTGCCGCGGTCCTAGGTCTCTGGTCCGAACTTTTGTTGCAGCGGGATGAAATCCGCTGGTGGCCGCGTTGGAGCCCTTCGGTGGGATCGACAACGGGAGGCACCAGTGGCGGACGACGCCGCACAGCAGACGTGGGCACGACGGCTCATCGGTTACGCCTGGCGCTACCGGACCAACGTCGTGCTCGCGCTCGGCTCCTCACTGGCGGGCATGGCCGTCATGGCCCTGGTGCCGCTGATCACCAAGGTGATCATCGACGACGTCATCGGTGACGGCTCGCGGTCGCTGGCCGTGTGGACCGGGGCGCTGATAGCGGCGGCCGTCGTCGTGTACGTACTGACGTACATCCGGCGCTACTACGGCGGCCGCCTGGCCCTGGACGTCCAGCACGACCTCCGTACCGAGATGTACGGGACGATCATGAAGCTGGACGGTCGCCGCCAGGACGAGCTGTCCACCGGGCAGGTCGTCGGCCGCGCCACCAGCGACCTGCAGCTCATCCAGGGCCTGCTCTTCATGCTCCCGATGACCATCGGAAACGTCCTGCTCTTCGTGATCTCCCTCGGGATCATGGCCTGGCTCTCCCCGGTCCTCACCCTCATCGCGCTCGCCGTCGCCCCCGCCCTGTGGATCATCGCCAAGCGCAGCCGCACCCGCCTCTTCCCCGCCACCTGGTACGCCCAGGGGCAGGCCGCCGCCGTCGCAGGAGTCGTCGACGGGGCCGTCACCGGGGTACGCGTCGTGAAGGGCTTCGGGCAGGAGGAGCAGGAGACCGGGAAGCTGCGCGCCGTCAGCGAGCGGCTCTTCGCCGGGCGCCTGCGCACCATCAAGCTGAACTCGCGCTACACCCCCGCACTGCAGGCCGTGCCCGCCCTCGGGCAGGTCGCGATGCTGGCCGTGGGCGGCTGGCTCGCCACCCGCGGCGAGATCACGCTCGGCACCTTCGTCGCCTTCTCCACCTACCTCGCCCAGCTCGTCGGACCCGTCCGGATGCTCGCCATGGTGCTCACCGTGGGGCAGCAGGCGCGGGCCGGCGTCGAGCGCGTACTGGAGCTGATCGACACCGAGCCGTCCATCGAGGACGGCACGAAGGAGCTCCCGGCCGACGCCCCCGCGACCGTCGAGTTCGACGACGTGTCCTTCGGGTACGAGGAAGGCCGCCCCGTCCTCGACGGCTTCTCGCTCTCCATCGCCCCCGGCGAGACCGTCGCCGTGGTCGGCTCCTCCGGCAGCGGCAAGTCCACCGTCTCGCTCCTGCTCCCGCGCTTCTACGACGTCACCCACGGCGCCGTCCTGGTCGGCGGCCGCGACGTCCGCGAGCTGACCATGGAGTCCCTGCGCGCCGCTATCGGCATGGTCCCCGAGGACAGCTTCCTGTTCTCCGACACCGTCCGCGCCAACATCGCCTACGGCCTCCCCGACGCGACCGAGGAGCAGATCCTCACCGCCGCACGCGCCGCCCAGGCCGACCGGTTCATCGCCGAGCTGCCCGCCGGGTACGACACCAAGGTCGGCGAGCACGGACTGACCCTCTCCGGCGGCCAGCGCCAGCGCGTCGCGCTCGCCCGCGCCATCCTCACCGACCCCCGACTGCTCCTTCTCGACGACGCCACGTCCGCCGTGGACGCCCGCGTCGAGCACGAGATCCACGAGGCGCTCAAGGGCGTGATGGCCGGCCGCACCACCCTGCTCATCGCCCACCGCCGCTCCACCCTCAATCTCGCCGACCGCATCGCCGTACTCGACGAAGGCCGGCTCGCCGACATCGGTACGCACGAGGAGCTGGAGCGCCGCTCCGCCCTCTACCGGCGGCTGCTGACCGACCCCGACGAGCTGGGCGGGGTCTCACCGGGGCACGTCGCGCCGGCCGCGATCGTCGAGGACACGTCCGTACGGGACGAGCTGGACGCCGAGTTCGACGCCGAGCGGGGCATCACGCCCCCGCTCTGGATCCGCGAGGAGAAGGCCGACGAGGCCGCTCCCGGCGGGATGCCGGCGACCCCCGAACTGCTCGCGCAGGTGGCGGCCCTCCCGCCCGCGAACGACACCCCGGACGTCGACGAGGACCGGGCCGTGAAGCCCGAGGAGTCGTACGGCCTGCGGCGCCTGCTGCGCGGTTTCGGCCCCGTCCTGCTCATCAGCCTGCTGCTCGTCGCGATCGACGCGGGCATGAGCCTGCTGCTGCCGGTGCTGATCCGGCACGGCATCGACGAGGGCGTCACCAAGCTCGCGCTGGGTGCGGTCTGGGCGGCGGCCGGGCTCGGCCTGGGCACCGTCGCCGTGCAGTGGCTCGCGCAGACCGCGGAGACGCGGATGACCGGGCGTACCGGAGAGCGGGTGCTCTACACCCTGCGCCTGAAGATCTTCGCGCAGCTTCAGCGCCTCGGACTCGACTACTACGAACGGGAGTTGACCGGGCGCATCATGACCCGGATGACCACGGACGTGGACGCGCTCGCGACCTTCCTGCAGACGGGTCTGGTCACCGCCTTCGTCTCCGTCGTCACCTTCTTCGGGATCCTGGTCGTCCTGCTCGTCCTCGATGTGCAGCTCGCCCTGGTCGTCTTCGCCACGCTGCCCCTGTTGATCGTGGGGACGTTCTTCTTCCGGAGGAAGAGCGTCAAGGCGTACGAACTGGCCCGCGAGCGGGTCGCGCTGGTCAACGCCGATCTGCAGGAGTCGGTGTCGGGACTGCGCATTGTGCAGGCCTTCCGCCGCGAGGGCAGGGGCAGCGCCGACTTCGCGGCCGGCAGCGACAGTTACCGTCAGGCGCGGGTGCGCGGGCAGTGGCTGATCTCGGTGTACTTCCCCTTCGTGCAGCTCCTGTCGTCGGTGGCCGCCGCTGCCGTCCTGATCGTGGGCGCGCACCGCGTCGAGGCGGGCACGCTGACGACGGGTGCGCTCGTCGCGTACCTCCTCTACATCGACCTCTTCTTCGCCCCGGTGCAGCAGCTCTCCCAGGTCTTCGACGGATACCAGCAGGCCACGGTCTCCCTGAAGCGCATCCAGGAACTGCTGCAGGAGCCCACGTCCACGCAGAACGCGGCGGACCCTGCTCCCGTGACATCCCTGCGCGGCGAGATCGCCTTCGAGGACGTGCACTTCGCGTATGGGGACGAGGAGGAGGCGCTGAAGGGCATCGACCTGCGGATCCCCGCCGGGCAGACCGTCGCCTTCGTCGGTGAGACGGGTGCGGGCAAGTCCACGCTGGTCAAGCTGGTGGCGCGGTTCTACGACCCGACGGGCGGGCGGGTCACCGCCGACGGCGCGGACCTGCGGACGCTGGACATGACGGCCTACCGGCACCGGCTCGGGGTCGTGCCCCAGGAGGCGTATCTCTTCCCGGGGACGGTGCGCGACGCGATCGCGTACGGGCGCCCCGCCGCGAGCGACGCGGAGGTGGAGGCGGCGGCCCGCGCGGTCGGCGCACACGACATGATCGCCACGCTGGACGGCGGGTATCTGCACGAGGTCGCCGAACGCGGGCGCAATCTCTCGGCAGGACAGCGGCAGTTGATCGCGCTGGCACGCGCGGAGCTGGTCGACCCGGACGTCCTGCTGCTCGACGAGGCGACGGCGGCGCTCGACCTGGCCACCGAGGCCCAGGTCAATCTGGCGACGGACCGGATCGCGGGGCGGCGTACGACGCTGGTGGTCGCGCACCGGCTGACGACCGCGGCACGGGCGGACCGGGTGGTCGTGATGGACCACGGGCGGGTCGTGGAGGACGGCACGCATGAGGAGTTGCTCGCCTTGGACGGGGACTACGCCCGGCTGTGGCGGACGTTCGTGGGCGAGGAGGAGCCCGTGGGGGCGTAGGCGGCATCAAGCCCCTCAAGCGGGTCCGGGGCGGAGCCCTCGTGGGGCCCCGCCCGCGCCCCGGCTTCAGCGCCGCGGTCCCGCCTCCCTGATCCAGGAGATCTTCTTCGTCGCCAGGTCCGACTGGACGTCCAGGTACGTGTACGCCGGGTGCCTCGGCGAGCCCCACGTCAGCCGCACCGTCGACCACGTGTGCTCCATGCCGCTGTCGCCCGGCGTCACCTTCCACGCGCGCGGGACGTTCTGCGCGCGCAGCACGCCGTCCGCGTGGTTCCTGTTCTCCCAGGCGGCGAGGTGCCTGCGCAGCTTCGGCGTCAGGTAGAACTTCCGCAGGCTGTCGGAGAGCCTGCCGGCAGCTACGCCGCCCTCGCCGTAACCGGCGTCGATGTAGGTGCCGTAGAAGTCGGCGACCCTGTTGTACGCGACCTCGGGGCTGCCGCTGACCGAAGGGGCCGGCGGGCGGGGGGACGAGGTGGTCGTGGACGCGGCGGCCGGAACCACCGCAACCGCTGTGAGGAGTGCGGCCGTGACGGCGATGCGGCCCGCTGTACGCATGTGAACCATGGCAAGTCCTGCCCTTCGCGCGCAACCATTCGCGCGGTCTGTCCCGTTGGACCCCGGGTGGGTGGTTCTGGTTGTCCCCAACCTGGCACCGGGCCGCCTGCAACCACGCGCCCACGCCACGCGTCGTACACACATACGCTCATGTGGCCCAGGGGGAAGTTGTGTTCGACGGTGGTGTGCGCAGGAGGCTGGTCTTCGGACTGGCCGTACTGACGGCGACTGGGGCCCTGGAACTGCTGGCGCCACCACAGGGCGCGCACGCCGCGTCCGGCTGCCCGGGTCAGCGGGTGAAGTCGGTGGCCTTCGCGACGGGCCACCTCGACGTCTACCGCAGCGGCAGTTACTCCTGCGCGGTCGCGGTGGCCAAGTCGCCCGGAGCCAAGCGCCCGATGTCGGTCTCGCTGCAGGCGCGCGGGAGCAGGGCGGTCGTCGACAGCGGCAGGTTCGCCCAGTACGCGGGCCCGGTGAAGGTCCGCGACGGCGCGCGCTGCGTACGGGCGGTGGGCACGGTCTCGGGGAAGTCGGGCACCACGGGCTGGATCCTCTGCTGATCGGCCGAGTTGATCCACCGAGTTGATCCTCTGAGTGTCAACTGGGTCTGGCGAGCCCCCTGTTGCTGCCGCTAGGTTCACCAGGTCTGTCAGTCGTGATCTCGTGAACCCCAGGGGAGGGCGAATGCGCAAGGCGCTCAGATGGCTGCTGGCGCTCGTGGTGCTCATAGGCACCGTGAGTGCGGCAGGAGTGTCGACGGCCGGAGCGGTCACCACCGCCGAGCCGGACATCAAGGACCGGATCCTCGCGATACCGGGAATGAGCCTCATCGAGGAGAAGCCGTACACCGGCTACCGCTACTTCGTCCTCAATTACACCCAGCCCATCGACCACCGGCACCCCTCCAAGGGCACCTTCCAGCAGCGGCTCACCCTGCTGCACAAGGACACCAGCCGGCCCACGGTCTTCTTCACCTCGGGCTACAACGTCTCCACCACCCCCAGCCGCTCCGAGCCGACCCGGATCGTCGACGGCAACCAGATATCCCTGGAATACCGCTACTTCACCCCGTCACGCCCCCAGCCCGCCGACTGGACGAAGCTGGACATCTGGCAGGCGGCCAGCGACCAGCACCGCATCTTCACGGCGCTGAAGCCGATCTACTCCAAGAACTGGCTGACGACCGGCGGCTCCAAGGGCGGCATGACCGCCACCTACTTCGAGCGCTTCTACCCGCGTGACATGGACGGCGTAGTCGCCTACGTTGCCCCCAACGACGTGGTGAACAACGAGGATTCGGCCTACGACCGCTTCTTCCAGCAGGTCGGCACCAAGGAGTGCCGCGACAAGCTGCAGGCCGTGCAGCGCGAGGCGCTGGTGCGGCGCGCACCGCTGGAGAAGAAGTACGCGGAGTACGCCGCCGCGAACAACTTCACCTTCACCACCGTCGGCACCCTCGACAAGGCCTATGAGGCAGTCGTCCTCGACTACGTCTGGGGCTTCTGGCAGTACAGCCTGCTCGCCGACTGCGCGTCGATCCCGGCCGATGCCCCGCACGCCACGGACCAGGCGATCTGGGACTCCATCGACACGATCTCGGGCTTCTCCTTCTACACCGACCAGGGCCTGTCCCCGTACACGCCGTACTACTACCAGGCAGGCACCCAGCTCGGCTCGCCCGACATCCGCCAGCCCTGGCTCGGCAACCTCTCGCGCTACGGCTACCAGCCGCCGCGCCACTTCGTGCCGGCCGACATCCCGATGCGCTTCGAGCGGGGCGTCATGCGGGACGTCGACTCCTGGGTGAAGCACAACGCCCACCAGATGCTGTTCGTCTACGGCCAGAACGACCCGTGGGGCGCCGAGCGCTTCAGCGTCGGCCGTCACGCGGACGACAGCTACGTCTTCACGGCGCCGGGCCTCAACCACGGCGCCAACGTCGCGGGCCTGGCCCCCGACCAGAAGGCCCTCGCCACCGCCCGGATCCTGGAGTGGGCGGGCGTGGCCCCGGCCGCGGTCCAGTCGGACCCGGCCCAGGCCAAGCCGCTGGCTTCGTACGACGCGAAGCTCGACGCCCAGCGCCTGGACCGCGAACCGTCCTTGCGCCCGTAGCGTCCCGCCCGGCCCGCACCTCACCAGAGGCGCGGGCCGGGCGCCGGCCGTAAATCGGTGGCGCGACGCCAACGCGGGCAACTACCTTGCTGCCGAACCGAGTCGCCTAGCCGAGGACACACCCTTGTACACCCTGTGAGACCCCCCGAACGCTGACTGGTCGCGCGCCGCGCTTACGCGGACGCGCTGCTTTTTGCTGCGGACTCTCACTGAAACCGGTGTATCCCTGTGCTCCACACCTGGGTGGTCGCTCCCACCTGCCTGCCGCTGGTCATCCGCCGTTGCCACACGTGCGCGTCGGAACGCTTCATGGCCGACGGAAAATTTCGCGTCAACGCCCATCACAAGCTTCTCGACGCCTGGCTCCTCGTGCTCTGCACCGGGTGCGGGGAAACGGCGAAGCTGACGGTCTTCGAGCGGATGAACGTGCGCTCCGTACGACCTGAGCTCCTGGACAGGCTGCACGCCAACGACCCTGTTCTGGCAGCCGAGTTGCTCCAGAATCCGGCCGTGCAGCACCGCAATCGCATCGCCCTCGACTGGGACGGCGCCTGGCGTCTCGACACCGTCGGACCCGATCACCTGGACAGCGACGTGATCGATGTCGCGGTCCGCTTCGCGGCACGGATTCCGGTCCGCCCGGTGCGACTGATCGCAGAAGGCTGCGGTCTCTCACGAGGCCGGGTGGAGAAGCTCCTCACCGAAGGGAAGCTCGTGTCGGCGGTCCGGCTCACCGGCAGGCTCTCCGGCGACTTCACCTTCCTGCTCAAGCGCTGAACACACAGTGGCACGGGGCCTGTCCGGCAGAATCTGCCGGACAGGCCCCGGGCCGGCAGGTCTCACGCCCGCCGCGCGCAGCCCACCGGTTTCGTGCCGCCCAGCTGTACGTACAGCTTGGTCGTCGGTGGGCACAGGGCACGCCGTGCCACCGACGTCATCACCTTGAACTCCGGCTGCGTTTCGCCCGCTCCGTCGCAGGCCGTCTCCTTCACCTGGCCCTTGCCCGCGTTGTAGACGCAGTCCCCGACCACCGTGCGCGGGCCGCCGCCCTTGCCCGGGTCGCCGGGGTGCGGCGGTTCCAGGGTGCGCATGCAGGCGTAGCCGCGTGCGACGGGCGACGGTGTCGCGCTCGCGTCCGGGGCCGCGTTCGCGCCCTCGGCCAGTGCGGGGGTCGTCTCCGCGATGTACAGGACGAAGTCGGTCGGTCCCGGGCAGGCGGGCCCGGTCGTTCTGCTCCCCTCGTAGCGGACGAGCACGCGTGCGTACGCCTTCTCACTGGTGCAGGACACCTCGCGGAAGTCCTTTCCGCGCGAGCTGCACTCCTGCGTCCCCAGGAACGTCGCCCCGAACCCCGTGGGCTGCGGCGACTCCTGGAGTTTCTGCGGCGAACCGCCCCCCGACGGCTGCTGGCAGGAGCTCAGGGCTCCCATCAGTGCGACGCACAGCAGCCCCAAAAACCAGACTCCGAGCCTGTGCACAAGTACACCCCCCATACCTGCATCCAGCGTGACCCGCCGGGGCGGGGCCACGCCAGATGCACGGAGCGTACGTCTAGTACGACAGTCCGTAGCCGACCGGATACAGCACCTGGGCGGGGTCGTCCGCCCGGGGGACGGGAACGGGCAGCTTTCCGCGCGGTTCGACCACGCCGGCGATCACCCGTGCCGCGGCCCGGAGTTCGACATCCGTCCAGCTGTACGTGGCGAGCGCCGCGCCCACCGTGGGCAGCGCGGCGATGTCGTACGGATTGCGGATCGCGATCTGGACCACCGGCACCCCGCTCGCCACGAGCGCCGCCACCAGCGTGGACTGGGCGCCGCCCGCACCCGCGTTGTACGTACCGATGACCACGGCGTCCTTGCCGTGGGCGGCCGCCACCGCCGCGTCGGTCTGCGCCTGCGTGGGGAGCGTTCCCGTGGACAACACCGTGGCGGTGAAGCCGAGTTCGGTGAACGCCCTGCCCAGTACCGTCGTCGGCGGGCCGGTCGTGCCGGACGGGGACGCCGGGTCGGCGCCGAGCACCAGGAGGTTCCTCTGGCGGCGGCGGGAGAGCGGCAGCAGGGCGCCCCTGTTCAGGAGCAGGGTCGTCGTGCGTTCCGCGATCCGGTCGGCGGTGGCGAGGTGCGAGCGGGTGCCGACCGTGCGGTCGATCGCGCGTTCGGAGACGTAGGGGTGGGTGAACAGGCCCCGGCGGGCCTTGAGTTGGAGTACGCGCAGGATCGACTCGTCCAGGCGGGCCTCGGTGATCTCGCCGCTGTCGACCGCCGCCCGGACCCCGTTCCAGGCGGTGGCCAGGTCCGGAGGGTTCAGGAGCTGGTCGGCGCCCGCCTTCAGCGCCAGTACGGGAACGCGGGCGTCGCCGTACTTGTCGCGTACGCCCTTCATGTCGAGGGCGTCGGTGATGATCACGCCCCGGTAGCCGAGCTCGCCGCGCAGTATCCCGGTGAGGATGGGGTGCGAGAGCGTCGCCGGGTCGTTGCTCGGGTCGAGCGCGGGGAACTGGATGTGCGCCGTCATGATCGAGTCGATCCCGGCGGCGATCACGGCCTTGAAGGGCGGAGCGTCGATCCGCTCCCACTCCTCGCGGGTGTGGGTGATGAGCGGGATGCCGGTGTGGCTGTCGACGCTCGTGTCGCCGTGGCCGGGGAAGTGCTTGGCCGTCGAGGCGACCGAAGAGCTCTGGTAGCCCTGCACCTCGGCGGCGGCCATCCGGGCCACGGAGGCGGGGGCGGAGCCGAAGGAACGTACACCGATGACCGGGTTGGCCGGGTTGATGTTGACGTCGGAGTCGGGGGAGTAGTTCTGCCTGATGCCGATCGCCGCCAGCTCGGCCCCGGCGATCCGCCCGACCGTACGGGCGTCGTCGCGCGAACCGCCCGCGCCGAGCGCCATCGCGCCGGGGAAGAGAGTGGCGGGGTATCCGACGCGGCAGACGATGCCGTGCTCCTGGTCGGTGGCGATCAGGAGGGGGAGGGGAGTGGGCTGGGAGAGGCCGGCGCGCTGGATGCCGTTGGAGAGTGCGGCGATCTGGTGCGGGTCGCGGACGTTGTGCGCCCAGCCGAAGTAGATGATGCCGCCGACGTGGTACTTGGCGATCAGTTCGGCGGCGGTGCGGACACCCAGCTGGCTGAGGTTGGCGTCGATGTCGGCCTGGTCGGGGGCGGTGGCGGAGTGCCCGTAGACCCGCATCACGAAGAGCTGGCCGATCTTCTCCTCGATGCTCATCCGGGCGATGAGCTGCTTGAGCCGGCGGTCGCGCTCGTGGTCGCTGTCGTGGCCGTGATCGTGCGCCTGGGCGGGGGTGATGCCTGTCGCGGCTGCTGCGGCGGCTGCCGCGGTAGCGGCGAGCAGGGTGCGTCTGGAGGTGCGGTGGGGCACTGGTGCTCCTTCCGGCCATGCGGTGCAAGGAGTTGAAGGAAACTTCCAAGATGCACGAATAGTCGGAAAGTAACTGCCGGGTCAAGAGGGCGCGCAGAAAAGGGAGCCGCCACCGGCGCTGTTGGAGGGGGGCGCACCGGTGGCGGCTGTGCTGCTGGCCGCAGGCGGTTGGAGAGGGGAGTCGGCACGCGCAGCCAGCAGCGAGGCCGACACCGCTCTGCGGATACTCACCAGCAGTACGGCACTTGGACGGCGGCCGCTCCTCGCCGGTTCCCCGCAGGATCCCCGTCCGGCCTTCACATCCGCAGGGTCCGGTACGGGTGTGAACTAGCGCGCCCAGTGCTCCTGGAGCACCCGTACGGTCTCCGTGATCGCGGGCCGCCTGGCCGCCCCCGTACGCCAGAGGGCGTACAGCCGCCGCACCGGAAGCGGATCCAGCTGTACGGCGGCGACCCCCTCCGGCAGTGGACCGCGCCCCAGCCGCGGAACGACAGCGATGCCGAGCCCGGCGGCGACCAGGGCGACGATCGTGTGGTTCTCCTCGGCGGTGTGCGCGATGTCCGGCTCCTCGCCGATCGCGCGCAGCGTCCGCACCAGCCAGTCGTGGCAGACCCGGCCGGGTGGCTGGCAGACCCACAGCTCGCCGGCCAGTTCCTCGCGCCGTACGGACGCGCGCCCGGCCAGCGGATGTGCGGCCGGTACGAGCAGATCGCAGGGGTCGTCGCCGATCACGGCCTGCTCGACGCCCTCGGGGGTCGGCAGTGGGGCGATGTCCCAGTCGTGCGCCACCACGAGATCGACCACGCCTCGTGCGACGAGACCGACCGACAGATGTGGGTCGACCTCGCTGAGACGGGCCTCCAACGCGGGGTGATCGGCGGCCAGTTGGGCCAGCACGCCGGGGAGCAGGCCGCGTGCGGAGGAGGCGAAGGCGGCGATGGAGAGCCGGCCGGCGGGCTCGCCGCGCTGCTCCTCCAGGGTCGTCTCCGCGCGCTCGACGATCGCGAGGAGCTCCTGGGCGGTGGCGGCCAGTTGGAGCGCCTCCTCGGTGAGCGCGATGCCCCGGCCGCGGCGCTCCAGGAGCGTGGTGCGGGTCTCCCGCTCCAGCTTGGTGATCTGCTGGGACACGGCGGAGGGGGTGTAGCCGAGTGCGGTCGCGGCCGCGGCCACCGAACCGTGGACGGAAATGGCGTGCAGCGCGCGCAGCCGGGCGAGATCGAGCACGGCGGCCTCCCAGGATTCATTAGCGTTGCTCAATCCAACCATGAAGACATCCGCGCTGGTGCTAATGGGTCGAGCTCGCGGATCATCGACTCATGCGCCCATCGCACATCGCTCTCGCCGTCCTGGTCACCGCCGTCTGGGGGGTCAACTTCGTCGTCATCGACATCGGCCTCGCCCACTTCCCGCCGCTGCTCTTCTCCGCCCTGCGCTTCCTGGTGGCGGCACTGCCCGCGGTCTTCTTCGTAGGCCGCCCCAAGGTCGCCTGGAAGTGGATCGTGGGTGTCGGACTCGCCCTGGGCGTAGGCAAGTTCGGACTGCTCTTCATCGGCATGGACCAGGGCATGGGGGCCGGCCTGCCCTCCCTCGTGCTGCAGGTCCAGGCGGTCTTCACGGCGCTGTTCGCGGCCGCCGCACTCGGCGAACGGCTGCCCCGCGTCCGGGTGCTCGGCATGGCGATCGCCCTGTCGGGCATCGGTGTCGCAGCGGTCGGCGAGGGGATCGACGGGGCCGCGCTCGGCTTCGTCCTGGTGGTCGTGGCGGCGGCCTTCTGGGGCGTCTCGAACGTACTCACCCGTAAGGCCGCCCCGCCCGACGCGCTCAACTTCATGGTCTGGGTCTCGACCGTGCCCGTGCTCCCGCTGCTCGCGCTGTCCCTGCTCTTCGAGGGCCCGCGCGCGGACGCGGACGCCCTGTCGGGGCTCGACTGGAGCGGCGTGGGCACGATCGTCTTCGTCGCCTGGATCTCCACGGTCCTCGGCTTCGGCGCGTGGGGCTTCCTGCTCCGTCACCACCCCGCCAACTCGGTGGCGCCGTTCACGCTCCTGGTGCCGGTCTTCGGGATGTCGTCGGCGGCGCTCTTCCTCCACGAGCGCCTGACCGCGCTGGACTGGTGCGCGGCGGCGCTCCTGGTGGGAGGAGTAGCTCTGACCTCTATTTACCGTCCGGCGCTTGCACGATCAACCGCTCCAGGTGCTCGCGCCCCGCGACCAGCATCCCCGGCAGATCTGCTGCCTGCGGATACCACCGCTTCTCGTACTCCCAGCACAGCCAGCCCTCAGGGCTCTCGGAGCTGAGGATCGCCACGCATTCGGCGAGCGGCAGGACGCCGGCCCCCAGGGCGAGCGGGGTCTTGTCCTCGGCCGATGCGATGTCCTTGACCTGCGCGTATCCGAGGTGAGGGGCGAGTACGGCATGGCTGGTGGCGGGGTCCTCACCGCCCAGCCAGGTGTGCATGACGTCCCAGAGGGCGCCCGCGTTCTTGTGCCCGACGGGACCCAGTACGCGGGCCGCGGAGACGCCCGTACGGTGCGAGTCGTGCGTCTCCAGGAGGATCGTCACGCCCTTGTCGGCGGCGATCTCGGCCCCGAAACCCAGCCTCCGTGCGGCCGTTGCATCCGCAACGTCCTGCGGCTGGTCGCCGCCGCCGGGGAAGACACGGACGTAGGGCGCGCCGAGGTCGGCGGCGAGGTCGACGAGCTCGGCAAGACCGCGCTCGGCCTCCGTGTCGTCGCCCTCGGCGGCGACCTTCACGTACCCGGCCACACCGAGGATCTCGATCCCGCCGCGCGCGAACTCCTCGACGGCGACGGCCCGTTCGGCCGCTGTGCTCCCCGGGTGGAGGGGCTCCTCGGGGTGGGCCCGGAGCTCGACGCCCTGGTAGCCGGCGCCGGAGGCGAGGCGTACGACATCGGCTATGGGCAGCCCTGGCACTCCGAGGGTGGAGAAGGCGAACTTCAACGCACTGTTCCTTCCGAGAGACTGAGCCGCCAGTCCTGTCCGACCAGATCCGCCCCATAGGAGCGGTGCGGCTTCTCGGCGACGAGGGTGAACCCGGCGCCCTGATAGATCTTGCGTGCGGATGCGAGCACATCGTTGGTCCACAGCACGAGCTCGCGATATCCGACCTCGCGCGCGAACGCGACGACGGCGTCGACCAGTTGGCGCCCCACGCCGAGCCCGCGCGCGGACGGCTCCACGAGCAGCAGCCGCAGCCGTGCCGTCCCCGGGGCATCGTCCCGTACGCACATGACGCCGCCGACCGGGCTGCCGTCCAGCTCCGCGATCCACACCCGTTCCAGATACGGGTCGTGGTCCTGGGCGAAGTCGGCGACGATCCGGGCAATCAGCCCCTCGAACTCGGTGTTCCACCCGAACTCGGCTGCGTACAGGGCCCCGTGTCGCTGCACGATCCACCCGAGGTCGCCGGGCCCCGGTTCGCGCAGCGCGGGCCGCGCGGCTTCCTGGCCACGACTCCGCTGCAGGATCTCGCGCACGGACCGCATGGCCTCGGTGAGCCGGTCGCGTTCGCCCGGATCGACCTTGGCGAGCATCGCGTTGACGGCCTCCCGCGACCGCTCGTCGAGCAGGGCCGCGGCCTCGCGCCCGGCGGGCGTGAGCGTGATGCGCTGGCGCCGCGAATCGAGCACGGAGGGCGCCCGCTCGACCAGCCCCTCGCGCTCGAACTTGGCGAGCAGTCGGCTCAAGTACCCGGCGTCGAGCGAGAGTTCCGCCCGCAGGTCGGCGGCGTCGGTGCGCGGCGCGTGAGCGAGTTCGTACAGGACGCGGGATTCGGTGAGGGTGTAGGGGGTGTAGAGGTGCTTGCTGTAGTCGAGCGCGCCGATGAGGTTGGTGTAGAAGCGGTTGAAAGCGCGGATCTCAGGTACGGGCACGGTGTCCACCCAGGGCCGATTTCTTTGACTGCGTCAACGGTAGGGCGGGTGGAGGACGCAAATCAACCCCCTGCGGCCACATTCAAGCCAGACCAGCCAAAACCCAAACCGGCCCGCACCATCAAGCCCACACCAGCCAAATCAAGCCCCTCCGGCGATTGAGGAGCGGGGGTCCGGGGGCGGAGCCCCCGAAAGCGGGGCCCGGGGCGGCAGCCCCGCCCGCGGCGGAGCCGCGCAATGTCACAGCGGGAAGGGGCGGGCCAGGGGACAAGCCCCGCGCAGCGGCACCCGCACCCACCCCTCACCGCCCAGGAACCCCCGTAGAGGCCCGAGCCATAAGCTCCCCCTGCACCACGGCAACCCCACCCACAGGCGGCGCCTCAGCCCCCATCGCAAGCCGCCCCGCCCAAGCCCCCGCGTCGTACAGCGGCAGCCGTACGGTAGTCAGCGCAGGCACCGCATCGACGGAGAACGGCAGATCGTCGAAGCCGGCCACCGAGATGTCCTCAGGAATTCGCAGCCCCCGCTCGCGCACCGCCGCACACGCCCCCAGCGCCACGGTGTCGTTCGCGGCGACGACGGCGGTCAACTCGGGCTCCCTGTCCAGGAGTTCGCGCGTCGCCTCGAATCCCGACCGCCGGGAGTAGGGCCCGTGCATCACCAGCCGGGGATCGTCCTTGATCCCGGCCGCGTCCAGCGCCTTGCGGTGCCCCTCCAGCCGGTGACGCGTGGTCGTCCGCTCCTCTGGCCCGGCGACGTACCCGATCCTCCGGTGCCCCAACTCGATCAAATGCTCGGTGAGTTGACGCCCTCCGCCCCGATTGTCGAAGCTCAGCGTAGCCAGCACGGAAGACCCGCCGGACTCCCCACCGCCCTCCATCGGCGGCCGCCCGCACAGCACCACACGCGTCCCCGCGTCCGCCAGCTTCGCGAGCTTGGCCGAGACCGCGGCGACATGCTCAGGGTCCTCGACCGCCCCACCGGTCAGCACCACGGCAGCCGCGCGCTGCCGCTGCAGCAGCGTCAGATACGTCAGCTCCCGCTCGGGCGATCCGCCCGTGTTGCAGACCACGGCAAGCTTCTCGCCGCCGCCCCTGCCGGTCCCTTCCTGGCCGCCGATCGCCGACTGGGCCGCGCCCGCCATGATCCCGAAGAAGGGGTCGGCGATGTCGTTGACCAGGATGCCGACGAGGTCGGACGTGGCGGCGGCCAGCGAGCTGGCGGTCGCGTTCAGTACGTAGTCGAGCTCGTCCACCGCCCGCAGCACGCGCTCGCGGGTGGAGGCGGCGACCGGATAGTTGCCGTTCAGGACGCGGGAGACCGTCGCCGGGGAGACCCGGGCCCGTGCGGCCACGTCCGCGAGCGTCGTCGTCATCTCTGCCTCTTCCTCCGAGCAACTTGCCGACTGTCATTGATTACCGATTGGCACTTGTCCGACCCGTCGGTCGCAGGTTAGCTTTCTAGCGCGTAGAAAGCGCTTGCTATGGCTCATGTGGTGGGATTGCGGGAGAGGGATTGACGTGACACGTAAGACAGTGCGGATCGCCATGAACGGCGTGACCGGGCGGATGGGCTACCGCCAGCACCTGGTCCGCTCCATCCTCGCCATCCGCGAACAGGGCGGACTCGACCTCGGCGACGGCACGGTCCTGTGGCCCGAGCCGGTCCTGGTCGGCCGCCGCGAGCACGTGCTGAAGGCCATGGCCGAGAAGCACGGCATCGAGCACTGGTCCACCGACCTCGACGCGGTCCTCGCCGACCCGACGGTTCACATCTACTTCGACGCCCAGGTCACCTCGGCCCGCGAGGAGTCGATCCGCAAGGCGATCGCGGCCGGCAAGCACATCTACACCGAGAAGCCGACGGCCACCGGCCTCGAAGGCGCCCTGGAGCTGGCCCGGCTCGCGCAGGCCGCCGGGATCAAGCACGGCGTGGTCCAGGACAAGCTCTTCCTCCCCGGCCTGCTCAAGCTCAAGCGCCTCATCGACGGCGGCTTCTTCGGCAAGATCCTCTCCATCCGCGGAGAGTTCGGCTACTGGGTCTTCGAGGGCGACTGGCAGGAGGCGCAGCGCCCCTCCTGGAACTACCGCTCCGAGGACGGCGGCGGCATCGTCGTCGACATGTTCCCGCACTGGGAGTACGTCCTGCACGAGCTCTTCGGCCGGGTCACCACGGTCCAGGCGCTCACCGCCACCCACATCCCCGAGCGCTGGGACGAGCAGTCGAAGCCGTACGACGCGACGGCCGACGACGCCGCGTACGGGATCTTCCAGCTGGAGGGCGGCGCGATCGCCCAGATCAACTCCTCCTGGACCGTCCGCGTGAACCGCGACGAGCTGGTGGAGTTCCAGGTGGACGGAACCGAAGGCTCGGCGGTGGCAGGCCTGCGCAACTGCCGTGTCCAGCACCGCAGTTCCACCCCGAAGCCGGTCTGGAACCCCGACCTCCCGGTCACGCACTCCTTCCGCGACCAGTGGCAGGAGGTCCCGGACAACACGGACTTCGACAACGGCTTCAAGGTCCAGTGGGAGCTTTTCCTGCGCCACATCGCCCTCGACGAGCCCTACCACTGGGACCTCCTCGCCGGCGCGCGCGGCGTCCAGCTCGCCGAGCTGGGCCTCAAGTCGTCGGCCGAGGGCACCCGCCTCGACGTCCCGGAGATCCAGCTGTGAGCCTCCTGCTCCCACGCGCGGACGGCACCACGTACACCTACGCGCCCCGCACCGCACCCACCGCCTTCCAGCCGGGAGGCGCCGCGCTCGCCTCCCGTACGGTCTTCTCGGCGGCCCACGTCGTCGCGGACCCGTACGCCGACATCTCCCCGGACTCCCCGGCGGCCGTCGACTGGGACGCCACCCTCGCCTTCCGTCGCCACCTGTGGTCGCACGGCCTGGGCGTCGCCGAGGCGATGGACACCGCGCAGCGCGGCATGGGCCTGGACTGGCCGAACGCCGCCGAGCTGATCCGCCGCTCCGCCGCCGAGGCGAAGGCCGTCGGCGGCGCGATCGCCTGCGGCGTCGGCACCGACCAGCTGACTCCCGGCGAGGCGACGCTGCACGACGTGATCGAGGCGTACGAGGACCAGCTCACCCTCGTCGAGGAGACCGGCGCCCAGGCGATCCTGATGGCGTCCCGCGCGCTCGCCGCAGCGGCCAAGACCCCCGACGACTACCTGGAGGTCTACGGCCACCTCCTGCGCCAGTGCTCGGAGCCGGTGATCCTGCACTGGCTGGGCCCGATGTTCGACCCGGCGCTCGACGGCTACTGGGGCTCCGAGGACCTGGACGAGGCGACGGAGACCTTCCTCGCCGTCATCACCGCGCACCCCGACAAGGTCGACGGCATCAAGGTCTCGCTCCTGGACGCCGAGCGCGAGGTCGATCTGCGCCGCCGCCTCCCCGACGGGGTGCGCTGCTACACGGGCGACGACTTCAACTACCCCGAACTGATCGAGGGCGACGACCGAGGCTTCAGCCACGCGCTCCTCGGCATCTTCGACCCGCTGGGCCCGGTGGCAGCCGAAGCGGTCCGCCACCTGGACCGCGGCGACGACGCGGCCTTCCGCGACCTGCTGGACCCCACGGTCGCGCTCTCCCGTCACCTCTTCCAGACGCCGACCCGCTTCTACAAGACAGGAGTGGTGTTCCTGGCCTGGCTGGCGGGCCACCAGCAGCACTTCACCATGATCGGCGGCCTCCAGTCGGCCCGCTCGCTCCCGCACTTCGCGAAGGCGTACGAACTCGCCGACGGCCTGGGCCTGTTCCCTGACCCGGCGGTGGCGGAGTCCCGTATGAAGTCGCTCCTCACCGTCCACGGAGTCCCGCAGTGACCGCAGCGAACGATCTGACCCGCTTCTCCATCAACCAGATGACGGTGAAGCAACTCCCGCTCCCCACCCTGGTGGAGGCCTGCGCAGAGCTCGGCATCCCGGGCATCGGCCTGTGGCGCGAACCGGTGCAGAACTACGGCGTGGAATCGGCGGCGAAGCTGGTGCGCGACGCGGGCCTGACGGTCACGACGCTGTGCCGGGGAGGCTTCCTCACGGCGATCGACCCGAAGGAACGCGCGGCAGCACTGGCCGACAACCGCACGGCGATCGACGAGGCGGCCACGCTCGGCACGGACACCCTGGTCCTGGTCTCGGGCGGTCTTCCGGCGGGCTCGAAGGACCTGCACGGAGCACGGGAACGCATCGCGGACGCGATCGCGGAACTGGCTCCGTACGCGGGAGAGCGAGGCATCCGCCTGGCGATCGAGCCGCTCCACCCCATGTACGCCGCGGACCGCTGCGTGATCTCCACCCTGACGCAGGCCCTGGATATCGCGGAACGTTTCCCGGCGGACCAGGTGGGCGTGGCGGTCGACACGTACCACATCTGGTGGGACGACCAGGCCCCGGCGCAGGTGGCCAGGGCGGGCGCGGCGGGCCGCATCCACACCTTCCAACTCGCAGACTGGACCACGCCGTTGCCCGAGGGCGTCCTGAACGGCCGGGGTCAGATCGGCGACGGATCGATCGACATGCGCGAGTGGCGCGGCCGTGTGGACGCGGCGGGCTACACGGGCGCGATCGAGGTGGAGCTCTTCAACGACGTGCTGTGGGCGCGGGACGGCCTGGAACTCCTGAAGGAGACGGCGGAGCGGTTCGTCGAGCACGCGCTCTAGGACGTTCGGTTCCCGGCGTGGATTCGACCCGGCACCCGTCAACAGCGGGGTGCCGGGTCGAACGCTTCCCTTGAGGCCGTGCGGCTACGCCGGCGGTGACGACATCATCTTCCGTGCCCGGCGGGCGATCTCATCCGGAGTGAGGTCCTCCAGGTGCGTGAGGAAGATCCAGACATGCCCGTGGGGGTCGCGCAGCATGGCCGTACGGTCACCGTGGAACTGATCCGCCGGCGCCTGCAACAGCTCGGCCCCGGCCGCGACCGCCCGCTGCGTGAGTGCATCGACGTCGTCGACGTAGACGTGCAGGGCCACGTTGGTGCCGCCGACGGGGGTGGGTGCGCTGAAGAGCGGGCCCTCGGCGTCGCCCAGCATGATGGTCGATCCCCTGACGCTGATCTCGGCGTGCAGGATGCGTCCGTCGGGAGTGTTGAGGCAGAACAACTCCTCGGCGCCGAACGCCTCCACGTAGAAGTCGATCGCCGCGCGAGCGCCCTCGATCATGATGTGGGCGATGACGGCGTTGCGGTACGTCTCGGGAACGGCGGTCGTGGTCATCGTGAGGCCTCTCGGTCGGGTGCTGCCCATGACCACGAGGCTAGAAGCTCAACTTTGCTTGAGGTCAAGCGATACGGCGTCGACGAGCATGCCCGCTAGCTCCGCTGGACCCGCAGCCCGGCCTCCGGTGCCTGCAGATCGGCGTTCCGCAGCAGTGCGGGCGGCCACGTTCTGATGAAGGCCGCCATCCGCGGGTCCCAGGGGCCGACCTGATAGACGAAGGAAGTGCCGACCACGCTGCGGGTGTCCGGGTCGTCGCAGGTCATGGCGCGTTCGAGGAACTCCAGGCACCGGGCGGTCAGTTCGGACCGTCCCTCGCGCCAGGCGTTGATCACGAAAGGCGTGACGTCGAGGGCGAAGAAGACATGCGTCAGGACCTCGTGCTCGTTGTAGAGGTGAAGGAGAAGGTCTTCGTAGAGCTCGGGGACGGCGTCGACGAGGGCGTGGACGACCGCGTCGTGGGCGAGTTCGGCGTCCGGTAGCCGGGCCGGTGGGATGTACGCCCCGAGGTGGCGCTCGCAGGCGTGGTCGAGGATCTCCTCAGGAGAACCTGTCCACGCTCCCGAGGGCAGCGCGCTCGGCCGGTAGCTCTTCTCCGCGTAGGAGTAGAGCGCGAAGGTCCAGAAATCAGGGTGGGCCGTCTCGCGGAGGCGGCACAACTTGCCGGGGCGCTCGCGCTCTTCGCCGGTCCAGGACACGCTGAGGCGGACAACTTCTCCCCTCGCGAGGATGCTCAGCTCCGCGATCTCAGGCCAGCGCGCGGCGGCATGCTGCTCCAGCGCTCGCAGCCGGACCGCGTTGGCCTTCTTGAATGACGCACCCATGGCGCACATTCTGGTGGCCGACGCCCGGATTCGAACCGGGGTTTCCGCTGCGGGGCGAACCCGCGTGCGACGTCCTGGGCCGCTGAACGACATCGGGCTGAGTGGACTGTATCCATGCGGAGCGCGACGCCGCCCGCGGTTTTCCTCCGCCGGGCCGCGGGCCGGCTACTTCTTGCCGCCGCCCAGGATCGAGCCCAGCAGGTCGCCCAGGCCGCCGCCCTTCGCGGTCCCTGCGGCGCCCGTCGCCTTGCCGGAGGCTGCTCGCTTGGTCACCACGGCCATGATCACCGGCAGCAGGATCTCGATCCCTCGTGTCACCGATGCCGCCGGGAGGCCCGTCTTCTTCGCCACAGCGTTGGCGATCGGGCGGCTCATCTTCGCGAGCATGCCGCCCATCATCGCGCCGCCCAGGCCGCCGCCCAGCGCGGCCACGCCCTCCAGTTGAGGCTCGGGCTCCGCGACCGCCGCCGGGACCTCGGCCACCGCTTCCTGCACCTCGCTGCCCGACAGTGCGGACACCGCCGTGCCCACGAAGGACTCCGCACCCGCCGTGTCCGTACCGAGCAGTCCGGCGATCTCCTGGAGCTTGTCGTCGCCGAGCTCGCTCAGGACATCCTTTTGCATCGAATCGTCGCTCATGCCTGAAACGCTACGACTGACCGTCAATGTCGGCATTCCGGGATTCCGGAAAAATAACTCCGTGCAGTCGTACAACCCTGTCTGGGTCACGTGGGTCTTACTTGGCATCAGGGCTTCCGGGAGGGGATCCGGGGGGATATGGGAGTCCTGTGTGGAGGGGGAAAAAAGGGGAGGGGAATGCGGGAGGGGGCCCGGTCGCAAGACCGGGCCCCCTTAAATTTCCCGCTCTCAGCGGGCGGCGAGCTCCTCGGCCGTCGGGTACGACTCCTGGGCGCCCGCCCTGGTCACCGCCGCCGCTCCCACCCGTACCGCGAACGCCGCCGCCTCGGCGAGCGTCTCGCCCCGGCCCAGCCGCCAGGCCAGCGCCGCCGTGAACGCGTCGCCGGCGCCCGTGGTGTCCACCGCGTCGACCTTCAGGCTCGGTACGTGTGCGAAGGCACCGGAGGCGTCCGCGGTCAGCGCGCCCTCCGCGCCCAGCGTGACGACCACCGAGCGCGGACCCAGCGCGAGGAGGCCGCGTGCCCAGTCCTGCGGGCTTTTCCCCGCCGCCTCGCCGAGCACGACCCTGGCCTCGTGCTCGTTCACGACCAGCGGGTCACAGGCCGCTAGGAGCTCGGCGGGCAGCGGCATCGGCGGGGACGGGTTCAGTACGAAGCGGGCATCGGGTGCCAGCATCCGGACCGCCTCCGTCACCGACTCCAGGGGGATCTCCAGCTGCGCCGAGACGACCTTCGCCGCCGCGATCAGCTCGCCCGCGCCCCGGATGTCCTCGGGGGTGAGGCGGCCGTTGGCGCCGGGGGAGACCACGATGCTGTTGTCGCCGCTCGGGTCGACCGTGATCAGCGCGACGCCCGTGGGTGCGCCGCCGACCAGCACACCCGCCGTGTCCACGCCCGAAGCACGCTGGGAGTCCAGCAGGAGGCGGCCGTTGGCGTCGTCGCCGACCCGCGCGAGGAGTGCGGTGCGCGCTCCCAGGCGGGCGGCGGCGACCGCCTGGTTGGCACCCTTGCCGCCGGGGTGGACGGCGAGGTCGCCGCCGAGGACCGTCTCGCCGGCGGCGGGCCGGCGCTCGACGCCGATCACCAGGTCGGCGTTGGCGGAGCCCACGACCAGCAGTTCGTACTCGGCTTGCATGTCTCTCCTGCTTTCCAAGGTCAAGGAGACGACTGTACGGGGGCCGAGCAGGCCACAGGTTTTCCACAGGCCCGTGCCCGCTGTCCGACCCGGGCGATACCGTCGGCCACATGTCCAACATGGCAGTGCTGGAAGGGGTCCTGGAGCGGATCACGTACAGCAACGAGGAGAACGGCTACACGGTCGCCAAGGTCGACACCGGCCGTGGCGGGGGCGATCTGCTCACCGTCGTCGGCTCGCTGCTCGGCGCGCAGGCCGGGGAGTCGCTGCGCATGGAGGGCCGCTGGGGCTCCCACCCGCAGTACGGCAAGCAGTTCACCGTCGAGAACTACACGACCGTTCTCCCCGCCACGATCCAGGGCATCCGCCGCTATCTCGGCTCCGGCCTGATCAAGGGCATCGGCCCCGTCATGGCCGACCGCATCACCACGCACTTCGGCACGGACACGCTCGACATCATCGAGCAGGAGCCCAAGCGTCTCGTCGAGGTCCCCGGCCTCGGCCCCAAGCGCACCAAGATGATCGCCGCCGCCTGGGAGGAACAGAAGGCGATCAAGGAAGTGATGATCTTCCTCCAGAGCGTCGAGGTCTCCACCTCCATCGCCGTGCGCATCTACAAGAAGTACGGCGACGCCTCGATCTCCGTCGTGAAGAACGAGCCGTACCGCCTGGCCGCCGACGTCTGGGGCATCGGATTCCTCACCGCCGACCGCATCGCCCAGGCCGTCGGCATCCCGCACGACAGCCCCGAGCGGGTGAAGGCCGGCCTCCAGTACGCCCTCTCCCAGTCCAGCGACCAGGGCCACTGCTTCCTCCCCGAGGAGCAGCTCCTCTCCGATGCGGTGAAGCTCCTCCAGGTCGACATGGGCCTGGTCATCGAGTGCCTGGACGCCCTGGCCGCCGAAGAGGGTGTCGTACGGGAAGAGGTGCCCGGCAAGGAGGAGGGCGGCCAGGAGCGGATCACCGCCGTGTATCTGGTGCCCTTCCACCGGGCCGAGATCTCCCTCGCCGCCCAGCTGGGGCGCCTCCTGCGCGGCGACGAGGACCGGATGCCGGCCTTCCAGGACGTGGCCTGGGACAAGGCGCTGAGCTGGCTCGCGGGGCGTACGGGCGCCACGCTCGCCCCCGAGCAGGAGGCGGCGGTGAAGCTCGCCCTGACCGAGAAGGTCGCCGTCCTCACCGGAGGCCCCGGCTGCGGCAAGTCCTTCACCGTCCGCTCCATCGTCGAACTGGCCCGCGCCAGAAAGGCGAAAGTGGTGCTCGCCGCCCCCACCGGACGGGCCGCCAAGCGCCTCGCCGAGCTCACCGGTGCCGAGGCCTCCACGGTCCACCGCCTGCTCGAACTGAAACCGGGCGGGGACGCCGCGTACGACAGGGACCGGCCGCTCGACGCCGATCTGGTGGTGGTCGACGAGGCGTCCATGCTCGATCTGCTCCTCGCCAACAAGCTCGTCAAGGCGGTCGCCCCCGGCGCGCATCTGCTCCTGGTCGGCGATGTGGACCAACTGCCTTCGGTGGGGGCGGGCGAGGTGCTGCGCGACCTCCTCGCGGCGATCAGTCCCGTACCGAATGTCAGGCTCACCCGGATCTTCCGCCAGGCCCAGCAGTCCGGTGTCGTCACCAACGCCCACCGCATCAACTCCGGGGTGCAGCCCATCACCCAGGGCCTGCCCGACTTTTTTCACTTCGTCGCCGAGGAGACCGAGGAGGCGGGTCTGCTGACCGTCGACGTGGCGGCCCGCCGCATCCCGCAGAAGTTCGGCCTGAACCCGCGCAGGGACATCCAGGTGCTCGCGCCGATGCACCGGGGACCCGCGGGCGCCGGGAACCTCAACGGGCTGCTCCAGCAGGCGATCACGCCCGCCAGGCCGGACCTCCCGGAGAAGCGGTTCGGCGGCAGGGTGTTCCGCGTCGGCGACAAGGTCACCCAGATTCGCAACAATTACGACAAGGGCGCGAACGGAGTCTTCAACGGCACGGTGGGCGTCGTCACCGCGCTGGACGTGGACGAACAGACGCTCACGGTGCTGACGGATGAAGACGAGGAAGTGGGGTACGACTTCGACGAGCTGGACGAGCTCGCGCACGCCTACGCCGTCACCATCCACCGCTCCCAGGGGAGCGAATATCCGGCGGTGGTGATTCCGGTGACCACCGGCGCCTGGATGATGCTCCAGCGCAATCTGCTCTACACGGCGGTCACCCGGGCCAAGAAGCTCGTCGTCCTCGTAGGGTCGCGGAAGGCGATCGGGCAGGCTGTCCGTACGGTTTCCGCAGGCAGGCGCTTTACCGCACTGGATCACCGGCTGTCAGGCGGTGGCAGGTAGCGGAGATCGTGTGAAACCTCACCCCGCCCTTCCGGAACCGGGGCGAAGGGGGCAGGATGAGCAGGTTGGCGGCACTGAGTGCCGCTAATTAGCCCAATGGGCGACCCCGAGTGCACTCTGCTGAGCCAAGTGGGGGATGGTAGAGACAGTCAGGGCACCTCGAAGAAGAGGCACTACGTCGGTGAGGGATGACGTGAGCGACAACTCTGTAGTACTGCGGTACGGCGATGGCGAGTACACCTACCCGGTGATCGACAGCACCGTCGGCGACACCGGCTTCGACATCGGGAAGCTCCGGGCCCAGACCGGTCTGGTGACCCTCGATAGCGGATATGGCAATACCGCCGCCTATAAATCCGCCATTACCTACCTCGACGGCGAGCAGGGCATCCTGCGCTACCGCGGGTACCCCATCGAGCAGCTCGCCGAGCAGAGCAGCTTCCTGGAGACGGCTTATCTGCTCATCAATGGTGAGCTTCCGAAGGTCGACGAGCTGTCGACCTTCAAGAACGAGATCACCCAGCACACGCTGCTGCACGAGGACGTCAAGCGGTTCTTCGACGGCTTCCCGCGTGATGCGCACCCGATGGCCATGCTGTCCTCGGTCGTGTCCGCGCTGTCCACGTTCTACCAGGACAGCCACAACCCGTTCGACGAGCAGCAGCGCCACCTCTCGACGATCCGGCTGCTCGCCAAGCTGCCGACGATCGCCGCGTACGCGTACAAGAAGTCGATCGGGCACCCCTTCGTCTACCCGCGCAACGACCTGGGTTACGTCGAGAACTTCCTGCGCATGACCTTCTCGGTCCCGGCCCAGGAGTACGTGCCGGACCCGGTCGTCGTCTCGGCGCTCGAGAAGCTGCTCATCCTGCACGCGGACCACGAGCAGAACTGCTCGACCTCCACCGTGCGTCTGGTCGGCTCCTCGCAGGCGAACATGTTCGCCTCGATCTCCGCCGGCATCAGCGCCCTGTGGGGCCCCCTGCACGGCGGCGCCAACGCGTCCGTGCTGGAGATGCTGGAGGCCATCCAGGCCGACGGCGGCGACGTGGACTCCTTCATCAACAAGGTGAAGAACAAGGAGGACGGCGTCCGGCTCATGGGCTTCGGCCACCGGGTCTACAAGAGCTTCGACCCGCGCGCGAAGATCATCAAGGCTGCCGCGCACGACGTCCTCTCGGCCCTCGGCAAGTCCGACGAGCTGCTGGACATCGCGCTCAAGCTGGAGGAGCACGCGCTCTCCGACGAGTACTTCGTCTCGCGCAACCTCTACCCGAACGTCGACTTCTACACGGGTCTGATCTACCGGGCGATGGGCTTCCCGACCGAGATGTTCACCGTGCTCTTCGCGATCGGCCGGCTCCCCGGCTGGATCGCCCAGTGGCACGAGATGATCAAGGAGCCGGGTTCGCGCATCGGCCGCCCGCGCCAGATCTACACGGGCGAGGTCCTGCGGGAGTTCGTCCCGGTCGAAGGCCGCTGAACAGCTAGCTGACTACGGCTCGCCCCGGGGCGAGCGCAGTAAGCGGAAAGCGCCCCGCCGCCGATCCCCCCACGGGTCGACGATCGGGGCGCTTCCCATTCCCCCGGTCGGATTCCCCCCACGGGATCCGGGCCGGGCGTCTGCTGGCTGCAGCCGGTCTCTGTGTGCGGTCTGCCGGGGTACGCACCGTGCGGGAGGGCCGCTCAAGCTCCCCGCCGGACGTGCCCCGGCCTACGCATTGCCTGGAACGTCCCCCAAGACATTCCACGGACGTCCCCCAAGACATCCTTGGCATCGCCCACTAAGACTCACGAGGGGGCCCAATGGTTACCCCCAATTATGTGTGATCCACGTCTCATTCGTGTGCGAGCTGTGAAGCCGCGCGTGCACTACGTGAAGGATCGCAGCCTGAGGCTGTTGGTGACAACGAATACGGACGAGAAAGCCATGGCGGCTCCCGCGATCATGGGATCGAGCAGACCCGCGGCGGCCAGCGGAAGCGCCGCCACGTTGTAGCCGAAGGCCCAGAAGAGATTGCCCTTGATCGTGGCGAGGGTCCTGCGCGACAGGCGGATCGCATCGGCGGCGGTGCGCAGATCTCCCCGTACGAGCGTGAGGTCGCCCGCCTCGATGGCCGCGTCCGTGCCCGTCCCCATCGCCAGGCCCAGATCGGCGGTGGCCAGCGCGGCCGCGTCGTTGACGCCGTCGCCGACCATCGCCACCGTCCGGCCGCCGGCCTGCAGTTGAGCGACGACGGCGGCCTTCTCCTCCGGCAGGACCTCGGCGTGGACGTCCTCGGGGGCGATCCCGACCTCGGCCGCCACCGCCTCGGCGACCGCACGGCCGTCCCCGGTCAGCAGGACCGGCCGCAGCCCCAGGCCGCGCAGGTTCCGTACGGCCTCCGCACTGGTCTCCTTCACCGTGTCAGCGACGGCCAGGACTCCGCGGGGCTTCCCGTCCCAGGCGACGTACACGGCCGTACGCCCCTCGGCCGGCGCCTGCGGCACCTCGATGCCCGCCTCCACCAGCAACCGACCGCGCCCGGCCAGCACTTCGTGCCCCTCCACCGTGCCGTGCACGCCGAGCCCGGGGACGTTCGTGAAGCCGGTCACCGCAGGCAGGCTGCCGGTCCGTTCCTGGGCGGCCGCCGCGACGGCGCGGGCGACCGGGTGCTCCGAGGCGTGCTCCAGGGCCCCGGCCAGCCGCAGCAATCGCGTCTCGTCCGTTCCCAGTACGGGATGTACGGCGACCAGCGCCATCCGCCCGGTGGTCACGGTCCCCGTCTTGTCGAGTACGACGGTGTCCACGCGCCGGGTCGACTCCAGGACCTCGGGACCCTTGATCAGGATGCCGAGTTGGGCGCCCCGGCCGGTCCCGACCATGAGGGCGGTCGGAGTGGCGAGGCCCAGGGCGCAGGGGCAGGCGATGATCAGGACCGCCACGGCGGCGGTGAAGGCGTCCGTCCCGCTCCCGCCCGCCAGCAGCCAGCCCGCGAGCGTGCCCGCCGCGATCACCAGGACCACGGGCACGAAGACGGCGGCGATACGGTCGGCGAGCCGCTGCACCTGCGCCTTGCCGTTCTGCGCGTCCTCCACCAGCTGCGCCATCCGCGCCAGTTGGGTGTCGGCGCCGATCCGGGTCGCCTCGACGACCAGGCGGCCCGACACATTGACCGTCGCCCCGGTGACAAGGTCCCCGGCACCGACGTCCACCGGCACCGATTCCCCGGTCAGCAGGGCGGCGTCCACGGCCGAACTGCCCTCGACGACCCGCCCGTCGGTGGCGATCTTCTCCCCGGGCCGTACGACGAAGCGGTCGCCGACGGAGAGGCGGCCGGCCGGAATCCGTACCTCCGTACTCCCGTGAAGGACCGCCACGTCCTTGGCGCCCAGTTCCAGGAGCGAGCGCAGGGCGGCGCCCGCCTTCCGCTTGGACCGGGCCTCCAGATAGCGCCCGAGCAGGATGAAGGTCACGACCCCGGAGGCGACTTCGAGGTAGATGTCCATGGATCCACTGATGAACAGCGCCCACAGGGACCAGCTGAAGGCGGCCAGTGTGCCCACCGAGACCAGGGTGTCCATGGTCGCGGCGCCGTGCCTGAGGTTGGTCCAGGCGGCCCGGTGGAAGGGGAGGCCGCCCCAGACGACGACGGGGGCGGCGAGGGTCAGCGCGAGCCACTGCCAGTTGTCGAAATGGAGGCCCGGGACCATAGAGATCAGGACGACGGGCAGCGCGAGCACGGCGCACACGAGGAGCCGCTGACGCAGCGCGGCAAGCTCGGGATCGGGGGTGGTCTCACCGGCTGCCGCGTCCTCGGATGAGGCGTCCACGGGTGCCGGGACCTCGGCCGTGTACCCGGTCTTCACGACCGTGGCGATCAGATCGGCCACCTCGACCCCGTCGCCGAAGGCGACCCTGGCCTTCTCCGTGGCGTAGTTGACGGTGGCCTCGACCCCGTCCATGCGGTTGAGCTTCTTCTCGATGCGGGCCGCGCACGAGGCGCAGGTCATCCCGCCGACGACGAGCTCGACCTGCGGGACCTGAGGCGTTTCCACTGACGTGCTCCAAAACGAGACCGGGCCGTACACCACCAGTATGGAACTGGTCGGGTACGGCCCGGAGGGTCGGTGCGGTGTTGCGCTGGTGCGTCAGACCCGGCCCACGAGCTCGTATCCCGCCTCGTCGACCGCCGCGCGCACGGCCTCCTCGTCCAGCGGGGCCTTGGAGACCACGGTCACCTGGCCCGTCGAGGCCACGGCCTTCACCGAGCTCACCCCGGGAAGCTCCGAGATCTCGCCGGAGACGGCACCCTCGCAGTGGCCGCAGGTCATGCCGGTCACCTGGTAGACGGCGGTGACCGCGCCCACCTCGACCTCGGCGGAACCGGAGGGGCCACAAGATCCGCCGCCGCAGCAGGAACCGGCGGTCGGGGCAGTCTGAGGGATCTCGGTCTCGGCGGTCATCTCGTTCTCCTCTTCAGGGATGTACGTACCCATGGTGCGCCAGTGGTCCTGCGGTAGGTCCCGCGACCCCCTGACACCCGCCACACTATACCCCTAGGGGGTATCGCGTCGAGACAGCGACCGCAGCCAGAGCAGCGCGAGGGCCGTGATCACGACGAGCCCGCCCACCGAGAAGAGCGTGAACAGGTGCTTCTGCTCGTCCGTCGGCGTGGGGATGTAGCCGAGCGCGAAGAGCTGCCGGTCCCAGCTGCTCGCGGTGATCTTCGCGACCAGCCAGATCGCGATGCCGTGCATCGAGTCCCACAGCGCGTGCAGGACCGCGACGCCGACATACGTCACAACGACCGGACCGGTGAAGCGGAAGCGCCCATCCGGCTTGCGGAAGGCGAGCAGCACCCCGCCCGCGATCGCCGTCCACAGGCCGTGCCCGAAGGGTGCGAGCAGTCCGCGCAGGATTTCCGTCTCCAGGAGCGAGCGCAGATCGATGCCGCGCATGGTGACCGCAGCGTTGAAGGCGTACCCCGCGCTCTCGAAGGCCGCGAAGCCGAAGCCGACGGTCGCACCGAGCACCAGGCCGGCCCGCATTCCGTGGACCCTCGGATAGCGCCGCAGCACGAACATCAGGGCGAGAAGCTTCACCGCCTCCTCGATCAGCCCGACGCCGAGGAACATCCAGGCCGACGGGTGGAGCAGGTAGTACTCCATGACCGAGGCGCCCAGCACCCCGAGGATGCCGCCGGTGACGAAGCAGCCGAGGAGCAGGTTCACGCCGAAGTCGGAGCCGTGGCGCTCGTATGCCCAGAGCACGAAGACGGTCGGCGTCAGGAACGAGCCGAGCAGGATGAGGGTCGGGAGCAGGGTCGTGTTCTGGGTCGCGTACGTGACGATCGCTGTCAGCACCCAGAGTGCGAGTCCGCCCCACAGGCAGCGCTTCCACAGACCGGGCCGTACCTGAGGCGCTGCTGACGGACCGCCGGGATCGATGTGCTGCGTCACGCGGATTCCCTCCACTATGGGCCAACTTGTCCGGAGCCTATGATAAATACCCCATATGTCGCATACGGGGACGCTGGTCCTGATCATGTCCATCGCCGTGCTCGCACCGCTCCTCGCCTACGGGGTGGGCCGCTGGCTGCCCGTGCCGCTCGTCATCTTCGAGATCCTGCTCGGCATCGCGATCGGCCCCGACGTCCTGAACTGGGCCCACACGGACGCGGCGACCGACGGACTCTCCGAACTCGGCCTGGCGATGCTGATCTTCCTGGCCGGTTACGAGATCGAGTTCGACAAGGTCCGCGGCGACACGCTGAAACGGGCGGGCTGGGCCTGGGTCATCGCGCTCGTACTCGGCCTGACGATCGGCGTGCTGCTCTCGAGCGGCGGCTTCAGCAAGGGCGTCTACATCGGCACCGCGCTGACCAGCACCGCACTGGGCACCGTGCTGCCCGTACTGCGCGACTCCGGCGATCTGCACAGCCGCTTCGGCTCGGTGATGATGGCGGTCGGCGCGGTGGGGGAGTTCGGGCCGATCATCGCGATGGCGCTCCTGCTCAGCGGCCGCAACCCCGGCGAATCGACCGCCCTGCTCGCCGCCTTCGCCGCGCTGACGGCGGGTGCGGTCTTCTGGGCGATGCGGCCCAAGGCCCCCTGGTTCGCGAGCGTGATCGCCAAGACCCTCCACTCCAGCGGCCAGTTCGCGGTCCGCTTCGTGGTGCTGGTGCTCGCGGCGATGCTGGGACTCTCCCAGGCGCTCGGTCTCGACGTCCTGCTCGGCGCCTTCGCGGCCGGGATGGTCACCCGCCTCGTCCTGCACGGCGCGGTCCCCGAGAGCAGCGGGGAGATCCTGGAGAAGGTCGAGGCGATGGGCTTCGGCTTCCTCGTACCGATCTTCTTCATCGTCACCGGGATCGAGTTCGACCTGCGCGCGCTGCTCGACGGCGGCCGTGCGCTGATCCTGCTGCCCGTGTTCCTGGTGCTGTTCCTCGTCGTACGGGGCGGACCGATCTGGTTCCTCGCCCCGCGCGACCTGAGCCGCAAGGACCGCAAGGCGCTCACCCTCTTCGGCTCGACCGCGCTGCCGCTGGTCGTGGCGATCACCACGATCGGCGTCGAGGACAAGGTCCTTGACGCGGGCGAGGCGGCGGCGCTCGTCGGGGCGGGCATGGTCTCCGTACTGGTGTTCCCGCTGATCGCGCTCAGGATCCGGGCGGGGAGGGGCGCGAGGACGATGCCCAACGGGCCGATCCAGGGCGCGGAATCCTGGTGAACGGCCTGGTGAGTACGGTGTCGGGATGATGCGCGCAGTGGTCTACGAGCAGTACGGACAGCCCGCCGCGGTACGGGATGTCCCCGATCCCGAGCCCTCGCGCCACGGCGCCGTGATCCGCGTCGAGGCGACGGGGCTGTGCCGCAGCGACTGGCACGGCTGGATGGGCCACGACCCGGACATCACGCTGCCGCACGTCCCCGGCCATGAACTCGCCGGTGTCGTCGAGTCGGTGGGCTCCGAGGTCGCCAACTGGCTGCCCGGCGACCGGATCACCGTCCCCTTCGTCTGCGCCTGCGGCCGCTGCGCGTCCTGCGCCGCAGGGGATCACCAGATCTGTGAGCGCCAGACGCAGCCGGGCTTCACCCACTGGGGTTCCTTCGCCCAGTACGTGGCCCTGGACAACGCCGACATCAATCTCATCGCGCTCCCCGACGACCTCGCGTACGCCACAGCGGCGGGCCTCGGCTGCCGCTTCGCGACGGCGTTCCGGGCGGTGGTCGCGCAGGGGCGCGTCGCCCCCGGCGAGTGGGTGGCGGTCCATGGCTGCGGCGGGGTCGGCCTCTCCGCGGTCATGATCGCGGCGGCCTCCGGCGCGCGGGTGGTGGCGGTGGACGTGGCGCCGGGGGCGCTGGAGCTGGCGCGGCGGTTCGGGGCGGTGGAGTGCGTACTGGCCGAGGGTGGCGATACGGCGTCCTCGGTACGGGAGTTGACCGGCGGCGGAGCCCATCTCTCGCTGGACGCGCTGGGCTCTGCGCGTACCTGCGCGGCCTCTGTCGGCAGCCTG
The DNA here is from genome assembly GCF_040654175.1 of Streptomyces sp. NPDC050738. NCBI lineage: Bacteria > Bacillati > Actinomycetota > Actinomycetes > Kitasatosporales > Streptomycetaceae > Streptomyces > Streptomyces sp. NPDC050738. Next base: position 228,862 of record NZ_JBFAHN010000003.1, on the reverse strand, counting down.
CGCAGGCGAGGCCGCCACGTCCAGGTCGGCCTGCTGCCGTCGGCCGCGGGGGACCCGGTGATCCCCATGGAACGGGTGATCGGCTGGGAGCTGGAGCTGCTCGGCAGCCATGGGATGGCGGCGCACGCGTACGCCCCGATGATGGCGATGGTCGCCTCCGGCGCCCTGCGCCCCGACCTGCTGGTCACCTCGGTGATCGGCCTGGACGAGGCCCCCGCCGCCCTCTCGGCGATGGGGACGGCGCGTGGCGGCGCGGGCGGTGTGACGGTCGTCGAACCCCAGCGCTGAACCCGCAGGGCCTGCACCGGCGTTACGCCGGTGCAGGCCCCGGGCGGCCGGATCAGTACTTGTCCCTGCTGCCTCTCGTGCCCGGCCGGCGGGCCTGCCAGGCGCGGATCGTGTCCGCGAACCAGTACGGCTTTCCGTTCTCCACGAGGTCGGGCGGCGGGAGCAGTCCGTGCTTGCGGTACGAGCGCACCGTGTCCGGCTGCACCCGGATGTGAGCTGCAATCTCCTTGTAGGACCAGAGCCTTCGGTCGGTCATGCGGGCACCTCCCTGCGTACGCCGCGACGTCGGCCTGGGGGCCGGCGGGGGAGTCGCGGCACGGACGCTGGCGATCACTCAGCCTGTGCCCGGTGAACGACGGAGAGTGAGGTCGGAGGTATGGCTGTCGATCTCCTGTGACGGAAAGCCCGCGTAATGGAGACATGCGTGACGGGAGGGTAACTGCTGTGACACATGCGTCACATGGGGTGTTGTACGACAAAAGGGAAAGAGCCGGATCCGGGCCGTGCGGCCCTGATCCGGCTCCTGGGGTGGGGTGGTTACGCGTACCAGAGCGCGTTCCAGGTGAGCGCCCCCACCATGCCGTCCGCGGCCAGCGGCGGATGGTCGCGCTGGAAGCGCTCGACGGCCGCCAGGGTCCGGTCGCCGAAGATCCCGTCGACCGCCTTCCAGGGGAGGTAGCGCCGGTTGGCGAGCATGCACTGGATCTGCGACACCCTCTCGCCGCGCTGCCCGTACACGGTGAGCGCGTCACCGTCGTAGAAGGCGCAGGCGGCTGCGGTGTCGGCGGTGGGCACCTGCTCGCCGGCGTGGGCGGTGGTGGACATCAGGGCGAGTACGGCCGCGGCGGTGACGGCGGCCGCTGTCCATTGCGTACGCATGAAGATGTGCTGCTCCTCGTTGTCGACTCAGAGTTCGAACAACAGGTCAAACTCCGCAGGAGCGCAGGAAGGCACGGGTGCGGCGGGCGATGGGGAGCGGGCGGTCGGGCGGGCAGGGGTACATGTCCTGCTCGACGACGGCGAAGAGGCCGCCCTCGCGGTCCAGCGCGCGGGCGGCGGCCAGAACCGGTTCCAGGGCGGGGATGCCGTTCGGGGGTTCGCACATGACGCCCTGGGCGACGGCGGGGCCGAACGGGGTCTCGTGCGCGCGCACTTGGGCGAGGACGGCCGGGTCCACCTGCTTGAGGTGGAGATAGCCGATCCGCTCCCCGTACGTCTTGATGAGCTGCACGCTGTCGCCGCCGCAGTAGGCGTAGTGGCCGGTGTCCAGGCAGAGCGAGACCAGGTCGGGGTCGGTCGCATCCAGGAAGCGGCTGACGTTCGCCTCGGTGTCGATGTGGGTGTCGGCGTGCGGGTGGACGGCGATGCGCAGGCCGAAGCGGTCCTGGACCTCGCGGCCCAGGCGGGCGGTCTGGGTGGCGAGTTGGCGCCACTGGGCGGGGGTGAGGGTGCGGTCCTCGATGACCTTGCCCGTCTTGTCGTCGCGCCAGAAGGACGGGATGACGACGAGGTGGCCGGCGCCCGTGGCCCGGGCGAGTGCGGCGACGTCCGCGACGTGTTTCCAGGTGGCGTCCCAGACGGCGGGGCCGTGGTGGAGGCCGGTGAAGACGGTTCCGGCGGATACGCGGAGGCCGCGGGCGGCGAGCTCGCCGGCCAGGCGGGCGGGGTCGGTGGGGAGGTAGCCGTAGGGGCCGAGCTCGATCCACTCGTAGCCCGCGTCCGCGACCTCGTCGAGGAAGCGGGGCCAGGGGACTTGGGCGGGGTCTTCGGGGAACCAGACCCCCCAGGAGTCGGGGGCCGAACCGATCCGGATACGCGTCATGTGGCCAGGCTGGACGGGGGGCGGGAGGGGTGTCAAGGGTTGGTCCGAATGTCCGGACATTGCGTTGACAGGGGGTGGGGGAGGGATTAGACCTGGGGGGCGGTGGCAGTCCTGGCGGCGGCGACGAGGAGGGCGTGCGGGTGTACGACCTGATCACGATGGGCCGGATCGGCGTGGATCTGTATCCGCTCCAGGTGGGTGTGGAGCTCGCGCGGGTCGAGACGTTCGGGAAGTTCCTCGGCGGCTCGGCGACGAACGTCGCGGTCGCCGCGGCGCGGCTGGGGCGCAGGGTCGCGGTGATCACCCGGACCGGGGCGGATCCGTTCGGGGAGTATCTGCGGCGGGAACTGCGGGAGTTCGGGGTGGACGACCGGTGGGTGGGGGTGGTGGACGGGCTGCCGACGCCGGTGACGTTCTGCGAGATCTTTCCGCCCGACGATTTTCCGCTGTACTTCTACCGGCAGCCGGTGGCTCCTGATCTGGTGATCGAGGAGGGGGAGCTGGACCTGGAGGCTGTGCGGGCGGCGCGGATCTTCTGGGTGACGGGGACGGGGTTGTGCGCGGAGCCCAGCCGGGGGGCGACGCTGGCTGCGATGCGGGCGAGGGGGGCGGGTGTTCACCCCCGCCGGGGCTCCGCCCCGGACCCCGGTCTCCTGAGTGAAGTTCAGCAAAATCAAGCCCGTCAAGGGGGTCCCCCCTGCTCGAACGAAGTTGAGAGCTTGGGGGAGATTGAGGACACGCGGCCGGAGGCCGCGTTCGGGGGTGCAGGGGGCGGAGCCCCCGCTCTCCGGGGCTCGGGGTCCGGGGCGGGAGCCCCCCCGCGGCGGAGCCGCAAAATGTCACAGCCGGGAAGGGGCGGGGTGGGGGAATCCGGCCCTCCGCAGGCGACCCGTAGCGCCACCGTGTTCGACCTGGACTGGCGGCCCATGTTCTGGGGCGGGGAAGACCCGCGCCCTCATTACGCCGCCGCCCTCGCCCACACCACCATCGCCATCGGCAACATCGACGAAGTCGAGATCGCGACCGGCGAGCGCGAACCCCTCGCCGCCGCCCACGCGTTGCTCGACCACGGCGTCGAACTCGCCGTCGTGAAGCAAGGACCCAAGGGCGTCCTCGCCCTCCACCGCGACGGCACCACCGTCGAAGCCCCGCCCGTCCCCGTCGAAGTCGTCAACGGCCTCGGCGCCGGCGACGCCTTCGGCGGTGCGCTCTGCCACGGCCTGCTCTCCGGCTGGGACCTGGACCGCACGGTCCGGTACGCCAACGCCGCCGGCGCCATCGTCGCATCGCGCCTCGCCTGTTCCACCGCGATGCCCTACCCGCCCGAGGTCGAGGCGCTCCTGGACGGGGGGACCCCACGGCCGTGATCTCCGTCGCCGACCTCGTCGCGATCCGCAGCCGCCACCCCGAGGCCGTCGCGGAGGCCGCGGCCCGCCGCACCCGTCGCCCGCTCCTCGGCGACAGCGGCCGGCTGATGATCGTCGCAGCCGACCACCCCGCCCGCGGCTCCCTCGCCGTCGGCGCCCGCCAACTCGCCATGGCCAACCGCCTCGACCTGCTCGAACGCCTCTGCCTCGCCCTCTCCAGACCCGGCGTCGACGGCGTGCTGGCCACCGCCGACATCCTCGACGACCTGCTCCTCCTCGGCGCCCTGGAGGGGAAGGTCGTCATGGGGTCGATGAACCGCGGCGGGCTCGCCGGAGCCTCCTTCGAGCTCGACGACCGGTTCACCGGCCACCGCCCCGAGGACCTCTCCCGCCTCGGTTTCGACGCGGGCAAGCTCCTGCTCCGTATCGACTACGAGGACCCCGGATCGCTCACCACGCTCCACTCCACCGCCCGCGCCATCGACGCCATGGCGGCCCGCAGGCTCCCCGTCTTCGTCGAGCCGTTCATCTGCCACCGGGACCGGGCGGACGGGACGCTCCGCACCGACCTCACCGCCGACGCCGTCACCCGCTCCATCGCCATCGCATCGGGGCTCGCGGGCACCTCCGCGTACACCTGGCTGAAGGTCCCCGTCACCGCCGACCCCGACGAGATGGCCCGCGTCATGGAGACCTCGACCCTGCCCGCCGTGCTGCTGGGCGGCGAGACCGGTGGCGACCAGGACGGTACGTACGAGAAATGGCGCAAGGCGCTCCAACTCCCCACAGTTCAGGGGCTGGTGGCCGGACGCTCGCTGCTCTACCCCGGTGACGGGGACGTGGCGGCGGCCGTCGACACCGCCGTCGGACTGCTCTAACTCTCTCCGCCCCACAGGAGGCGATCATGAAGGACGACCAGCTCGTCGTACGGGCGGGAAGCGCGGCCCGAGGCCCGTACGCCCTCGATATCGACCCCAAGCGGGCCGGCTGGGGCCACTCCTCGCTGCGCGTGCTCGAACTCGACGCCGGAGGTTCACATCTTCTTTCCGCGGGCGACAGCGAGTGGATCGTGCTGCCGTTGCAGGGTGGCTGTACGGTCCTCGTCGACGGGGAGATCTTCGAACTGCGGGGCAGGACAGGTGTGTTCGACGGAGTCAGCGACTTCGTGTACGTACCGCGCGACGCCCACGCCCAGATCGCCTCCGGTGCGGGAGGCCGCTTCGCCCTGGCAGGAGCGAGGTGCGGGCGACGACTCCCCGCCCGCTACGGCCCCGCGCCGGAGGTACCCGTCGAAGAGCGCGGCAGCGGCAACTGCGCGCGGCGCGTGCACAATTTCGCCGCCGCCCACAGCTTCGACTGCGACCGGCTGATCGCCGTCGAGGTCCTGACCCCCGGCGGCAACTGGTCCTCCTACCCGCCGCACAAGCACGACGAGCACCGCCCGGGCGCCGAGTCCGTACTGGAGGAGATCTACTACTACGAGTTCGAGGACGGCGGCCTCGGCTACCAGCGCGTCTCGCCCTCCCGCGAGGGCGGCACCGATCTGCTCGCCGAAGTCGCCACCGGCGACGCGGTGTTGATCCCCGACGGCTGGCACGGGCCTTCCATCGCGCCGCCGGGCCGCACCATGTACTACCTGAATGTGATGGCAGGCCCCGGCGAGCTGCGCGAGTGGCAGATCAGCTTCCACCCCGATCACGAGGAGAGGTACCGGTGAAGCTCACCACCGCGCAGGCGCTGATCAACTTCCTGGCCGCGCAGTACACCGAGCGGGACGGCGTACGGAATCGGCTCGTCGGAGCCACCTGGGGCATCTTCGGGCACGGCAATGTGGCGGGCGTCGGGCAGGCGCTGGTGGAGGCGGGGCCCGAGCTCATGCCGTACCACCAGGGCCGCAACGAGCAGGCCATGGTGCATGCGGCCGTCGGCTACGCCCGCCAGAGCGGGCGTCTGTCCGCGCACGCCGTCACCACCTCGATCGGGCCCGGCGCCACCAATCTGGTCACCGGGGCCGCCCTCGCCACCATCAACCACCTGCCGGTGCTGCTCCTGCCCGGCGACACCTTCGCGGGACGTCCGGCCGACCCGGTGCTGCAGCAGCTCGAAGTCCCTTACGCGGGCGATGTGTCGGTCAACGACTGTCTGCGGCCCGTCTCGAAGTACTTCGACCGGATCACCCGTCCCGAGGCGCTGATCCCTGCCGCGCTGGCCGCGATGCGGGTCCTGTCGGACCCGGTGGAGACGGGTGCCGTCACGCTCTGCCTGCCGCAGGACGTGCAGGCGGAGGCGTACGACTGGCCCGAGGAGTTCTTCGCGCACCGCGTCTGGCATGTGCGCAGGCCGGCCCCCGAGCCGTACGAACTGGCGGAGGCGGCCCGTGCGATCCGCGACGCCCGCCGGCCCCTGGTCGTCGCGGGCGGCGGCGTCCACCACAGCGCAGCCGAGGACGCCCTGCGCGCCTTCGCCGACGCCACCGGCATCCCGGTCGCCTCGACCCAGGCGGGCAAGGGGTCGCTGCGCCATGACCACCCCGCCGACGTCGGCGGGATCGGTCACACGGGGACGGCGACCGCGAACGGGCTCGCCCGCGAGGCCGACCTGGTGATCGGCGTCGGCACCCGCTGGTCCGACTTCACGACTGCGTCAGCGACCCTCTTCTCCGCCCCGGGCGTCCGCTTCCTCAACCTCAACATCGCGCCCTTCGACGCCCACAAGATGGCGGGGCTCACGCTGGTCGCGGACGCGCGCGCGGCGCTGGAGGCGCTGACGTCGGCGCTGGACGGACACCGGGTCGCGGCGCGGCACGCGGACGCGAAGGCGGAGTGGGAGGCACGGGTCGACGCCGCCTACGGGGGCGGGGCAGCGGACGCCCGTCCCACCCAGGCCCAAGTCCTGGGTGTGCTCGATGAGTTGGTGACGGGTGACGACATCCTCATCAACGCCGCGGGCTCCCTCCCCGGCGACCTCCACAAGCTCTGGCGCACCCGCTCCCGCGACCAGTACCACGTCGAGTACGGCTACTCCTGCATGGGCTACGAGATCCCCGCCGCGATCGGCGTCCAGCTCGCGGCGCCCGGGCGGCCGGTGTGGGCGCTGGTCGGCGATGGTACGTATCTGATGAACCCGACCGAAATCGTCACGGCCGTCCAGGAGGGGCTCCCCATCAAGATCGTCATCCTGCAGAACCACGGATACGCCTCCATCGGCGGCCTCTCGGAGTCGGTCGGAGCGGAGCGCCTGGGCACGGCGTATCGCTATGCGACCGGCGATCCGCTCCCCGTCGACCTGGCGGCCAACGCGGCCTCCCTGGGCATGTCCGTACTACGCGCGAAGACCCGCGACGACCTGCGCGAAGCCCTGGCCACGGCTCGGGCGGCCGACGTTCCCACATGTGTCTACGTGGAGACCGAAACGGCAGACACAGTGTCGGGCCCGCCCCCTGCCCAGGCGTGGTGGGATGTGCCCGTGGCCGAGACCGCGACCCGCCCGTCGGCGGTCAAGGCCCGGGAGGAGTACGACAGGCAAGTCGCCGCCCGACGCCGCCATCTCTAAAAGGTACTGAGGAGCAAGTCATCATGACGACGAAGACCGTCAACCACTGGATCGGTGGCAAGGCCGTCGAGGGCACGTCGGGCAACTGGGGTCCGGTCACCGACCCGGCGACCGGCGAGGTGACCACGCAGGTCGCGCTCGCCTCGGTCGAGGAGGTCGACGCGGCGGTCGCCACGGCGAAGGCCGCGTACGCGACCTGGGGCACAGCCTCCCTCGCGGCCCGCACCGCGGTGCTCTTCCGGTACCGCGCGCTGCTCGACGCCAACCGCGACGCGATCGCCGAGCTGATCACCGCCGAGCACGGCAAGGTCCACTCGGACGCGCTGGGCGAGGTGGCCCGCGGCCTGGAGATCGTCGAGCTGGCCTGCGGTATCACCACCCAGCTCAAGGGCGAGCTCTCCACCCAGGTCTCCAGCCGGGTCGACGTGTCGTCGATCCGCCAGTCGCTCGGTGTCGTCGCGGGCATCACGCCCTTCAACTTCCCCGCGATGGTGCCGATGTGGATGTTCCCCATCGCCATCGCGTGCGGCAACACCTTCGTGCTGAAGCCGAGCGAGAAGGACCCCTCGGCCGCGGTCAAGCTGGCCGAGCTGGCGTCCGAGGCGGGCCTGCCGGACGGCGTCCTGAACGTCCTGCACGGCGACAAGGTCGCGGTCGACGCGCTCCTCGCCCACCCGGACATCGCCGCCGTCTCCTTCGTCGGCTCGACGCCGATCGCCCGCCACATCCACACCACTGCCTCGGCGAACGGCAAGCGCGTCCAGGCACTCGGCGGCGCCAAGAACCACATGCTGGTCCTCCCCGACGCGGACCTGGACGCGGCGGCGGACGCCGCGGTCTCGGCTGCGTACGGCTCGGCGGGCGAGCGCTGCATGGCGATCTCCGCGGTCGTGGCGGTCGGCTCGATCGCGGACGACCTCGTGGCCCGGATCAAGGAGCGCGCCGAGAAGATCAAGATCGGCCCCGGCAACGACCCGGCCTCCGAGATGGGCCCGCTGATCACGGCCGCCCACCGCGACAAGGTGGCCTCGTACGTGAAGGGCGCGGCGGCCCAGGGCTCCGAAGTCGTCCTGGACGGCTCGGACTTCACGGTCGAGGGCCACGAGAAGGGCCACTGGATCGGCCTCTCGCTCCTGGACCACGTACCGACGGACTCGGACGCGTACCGTGACGAGATCTTCGGCCCGGTGCTGTGCGTACTGCGCACGGAGACCTACGAGGAGGGTGTCGCCCTCATCAACGCCTCCCCGTTCGGCAACGGCACCGCGATCTTCACGCGGGACGGCGGCGCGGCCCGCCGCTTCCAGCTGGAGATCGAGGCCGGCATGGTCGGCGTGAACGTCCCGATCCCGGTCCCGGTGGGCTACCACTCCTTCGGCGGCTGGAAGGACTCGCTCTTCGGCGACCACCACATCTACGGCAACGACGGCGTGCACTTCTACACGCGCGGCAAGGTCGTCACCACCCGCTGGCCGGACCCGGCGGATGCGGCGACCGGAGTGGACCTGGGCTTCCCGCGCAACCACTGACCGCTGCGTGTTGCCTGAGCCCCCTGACCTGCAAGGGTCCGGGGGCTCACGCGTGTTCGGCCGCCGCACGCGCCCAGCCGCGGATCAGCGGATGCGCCCGCGTGCCGTTCCCTGCGAGCTCCGGCTGGAACAGTGTGGCCAGGTAGAAGGGGTGGCCGGGGAGTTCGGCGATGCGGACCTCGCCGTCCCTGTCCCTGCCGGTGAAGCGCAGGCCGTGCTCGCGGAGCGTGTCCAGGTGGAGCGGGTTGGGCCCGTACGCGCAGTGGAATCGCTCCAAACTCTGCTCTGTGCCCAGGAGTTCACCGGCCAGCGAGCCGGCCGTGAGCCGGATCGTCCCCTCATGGCCGACGAGTGAGCAGGCCAGCGGGACGACGACCTGGTCCTCGGCGTCCGGGTCGTTCTCGGCGTGGCCGGCCTCGGTGAGGCCGCAGACGGTGCGGGCGTACTCCAGGAGCGCGTGCTGGAAGCCCGCGCACGTACCGAGGAAAGGGATCTTGTGCTCGCGGGCCGTGCGGACGGCGGCCACCGCGCCCGCCTCGCTGCGGTACGGGCTGCCGGGCAGCAGCCAGACGGCGTCGAAGCCCTCGACGCCGCCGGTTTCCACGTCCTCGGTGGGGATCCAGTACGCGTCCAGGTCGAGCCGGTCCCGCTCGCGCAGGGCATCGAGCAGGACAGGGATGCGGGTGTGTGAGCGGACGTGGGGCGACCTGTCGCCGACGAGAGCGACGCGGGCCGGGCGATTGCGTACGGGATTCGGCATACGAGGAGCATCGCCCCGCCGCCCACATCACGTCCAACGATGATTCCTGCATGCGGCATCAGCAATACTGATGCTCATGGACACCCACCTCCTGCGCACCTTCACGGCGGTCGTGGACCACGGTTCCTTCTCCGAGGCCGCCCGCGTCCTCGGCTATACGCAGTCCGCGGTCTCCCAGCACATCGCCGCACTGGAGGCGGACCTCGCCACCCCGCTCCTCACCCGACGCCCGGTCGCCCCCACCGAGGCGGGTGCCCGGCTCCTCGAACACGCCCGTCCCCTGCTCCTGCGTCTGGACGCGGCCCGGGCGGACATGGCCCGGCTGGGTGCCGGGCCGGCGAAGACCCTGACCGTGGGCTGCACGCCGCTCGCGCTCACCGGGCGCCTGGCCGCCCTGCTGCCCTCGGGATCCACTGTGCGGATGGTGTCGCGCGCCGAGGTGGCCGGGGCGGTCATGGCAGGCGAGGCCGACCTGGGTTTCGTGGACGGAGCCGCCGCCCCGTCCGACCCGCTGCCGGTCCCGGACGCGGACGCTCTGACGACCGCGCCGGTGGCGGAGGAGCCCCTGGCGGTACTGCTCCCGGCAGGCCACCCGCTCGCCACGCGCAGCGCGGTCGGCTTGTCCGACCTGGCCGACGCGCACTGGATCGACGCCCCGGACACCGGCATCCCGCTGGCCCAACTCCGGGCCACCGCACGCGTCGACGGCTTCCGCCCGTACACGGTCATCGACGGTACGGACGTCCTCGCACTCGGCGCCCTGGTGGCGGCGGGCCACGGCCTGACGGTGCTGCCCGCCACGGTCGCGGAGGCGCTCCCCGGGACGGTCGCGATCCGGATCGTGACGCCCCGGATCGCGCATCGTACGGAAGTGCTGCACACACGGCTGGGCGAAGGCGGCCCGGCGCGCGCCCTGATCGCCGCCCTCGCCCAGCCGTGGAGGGTCAGTCCTCGGCCCGCTTGAGCCAGGTCAGCCCCAGTTCGTCGGCGGTCGCCGCGGAGATCTCCCGGAGCTCGTCGCTCTCCTCGCCCGGGCCGAGGGCTTCGGCCAACGTCCGCTGTGCCGCGGCTGCTTGGGGACGTGCCCCGCAGGCCGCGCGCAGGTTCAGCGAGCGGCGCAGGAGGGGGAGGCCGCGTGCGGGGTCGCCCTTCTCGAAGTGGAGCAGCGCGCCTTCGTGGCGTACGGCGTACGACTCCAGGAAGAGGTCCCCGTCCGCGACGGCGAGCGCCCGCGCCCGGGCCAGTCCCTCGGCGGCCGCGTCCTTGTCCTGGCGGAGGTTCTCCTGGGCCACGGACCACCAGAAGACCGCCCAGCCCGTGGGCGGCAGTGCGGCGAACACCTCGACGGGGTCGTCGCAGAGAGGCTGTGTGCCGAGACCGAACATCCGGCGGTAGTACTCCAGTTGGGCCAGGAGGAAGGCTGCGGTCCGCGGCTGCGCCTCGCTCGTTCCGTGGACGGCGGTGAGCGCCTCGTCGACGGGATCGAGCCGCCAGGTGTGCCGGTCGACGAGTATCTCGGCGCGCACGGCGGCGGTTTCGGAGGTGTAAGGAAGCAGCGCGAGTGCGGCATCCCACTGGCCGGCCCGCTGGAGTGTGCGCGCCGAGTAGGCGGCATCAAGCATCATGGTGGCTACGGTCGCAGCGGAGAGGTAGGCGGTCAAGTGCGTTACGAGGACTACATGGGAAACGTGGCACGGGTGGCCGTGGAGGTGGCGAACGCCGGGTCGGAGGCCGAACTGACCACTCACACACGGCAGATGATGAACGAACACCAGGTCACCCTGACCGCCTGGGCCGAACTGGCACCCCTGCTGGCCCCGCTCCGCGCAGCGGTGGCGGCGGTCGCCGACGGGGGCGATGTCACCGCCGTCAACCAGCTCCTGACCCGTTTCCCGCCCCGCCTCCACCTCAGCGCCCACGACGGCCCCGGCACCGCCCACCTCCACTACGCCCCCGACGGCGAACCCCCGGCTCGCTGGCTGGGCCGTACCTGCGCGGCGGCGCTCGCCCATGTCGCGAGCGGCGCCCCGGAGGTCACGGTCGGCCGCTGCCGGGCGACGGGCTGCGCGCGCTTCTTCGTGGACCAGTCGCGCAACCGCAGCCGCCGCTTCTGCTCCAACACCTGCGCGAGCCGTACGACAGTGGCCGCGCACCGGGCGCGCAACCGTACGGAATGATGCGGCACATGACGACGGCTTTCGCGCCGGTGATGGCGCGGAGCCTCGTCTGGATCGCGGCGCATCGGGGCGAGCGGCTGGTGGGGTACGTCAATGTGGCGGGCGACGGTGGCGTGCACGCCTTCATCCTGGACACGACCGTCCATCCCGACGAAGGCCGGCGAGGGCTCGGCGTCCGGCTCGTGCACGCGGCCGCCGACGAGGCGCGGGCGCGCGGTGCGCACTGGCTGCACGTCGACTACGAGGCCGGGTTGGAACCGTTCTACGCGGCGTGCGGATTCCGCCCCACGTCCGCGGGCCTCCTGCCGCTGTGACTCCACGCGGGCAGGTCAGGGCTTGTTCTTCGCGGCCTTCTTTATGGCGGCCGTCAGGTCGGCAGTGTCCGAGGCCGGCGGTACGGGCACGCGCTTGGCAGGGCCGAACTTCGTGTAGGTGATGGAGACGGTGGCCGTGCCGATCTCCTCCTTCATGCGGCCCTGCGTCGGGTCCGCCGACTTGCTGTCGAGCACGGACGCACGGATCTCTACTCAGCAGGTATGACATGGACGCCGCAGGAGGTGATCCATAAGGTGGCGCAATGAACGCGGACTGGGACCAGCGCATCGTCGACGCCTATGCGTCCATCGACTCGTACGAGGAGAAGGAGTTCCGGGCGATCGTCGACCGGCTCGTGGCGGAGCTGCCGGACGGAGAGCCCGTCGGGATCTTCGAGCGCGCCGCCGCCCTCGACTCGACCGGGCACTCCGATCTTGCCGTGCCTCTGTACGAGGAGGCGCTGAAGGCTGGGCTCTCCGGGATCCGTCGGCGGCGTGCGGTGATCCAGATGGCCAGCTCGCTGCGGAATCTGGGGCGCTCGGACGAGAGCGTCGTCCTGCTCACCGCCGAGGTGCACGCCGCGAGCGACGAACTCGACGATGCCGTAAGGGCGTTCCTCGCACTCGCGCTGACCGACGTGGGCCGGGAGCGCGAAGCCGTATCGCTGGCGCTCGGGGCGCTCGCGCCGCATCTGCCGCGCTATCAGCGGTCCCTGGGGAACTATGCGCGGCTGCTCCTGGTCGAGGAGGGCGAGTGACCCCCCGGCCGCGTATGACGTTCACCGCCGTCGTCCTCGACGCGCCGGACGCCGCGGAGCTCGCCGCGTTCTACCGGCGGCTCCTCGGCTGGGAGGTCGCGCAGGAGGAGCCCGGCTGGGTCAAGCTCGTACCCGAGGGCGGTGGGACCGGCCTTTCCGTCCAGAGCGAGCCCGACTACGTACCGCCCGTCTGGCCCGCCGATCCCCGCGAGCAGCAGATGATGCTGCATCTGGACATCGAGGTGGACGATCTGGACGGTGCGAGTGCCCACGCGGTCGCCGCAGGGGCGAGGCTCGCCGGCCATCAGCCGCAGGACGACGTACGGGTCCATCTCGACCCGGCGGGGCACCCGTTCTGTCTGTGGGTGCGCACCTGAGCGGGCGGGTCTCAGAGGTAGGCCGAGGTGCTGCGTACCTCACCGAACCGGGGGAAGGTCCGCTCCACCGCGAAGTCGTGTTCGTCCGCCGCGAGCCCCGACATCGCGTCGGCCACGAACTCCAGCTCGTAGCCGATGTCGCTCGCCGCCCGCGCGGTCGACTCCACGCCCATGGTGGTGACCAGCCCCCCGAGGACCAGGGTGTCCACGCCGCGTTTGCGCAACTCCCCGTCCAGGCCCGTCTCGTGGAACGCCCCCACCGTGTGCTTGACGATCTCGATGTCGCCGGGCTGTACGAGACCCTCGGCGAAGCCGCTGCCCGGAGGCTGCTCGGCGACGCCCGGGCGGTCCACCCGTACGAGCACCACCGGGCGGCCGTCCGCCCTGAACGCGTCGGCCAGGAGCCGGCAGCGCGCCAGCACCTCCTCGCCGGAGTGCGGGGCGACGGGCAGGGCGACGATGCGGGGCATCAGGTCTATCAGGACCAGGGCTGAGGGCATGGACGTGATCGTAGGGCCCGCGGCACCTCAGTCCCACTCCCAGGTCAGGATCGCGATCGCGCCGTCCGGCTGTGCGCCCGTCGCCCGGTAGAGCGCCAGCGCCGGTTCGTTGTCCGCGTCGACGGGAACCCACATGTCGTAGCAGCCGCGGTCGCGCGCGACCTCCGCCAGCGTCGCGACGAGCTCGCGGGCGATACCGCGTCTGCGGTACGGCTCGTCCACGCCCAGTTCGTACAGGCACATCTCCGATCCCTTGTCCGGGTGGAGCATCTCGATGCCCGTGATGAACCCGGCAGGCCGCCCCTCCACGTACGCGAGGAGCATCAGATGGCCGGGGGCCGCAAGGAAGGCCAGGGACCACTCGTGGCGGGCAGGACCGTCGAAGAGGTGCTGGGCCGCGACGAGCTCGGCGGGGTCGGTCGCGCGGCGGATCTCCAGGTGATCGGACATGGGCGCTGCCTCTCTACTCCTGCTGCGGTACGGGGTGGTGGCCCCGTACTCCCCGAGTGCTACCGCGAGCTCCACCTGATGGCAGCATCGGGTGTCATAGCTGCCGCTTAGGGTTGACAGTTATGAAGCTACGCAAGCCCCGCAGCAGGCGCAGCCGGGTTGTCGCCGGTACGGTCGCCGCGCTCGCCGTCCTCGTGGGGGCGGGGACGTGGACGGCCGTCGCCTCCGACGGGCCCGCGCCCGTGCACCGCGAGGACCGGACGATGGCGGTGGACGGGGTGTCGCTCGACACCTCGTACTTCACCGCGGGCGGCGACGGACGGCGGCCCGCCGTACTGATCGGGCACGGGTTCGGCGGCTCGAAAGCCGATGTGAAGGGGCAGGCCGAGAAGCTCGCGCGGGACGGATATGCCGTACTGACCTGGTCCGCGCGGGGGTTCGGGAAGTCGACCGGGAAGGTCGGGCTCAACGATCCGGACGGCGAGGTCAAGGACGTCTCGCGACTGATCGACTGGCTGGCGAAGCGGCCGGAGGTCCAGCTGGACAAGGCCGGTGACCCGCGCGTCGGCGTCACCGGTTCTTCGTACGGAGGTGCGATCTCGCTGCTCGCGGCGGGGTACGACTCGCGGGTGGACGCCGTCGCCCCGCAGATCACGTACTGGAATCTTGCGGATGCGCTCTTCCCGGCCGGGGTCTTCAAGAAGCTCTGGGCCGGGATCTTCATCAACACCGGCGGTGGCTGCTCGCACTTCGAGAAGCAGCTGTGCGACATGTACCAGCGGGTCGCGGTGGCCGGGAAGCCGGACGCGGCGGCGACGAAGCTGCTGGAGGAGCGCAGTCCGCAGGCCGTGGGCAGCCGGATCAAGGTGCCCGCGCTGATCGTGCAGGGGCAGACCGATTCGCTGTTCCCGCTGGGGCAGGCCGACGCCGCCGCGAAGGCGGTCAAGGCGAACGGCGCGCCTGTCGCCGTGGACTGGATCGCGGGCGGGCACGACGGCGGGGACCGCGAGACGAGCCGTGTCGACGGGCGGATCGCGGACTGGTTCGGGCGGTATCTGAAGGACGACAAGGGCGTCGGCACCGGTCCTGCCTTCCGGGTGACGCGCACGGGCGGGGTCAGTTCGACCGACGGGGCGGCCCAGTTGAGGGGCGCGAGCTCCGACAGCTATCCGGGTCTGGTCGGCGGGGACCGCACGGTCGCGCTCACCGGCCGCGAGCAGCGCGTCGAGAACCCCGCGGGCGGCAACCCGCCCGCGATCTCCGCGGTCCCGGGTGTGGGCGCGCTGTCGCAGCTCTCCGGTCTGGGCGTGGGGCTTTCGCTCGACTTCCCCGGGCAGTACGCGCACTTCGACTCGGCGCCGCTGAAGCAGAACCTGCGGATCACCGGGACACCGACCGTCAAGGTCAAGGTGAAGTCCGAGGGCAGCGACGAGACGGTGCTCTTCGGGAAGGTGTACGACGTCGGGCCCGACGGGAAGCAGCAGGTGCTGCCCAGCCAGTTGGTCGCCCCGGTGCGGATCACCGGCACGGGTGGCGCGGGCAGGACCGTCGAACTGACCCTTCCCGCCGTGGATCACCAGGTCGACTCCGGTCACCGGCTGCGTCTTGTGCTCGCCTCGACGGACCTCGGGTACGCGTCCCCGGCCGCCCCGGCGACGTACAGCATCGCGCTCGACGGGAGCAGCGGGCTGAGTGTGCCCACCGACCCTGCGGTGAAGACCGCCGCGGCCCCGCTGCCGTGGTGGGTGTGGGGGCTGCCCGCCCTGGCGCTGGTGATCGCGGCGGGCCTCCTGGTCACGCGCAGGAAGTCCGTGCCGGCACCAGATGCCGAGCTGGCCGTGGTGCCGCTCCAGATCACCGGACTGACCAAGAAGTACTCCAAGTCCTCCGACCGGTACGCGGTTCGTGACCTGTCGTTCCGCGTCGAGAAGGGGCAGGTCCTGGGGCTGCTCGGGCCCAACGGCGCGGGCAAGACCACCACCCTGCGCATGCTGATGGGGCTCATCACCCCCGACGGCGGCGACATCCGGGTCTTCGGGCACGCCATCCAGCCGGGCTCGCCCGTCCTCTCGCGCGTCGGGGCCTTCGTGGAGGGCGCCGGATTCCTGCCGCACCTCACCGGGCGCGAGAACCTCGACCTGTACTGGAAGGCGACCGGCAGGCCGGCCGAGGACTCGCATGTCGAGGACGCACTGCGGATCGCCGGGCTCGGCGACGCCCTGGAGCGTGCGGTGCGTACGTACTCGCAGGGAATGCGGCAGCGGCTCGCCATCGCCCAGGCGATGCTCGGTCTGCCCGACCTGCTGATCCTCGACGAGCCGACCAACGGGCTCGACCCGCCGCAGATCCGCGAGATGCGGGACGTGATGATCCGGTACGCGGCCGACGGCCGCACGGTGATCGTCTCCAGCCACCTCCTCGCCGAGGTCGAGCAGTCCTGTACGCATCTGGTCGTCATGGACCGGGGCCGGCTCATCCAGGCCGGACCCGTCGCCGAGATCACCGGCAGCGGGGACACCCTGCTGGTCATGGCGGAGACGGAGTTCACGGAGGTGCTGGCCGAGAAGGTGGCCGTACTGCCGGGGATCGGATCCGCCGTACGGACCGAGGACGGGCTCCTGGTGCGGCTCGACGGGGCGAGCCCCGCCGAGCTCATCACCGAACTGGTGCGCCTGGACGTGCCGTTGACCGCTGTGGGACCGCACCGCCGTCTCGAGGACGCGTTCCTCACGCTGATCGGAGGAGGAGGCGAATGAGCACCATCGACACCCGCGACCCACTCGTACAGACCGCGCCGGGCTACCACCCCCACCGCACGCTGCCGCTGCGCGTCGAGGCGATGCGGCAGTGGAAGCGGCGCAGGACCCTGGTCATGGGGGCGGTGCTCGTGGCGCTGCCGTTCATCCTGATCGCCGCCTTCGCGATCGGCGGGACGCCCAGCGGGCGCGACGGGCGCGTGACGCTGATGGACACCGCCACCGCGTCGGGGGCGAACTTCGCCGCGACCTGTCTCTTCGTTTCCGCGGGGTTCCTGCTGGTGGTGCCGGTGGCGCTGTTCTGCGGCGACACCGTGGCGCAGGAGGCCAGTTGGTCCTCGCTGAGGTATCTGCTCGCCGCCCCGGTGCCCCGGGTGCGGCTGCTGCTGAGCAAGCTGACGGTGGCCCTGGGCTTCAGCCTGGCGGCGATGGTGCTGCTGCCGCTCGTGGCGCTGATCGCGGGCTCGGTCGCGTACGGCTGGGGTCCCCTGGAGCTGCCGACCGGCGGGTCGATCACGGCCGGCGAGGCGATTCCACGGCTTCTGATCGTGGTGGCGTTCATCTTCGTCTCCCAACTGGTCACCGCCGCCCTGGCGTTCTGGCTCTCGACGAAGACGGACGCACCGCTGGGCGCGGTCGGCGGAGCGGTCGGTCTGACGATCGTGGGCAATGTGCTCGACGCGGTGACCGCGCTCGGTTCCTGGCGCGATTTCCTGCCCGCGCACTGGCAGTTCGCCTGGGCGGACGCGCTGCAGCCGCACCTCGAATGGGGCGGAATGCTGAAGGGGTCCGCGATCTCGGTGACGTACGCAATCGTGCTTTTCGCCCTGGCTTTCCGGGGGTTCGCCCGAAAGGACATCGTCTCGTAGCCGGTCCGTGACTGCTGTGTCCGCATCGAGACGCAGCCGCAACTCCTTCGTCGGCTCCATGAAGGGGCCTCGCGAGTCTCATGGACATGAAGCTCAGCGGAAAGACCTACAGGGGTGTGCTGGCCGCGATGCTGGCCGGCGGGATGCTGCTCACCGCCGGATGCGGGGCGGGCGGCAGCCATTCGGACGGAAGCAAGAGCAGCAGCAAGGGGGGCGGTGGCGGGGGCTACAACGGCCCGCTGCCCGCCCCCGCCCAGCCGACAGGAGCGGCGGACACGGACCGCGCCAACGGCGCGGACGGCGAACAGAAGGACATCGCGCCGACACCCGCACCCGACTACCTCTCCACCTTCGCGCTCGACGTGGACACCGCGTCGTACGGCTACGCACGCCGCACCCTCGCCGACGGAAAGCTCCCGGCGGCCGACACCGTACGGCCCGAGGAGTTCGTCAACAGCTTCCGGCAGGACTACAAGCGCCCCGACGGCAACGGCTTCACGGTGACGGTCGACGGCGCCAGGACGGGCGGCGACGGCTGGTCGCTGGTCCGGGTCGGACTCGCCACCCGAGGTCAGGCGGAGGGTGCCGAACGCGCGCCCGCCGCCCTCACCTTCGTCGTCGACATCTCCGGGTCGATGGGCGAGAGCAGCCGCCTCGACCTGGTGCGGGACTCGCTCGGCGTCCTCACCGACCAGCTGCGCGACGACGACTCGATCGCCATCGTCACCTTCAGCGACCGGGCCGAGACGCGGCTGCCGATGACCCGCGTGAAGGACCACAGGAACCGTATCCACGACATCGTCGACAGCCTGGAGGCGACCGACTCCACCAATCTGGAGGCGGGCATACGGACCGGTTACGACGTCGCGGTCGAGGGCCACAGGAAGGGCGCCACCAACCGGGTCGTCCTCCTCTCGGACGCACTCGCCAACACCGGCGAGACGTCGGCCGACAAGATCCTCAAGCGGATCGACGGGGCACGCCGCGACCACGGCATCACCCTCTTCGGCGTCGGCGTGGGCAGCGACTACGGCGACGCGCTGATGGAACGCCTCGCCGACAAGGGCGACGGCCACACGACGTACGTCGCCTCCCGCGCGGAGGCCCGCAAGGTCTTCTGCGACCAGCTCCCCGCCAACATCGAGCTGACGGCCAGGGACGCCAAGGCGCAGGTGGCGTTCGACCCGCAGACGGTGCAGCAGTTCAGGCTGATCGGCTACGACAACCGGAAGGTCGCCGACAAGGACTTCCGCAACGACGGGGTGGACGGCGGCGAGGTGGGCCCCGGCCACACGGTGACGGCGCTGTACGCGGTACGCCTGCGGGAGGGGGCCGGTGGCCATGTGGCGACGGCGAGCGTCCGCTGGCTGGACCCCGAGGACCGGGCTCCGCACGAGCAGAGCGGAATGGTGGAGACGGACGCCCTGCAGAACACACTCTGGTCCGAGACGAGCACCCGCCTCCAAGTGGCAGCGCTGGCCGCCTACTTCGCGGACGAACTGCGGGGCAGGTCCCTGCCGTCCGCACCGAGCCTGAGCGAACTCGCCGACCGCGCCGAGGTGTTGGCCAACACCTCGGAGGACAGCCAGGTGCGAGACCTGGCAACGGCGATAAAGGAGGCGAACGGGCTGAAGGGCTGAAGCAGCCCCCATAACCGGCTGCACAATCCGTCCGCCCCGGCCATCATGTCTCGCATGGCCACCACGCTGCTCGTCCTCGCCGTTATCGCTACCGGGCTCTACGCAGGCTTCATGTTCGCCTTCGCGTCGGGTGTCATGCCCGGCCTGAAGCTCCTGGACGACGAGCAGTTCGTGGCGGCCATGCGCCGCATCAACGACAAGGTGCCGGGCCCCGTGTTCCTGCTGGTCTTCCTGGGCTTCGTGGCACTCCCTGCGGCCGCCCTGGCCGTCCCCGTGGACGGACGCACGGACGACGCCCGCCTGCTGCTCGTCGCCGGCCTGGTGTGCGCCGCGGTGAGCCACCTGGTGACGATCGCCGGCAACATCCCGCTGAACGTGGCGCTCGAGAAGTCGACCGCGTCGGCGAGCGAGACCCGCGCAGCCTTCGAGGCAAGGTGGAACCGCCTCCACCTGGCCCGTACGGCCGTGACGACGGCGTCCTTCGCCCTGACGGCAGGCTCGTCCCTGGCGTGAGGCGCGGTGCCCACAGGTCGAACCCGCTCGGCGCGATCCCCGGCGCGCAGCAGGCCACGTAGGCAGCGGTGTCAGTCCTCGGCGGGCGGCTGTTCCAGCAGCTGATCGATGTGGCGCTGGAGGACGGCCGACGCCGCAGCCGAGGTGTGATGGCCGGCCAGGACGTGGGCCGTGAGCCCGTCGGCCAGGGCGAGCAGCGTGTGCGCCTCCAGCTCGACGTCCAGCTGCCGCCGGACTTCCCGCGTGTCCTGCCCGTAGCGGATGAGCCACACGACGAGGTCGTGGAGCTTGCCATAGGTCTCGCGCAGCACCGCGGTCAGCGTTTCGCCGGCAGGCGCTTGAGCGACGAAGGCCATCCACACCCGAGCCTGCGTCGCTGACCCCTCGTCCAGCAGGGCGACTTCGGCCAGGGTGTGGGAGAGCAGGGTCGCAGCGGCCTGGGGCGTGGAGGTCGCGGCGATACGCCGGTTGGCGCGTTCGCCGACCTGCTGGCTGATGTGCTCCAGAGCGAAGAGCAGCATGTCCTGCTTGGTACGGAAGCACCGCTGGACAGAGCCCATGGACACCTCGGCCTGAGCGGCGACGTCACGAAGGCTGACGGCCTCCATGCCGGAAGACGCGATCAGCGTGCAGACCGCCTCGGCGATGTGCCGGCGCCTCTCCTCGTAATCGACCTGCTTGGGCACGGTCCACTCCTCGCTCATCCTGATGCACTTGCATCATATCCGGTGCCACGGCACGATGTGATGCAAGCGCATCGGAACGAAATGCCGACACTGGGAGGAAGAGCTAGTGAGGACGAACACCAACTCACGCGGAGGACTGCTGTGGCTGTTCGGAGCCATCCTCGTGATCCAGGGCTTCGGCTCCGCCATCACGGAGGCGCGATGGAACACGAGCTTCGGCGCCGCCGCCCTCCTGCGGGCAGCCGGCCTGCCTCAGTGGACGACGCTCCTGATCGGCTTCGCGGGCCTGGTCCTGCTCCTCATGGCGGCGCGCGGTCACGACGCACGGAACCGAACCTGAGCCGCGCCCGGATTTTTCGGAGTCCGTCGCTCGGGGCATGTCGAGAACGCGCCCCCGGCTCCGTCCCAGGGGCATCAGCGGCCACCACCGGCCGCACGAGAAAGAAGGAGAATCCACCATGGCAATCCAGCGGATGGACAACGTCGGCATCGTCGTCGAGGACTTGGATGCCGCAGTCGCGTTCTTCGTGGAACTGGGCATGGAGCTGGAGGGCAGGGCGCAGGTAGAGGGCCCGGTAGCCGACCAGTGCACCGGCCTCGACGGCGTCCACTGCGACATCGCGATGGTCCGGACCCCGGACGGCCACAGCCGCCTGGAACTGGCGAAGTACCGCAGCCCAACGGCGACCGGCACCGAGCCGCGCAACAAGCCCCACAACATCTTGGGCACGCACCGCGTCATGTTCGCCGTGGACGACATCAAGGACACGGTGGCCCGCCTGCGCCCTCACGGCGCCGAACTGGTCGGCGAGATGGCCCGCTTCGAGGACAGCTACCTGCTCTGCTACGTCCGAGGCCCGGAAGGCATCATCGTCGGCCTCGCCGAGCAACTGAGCTGAGCCGGGTTGGGCGTGCGTGCCCGGGGCCCCGGACGGCTGACGTCGGCGGACTCGCTTCAGGCCGTCTTGAATGACGTAGGGAAACTCTGTCCGCGTGATGATCAGGAACGTCCGGTGCCGTCCCGTCGGCCCACCGGATGACTCGGCTACCGTGCCCAGCATGCGTTCTGCACCGGACACGCCCCAGGGAGCGGCCAAGTCTCTGCTGCCCTCACTCGGGAACCGCTGGCTGCACACTCGGACCGTAGCTCCACTCGCGCGGGACGCAGGCCTCCACCCACTCGACGGGGCACGCCACTTGGAGATCCTGGGCGCGCCATCGCGGCTCGTCCGGGAGGTCGCTCACCACTCCGGCGCCGTGTATGAGGCAGAACAACGTGACCTGCCAGCCGAGTCGGGCAGCGGGGTGCACACCGCGATCGCGAAGGCCAGGCCGTATCTCAGTGCAGCAGTCCAGGGCACCAGGACTCGCCTGGAGGGCTCGTGACCACCTCCGCCGCCCCGGGCTACAGCGCAGAGCCTCCGGAAGATGAGTGGTCGCCAGTCCGCCAGGCCGTTGAACTGCAGGACGTTGAGCTCCTGGCCCGGTTGTTGGACGACGGCGCTGATCCCAATGAGATCTATCGGGGAATGACGCTGTTGCTCCACGCCATCGACGTCGAAGGTGACAGCGCACTGCAAAGTGGGGGCCCGCTCACTGTGGCCACCACGGCCGTTCTTCTGGCATACGGCGCAGACCCGAGGCTGTCGGGCGCTCCCGGTGGTCAGACACCGCTCGCTCTGGCTGAGAGGTATCACCATGACTTGGCACTCCGGTTGTTGCGCCGCCACATGAGCAACCTTCCCGACGTTCATGACGCCGGCTGACCGCCGTCGAAAACTTCGACTCGTATTCGACACGGCCACCCGCAGAAACCCGGTGACAGCCGGACAGCGTCGGTCCCGATCCGCCGTGACCAGGGGAGGGGCCGGCGCTTACGTTGTTGATACCCGCCCGGCGCTATGGTCCCGTGACCAGCAAAAAGACCCTCCCGTTGGGAGGGCCTCGCAGGGTTGGGCGTGTGTGCCCCCGGCAGGACTCGAACCTGCGGCCAAGTGCTTAGAAGAGAGTGATCCAGTACAGCGGGATCTTGGCGTGGACCAGCATCTATACCTCCTCAGCCGGAGGACTCACACTCGACTGCGGGATGTATTCGGGGGAGAGACTCTCTGCGACCTCTCGGAGCGCTCGGTTGGCCTCACGACGGGGTTGTTGAGCAGGGCTCACGGCATGCCGAACCTGCCGCTACGTCAGGAGGCGCGGCGGGACCACCACGTCGTGCCCGCGTATCGCCCACTGGCAGGTTCACCGATGGCTGGAGAGAGGCAGCAGCCGAACGTTGCCAAACGCCTCCTCTCCACTTGGTTCGCGAGCTAACGTGGGTGTTTTCGGCGCTGCGCACGGGAGAATCTGTGGACCCCATGATGGCAGGAATAGCTGGACGACTCGCTGGTGGCGTCGTGCAGAAATCCTTCAAATCACTCACTGGCGGGAGCACGTCCAATGACGCCTTGGGCAGCCATCACTTTCCCGTCTGGGATGAGGAGATAGATTATCGAGGTGGGCTAACTCTGAACGATCCCGCTAGTGGCGAAGTGGCGACGATTCTAACTCAGGATCAAGTGAACCAGATCGTCGAACTGATGGAGTCGCCAGAGTGTACGGCTCTCACGCAATTCCTCCTAATTGTCAAGTTTGGCAGTAGGGCGGAAGGTGCATACGTGACAGTCGTTGAGGAATTTGAGGATGCTTTCGGCTCACTGGTTGAAATTCATTGCGACAAGAATAATTTCAACTGGTCAAACCTCTCTGGACTGCTCTGGTCTCTTCTGGTTGGGTCCCTGGATCAGGTATTCCCAATGGCTGAACTCTCATCCTTTGTCACTGCCGATGAGCAGAAAAGACTGTCTTCCTACGTAGGTTCCACCTCGCTAATTGAAGGACGTCTCCAGCCCGCGAACGTAGCATTCCGCGAACTCGCGGATATCGCGGGGGATCGACGTAGATTCGAATCCGCACGCCTTGCGCTATACGACGTGCGTACGGCTTCGGCGGGCTTTTATTCAGAGGTCAATCTGGCTCACACCTTTGGTCACGCACAGGAGTCTTTTCGATTTGATAACGGCGTCCTTTATGTAACCCGAAGCCTGCGTCGACACAATTCCACGGATCTCAGAACCGATGAGTTCTTGGCCCGCCCATTTAACCGACCCCGCTGTGTCGTGATCGGGAATCCCGGCGTTGGCAAGAGCACTATGGTGCAGCACTTGGTTCATAAAGTAAGCTCTTCCAGCTCTGCGGATGGTAGCGACTTTGCACCGCTGGTCATACAATGTCGAGAATTCGCAGGTGCAGATTCGAGTACCTACATTCTCGACGCGATAACTCGCTCAATTCGCGAAAACCTTCAGCTCGACATTGAAAAATCTACCCTTGGAGACATCCTCACCCTTGGGAGGGCGCTAGTTGTATTTGATGGAATTGATGAGATTATTGATATAAATCGAAGGTTGACTTTCGTTAAGGCTATTGAGCAATTTGCGGTGAGGTATCCGCTTTCATCTATTCTGGTTACGGCGCGCCGCGTGGGTTACCAAAAGGCGCCATTTCGGGCCAATGAATTTACCCTTTATGAGCTTGATGACTTCAGCGAAGAGCAGGTCGAGGAGTACGTCCGTAAATGGTTCTCGGCGACGGATAGGAGCGAGGAGGAACAGGAAGCATTTCGGCGTGAATCGCAAAATATTCACGATGTCTGCACCAACCCGTTGATGCTGTCGTTGCTCTGCGCTCTCTATCGTGCACGAGGTTACATCCCTCACAATAGACGAGAGGTATACAAATCCTGCGCAGATCTACTTTTCCAGCGTTGGGACTCAATGCGGCAGATCGAACAGCCTATGGATCATCGCCAATATGGAACTCGACTCATGCAGGATCTCGCCTACTTCTTCTATAGGAGCCAATCAGCTCAAAGCGGTGTTGAGGAGGGGCAACTGCGAAAAGTTATCTCCAACTTCTTCACGGATACGGGGTCCGTGGAACAAGAGGAAGGGGCTCGCCGTGCTCAGGCGTTTCTGGATTTCTGTGCGGATCGCGCATGGCTTTTGACTTCGCAAGGAACTACAGATCGAGGCGAGCGAATCTTCGGATTCACGCATCGAACCTTCATGGAGTATTTCTCGGCGGAAGAGATTGTCCGTAGAGCTGACTCCATGACGGATTTGGTGGGCGAAGTAGTGAAAGCTTACGAACGGGACTCAAGCTCGGTCCTGGCTGATGTAATCGTTCAGTGCGCGGATGAGAAGCATGATCGAGGGGCGGAGGCAATTGTCTCCGGGTTGCTTGACAAGACACGCTCCCTTGGTAAAGCGACCGCGAGCAATTACGTGTCGCTGAGTCTCAGAGTGCTTAATGCGGCCCCAATGCCCAAGCGCACAACCGATGCAATATTCGCAGCCCTGTTCGAGTTCTGGAACCGAACACCCATTAATGATACGAGTGTTTCGTCGGCTGAGGTCTTTGATCTTTATCGCGATCCGCGAAATCGACTGTACTCGCTTCTCGTTTCGGGAATTGATAATGGCGATTCTGGCCCAGCTCGTGCGGTTCTGGCGCGGTGGGCCCGCTTTTCTGTTTCGCAGAGAAGCGGCTATTTTGATGCGGGCTGGGTTCCGCAAATGGCAGACTTGGCGTCGCGAATTTACGCAACTGAATGGCCGGAAGACGTTGTGGTACAGGCGTACCTACTTCAAGATGGCGTCGTCGAAATTGGTGGACTTGATTTCCCCAAGCCTCCTGGCTGGTTGACCCATCTTGGGATATTTGGGGAGTATTCTGCTGGGCCGCTTTCTGTGGAGATCCTTCAAGCTGTCTGGTTGGGGGGCGGTACAGGAGATTTCCCTCTAATCGACTGGGCGGCGACTCAAGATCTCGGTAAGTGGTGCAGTTATGATCCCGAGGGGCTATCTGAGACTCTGGAAGACCTCTCGAAGTTCCTGAAAGAAGTCACTCCTCAGCAATTGGTTGAGATTGATGCAGAGGGAAGGCTTCGCCCGCTCCTGCTCTGGATTTCGTGTGCGCTGTACGAGTACAGCTCGCCGAGCTTGCACGCGTTCCATGAAGTGGTGCAGGGAATTCACGGGCTTGCCTGGTTTGCGCGGGTAATTGCAACGCGTGACCAGTCGAGGATGCCTGGAGTAGAGATGAGTAACAGGGGTGAGCCGTTCACTAGAACCGAGCTGGCCAGGAATCTCAAAGATTTCCAACTTCCAGCATGGTTCAGCAGATGGTGTCGTGGAACCCTGACCCTGACCCGGTCTCTCGACTAACCGGTCCCTGATTGCTTGAGGGGAATGGCGTGCAACTTGGAGAGTCGGCCCCGCCGGCTAGCCCGTCTGTTTCTGGACACCCCGGATAGCTTGTCTTGTAGCTGACCGGTTGTTTTCAGGCCTGGCCTGACCAGACGGTCGGGATCGAACGGCAGGCAACAGCCGCAAGGTCACCGCCAAGGTCTTGATGGCGACGACCATCGCTCTGCTGCGCACAGAACCGACCGCTTTCAAGCCGGTCGATGTACGCACCGCGTTGCGGGAGTTCGCGTTCAACAAAGGACGCCGGAACGAGGCACCCTCCGAGGTAGCCGCGATCCTCAAGTGGGTGGAACGCAACACCCTTTCCATGGCCGCATGAGGGGACCCGGCCAAGGTTGAGGAGACCCTCCGGGCCGTCGACATGAAGCTCGACGGCAAGCGGGCGGCAGCTAGCTCCGTCAAGCGCAATCGCCGGGTGCTGAACGTGGCCATGGAGTACGCCATCAAGCACCGGACCCTGGACAGCAACCCGCTCCCCAAGGGGAGAGGCGCGACCCCACAGACGTCCAACGCGGTTGACCGGCGGTCTCTGATCCATCCGAAACGGATGGCGCGCATGCTCGCCAGTATCCGGAGACGACCCCGCGGCGGCCGGAGGCTGTACGGGTACTTCGCCACGGTCTACTACACCGTGCCACGCCCCGAGGAAGCCGTGGCGCTGTATGTGGAGGACGTCACGTTGCCCCCTGCGGGCGCTGAAGATCAGTGGTGCGATGTGCTGTTCCACACCGCGTAACCGGAGGTCGGAAAGAACTGGACCGACGACGGTGAGATCCGCGAAGAGCGCGGGCTGAAGGGGCGCGCCGAGGACGACACCCGCGTCGTGCCCGGTCGACTCGCTCTGACAAGAATCCTCCGAGCGCACATCCAGGAGCGGAAGCTCAAGCCCGGCGACCGGCTGTTCCAGGGCGAGAACGGAGGGTTCCTCGCTGGCTCTGTGACCCGTCGGGCATGGAGGAGCGTCCGCAAGGCGGAGCTGACCGATCGGGGGTACAAGTCGCCGATGGGGAAGCGGATCTACGACATCCGCCACACCCGTCTGACGAAGTGGCTCAACGACGGCATCCCGCCCGCGCAGGTAGCCGAGTGGGCCGGCAACAGCGTGCCTGTGCTGCTCGCCACCTACGCCCGCTGTGTTGATGGGCAGCTGCCCGATCTCAAGAAGCGGCTTGAGGCTGCCGGGGACCTCCCCGACGCTGCCGACGCCGGCTGACCCACCGCCGGAAACTTCGACCCGTATTCGACCCAGCCACTCGCAAAAACCCGGTGACAGCCGGACAGCGTCGGTCCCGATCCGCCGTGACCAGGGGAGGGGCCGGCGCTTACGTTGTCGATACCCGCCCGGCGCTATGGTCCCGTGACCAGCAAAAAGACCCTCCCGGTGGGAGGGCCTCGCAGGGTTGGGCGTGTGTGCCCCCGGCAGGACTCGAACCTGCGGCCAAGTGCTTAGAAGGCACCTGCTCTATCCACTGAGCTACGGGGGCCGGATGGTGGCCTCGGCGGCCTGGAGCACCGGGTTGGACGGGCGCGTGACCTTGCCGGGGACAAGGATAGGGCTCCGTTCCCCTCGTCCCGGTTGCTTCACCTCCGTGGCACGATGTGGAGGTTCAGTGAAGCGAACCGATAATCGCAGGCAGGTGCGATTCTTGCAGCGCTTTTTGCGCCTCACGCGCCGGGTGTTGTGCACTCGTTATGCCCCTGTCCCACTCGTCCCGTCTGTCCCGGGTGCCTGAAGCGTTCCAGATGCCTCTGGATGGCCCTGATCGGCGCGCAGAAACGGCCATACGCTTCAAAAAGGGACTAAAAACGGGCATTCTTCCCATGTGGTGACCTTGGATGTACGGCCCCAGCTGATCGACGCTCTCTCCGTCCTGCGCGACCGGGTGGCCGCCGTGCGCCTTCCGCTTCCTGTCGCCGGGGCGCCGCGCGCGCGGCAGACGCAGACCGAACTGCTCGCGCAGCTCGACGACTATCTGGTGCCCCGGCTGAGAGATCCGCACGCGCCGGTGCTCGCCGTCATCGGCGGTTCCACCGGTGCCGGGAAGTCCACGCTCGTCAACTCCCTGGTGGGGCGGCGCGTGACGGAGGCGGGCGTGCTGCGGCCCACCACGCGGACTCCGGTGCTGGTCTGCCACCCGGACGACCACCACTGGTTCGCGGGGCTGCGGGTGCTGCCCCAGCTCACCCGCGTATGGCTGCCTCATCAGGAGGAGCCGGGGGAGGACGGCGACGGGGAGCGGGTCGTCCCCGGGTGTGAGCTGAAGGTCGAGGTGGCCGGGACGCTGCCGCGCGGGCTTGCCCTGCTGGATGCACCGGACATCGACTCGCTGGTGGCCGGGAACCGGTCGCTGGCCGCCGAGTTGATCTGCGCCGCCGATGTGTGGGTGCTGGTGACCACGGCCTCGCGGTACGCCGACGCGGTGCCCTGGCACCTGCTGCGTACCGCCAAGGAGTACAACGCGACGCTCGTGACCGTCCTCGACCGGGTGCCCCATCAGGTGATCGCGGAAGTCGCGCGACAGTACGGGGCGCTGCTCACCCGGGCCGGACTCGGGGAAGTGCCCCGCTTCACCATTCCCGAACTGCCCGAGTCCGCAGGCGGCGGCAGCGGGCTGCTGCCCACCACCGCCGTCGCGCCGCTGCGGGCCTGGCTCACCCATCGGGCGCAGGATCCCGCTGCCCGCCAGCAGGCGCTGGACCGGACGGCGAGCGGAGTCATTTCCTCGCTGCACTCGCGGATGCCGGAGCTGGCCGCGGCCGTCTCCGGTCAGTACGCCGCGGCCGTGCGGCTCGCGGCGACGGTCGAGGAGGCGTACGGGAGCGAGGGCAAGCGGGTACGCCGCGAGCTCAAGGCCGGTGCGGTGCTCGCCGGGGACGCCAGGACCCGCTGGCGCGGCTACCCGGTCGACTCGACCGCGGGCGAACTGCTCGACGCGCTCGTGGAGAGCCTGACCGCGCTCCTGGAGTGCGCCGTGGCCGCCGCCGACGAGGGCGTGCGCGAGGCCTGGCAGCGCGCGGAGTTGGGCGCCCCTGGCCCCGGGGCCGGTGAGTCCCGGGAGCGGATCGGCGTGATCGTACGGCGCTGGCGGCGCGTCCTGGAGGAGCTCGCGGAGGAAGAGGTACGGCAGTTGGAGCGCTCGGCGGCGCCCGACCCCGAGTCGGTGGCCGCGCTGCTCGCGGCCGCGCTGCTCGGCGGCCGGCGCGCGCGCCGCGCGGGTGAGCGTCTGGCGATGCGGATCGGCGCGCAGGGCGCGCTGAGGCTGCGGGACAAGGGCGCGGTGCTGGTCGGGGACTGCATCGACCAGGTGCTGGACGGGGAGCGCGACCGGCGGCTCGCGCCGCTCGACGCGCTCGATGTCGGGCCCGAGTCGCAGGCCGAACTGATTGCCGCGCTGTCGTTGCTGAAGAAGGAGTGGTGAGTGGTGAGCGGGACGACGGCGACCGGTGACACGGCTGAGGTTGTTGAGATGACAGATGTGGATGAGGTTGTAGCTGGTGTTGAGGCTGAAGTAGTTGTTGAGGTAGCTGAGGAGGGCGCCGGGGGCGGCCCCTCGAAGGGCTGGGACGACGGGTTCATCGCCCGGCGCGCCAGCGATCGCGGCACCGCGCGCGAGGGGATGGCGCGGCCGCTGCCCGAGGCGTACGCGGATCTGCCGCGCCCGACCTCGTACACCGGTGATCTGCGCGTACGCCTCGACGCTCTGCGGGAATTGGTCGGGCTCTCGCGGACACGGCTCGAGGGCACGACTCTCGGCGAGGCCGGGCGGGTGCTCGACGAGGCGGCCGCCCGGCAGCGGCTCTCCTCGCAGCACACCGTCGTCGCGATCGCCGGTGCGACCGGCAGCGGCAAGTCCACGCTCTTCAACGCCCTTGCGGGGGTGACCATTTCGGAGACCGGTCTGCGCCGGCCGACCACCTCGGCGCCCGTCGCCTGCAGCTGGACGGACGGTGCGGCAGGGCTGCTCGACCGGCTGGGCGTCCCGGGGCGGCTTCGGCGCAGGCCGTGGCAGGGGGCGGGACCGGGCGACGAACTGCACGGGCTCGTGCTGATCGACCTGCCCGACCACGACTCGGCGGTCACCGTCCACCGGGAACAGGTCGACCGGGCGCTGGAGCTGGTCGACGCGGTGGTGTGGGTGGTGGATCCGGAGAAGTACGCCGACGCCGCGCTGCACGAGCGCTATCTGCGGCCCCTCGCGGGCCACGCGGAAGTGACGTTCGTGGTGCTCAATCAGGTCGACCGGCTGCCGGGCGACGCCGCCGACCAGGTGCTCGACGATCTGCGCAGGCTCCTCGACGAGGACGGGATGGCGCTCGGCGAGCACGGTGAGCCGGGCGCGACCGTGCTGGCGCTCTCCGCGCTGACCGGGGACGGCGTCGGTGAACTGCGCGAGATGCTCGGCCAGTTCGTGGGTGAGCGCGGGGCGGCGGCCCGGCGGCTGGCCGCCGACGTGGACGCCGCGGCCGAGGAGCTGCGTCCGGTGTACGTCGCCGAGGGGCATCCGGGTCTCGACGAGCTGGCCCGTGAGGAGTTCGGCGCGGGTCTCGGCGAGGCGGTGGGGGCGGTGGCCGCCGGCGAGGCGGCGGAGCGGGAGTGGCGCAGGAACGCCGTCAAGGCGTGCGGGACCCCCTGGCTGCGGCTCTGGCGCTGGTACGAGGCCTCGCGCGCCCCCGGCGGCCCCGAGCCGCTGGTGGAGCCGGAGACCGAGGCGCCCGAGACGGAACTGACCGCCAGGCAGCGGGTGGAGCAGGCGGTACGTACCGTCGCGGACGACGCGTCCGCCGGGCTGCCCGCGCCCTGGGCGCAGGCCGTGCGCGAGGCGGCGGTGCGCGGCGCCGAGAAGCTGCCGGCGGCGCTGGACGTGCTGGCGGTCGAGGCGGCGGGCAATGGGCGGCCGGTGCGGCCCGCCTGGTGGCCCAGCGCGGTGCTCGCCCAGGTGCTGATGTCGGTGCACCAAGTGCTCGGTGTGCTCTGGCTGTTCGCCGCGGTCTGCGGGCTGCTAGACGTATCGCTGAAGACGCCCCTGCTCGTGCTGCTGGCCGGGACGATCGGTGGGCCGCTGGTGGAATGGGCGTGCTCGGCGGCGGCGCGCGGCCCGGCCCGGCGGTACGGGCAGGAGACCGAGCGGCGGTTGCGCGAGGCTGCGGCCGGGTGCGGGCGGGCGAAGGTCCTGGACCCCATCTCGGCGGAGCTGCTGCGCTACCGCGAGGTGCGGGAGCAGTACGCGACGGTGGCGGGGTTGTCCACAACCGGGCAGTAATCCACAGGCTCCGGCGGGTTTTCCCGGTCCGGTCCAGCATGGGATCACAGATCGATCGCAGGGCTGGGACAGGGCGAGGACCGGGCAAGAGCCCGACGGGGAGGCCGAGATGAGCAACGACACTCTGGTGACGCTGGTGGGCAATGTCGCCACGGAAGTGAAGCAGCACGGCAGTGGGGACGGCGAAGTGTCCCGGTTCCGGCTCGCGGTGGCGCCGCGACGCTGGGACCGGCAGCAGGAGCAGTGGGTGGATGTGCCGCCCAGTTTCTACACGGTGTGGGCGCGGCGGGCTCTCGCCGCCAATCTCTCCAGTTCCCTCTCCATCGGCGAACCCGTGATCGTGCACGGCAGGTTGCGGGTGCGCGAGGAGGAGAGGGACGGGCGCTGGCGGTGCTCGGCGGATGTCGACGCGGTGACGGTGGGGCACGATCTCGCGCGCGGAACCTCGGCATTCAAACGGGTCGTGAAAGTGGAGTCATTTCTGACGGAGCGCCCGAAAGATTCTGTTCCGTTTGCGGCCCGGACGTGAAAATGCGGCAATCGGCCCTGGTGGGAGGGGGTGTTGGGTGGGGTGTTACGCGATAACGATTCCGAGTCGGAATGGTTGTAGCGCGCATTGAGGGGGACTCCGCTGCGGCTGCGTCTCTAGGATCTGCGGGTACTCACTGAGGCATTTGAGTCTGCAGGCGAGGCACTCCCCACTGCGCGCACCGCGCGAAAGAGCCTCGCCCGGAGGGGAATTCTGTGTTTTCTGCCATAGGCAGGCGGGCTGTCGCCCGTTTCACCACCGCGATCGTCGTATCGGGTCTGATCGGGGCGGGTGTGGTGGCCGGAGCGGGTGCGGCCGCTGCGGACGACGCTCCGCCGGTGCAGCAACTGGGCGGTGCGGCCGCCACGATCGACGGTCTGAAGACGTACGACAGCGCCGTGATCCATGAGGACGGCGGAGACCGCAAGGTGTCGGCCGGGCTGTTCGAGATGACGGTGAACGGCGGCGGCAAGCTGTCGACGTACTGCATCGACATCCACAACCCGACCAAGCAGCAGGCGCCGTACCTGGAGACCCCTTGGGCCCAGACCTCGCTCGGCGCCAACAGTGACGCCGGGAAGATCCGCTGGATCCTGCAGAACTCCTTCCCGCAGGTCAACGATCTTGCCAAGCTCGCCAAGGAAGCCGGGGCCGGTGAGCTGAGCGAGAAGACCGCGGCCGCCGGCACCCAGGTCGCGATCTGGCGCTACTCCGACCACGTGAAGGTCGACGCGGGCGACAAGCAGGCCGAGATGCTGGCCGACTGGCTGACCACGGAGGCGGCGAAGGCGGCGAACGTCGGCGAGCCCAAGGCCTCGCTGACCCTCGACCGGACCGCGGTCTCCGGGAAGGCCGGCGAGAAGCTGGGCCCGGTCACCGTGCACACCGACGCCGACAGCGTCACCGTCGCGCAGGGCGCGGGCCTCGCGGACAGCGGTGTCACGGTGGTCGACGCGGCCGGCAAGCCCGTGACCGCTCCGGTGGGCAACGGCGCCAAGCTGTTCTTCGACGTCCCGGCGAACGCCCAGCCCGGCAGCGGTTCGCTGACCGTGCAGGCCACCACCCGGGTGCCGGTCGGCCGGGCCTTCGCGAGCGGGACCGGAAGCCAGACGCAGATCCTCGCCGGATCGAGCGAGTCGACCGTCTCCGCCGGTGCCACCGCGACCTGGGGCAAGCAGGGCGCCATCCCGGCCGTCTCCGCCCAGAAGAACTGCGCCAAGGGCGGGGTGGACATCACCGCCGCCAACACCGGCGACGAGGACTTCACCTTCGAGCTGGCGGGCACGTCCTACACGATCGGTGCCGGGCAGTCGCGCACGGTGACCATCCCGGTCGCCGAGGACCAGGCGTACGACTTCACGATCACCGGGCCCGGTGGTTTCAAGAAGGAGTTCCAGGGCGTCCTGGACTGCAAGACCGCGGCCCAGACCGGCGGCAGCACGCCCACACCGCAGCCGAGCCCGGCCTCGGTCGGCGGCGCCACCACGGGCGGTACGGACAACCTCGCCGAGACGGGTTCCTCCAGCGCCACCCCGATGATCGCGGGCATCGCGATCGCGCTGGTGGTCCTGGGCGGCGGCGCGGTCTTCCTCCTCCGCCGCAAGAAGAGCACGGGCAACGCTGAGTAGTCAGTCGTTCACCGCGGCCCCGGTATGCCCTTGGCGTACCGGGGCCGTTTTCGTCAGGGGATGGACGTACGGCAGACTGGGGTGTATCTGCCCACACATCTATTGCCGGACGGTTTCTCTTGGCTGAGTTCATCTACACCATGCGCAAGACGCGCAAGGCGCACGGCGACAAGGTGATTCTCGACGACGTCACCCTGAACTTCCTGCCCGGCGCGAAGATCGGTGTCGTGGGCCCCAACGGCGCCGGTAAGTCCACGGTGCTGAAGATCATGGCGGGCCTGGAGCAGCCGTCCAACGGTGAGGCGTACCTCTCGCCCGGTTTCAGCGTCGGCATCCTCATGCAGGAGCCGAAGCTCGACGAGAGCAAGACCGTACTGCAGAACGTGCAGGACGGCGCTGCCGAACTCATGGGCAAGCTGGCGCGCTTCAACGAGGTCGCCGAGCTCATGGCGACCGACTACTCCGACGCGCTCCTCGAAGAGATGGGCAAGCTGCAGGAGGACCTGGACCACTCCAACGCGTGGGACCTGGACGCGCAGCTGGAGCAGGCCATGGACGCCCTGGGCTGCCCGCCCGGCGACTGGCCTGTCACCAACCTCTCCGGTGGCGAGAAGCGTCGTGTGGCGCTCTGCAAGCTGCTGATCGAGGCCCCCGACCTGCTGCTCCTCGACGAGCCCACCAACCACCTCGACGCCGAGTCGGTGAACTGGCTGGAGCAGCACCTCTCGAAGTACGCGGGCGCCGTCGTCGCCGTCACTCACGACCGTTACTTCCTGAACAACGTCGCCGAGTGGATTCTCGAGCTCGACCGCGGCCGCGCGATCCCCTACGAGGGCAACTACTCCACGTACCTGGAGAAGAAGGCCACCCGCCTCAAGGTCGAGGGCAAGAAGGACGAGAAGCGCGCCAAGCGCCTCAAGGAAGAGCTCGAGTGGGTGCGGTCCAACGCCAAGGGGCGTCAGACCAAGTCCAAGGCCCGTCTCGCCCGTTATGAGGAGATGGCCGCCGAAGCCGACAAGATGCGGAAGCTGGACTTCGAAGAGATCCAGATCCCGCCGGGCCCGCGCCTCGGTTCGATCGTCGTCGAGGTCGAGAACCTTTCGAAGGCCTTCGGCGACAAGGTGCTGATCGACGATCTCAGCTTCACGCTGCCGCGCAACGGCATCGTCGGCATCATCGGTCCGAACGGTGCGGGCAAGACCACGCTGTTCAAGATGATCCAGGGCCTGGAGACGCCGGACTCCGGCGCCATCAAGGTCGGCGACACAGTCAAGATCTCCTACGTCGACCAGTCGCGCGCCAACATCGACCCGAAGAAGACGCTGTGGGCCGTCGTCTCCGACGAGCTGGACTACATCAACGTCGGCCAGGTCGAGATGCCTTCGCGTGCGTACGTCAGCGCGTTCGGCTTCAAGGGTCCGGACCAGCAGAAGCCCGCGGGCGTGCTGTCCGGTGGTGAGCGCAACCGTCTCAACCTGGCGCTGACGCTCAAGGAGGGCGGCAACCTGCTGCTCCTCGACGAGCCCACCAACGACCTGGACGTCGAGACCCTGTCCTCGCTGGAGAACGCGCTCCTGGAGTTCCCGGGTGCGGCCGTGGTCATCTCCCACGACCGCTGGTTCCTGGACCGGGTCGCCACGCACATCCTGGCGTACGAGGGCGAATCCAAGTGGTACTGGTTCGAGGGCAACTTCGAGTCGTACGAGAAGAACAAGATCGAGCGCCTCGGCGCCGACGCCGCCCGCCCGCACCGTGCCACGTACAAGAAGCTGACCCGAGGCTGATCGTGCGACACATCTACTCGTGCCCCCTGCGCTGGTCGGACATGGATGCCTTCGGGCATGTCAACAATGTGGTCTTCCTGCGGTACTTGGAGGAAGCGCGCATCGACTTCATGTTCCGGCTGGCGCCGGGGGACGGGTCGCCGTCCTTCTCGGGCGGGTCCGTCGTGGCCCGTCACGAGATCGACTATGTGCGGCCGCTGGTCCACCGGCACGCGCCGGTGACCATCGAGTCGTGGGTGACGAAGATAGGCGCCGCCTCGCTCACCATCGCCTACGAGGTCAAGGACCCCGAGCAGGTATACGTGAGGGCTTCGACCGTGGTGGTGCCGTTCAACCTGCAGGCGCAGGTTCCGCGGCGGATCACCGCCGAGGAGAAGCTGTTCCTCCAGGAGTATCTGGACGAGCCGGGAGCGCTCGCCGCATGAGCGTGCGGCTCGCGTTCGCCGACGCGGGGGAGGCTGCGGATCTCGCCGCCTTCCTCGCCCGGCTGATCCATTACGACCGCGCCGCCGCGGTGCGGCTGCAGGCGGCGAACGGCGCGGTCGCCGTCTTCGGGCGGCCGCCGTCCTTCGAGGTGCTGGCCATCCGCACGGCGCGGCTCGCGGACCCGGTCGACCTCGATACGACCGTCTCCGCGGGTGAACTGCTCGAATCCGTCGACGAGTCGGCGGGTACGGCAGAGGTCCCCGCCGCCGTGACCGGCCCCCCGTGGGCCGGAGTGCTGCCGCCCCGCGGCGGCTGGCAGCAGATCGACGGGCTGCCCTCGCCGGATGCGGTACGGACCGAGATCGCGGCGGTCGTCGCCGAATTCCGCACGCGGAGCGAGCAGTTGCCGCCCCAGCACCGGACGCGCGCGGAGTTCGACCGCATCGGCCGCGAGATCTGGTCCCGGACCCTGGGGACCACCGAGCTTCCCGTACGGGCCGCCCACGCCGCCCAGTCGCTCGGCTTCCTGCGCCCCGTCAGGGCGATGGCCGCCGCCGGCGGGCCCGGCGAGGACCAGTCGTTCGTCCTGCTGGCCGCCGGCATGTGGCTGCGGCTGCGCACCCCGTACGGATCGATCGCCGTCCGCAAGGCGTCGGCGCCCGGCGGGCTGAGCGTCACGCCCGCATAGCCGGGCGCCGCGCAAGAGGCGTGTACCCAAAGTGGCCGTTGTCACTTTGGGTGAGTTCATCGGAATGATCCCCGTGAGAAGGGGCAGGGCCCGGAACGGCCCTGTCCCAGCACACTCCGGAGGATCCGAGACATGCCCGAGCTTTTCATCGGTGGGCGGTGGACCGCCGCCGTCGACGGGCGGACCCGTGACATCCGGTGCCCCGCCGACGGTTCGCTGGTCGCGACCGTCGACGAGGCAGGCCCCAAGGACACCGCCGCCGCGATCGCCGCCGCCCGTGACGCCTTCGACCACGGGCCCTGGCCCCGTACGCCGGTGGCCGAGCGGGCAGCCCTGCTGCTGCGGGTCGCCGATCTGCTCGTACGCGACAAGGACCTGCTCGCGCGCGCCGAGTCCCTCGACACCGGCAAGCGGCTCGTCGAGTCGGCGTACGACATGGACGACATCGCCAACTGCTTCCGCTACTTCGGGAATCTGGTCGCCGCACAGGAGGCCGGGCGGGTGGTCGACACCGGGAATCCGGTCGTCGACAGCCGTGTGGTGCAGGAACCGGTGGGGGTCTGCGGGCTGATCACCCCGTGGAACTACCCGCTGCTGCAGACCGCTTGGAAGGTCGCACCGGCGCTCGGCGCGGGCAACACCTTCGTACTGAAGCCCAGCGAACTGACCCCGCACACCGCTGTCCACCTGATGAAGCTGCTCCAGGAGGCAGGGCTGCCCGACGGCGTCGCCAACCTGGTGCTCGGCGCGGGACCCGAGGCCGGGGCGCCGCTCTCCGAGCACCCCGACGTGGACCTGGTCTCCTTCACGGGCGGGCTGCTGACCGGGCGCCGCATCATGGCCGCCGCCGCGCCCACCGTGAAGAAGACCGCCCTGGAACTCGGCGGCAAGAACCCCAATATCGTTTTCGCGGACGCCGACTTCGAGACGGCCGTCGACATGGCGCTGACCGCGATCTTCCTGCACTCCGGTCAGGTCTGCTCGGCAGGTGCCCGGCTGCTCGTCGAGGACTCGCTGCACGACCGCTTCGTGGACGAGGTGGTCCGCAGGGCCCAACTGATCAGGCTGGGCGGCCCGTTCGACGAGCAGGCGGAGACCGGACCGCTGATCTCGGCCGCGCACCGCGAGAAGGTCGAGGCGTACGTCGCCGCGGGCATCGCCGAGGGTGCCGTGCTGCGGTGCGGCGGCGAGCGGCCCGACGACCCTGCGCTGCACGGGGGTTACTACTACCCGCCGACCGTGCTCGACGAGTGCCGCGGCGAGATGTCCGTCGTGCGCGACGAGTCCTTCGGGCCCGTCCTGACCGTCGAGCGCTTCGTCGGCGAGGCGGAGGCCGTGCGCCTCGCCAACGACACGGTGTACGGACTCGCCGGCGCCGTCTGGACCACCGACGAGGCGAAGGCCGCGCGCGTCGCCGCCCGCCTGCGGCTCGGCACGGTCTGGATCAACGACTTCCATCCGTACGTGCCCCAGGCCGAATGGGGCGGCTTCAAGCAGTCGGGTACGGGCCGTGAACTCGGTCCCGCCGGGCTCGCCGAGTACCAGGAGACCAAGCACATCTGGCGCAACACCGCACCGGAGCCGCAGCACTGGTTCGCGGGCTGAGCGCAGCCCCGTAATGCCGCCTCAACACCCCCCACACCCCTGCACACTTGGAGTCTGGTCATGAGCATGACCAAAGATGATGCCGAGCTCACCGAGTTCGGCTACAGACCCGAACTCAAGCGCACGCTGGGCAACTTCCACACCTTCGCCGCCGGCATCAGCTACATATCGATCCTCACCGGCACCTTCCAGCTCTTCTACTTCGGCTTCGGCTTCGGCGGACCCGCCTACTGGTGGTCCTGGCCCGTCGTCTTCGTCGGCCAGCTGATGGTCGCCCTCTGCTTCGCCGAACTCGCCGCCCGCTACCCGGTCGCGGGCTCCGTCTACAACTGGGCGAAGAAGCTCGGCGGCCCGCATGTCGGCTGGCTCGCCGGCTGGATGATGCTGATCGCCTCCATCGTGTCGATCGCCGCCGTCGCCCTCGCCTACCAGGCGACGCTGCCGCAGATATCCGCGGCCTTCCAGATCGTCGGTGACGGCACGGGGAAGTACGACGTCGCCACCAACGCCGTCATCCTGGCCGCGGTCCTGATCCTCTTCACCACCCTGGTCAACGCCTTCGGCGTGAAGCTCATGGCCCGTATCAACACGGCAGGCGTCTTCCTCGAACTGATCGCCACCGTCGTCCTGATCGTGCTCTTCGCCGTCCACGTCGTACGCGGCCCCGACGTCGTACTCGACACGCACGGCCACGGGGGCGGGCACGGCCAGACCTTCGGCTACATGGGCGCCTTCCTGACCGCCTCGCTGGCCTCCGCGTACGTCATGTACGGCTTCGACACCGCGGCCTCCCTCGGCGAGGAGTCCGTCGACCCCTCGCGCAACGCGCCCCGTGCCATCCTGCGCGCGCTGCTCGCCTCCTTCGTGCTGGGCGGGCTCATCCTGATCCTCGCGCTGATGAGCGTCAGCAGCCTCGACGGCAAGGGGCTGACCACCGACGGGCTGCAGTACGTCGTCCTGGACGTACTGGGCGACACCGGCGGCAAGCTGATGCTCTGGTGCGTCCTGATCGCGGTCACCGTCTGCGCGCTCGCCGTGCACACCGCCGCCATCCGGCTCGCCTTCGCGATGTCCCGCGACAACAACCTGCCCGCCGCATCCCTGATGGCGAAGGTCAGCCCGCGCTTCAAGACGCCCGTGCTGCCCGCGGTCATCGTCGGTGTACTCGCCCTGGCCGTACTGCTGGTGAACATCCGTCAGCCGCAGATCTTCTCCGTGGTCACCTCCATCGGCATCATCATGATCTACGTCGCGTATCTGCTGGTCACCGCACCCATGCTGGTGGCGAGGCTGCGCGGCAAGTGGACCCCGGCCGGCGAAGGCAAGTTCTCGCTCGGCCGCTGGGGTCTGCCCGTCAACCTGGTCGCCGTCGTCTGGGGCGGCGTCATGACCCTCAACCTCGCCTGGCCGCGCCCCGAGGTCTACAACGCGGCCGCGCCGTACCACTGGTACCTGCGCTGGGGCGCCTTCCTCATCGTGGGGATCGTCCTGTTCGGCGGCTTCGCCTACTACTGGTTCGTGCAGCGGGGGCGCACCGGAGTCCTCGAAAGCCACGCCGCAGTCGCCGCCGAAAGGGAGACCGAGCATGTCCTCTGAAGAATTCGACACGGAAACGTTCGACTACGTCATCGTCGGCGGCGGCACGGCCGGAAACGTCGTCGCCGCCCGGCTCAGCGAGGACCCCTCGGTCACCGTCTGCGTCCTGGAGGCGGGCCCCTCGGACGTCGGTGACGACAACATTCTCCAACTCGACCGGTGGATGGGCCTGTTGGACTCCGGCTACGACTGGGACTACCCCGTCGAGCCGCAGCCCAAGGGCAACAGCTTCATGCGCCACGCCCGCGCCAAAGTCCTCGGCGGCTGCTCCTCGCACAACTCCTGCATCGCCTTCTGGGCCCCCGCGCAGGACCTCGACGGCTGGGCGGCGGCAGGCTGTACGGGGTGGGGCGCGGACGACGTCTTCCCCCTCTACAAGCGCCTGGAGACCAACGACGCGCCCGGCGCCCACCACGGCCGCACGGGCCCGGTGAAGATACGCAACGTGAAGTCCGCGGACGCCTGCGGTGCGGCGCTCCTGGAGGCCTGTGCCCAAGAGGGCATCCCCACCACGCAGTTCAACTCCGGCGAGACGGTCGTCAGGGGCGCAAACTGGTTCCAGATCAACTCCGACGAGAACAACGTCCGCCAGTCGTCCTCGGTGGCCTACCTCCACCCGATCATGGGCAAGCGGCCGAATCTGACCATACGCACCGGGGTGCGCGCCAAGCGGCTGCTGATCGACGCCGACCGCAGGTGTACGGGCGCGGAGTATCTCGACCCGGACCTCGTTCACAGCCGTACGGTCACCGCCCGGCGCGAAGTCATCGTCTCCTGCGGGTCGATCGACACCCCCAAGCTGCTGATGCTCTCCGGCATCGGACCCGCGGCCCATCTGCGCGAAGTCGGCGTGGACGTCGTGGTGGACGCCCCGGGCGTCGGCGAGAACCTGCAGGACCACCCCGAGGGCGTGATCATGTGGGAGGCCGTGCAGCCCATGACCACGGCCTCCACCCAGTGGTGGGAGATCGGTATCTTCGCCGACACCGAAGAGGGCCTGGAGCGGCCCGACCTGATGTTCCACTACGGGCAGGTGCCGTTCGACATGAACACCGCCAGGCACGGCTACCCGACCACCGAGAACGCCTTCTGCCTCACGCCCAATGTGACGCAGGCGCGCTCACGCGGAACGGTGCGGCTGCGGACCCGCGACTACCGGGACAAGCCGATGGTCGACCCGCGCTACTTCACCCATGAGCACGACGAACGCGTCATGACGTACGGACTGAAGCTCGCCCGCCGGATCGCCGAGCAGCCCGCGCTGAGCGCGTGGAAGGGCGCTGAGCTGGCGCCGGGGCCCGATGTCCGCACCGACGACGAGCTCCTCGACTACATCCGCAAGACCCACAACACCGTCTACCACCCGGCTTCCACGGTGAAGATGGGTGCCGACGACGACGTGATGGCGCCGGTGGACGCCAGGCTGCGGGTCAAGGGGGTCCAGGGACTGCGGGTGTGCGACGGGTCGGTGATGCCGGAGCTGGTGACCGTCAACCCGTGCATCACGACGATGATGATCGGCGAGAAGTGTGCGGACATGGTGCGGGCCGACGCCAAGTAGCTGACGCCGGGCGGGTGTTGGGGCCTTGGCGCGGGTGAATGGGGCTTCTGTTCAGGATGTCCTCAATCGCCGGACGGGCTTGAACCGTCCGGCCAGATGCCGATGTGGTCCGACTCCAGTTCCAGCGCCACCCGGTGCTCCATCCCGAGCGCCGCGGTGTACTCCGCGGGGAGCTGGAGTCGGCCCGCCCGGTCCAGCATCGCGTACTCGCGCGCCACCACCGACTCCTCGCCGGTCGCCGCGTCCACATGCGTGCGGCGCAGCACCTCCGTGGACGTGCGGCCGTCGCGGATCGCGACCGTACGGCGGACCTCGCCCGCCACCGCCTGGTCATGGGTGACGATCACGATCGTCGTGCCCAACTCCTCGTTGGCCGTGCGGAACGCACCGAAGATCTGCTCGGCGGTGTGCGAATCCAGCTCGCCGGTCGGCTCGTCCGCCAGGAGTACGGAAGGCTCGTTGGCCAGCGCCACCGCGATCGCCACGCGCTGCTGCTCGCCGCCCGACATCTGGTGCGGGCGCCGGTCCTTGCAGTGCGCGACGCTCAGCATCGTCAGCAGCGACTCGGCCCGCTCGGCGCGCTTGGCGGAGCGGCCGCGCAGCTGCATCGGGAGCGCCACGTTCTGGCTCGCCGTGAGGTACGGCAGGAGATTGCGCGCGGTCTGCTGCCAGACGAAGCCGACCGCGTCGCGGCGGTAGCGCAGCCGCGCCTTCGCGTCCATGGCGAGCAGATCGCAGCCCGCGACACTGGCCGCGCCCGCGGTCGGCACGTCCAGGCCGGCCAGGATGTTCATCAGCGTCGACTTGCCGCTGCCCGAAGCGCCCACCAGGGCCATCAACTCGCCCTGGTTGACCAGGAGATCGAGCCCCTGCAGGGCCTGTACCTCCACCCCGTCGGTGGAGAAGATCCGTACCAGACGGTCGCAGGCGATCAGTGCGTCATGGCCGTAGGAGGGCCTGTTGCGGAGCGCCGATGCGCGCTGTTCCAGATCGGCGAGTGTCGTCGTCGAGGTGTCGGTCATCGTGCGTCCCCTGCCCTGAGTTCGGTGATCGATCCACGCCGTCCGCTCCACCAGGCCTGCAGAGCGGCCACGCCCACGGCCAGCGCCACCACACAGAGTGCGGGGATCGCCAACGACCATGTGTCGGGCTGTAGTTGTGCGCCGCCTTCGGGCACCAGCGTGCCGCCGGCCAGCGCGAGTCCGTCCAGGTTCACCCCGGACGAGAGCAGCCGGATCGCCGCCCATCCGGTGAGCGCCCCGCCGACCGCGGCCGGCAGTGCCTGCGGCAGGGCTTCCATGACGAGCAGTCTGCGGCCCTGGCGCCGGGTCAGGCCCATCGTGCGCAGCCTGGCCAGGAGCGCGGCCCGCTCGGGGGCCGCCCGCAGCAGGGCGAGCAGCAGGGAGAGAGCGGCGAAGCCCGCGCCCGCCAGGACGGCAAGGGTGTACATCCGCTCGGCGCCGGACTGCACGGGCGAGTCGACGAGCGTGCCGCGCTCCTCGGCGCGGATCTGTACGCCGCCCAGCACGCCGTGTGCGGCAGCCCGCAGCGCCTTGCTGTCCGGGTCCCCGGTGATCAGGAGGTTGTTGGGGGCCGGTCTGCCGAGCCCTGAAGCGTCGACCACCAGGAAGTCCTCGCCCGGCAGGCCTGGTGTGCGATCGCGTACGGCGACGATCTTGAGCGTGCGGTTGTAACCGCCCACCCGGACCGTCACGGGACCACGGCCGAGATGCGCGGCGACCGCGGGCGAAGCGAGGGCGGACAGCGTGCCCGATTCGCCTCCCCGGTGCGCCAACTGCCCTGCGGGGAAAGCACCGAGGCCGGTGGTGCGGGCGAGCTCGGCATAGGAGGCCGGGTCCACGCCCAGGACCGGGGCGTGAGTATCCGCATCGGAGAAGACCGTGTCGTACTCGGTGTCGACCTGGACCACGGACGTGACCCCGGGCAGCTTGGAGACCCGATCTGCCAGCCGGGCGGGGAGCGTTCCGAGGGAGCTGACCCTGGCATCCGCGCCGACACTCATCAGCGCCGCCCGGTCGCGGGTGTCCGCGACCCCGGCCAGCACGGAGCCGCCGAACGCCGCCGTCGTCAGCGCGGTCAGCAGCGCGAGCAGCGGCAGCGCCCCGCTCCCGGCGGAA
The DNA here is from genome assembly GCF_040654175.1 of Streptomyces sp. NPDC050738. Taxonomy (NCBI): domain Bacteria; kingdom Bacillati; phylum Actinomycetota; class Actinomycetes; order Kitasatosporales; family Streptomycetaceae; genus Streptomyces; species Streptomyces sp. NPDC050738. The sequence continues at coordinate 185,976 of NZ_JBFAHN010000003.1, read as the reverse complement.
CGTCCGGCCCGGGCCAGCGACAGGAACCCGATCGCCGTACGCATCCGGGCGGCAGGGCGTGCGGCCCAGCGCAGAGGCAGCGGATACAGGCGTACGAGAACGAGCGCGGCGATGATCCCGACGAGCACCGGGGCCGCACTCACCAGCTGGTCGGCCCCGGCCGCCGTGCCGCGTCTGCGCAGGGCGACGACGGCGCCGACGGCCAGGACGAGCAGGGTCAGTTCGACGACCGTACGGCGTCGGGAGGGCCGGGCCGACGCGACGTCCTGGCGGTCGCCGTTCACCTGCGGCCTGCGGTGTTCGCCCATCGCGCGCAGCGGCAGGCCGAGCGTGGCGAGCGCGGCCACCACGGCCGAGCAGAGCAGGGCGCTGCCCATCCGGCCCTGGGGCACGGCCAGTACGGCGGCCGCGAGGCCCAGTGCCGCGGCGGGGACCACGACCACAGCGGTCTCCGCGACCAGGCGCCCGCCGATGCCCGGCAGGGATCCGCCGCGCGAGCGCAGCAGGGCCAGTTCGGACCGCCTGCGTGCGGTGGCGAGACCGCCCGCCATCAGCAGCACGATCGCGGCCACCGTCCCGGTGCCGAAGGCGGCGACGGCCACCACCGGACTGACGGAGTCCCGGATCGTGCGGTACGAGTCGAAGATCTCCTCGAGGCCGGTGGTCAGTTCGGTCAGCTCACCGGTGACGCGCTTCATGTTCTGGAGCAGCGGCCCGCTCTCCATGGAGGCGACCATCGAGGTCAGCCGGTCCAGTTCGTGCGAGGGCAGGCCCGTGGTGACCGGAGGCAGGTTCCAGTACAGCTCCGGATTTGCGGCGGCCCCCAGGAGCATCGGGGCCGCCTCGGGCGCCAGGAGCAGGCCGCCCAGCCAGTACCTGAGCGGAACCGGGTCCTTCGAGGGGACAGGGACCAGTGAGGGCGTGCGGAGGGTCGGGTCGACGGACCAGTAGCTGCCCTGCGGCTGGAGCGGCTCGACGATCGCGGTGATACGGAAGCCGACCTCGTTGCCCCTTTCGGTCGGCGTGTGGATCACCGAACCCACCTTGATGTGCAGCGACTTGGCGGTCGCGGAGGTCACCGCGGCCTCGCCCTCCGGTGAGAAGGCGGAGACGGGGCCCTTCGTCGTGGGCAGCCGGCCCTCGACGACCCGGGCGTGCTGGGAGAGGTTCGACTGGGAAGCGACGCTGATCTGCGCCTGGAGGCCCTCGGGCCTGGGCAGCCAGGGGTCGGTGGTGGTGAGCGGCTTTACCGAGCGGGTGCCGTACGCCGCCTGGCTCTCGTCCACCCGCAGGGGTGCGGGGATCGTCCGGGTCAGCCCTCGGTAGAGCTTGGCCATGGAGTCGGGGCGCATCTTCGCATCGCGCTCGTCCGGGTCGAGCCTGAGGTCGTTGCCCGGTACGGACACCCCGATGACGGCCTTGGACGCCGAGGCCGTGGCGACGGCGTGCCGCAGGCCCTTGTCCTCGTAGGTGTCGACGCCGCGCGGGAACGCCGCGGCGAGACAACTGGTCAGCAGGACCAGCACGGCGAGCGCGGCCGCTGCGCCCGGTGCGGTGCGCAGCCGGGTCCGTACCCAGGGGGCAACAGCTGGTGCCGGCATGTCAGTTGCCTCCTTGGTGGCGAAGGGACACGGCTGGATCGGTGCGCCGCATGGCGATCGCGGCGACGATCAGCAGGGGTACGGCGGCGACGGAGAGCAGCGTCAAGGCGACCTGCCCCGCGGGCAGTTGGACCAGGACGGGGGGCACCGGCTGGGCGGCCTGGCCCGTCAGCACGATCAGCGGGACGACGGCTCTGGTGAGTACGGTGCCCAGGGCCAGGCCCACCGTCAGGGCGATGGTGATCAGCACCCCTTGTTCGGCGGCGATCATCCGCGCCAACTGGCGGCGCGGGGCGCCCAGTGCCTTCAGTACGGCGAACTCCTCGGACCGCTCGCGCAGCGAACCCATGGCGCTCACCGCGAAGCCGACCGCGGCCAGGGCCGCGGCGACCAGGGCAGCCGCGGTGAGCGCGGACTGCGGTCCCGCGCCGAGCGGATCGTCGAGGAGCTCCTCGGCGACCTCGTCGCGGACCACGATCTGGCCGGGGTCCATGTCGGGCCTCTCCCGCAGGGCGGCGGCCACTTGAGCCCCCTTGCCGCGGTCGGTCGACAGCCACCACTCGGTGGGGGCGACCGAGGCGTCGGGTGTCACGGCGATCGCCTGGTTGACCGCGCTCAGATCGAGCAGCAGTGCGCCGCCCTGGTTCTGGTCGGCACTCTGCTGGGCGGTGGACTGTCCGGAGGCGCCGGTTCCGGTGGTCGGAAGTTCACGTACGGAGCCCACGATCCGCACCTTCGGGGACTGGCCGCCCAGGGTCACGTCCACCGTGTCCCCGACCTTGGCCCCCGTGGAGCGCAGATAGCTGTCGGTGGCGAGGGCGGTCAGCCGTGGTGCGGGGGGACGCACCGCGGCGACGCGGATGGTCTGCGTCGGCGGCGGGGGCCAGGTGGCGAACGAGGCGGCATCCGTCGTGAACGTGAGGGACAGGAGAGACTTTGCCGGGGAGGAGAGCGGGATTTTGGTGTCGGGGATCGGATCCAGGCCTCCGGACGTGGAATCCACGGCCCTCCACTGCGCGAGCCGGGGGAGCGTCACCGGGCGCTCCGTGCCCGTGGCGGTGACGGAGCGGATCCCCTTGACGTCGAGGCGGTCGGTCTCGGACTCCGTCGCCTGGGACGGATCGGTCTCCAGGCCGGTGACCCGCAGCGGCTGCGCGGCCCTGCCCGCGGGCGACTCGGCCGCCTTCGCCACGTCGGCGGTCAGGACGTGGGGCCGGCCGTCGGCGGGGAGGTTGCCGAGCTGCAGCCGGTACGGCAGTCCGTAGCGGTCCTCGACGAGCAGGGACACCGGGATGGTCAGCCCCTGGGTCGAGCTGCCCTGCGGAGCGTTGACGGAGGTGAGGCGGAGCTCCAGGCGTACCGCCGAGGTGTCCCCGGGCAGCAGCGCACCGACGGCGGCGGCCTTCTTGGCGGTGATGGACCGCAGCAGCTTCGCGCGCTGCCGGCCGGCGAGATCGCCGCGGAGCATCAACTGGTCCGGGGCGTGGGCGAGATCGACGGCGAGGACCGTCGCGAGCTTGCTGCCGGAGAGGCTGACGAAGGAGCGGGAGACCGGCGCCGCGTCCCGTACGCCGGGCAGCTCACCGTAGAGACCGGCCTGACCGAACTGGGTGGTGTCGCTGCCCAGCACCCGGATGGAGGCGCCCGAGCGGAAGTCGGCCTGGTCGGACTGCGAACGGTCCCAGGAGGCGCCCTGGCCGATCGCCAGGATGCCCATCGACAGGGCGAGCACGAGCAGCAGGACCGGGCCCGCGTTGCGCAGCGGCCGGCGGCTGAACTGCCAGCCCGCGAGCGCCGCGGGAAGCCCACGACCGCCTGCGGCCCTGCGCTCGGCGAGCTTCGCGACGGGTGGCAGCAGACGCAGGGTGAGGACGGTTCCGGCGAGCAGCGCGAGTGCGGGCGCGGCCACCAGGAGCGGGTCGATGCCGAGCTTGCCGCTCTGGTCGCCGCTCAGCGCACCGCTGCCGGAAGTCTGGCGGTCCAGCTGCCAGTACGCGACACCGGCGATGACCAGCAGACCCACATCGGCCCCCGCACGCACCGGGGCGGGCAGCGATGCGGCCCGGCCGCGGCTGCTGCGGCCCGCCGAGAGCGCGGGCGCGACGACGGCCGCGGCGCAGCCGAGCGCGACCACCGCCGCCACCAGCCAGACGGTGCCGCTCGCGCCGGAGTCCAGCTTCAGCCCGATACGGGACAGTGCGCCCTGCCCGCCCAGGAGCCGGGTGAGCGGACCGGCGAGCAGCGGGCCGCACAGCGCGGCGGGGACGGCGAGCAGCAGCGCCTCGATCGCGGACAGCGCGGTGATACGGGCCTTGGACCCGCCGCGTGCGCGCAGCACTTCGCTCTCGCCCGCCCGCTCCGAGCTGAGGAGACGGGCCACGAGCAGCAGTGCGTAACCGGCGAGCATCACCAGCTGCAGCGCGACGATCAGCAGCGTCGAACGGGAGACGAGCAGCGCCCGCTTCGCCTGGCCGAGGACCTCGGGCAGCTCGGTGGTCACGGTTCCCGCGCCGGCGAACGCCTTGTCGCCGGTCAGCTTCTTCGGTGCTGCGGTGGCCGTCGCCGTCAGCCGGTCGATCCGGTCGGTGGTGATCCTGGAAAAGTCGGCTCCGGCCTGCCAGGCCGTCGTGCCGGCGCTGACGCGGCCGGTCGCGAGGTCGCCGGGGTCGGTGAGCAGCGGGCCGTACGTGGTGAAGCTGACGGTCCGGGTGCCGCGGCCGCCCAGGTCGTCGAGCTGCCAGTACGGCTCGGAGCTGTCGGCAGGCAGGTAGACGCCGGTGACCTGCACCTGCACCTTCTTGTTGGCGCCGAGCCGGTCGATGAGCGTGAGGTGGGCGCCCGGCTTCAGCTTGAGCAGCTTGGCCACGGTCGCGGGGAGCGCGGTCTGCACGGCGCCCGAGGTGGTGGCGTGCGGCCAGCTCCCGGAGGCGAGCCGTACCCGGGAGCGGTCGATCGAGGAGAAGAAGGTCAGATCGGGGTCGCCGCCGCGGGCCGAAGGGGCCTGGAGCGTGCGCGGCAGGGCGTAGGGACCCGACCGGGACAGCTTCCGTACGGTGACGGGCAGCCCGTCGAACGCCTCGGCCGCATGGCGTCGTACGGCCGCGTCCGCCGCCTTCTGCCGGTCGGGCGGCAGCTCGGCCTTGACGACCAGCGTGGCCGCCGCGGCGCTGCGGGCGTGCAGGGTGTTGCGCAGGCCCGCGTCACCGATGGAGCCGGAGAACGCGGCCAGGGTGGCGAGCACCGAGGTGGTCAGAAGGACGGCCAGCAGAGCTGCTGCCAGCAGAAGCCGGTGCGCACGCACCCGCAGAAAAACAAACCCCGTCACACGGCCCCCTCGACCCACGCCCCCGAAACGTCTTTCGGGATGCTTTCAGACAGCAGGGGTCCGGGGTAACCGCTTGCAGGGCGACCTTGACGCGATCGTGACCGGAATGCGGCGTATGAAGTCCGGATTCCGCATCGCGTGACGGGGTGGTGTGCGGTGGTCAGCCCAGCGTGGTCAGCCCTCGGTGTTCACCATGGAGGCCGCGGCATAGGTCAAGTACCGCCAGAGCTGCTCCTCGTACTCCGCCGGCAGCTTCAATTCGTCGACGGCCGCCCGCATATGGAGCAGCCAGGCGTCGTGCGCCGCCCGGTCGACCGCGAAGGGCGCGTGGCGCATCCGCAGGCGGGGGTGGCCGCGGTTGTCGCTGTAGGTGCGCGGGCCGCCCCAGTACTGGATCAGGAAGAGGACGAGGCGCTCCTCGGCCGGGCCGAGGTCCTCCTCCGGGTACATCGGGCGCAGCAGCGGGTCCTCGGCGACGCCTTCGTAGAAGCGGTGGACCAGCCGGCGGAAGGTCGGCTCGCCGCCGACCAGATCGTAGAAGGTCTGCTCCTGGAGGGTGCCGTGCGGGATCTCTGTCACACCACCATCGTCTCAGACGGCGCGGCGGAGGACCTTGGTCCTACGACCATGACGGCGCACAGTGGACACATGAGCACACACCGGGAATTGCGGGAAGCCCTGGTGCGCGGAATCGTCCGGGGCGGTGGCCTGGCCGATCCCGCCTGGCGGGCTGCTTTCGCCGAGGTGCCCCGGCATCTTTTCGTGCCGTACTTCTTCACGGGGCGGCCCGGGGTCCCCGAGCGGCTCTGGGGCGAGGATCCCGATCCCGTGCGCCGCGAGCGCTGGCTCAAGGGCGTGTACGCGGACGAACCCCTGGCGACGCGGATGCGCGACGGCGAGCTCGTCTCCTCCAGCAGCCAGCCCTCGCTGATGGCCCGGATGCTGGAGGACCTCCAAGTGCGGGACGGTGACGCCGTGCTGGAGATCGGGGCGGGCAGTGGGTACAACGCGGCGCTGCTCTCGCACCGGCTCGGCGAGCGCTGTGTGACGAGCGTCGAACTCGATGTGGAGATCGCGGAATCGGCGCGGGCCCATCTGGCCGCAGCGGGGTTCGCGCCCGAGGTGGTGGCGGGGGACGGGGCGCGCGGGTGTCGGGCCCGGGCTCCGTACGACCGGATCATCGCGACCTGCACGCTCCCTTCCGTACCGCACGCATGGCTGGCGCAGTGCCGGGCGGGCGCGCGGATTCTGGCGCCGCTCTCCACCGGGCTGATCCTGCTGGAGGTACGGGACGCGACGCACGCGGAGGGGCGGTTCCTGGACACGCCCGCGTATTTCGTGCCGCTGCGGGGCGGGGGCGAGAGCGTGTACCAGCACATCGGCGGGCTGCCTCGGAAGGCGCTGCAGAACGGGCTGTTCCGCTTCCTGCTGACGCTGACCGCGGGCAGCCTGGACCCCCAGGAAGCGCTCTCCCTCTGGGAGCGCGAGAAGCGCCCGCAGAGGGAGAGATTCGGGGTGACGCTCCGGGGCGGCGGCCAGTGGGCCTGGCTGGACGATCCGGGCGGTCCCTATGTGTGGGAGCTGGGCGGGACCCTCAGCCGAGGTGGATCGTGATCGTCGTCCAGGCACCCACGTGGACCCGGTCGCCGTCCTGGAGCTGGACGGGGACGTAGGGCTGGATCGGCTCCTCGCCGCCGTTGACCGTCGTGCCGTTGGTGGAGTTCTGGTCGACGACCGCCCAGCTGTTGTCCGGCTGCTGCACCAGAACCGCGTGCTGGTGCGAGACTCCCGGGTCCTCCGGCGGGACCGACAGGTCGATGTCGGGGGACTCGCCGGTGGAGTGGCGGCGGCGGCCGATGGTGACCTGGTTGCCGAGCAGCGGTCGCTGCTGCTCCGGGGAGTACGCGGGCAGGTTGAGGCCTGCGGCGTCGGGGCCGCTGCGGTGCATCATCGCCATGAAGTACTCGCGGTCGGGGCCGATGGTGGCCGACCAGGCGAGCGATCCCTGGGGCTGCTGCGTGTGCTGGGGCTGCTGCTGGAACTCCTGTTGCGGCGGCTGCTGTTGCTGATGCGGCGGCGCCTGCTGCTGGAATTCCTGGTGCTGCGGAGGCTGTTGCTGATGCGGCGGCGCCTGCTGGAATTCCTGCTGCTGTGGCTGGAACTCCTGCTGCGGGGGCTGCTGTTGCTGCTGCTCCTGCTGTGACGGCGGGGGCAGCAACCAGTCGTCGCCGTTCGGCTGCTGCGGCGGCGCCGTGTGCTGCGGGGGTGCTTGCTGCTGGAACTCCTGCTGCTGCGGCTGGAACTGCTGCTGCGGGGGCTGCTGCTGGAAGGCGGGCGGAGGCGGGGGCGCCTGCTGCTGGAATCCCTGCGGGGGCGGACCCGGCTGCTGCTGGAAAGCGGGCGGCGGGGGCGGCGGGCTCTGGCGCATCGACGGATCGGCGTTCAGCGGTTCGGCCGGCCGGTTCATCTGCGAGGGGCGCGAGCTCTGGTACTCGTACGGATCCGGAGCGGTCCCGGGCGCGGGCTGCTGCGGAGGCTGCTGCTGGAACGAGGGCGGCGGCGGGGGAGCCTGCTGGGCCTGGAAGCCCGGCGGCAGGTTCAGCCCCGGTGAAGGCTGCGGCGGCTGCGGTGCCAGCGGGGTGTAGGAGGTCGCGGTGTTGGTGAGGAAGTTCCAGCGGCACTCCTCGCAGTACGGCGCCATCGCCTCGCGGGGCGTACGGCACTGCGGGCAGAGCTCTGCCTGGGCGGTGGGATCGCCGCCCTGCGGCGGATATCCGTAACCGGGCTGCTGGGGCGCGCCACCCCCGTACGGCGGGGGCGGAGGGGGCGGCGGCACGGCGCCCATGCGATGGCCGCAGACCTCGCACCAGTCGTCGGAACCCGACTGGTGTCCGTTCGGGCAGGTCGCCATGGAGTCGATCCCCTTCTACTTCTTTACGCGAACAGTCTTGGTGGAGCGTGTTTCGAGAGTCATCTCGTCCGCTTCCGCGACCTTCGCCTTCAGCCGCACAGTACCTGTCGCCTCATCGACGACGTCGACCACCTTCGAAAGCAGTTTCGCAGTATCTGCGTTCCCCGAGGCCGCCGCGAGCTGAACCGCCCGCCCCAATTTGGCCGTCGCGCCGTCCGCATCACCCGATTTGCGGGCATCCAGGCCCTGCTGGATGACTTGTGCCAGTTCCGCCTGGCCTGTGTAGTGCGCGACCTGCGGATTGATGGAGGTCGAGGCCGCCATGTCGTCCGTCCAGACCGCCCGCACCAGACCCTGCGAGAGCGTCTGCGGCGTACCGCCGAGAGGATCGGGGAGTACGAGAGAGACGCGGGCGGCCAGCATCTCCTGCCCGATTCCGGCCTCGGGGACGGCGACGCACACGTGGTAGTCGCGGGACTCGTCGCCCCAGGAGCCGGTGGGGTAGTCCCCGGCGCGCGGTCCGACCTCGGTGCGGCGCAGCGTCAACTCCTCGACGGTGGGCGCCACTTGCTTCACGAACCTGATCTCGACGCCGACCGGGGTCCAGAGCCGCAGTGCCACGTCCGCGACCTCCTTGCCCATCGCGTTCTCCATCATCTGCGTGAAGTCCGCGGCGAGATGCGAGGGGTCGGCCACGATGTCGGCGGTGCCGAGCAGCGCCGAGGCGATGCCTGTGACCTCTTTCACTTCCCAGTCCGTACCCACACCGCGGGCGTCGCAGGTGAAGCGGCCCGCGGCGGCGTCGAGCGCGGCCCTGAGGTCCTCGGGCGACTCGTGCTCGTTGCGGCCGTCGGTGAGCAGGATGCCGTGCCGGATCGGTACGTCCGCCGAGGCCAGCAGGCGGTCGGCCAGCCGCAGCCAGGTGCCGATGGCCGTCCCGCCGCCCGCGCTCAGCTTGCGCAGCGCGTCCTTGGCGTGACCGCGGGTGGCGTCGCCGGCTATCGCAAGGCCGCCGTTGCCGGGGTAGACCTCCTTGGCGATGTGCGTACCGCCGATGATCGCGAAGGCCGTGCCGTCGCGCAGCGTGCTGATCGCGGCTGCCGTGGCGTCGCGGGCGTTGCGCATCTTCGTCGGCGGGTAGTCCATCGACCCCGAGCAGTCCACCATGATCACCACGGCGGCGCCGGACACCTGTCCCGGTATGGAGGACGGGGACGCGCCCGCACCGGTCAGCGAGGCGCCGCTGGTGCCCCCGCCGGTCGAGGTGACCGTGACGATGGCGTTGACCTCGCGGCCGCCCTCCGGGAGGTACTCGTTCTGGTACACGTCCACGGAGAACTGCGGCACGTTGGACTTGGAGAAGTTGGCCATTTCACCGGCTCCTTAAGCGGACAAGGAAGATAAAGAGGGATTTCACGCGCCGTCGTAGGCGGATCCTGCCCCTGTCGGAGGCACCAGGAACGGCAGTACGGCCACTGTTACGTTGTCGTGGCCCCCGCCGTCGAGCGCATGGCCGACCAGGACCTGCGCACAGTGCAGCGGGCGGGCGCCGGCATCGGCCGGGACCGCGGCGGCCATCTCCTCGGCGGCCTCCGCGTAGTTCCACAGGCCGTCCGTGCAGACCACCACCACACCCGTCCTGTCGGGCTTGAAGGAAGCGGTGTGCGGCTCCAGCTCGTACGCGTCGGCCCCCAGCCAGCCCGTGATGGCGTGCGCGCGCTCGTCCGCGTACGCCTGCTCCTCGTTCATCAGGCCGGTCGCGACCATCTGCGCCGCCCAGGAGTCGTCCTCGGTGAGGCGCGAGGGGTGGGCGGTGCGGTCGTCGGGCACCCAGTAGACGCGGCTGTCGCCGACCCAGCCGACGACCAGCAGGCCGCCCGCGACGATCGCCGAGACGATGGTGCAGGCGGGGGCGTTGGTGTGGCGGTTCGGGTCGTGCTCCTGGGCCTGGCCCGGCTCGGTGACAAGGGAGTTGACGGACTCGGCGGCCGCCAGGATCGCCTCGTGCATCGCCTGCTGGGGGTGGGTGCCCCGGGGGAGCGCGGCGAGCAGCGTCTCGTTGGCGGCCACGGCGGCGGCCGCCGATGCCTCGTCGGGGCGGGTCGCCGATGAGACCCCGTCGCAGACGACGGCGATCACGGCGGGGGAGCCGTCAGGGAGGGCCGTCGAGGAGACCGCGTACGCGTCCTCGTTGCGGTGGTGGCGCAGCCCGCGGTCGGAGACGGCGGCGACCGCGCCGAGCTCCTCCTCCATGTGGTCGCGCTCGCGGGGCTGCGCGTGGCCGCAGTTCTCGCAGTAGCCGTCCTCGTCGATACGGCCGGAGCGGCAGGCGACGCAGATTTTGGTGCCCGCGGCGGGTGTGGGCTCCACCGTGCGCGGGTCGGGCAGCGGGTACTCGCCGGGCGCGGGCGGGTCGTCGGTCCGTACGGCAGAGGGCAGTTCGGTGCCGCCCGACGTCGTGCCGGAGAGGTCCGACGGAGCCTGTACGGCCGCGGAGGCGGTCTCGGCGGGGGCCGGGGGCCAGGAGGCCGCCGCTGCCGCGCCGTTGATCGCGACGGTCGGGTGGTCGGCCTGGGGCGTGGCCGCGGCCACCGCCGACAGGTCGTATCCGCACGCACCGCAGAACAAGTCGCCCGTGTCCACAGGCTCCTCGCAGCCGGGGCAACGCCCCGTGGCGACCGGCTGGTTCGTCTGCGACATCACTTCACACCCACGTCCGGGGGCGGAAACGGTTGGCCCGCTCCACCAGGTCGATCCTCTCCTCGCCCCGCTGGGCGAGCCGGGCGAGTACCCGGTACGAACGTTCCAGACCGAGGCGCAGGCCCCGCTCGTCGAGTGATTGGCCGAGCAGCGTCGCTGATTCGACGACCTGGCCGCCGCGGCCCCCGGAGAGTACCCAGTCGAGCGCCGTGCCCAGTACCTCGGTGGACAACTGCTCGCGGCGCACGGCGTCGAGACCGAAGCCCTGCAGCGCTTCCACCTGCGCGGCTGCCGCCCGCAGGTCGTCGAGGAGCGGCTCGTCGGGATTACGCCGCCGGAGCCTGGCCCGCACGGCGGCCACGCGTGCGGCCGTGAAGTGGATCGACGCCTCGGGGACGGATTCCAGGGTCCGTACGGCGCTGACGCGGTCACCGGCCGCGAGCTGAACGCGGGCCAGACCGAAGGCGGCGCTCACATAGCTGGGGTCGGTGGCCCACACGAGGCGGTAGTACTCGGCGGCATTGTCCAATTGGCCCAGGACCTCCGCGCAGACGCCGAGCGCCAGCTTGGGGGCGGGCTCGCCGGGGAACGCGTCGTAGATCGCGTCGAAGGCGAGGGCCGCCGTCTCGTGGTCGCCGGTGACCAGCGACGCCAGGCCGCGGTACCAGACGACGCGCCAGTCGTCGGGGTGCTGCACCTCCAGCTGCTGGAGGTCCTCGACGGCCGTGAACAGGTCGAGGTTCTCCAGCCAGGCGCGCACCTGGCGCAGCCGCAGCTCCAGCGAACCGCTCGGTGCGGCCTGCAGGGCGGCGATGACCTCGGTGGGCGCGGAGGCGAGGAGGCCTGCCAGGAAGCCGGCGTTCGGGTCGTTCGGGTCGACCCGGGGCACGGGGAGCGCGAGCGAGGTGGCGCGGGTGTCGAGCGTGGCGGTGAACGGGGTCGTCGCCGGATGGGGCCGCGAGCCGCTGAGGTCGACGCCGGCCGCCGGATGGCGGGGGGCCGGGATCACGGTCTGGGTGGGGACGTAGCCGGCGGGCGGGAGCTGGGGTGGCGGAGGTCCCGCGGTCGCGAGGGCGGTGGCCATGGCGGCGGGCGCGCCGTTCGCGCGGCTGTCGCCGTTTGCGTACGTCGCCCTGCCGCGCTTGAGCGCGCGCCGGGGCGGCGGGAGGACGCGCGCGCCCAACGCCGAGACATCATCGGTCAGTTCGGCGAAGAGCGTCGAGTCGGTGACCCTGAGCTCGGGTCCGAAGAGGGTGGAGAGCGCGGGGCGCGGCCGGCCCGACTGGATCGCCACGACCTCGCGCAGGACGCCGGTGAGCTGCTCGGTCATCTCCGCCGCGGAGGAGAACCTGCGGGCCGGGTCCGGGTCGGTGGCCCGCACCAGGAGGCGGTAGAAGGACTCGTACGTCCGGAAGACCTCGATGTTGTCGGGGTCGGGGAGGGAGTCGGAGAAGACGTTCGTATAGCCCTGGAAGTCGAAGGTCAGCACGGCGAGGGTGCGCGCCACGGTGTAGAGGTCGGAGGCGACCGAGGGGCCCACCTCGGCGACTTCGGGGGCCTGGTAGCCGACGGTTCCGTAGATCGCGGACTCGTCGTCGTCCATCCTGCGGACCGCGCCCATGTCGATGAGCTTCAGCTGGTCGGCCTGCTGGATCGCGTTGTCGACCTTGAAGTCGCAGTAGAGAAGGTTGCGGCTGTGCAGGTGGCCGAGCGCCTCCAGGGCCTCGATGCCGTACGCACAGGCCTGCTCGACCGGGAGCGGGTCGCGCTTGCCGCCGCTCTGGCGCCGGTCGTTGGCGATCTCCTTCAGCGACTTGCCGCCCACGTACTCCATGACGATGTAGCCGTCCATGGAGCCGGTGCGCTGGTCGAGGTGCTCGACGAAGTTGTAGATGCGGACGATGTTGGAGTGCTCGATCTCGGCGAGGAAGCGGCGCTCGGAGATGGCGGCGGCCATGGCGTCCTGGTCGCCGGTGTCGAGCAGGCCCTTCAGTACGACCCAGCGGTCGGAGACCGCGCGGTCGACGGCGAGATAGACCCAGCCGAGCCCGCCATGGGCCAGGCAGCCCATCACCTCGTACTGCCCGTGGACGATGTCGCCGGTGGTCAGCTTGGGCACGAAGGAGTACGGGTGGCCGCACTTGGTGCAGAACCCCTCGGTGCGGCCGGACCGCTCGCCGCGTGCGCGGCCCACCGGTGCGCCGCAGTCGGAGCGGGAGCAGAACCGCTTGCGCTCGGGGACCTCGGGGTTCTCCATCACCGCGGACTGCGGGTCGGGGCGCGGCACTTCGGGGATGGAGACCAGGCCCGCGCCCAGGCGGTTGCGGCCCGAGGCGCTCGCCGACGCGCCGGAGGCGCGGACCGTGACGGACCGCGAGCCGCTCGCCCCCGACAGCGCGCGCGAAAGACGCCCGGAGACGGAGCGCCGGGAGGTCGACGAGCGCGACGACGACCGGGACGAGGCGCGCGAGGAGGCCCGCGAACTGGAGCTGCTGCCCCTGCTGCTGCCGCGCCCGCCGGCCGCGATCCCGGTCGGCGGCGAGGTGACCATGCCGGTGGGCGACACGACGGGGGCGAGCCCGCAGGTGTCGCAGTACAGCTCGCCGCCGCCCATGTCCTCGTACGTGCCTTCGCAGCCGCGCCGCTGACAGGCCGACGCACGGCTTTCGGCGGAGGCGGAGCTGCTGGAGTTACTGGAGCTGCTCGAACCTCCTGTGCCGCTCGTACCGGTGGACGGCCCGTCGGGGGCGAGCCCGCAGGCGTCGCAGTACAGTTCCCCGCCGCCCATGTCCTCGTAACTGCCTTCGCAGTCGGGCCGCTGACACTTCTGCTGCTCTTCTTCACTCATGCGTGATCCCCCCTGCGGTCAGTGGGCCCGGACTGCCGTGGCACCAGTACCTCCGCCGCTGCCTGCTGATAGCGCAGCACCGCCTGCTCGGCCGCGCGCAGATCGCAGGGCGCGCTCCAGAGCATCCGGCGCGCCACGTCGTACCGCTCGATGAGCAGCGAATCCTCGGCCATGCCGTGCCGGGCGACCTTGGCCTTGTACGCGTCGAGCCGCCCGCGCAGTTCGGCACGCACGGCCAGCGGCGCGGTGACGGCGCTCAACGACTCGCGGGCGCGCAGCAGTTCGTCCTCGGCCTCGCGCTCCAGGGTCTCCAGCAGGGGCGAGAGCCGGTGCCACTGCGCGTGGCGCCGGTACTCGGCCGCGGTGGCGAGGCGCTCCTGCAGCACGGTGGGCGGTCCGCTCACGGCGGGCACCTCGGATGCGGCGATCTTCGCCAGCACTTCTCCACGCGCGGAACGGGCCTCGGTCAGTGTTCTGTCGGCCCGGGAGAGGACGTCCCTCAGCTGCAGCAGCCGCTGTTCGGCGTCCTGGCGCACGGTCAGGACGGCCTCGATCTCACGCCGGATCTCCTCCAGCGCCCGGGCCGCACGGTCGTACCGTGCGGTGTCGGGCCGGCCGCCGCCGGGAGCCGAACTCCCGGGCGCGGACTGCCAGAAGGCCAGCGGGTCGGCTATCACCTGGGCGCGCAGCGCGGTGAGCTCGGCGGTGATCGCCTCCAGGTCGTCCCCGGCCGGATGTTCCCCGGGCCGTACGCCGACGGAGTGGGCGAGCGAGCTCGTGCGCCCCAGCTCGGCACTGAGCAGATCTATCCGGGCGGGCAGCGCGGACCATACGGAGTCCGATGCGACGACCATGTCCAGTGACTTCGCGTACAGCTCGTTCATCCGCGAGACGAGCTCCACGAGCGTGAACCGCTCGGTGAGCTTGGCGGGCCCTGAGATCCCCGCGCCGATGGTCGGCGCCGAGTGGGTGGCGGCACCGGAGAGCGTGACGCCCTGGCCGCGCAGCAGGTCGGTGAGCTCGACGAGCTCCTCGCGCCCGGGCCACCGCTTGCGCTCACGCACACCGCGCGCATCGTCCAGTGCACCGGCGTAGGCGTCGAAGTAGGCCCAGAGCAGGGTGATCGACTGCTCGGTGGAAGCCCAGCGGTCCTTGGTGAGACCGGTCAGCGCGGCCCCTTCGAGGAGTCTGCGGCCCGCATGGTCCTGGAGCGCGAGCAGCGAACTCTCGATCGCCTCGTGCTCCGCCCCGAGCCGCGCCAGCGCACGGTCCACCTCGTCCCGGTCCATTACCGGCCCAGTGGAACCCGCGACGCCCATCGATCACCTCTCCGCTCTGCTGCTGCCAGCTCTCATCCTGCGTTTCCCCACCCTCAACTCAGCTTATGCTCAGCGGTATTTCGGGGGAGGTGGCCCCGATATCCCCTTCAGGTCACTGGCGAGCCAGGTGCGATAGGCCTTCATCCACGGGCTGTCGGAGCCGCCCTTGCGGTAGTCCACCAGCACCTGGTTGATGCGCCGCACCAGATCATCCTTGCCGATCTTGGTGGCGACTCCGTAGTACTCGGTGGTGAAGGGCTTGTCCTTGAGCTCGACGGCCGGGTCCTGCGCGGCCTGCCCGGCGGCGAGGGCGTTGTCGGTCACGACGGCGTCGGCCTCGCCCGTCTGCAGCCTCACCAGACAGTCCAGCTGGTTGGGCACCGTGCGCTTGACGTCGGCGGTGTCCTCGAAGACGGCCCCGAAGGACTTCGCCTTCAGAGCGTCGTACGCGGTGGACCCGGTGGCGGTACAGACCCTCTTGCCTTTGAGCGAGTCGTCGTACCCGGTGATCGAGGACCCCTTGGGCGCAAGAACCTGCTGTCCGGCCTGGAAGTAGGCGGTGGAGAAGGCGACTTGTTTGATCCGGGCGCAGTTGATCGTCATCGTCCGCACGACGATGTCGACCTTGTCCTTCTGTATGGCGTCGATGCGCTGGTTGGTCGGGATGGCGCGATAGATCACGGCGTCCGGATCTCCCAGGATGTTCTGGGCGATGGCCTTCACGAGATCGATGTCGAAGCCTTCGAGGGAGCCCGTCGCGGGATCGCGGTAACCCCACCGGAAGCTGTTCTGGTCGACCCCGACGACCAGTTTCCCGGCCTGCTTGATCTTGTCGATGGTGGGCCCGTCGGCACCGGAAGGCGTCAGGCTGGCCTCAGGATCGGTGCAGTCGTCGGCCTGTACGGCAACGCCCTGCCCGATGCCCTGCCCCCCGAGCCGGGCGCCGTCGTCGTCGCCGCCCCCGCTTCCGTAGGCGATCGGCCCCAGAGTCACGGCAGCCGTCAGCACACAGGCCGCGGCCATCCCCGTGACGCCGCCCCAGCCGCGCAGTCTCGGCTTCTTCGCCATCGGCGTGTCCCTCCTCACCTGTACTCCGAAAGCCGGCGGCTGATCCCGACGGCCGCACCCGCGGCCCCGAGAACGGCCAGCACCGCAGCGCCGATGGGAAGCCCGGTCAGCGCGTCGCGCCCGTCCTGGGCGGCGGTGGTGAACTGCTGCTGCTCGTGGTCGATCGCCTTCTGGATGGCGGCATCCACCTGGTCGAAGCACGCCCCGGTCGAGTTCTTCGGATCCTTCAGCCCGATGACGGCTTCCAGCGCTCCGTTGTAGTCGCCGTTGTCGTCGGTCTTGCGGGCGTCGGTGTGCCGCCCCTTCCAGATGACGGCGCTGTCGGTGGCGAGCTTCACCGGGGCGAAGCCCGTCGAGTCGTCCTTGGCGAGCCCCTTCGCCTGGGTGAGACCGGCGAGCAGCGACTTCATCTCGCCGCCGAAATCGGCCTCGTACTGATCCTGCTTGCCGTCCTTGGTGAGCACGGCCCCGCGGGCCACGAGTGTGAGGTTCTCGTTGGCGCGCGCCTTGAGCGAGTTGATGCGGGCGTCGTTGAGCACCTTCAACGACTCCTGCCCGTGGGTCCGGGAGGTGGAGAGATCGGACCGGGCGACGGCATGCCCGACGACGAGCCACAGCAGTACGACGACGGAAGCTGCGGAAGCGGCGACGAGCCCGTGGTTGAACACGCGGTTGGTACGGCGGTAGTTACGCCGCTGTGCGTAGAAGAGTCCGCCCAGCGCGAGGAGCCCGACCGCTATCGCGAAGTAGGGCCAGACCTCGGCCGAGTCATAGTCCTCGTACAGTCGGCCGGTCTCGGCGTCGTACAGCTTCTCTGCCGCGGGCAGCAGCTGGGTGGTCATCTGCTGGTTGGCGTACCGCAGATAGGCGCCGCCGAGGGGGAGCCCCTGCCGGTTGTTGGCGCGGGCGCGCTCGATGAGCCCGGTGTACCGGGGGAGCCACTCGTTCAACTGGGCGATCTGCTGACCGGAATCACTGGAGCTGTCGGTGTTGGCGGCGGCCTTCACGAGCAGCCGGGACGCGGTGGCGATGTCCTTGTCGTACCGGGCGTGCACATCGGCGGGCTCGATCGCCCCCGCCAGGAACCCGCTTGCGGCGGCGGTGTCCGCATCGGCCAGCGACCGGTAGATGTTGGCGGCGTCGGCGCTCAGCGGCTGACTGCGGCTGACCACGTCGTCGGCGGCGGCGGACCGGTCGGAGATCTCGAACGCGGCCACGGCCCCGAAGGCCACGACCAGCACGGCGATCACGGCCCCGATGATCCGCAGCCGCCCGGGCTCGGTGACAGCGGCGGCACGCAGCTGGTCCACCGACTCTGACCAGGCGCTGCGCCGCGGCGCGGGCGCCGGTGCGGGCACGGGTGCGCTGGACTGCACCGGCGCGGGTGCTTCTGCGCCCGTGGTCGGCGGGTGTGCCACGTTGACCTCCCCCTGGGTCGTGGACGGTTGCTCCGGCGAGCAGTATGGCCGCAGGTGCTGACATGCACACCAGGATTGACTGGATCTTGATCAACCTGGTGCCCTCAGCCCCCGCTGCCTCCCCACCATGAATACGCCGCAGGGATCAATTCGGTTCCCGTTCGGCCCCTTTCAGCCGTGCCGCAGGCACAGAGTGCCCCACTGGAAGCCGGCTCCGATGGCGGAGAGGACGTAGGTGTCGCCGGGCTTCAGCTCGCCGTGGGTGAGGGCGTGGTGGAGGGCGGTGAAGGTGCCTGCGGCCCCGGTGTTCCCGATGCGGTCCAGGGTGATGGGGGCGCGGTCCAGCGGGACGCCGAGCTGGTTCATGGTCGCGGTGAGGATGTTGAGGTTGGCCTGGTGCAGGAAGAAGTGCTGGATCTGGTCGGGTGAGAGTCCGGCGTGGCGTGCGGCGTTGGTGATGCTCTGGGGAATGCGGGCGGTCGCCGTGTTCCAGACGGCCCGGCCGTCCATGGCCAGGTGGTGCTTCCCGGCTGACGCGGTGGCGTCGCTGGTGGGGAGCCGGGAGCCGCCGGCGGGGATCTGGACGCCGTAGTCGAGATGGGAACCCAGGTCGAAGGAGAGCAGCCCCGAGCCGTGGGTGCCGGTACGGGTGAGGACGGCCGCCGCGGCCGCGTCGCCGAAGAAGACCCCGGTGGTGCGGTCCGCGGGGTCCGTGACGCGGGAGGCGCAGTCCGCGGCCACGACGAGGATGTGGGTGAACGCGGGGTTCTGCAGCAGGTGGGCGGCGAGGAGTACGGCCTGGATGCCGTTGGCGCAGGCGGCCTGGGTGATGTCCAGGGTCAGCGCGCGTGAGGCACCGAGGGCGTCCTTCACGATCAGCGCGGTCGACGGCAGCGGCTGGTCCCAGGTGTACGTCGCGACGATGATCGCGTCCAGGTCCGCCGGGGTGAGACCGGCCGCGGCCAGGGCGGGGCGGGCGGCGTCCGAGGCCATGTCGGAGGTGGCCAGTTCGGGAGCGAGGCGGCGGCGCTCACGGATGCCGGTGCGGTCGACGATCCACTCGTCGGTGGTGTCCAGAAGCCGGGTGAGGTCCTGGTTGGTGACGACCGCCGGAGGAAGGTGGACGCCGGTTCCGGTCACGGCGAAGGGCACGGGCAGACCGGTGCCCTGGAGGCTTGCCACGGGGAGGTCCTGCGTCAGGGTCATGCGACCGTGCTCCGCTCTGCGCTGATCAGGGTGTCGAAGTCGGTGTAGTAGCGCCCCGACGGGCATTCCGAACCGAGCAGGATGCGGCGGGCGGCGTGCGCGGTGAGCGCACCGCCCAGGGCCACTCCGGAGGCGAGCTGGGGCCAGCTGCTCAGCGTGGCGCCGATCTGGGGGATGGCGGCGGCCAGTTCAGGGCTGATCCGGTCGCGGTCGACCATGGTCAGGATGGCGTCGACCTTCTGCGCGAAGGTGAGATGCCGCAGGTCCTCGGAGGTGGTCTCGCCGAGGAGCCCGTGCAGCAGCGGCCGTTCGGGTTCCAGGTCGAAGCGCTCCACGTCGAGGAGGCCCCGGTCGTTGGCGTCCATGACCACCGGGATGCCGAGCGCGCGCGCCCGTTCCCTGGCGGCGAACTTCACGTACGGGGCATCGCACTCCTCGACCAGGAGGTCGATGGCGCCGCTGCGATCGCTGCCGCTGCCGCCGCGGAAGAAGTCCTCCATCGTCTCGTCGGTCAGTCCCGCCGGGAAGATCTCGATGTCCAGGTACGGGTCGATCTCCAGCATCTGCCGGGCCGCGATGACCGACTTGTTCAGCCCCAGCTCATGGGCCCCGGCCCGCAGCCGGTTCAGGTTGGACAGGCTCAGCTCGTCGAAGTCGGCGAGCCGGTAGGCGCCCCCGATCCCCTCCATGGCGAAGGTGAGCGCCGCGCTGCTGCCCACGGACAGGCCGATGATGCCGATGCGACGGGTGAAGAGATCACGCTGCTCGCGGCGGTCGATCCGGCCGCGGTTGCGGTCGGTGCGTACCAGCCGGAACTCCTCGCGGGGCAGTACGTGGACCAGTCGCCGGGCCCACGGGTACCAGGCCCAGGCGCCGTACTCCCAGGTCGCGCGGCCCGCGAGCTGCTCGTCCAGGGCCGTACGCAGCTCGTCCGGTGCGAAGCGGCGCTCCGGCTGCCGGCTGGTGACCAGCTCCGTCAGCTGGGTGTCGATGGTGTCGCACACCTCGGCGACCTGTCCCGACCCCAGCAGGGCGGCCAGTGCGCTGTAACCGCCGTCGTCCGCAGGCTGGTACAGCACCGGCTGCCACACGCCTTCGTCCGCCGCACGATGGGCGGCGAGGGCCGCGGGCGGGTGCGCGTGGTGCGGGCGACGGGCCGAGAGCCGGACCTGCCGAGGTGGGGTGATGATGCTGGGGAAGGTGCCCTGGAGCTCGTCGACCAGGGCGGTGTACTGACCGGCGCCGTCCCTGGCCTGGTAGAGGAGCACCACCACGTCCTCGGTGTACTGCTCGACGTACCGGCGGGTCCCGTCCACCGGACGGAAACCGAACCGGTGGTGGAAACGATCCTGCCCGTCCGCCGTACCCGAGGTGCCGATCATCGCCTTCGCACCCAGATACTGTGCGGCGCCGATCGCCATCGCGTTCAGATACACGCCCAGGCCGAGCTTGCGGGCGTGGTGCTCCACCACCAGGCGGCTGTGCTCGAAGACTTCCCCGGGACCGAAGCCGTGCTCCCTGAGCACCTCGCCGTAACGTTCCGCCCCCAGATAGCTGAGCGACTGAAACGTTTCCCCGCTCTGTGGGGTGGACAGCCGTACGTAACCGACCGGCGGCCCCTCCGGCTCCCGGCGGGCGACGAAGTGCCACGCCCCGTAGTCCAGGTCCTGGTCGTCGACGTGCGCACCCGCCGAGTCCCGGAACGCCGGACGTCGGCCGTGATCGAAGAGGATGCGGGCCCGCAGCTCACGGATCGACTGGACCAGCTCTCTCTCCGCGTCCTCACGTGCCTTCGTCTGAAACGCGGTGACCAGCCAAGGCCCGTGGTGGACGGGCGGATTCTTCGATTCCACAGCTGTTTCGCTGCCTTCTCTGAACAGGCGCAGGCGCCCGGATGACCAAGGAGCGTGCCCCGCTCCGAAGTCGAAACGATCACGAAGGTGAACAAACACGGTGATCGAAGAAATATGACCGCATATCGAGGTGAGTGTCTCGGCTCATCGCGGGTCGGTTGCGCTCCGGTACGCGAACCAGGGCAGGAAGAGCTGGGTGACCGGGCCGATCGCCAGGGCGTACAGCACCGTGCCCGCACCCACGCTTCCGCCCAGCAGCCAGCCAGCCACCAGCACGGTGATCTCGATCGCCGTGCGGATCGCGCGAATCGAGCGGCCCGTCGCCGCCGACGTGCCCGTCATCAGGCCGTCCCTGGGACCCGGGCCGAAGCGGGCGCCCACATAGACCGCGATCGAGAGGCCGTTGAGCGCGATGCCCGCGAGGAGCAGGGCCAGCCGGGACGGGAGGGACCGGCCGTCCGGGATCAGGGCCAGGCCCAGGTCCGATGCGACCGCCAGGACCAGGATGTTGGCCACCGTGCCGAACTTCGGGCGCTGGCGCAGCGGGATCCACAGGAGCAGTACGGCGATGCCCACCAGCGCCGTGATCGTGCCGAAGCTCAGTGATGTGCGCTGCATCAGGCCCTCGTTCAGGACCGTCCACGGGCTCAGGCCCAGCGAGGAGCGGATCATCAGCGCCAGGCTGAATCCGTACAGCGCCAGGCCCGCGAAGAGCTGGGGCAGGCGCCTCAGGGGGCTTTCCGTGAGGCCGACGTACGTCAGCGGGGGGAGCGGGCGGGGAGTGCGCCGGGGCCGGTCGCTTTCGTGGGTGCGCTGCCGGTCGCGCTCGAAGCGGTCCGTGATCGTCTGGTTCATGTGCTGCCGTCTCTTGGGTGGAGCAGGGCCAATGAGCGGCAGTCTGTAAAGTCATTGGCCCGGACTGCATGGCCAATTCTCGGAGAGTGGTATGGATCGGACCCTGGGCAGTCGACAGCTCGCCGCGATGCTCCCCGACCCCGCCGACGCCCGCCCCGCCTACCGCCACCTCGCCCAGGCCGCCAGCGCTCTCGTCCTCGACGGCCGCATCGCCCTGCACGTCCGCCTCCCCGCCGAGCGCGAGCTCGCCGCCGCGCTCCGCACCAGCCGGACCACCGTCACCGCCATGTACGACCTGCTCCGCGAGAGCGGGTACGCACACAGCCGGCAAGGGGCCGGCACCTGGACGACCCTCCCCGAGGGCCGCACCCACCGCGGGATCACGCGCCTCCTCGGGCCGCTCGACACCGCCATCGACCTCGCCCGAGCTGCCCCCGGCCTCCCCGAGCAGGCCCTCACCGACGCCCTCGCCCAGGTCGGCCCCCAGCTCGCCGAACATGCGCACACCCCCGGCTACCACCCCTACGGCCTGCCCGAACTCCGCGCCGCCGTCGCCGAGCGCTTCACCCGGCGCGGGCTCGCCACCGTCCCCGAGCAGATCCTCGTCACCTCGGGCGCCCAGCACGCGCTCTCGCTGGTCCTCGGGCTGCTCGGGCGGCCCGGCGACCGCATCATGGCCGAGAACCCGTCGTACGCGAACGCCCTGGACGCCATGCGCCGCGCCCGGCTGCGTACCGTCTCCGTCCCTGTCACCGACGAGGGCTGGGACATCGAGATCGTCGAGTCGACCCTGCGCCAGACCGTGCCCCAACTTGCCTATCTCATCCCGGACTTCCACAACCCGACCGGGTGCCTGATGGGCGAGGAGGACCGCGGACGCGTCCTGCGCGGCGCCCAGCGCTCCGGGACCTGGCTGATCGTCGACGAGACCCTCGCCGAACTCGCCCTCGACGTCCCCGCACCGCTGCCTCTCGCGTCGTACGGCCCGTCCGGGCAGGTCATCACCCTCGGCTCGATGAGCAAGACCCACTGGGGCGGTCTGCGCATCGGCTGGCTGCGCGCCCCCGCGAAGCTCGTCACCGAGCTGGCCGGACAGCGCGTCGCCACCGACATGGGCGGCTCGGTCATCGACCAACTCCTCGCGCTGGAACTGCTGGAGCGCGCCGACCACCTGCTCCCCGCCCGCCTGGAACAGGCCCGTCTGCAGCGCGCCGCGCTGTCCGACGCCCTCGCCGAACACATCCCGCAGTGGACCTGGCGGTCACCGCCCGGCGGGCTCTCGCTCTGGGTCGACCTGGGCGAGCCTGTGGGCTCGGCGTTCGCCGAGATGGCGCTGGAGCACGGTGTACGCATCGAGGGCGGCGCCTATTTCGCCACCGACCCCGGCCTCTTCGAGCAGCGGCTCCGTATCCCGTACACCACGGACCCCGACACCTTGCGCGAGGCGGTACGCCGCATGGCCGCCGCCCTCGCCCAGGGGTTGTCGCCCGCCTCCGCGGACCGGCGTCCGCACTGGGTCGCCTGAGCGGGCCCCGCCGGGCAGGACGGCCGCTCGGCTTCAGGCCCCGTCCCGCTCCTGGCCGGTGTCCGCGCGGGCGGTGTCCTGGTGGGACGGGTTCCAGAGCTGGTCGGCCTCGCCCCGGGCGAGGTGGTCCTCGTAGATCCGCACCTTGAACCGGATCACTTCCAAGGCCTCGTTCAGCTCGCGGAGTTGGGCCTCCACGTGGCGTGCGTGCTCGCGCAGCAGCTCGAGCCGCTCGTGTTCATTGCCCGAGCCCTGGCGGGCCAGCTCGACGTACTGGCGGATCGTGGCCAGTGACATGCCGGAGGAGCGCAGCTTCGTGCAGATCGCCAGCCACTCCAGATCCTCCGGGTGATAGATCCGGCGGCCGTTGGACAGGCGGCGCACGGGATTGGCGAAGAGGCCCTCGCGCTCGTAGAACCGCAGTGCGTGCACGCTCAGCCCGCTGCGTTCCGCCACCTCGCCGATGCTCAGGTCCATCAGTGGCCGCCCCCTGTCGTCCAGCCCTTGATCTAGACCCGACTCTAGCTTCTAGCGTTCAGCTGTCGGCCCGTCCACCCGTCGGGCCATGGGAATGCTGGGACTTGGGGGAGAGCATGAGCGTTTGGTTTGTCACCGGTGCATCGCGTGGACTCGGCGCGGAGATCACCCGTCAGGTGCTGGACCGGGGGCACAGCGTCATCGCCACGGCCAGGGACGCGGCAGCGGTGCTCGACGCGTATCCCGACCAGCCGGAGGGGCTGCTGGCGGTGAGCGCGGACGTGACCCGGCAGGAGGAGCTGGAGGGTGCGGTGCAGGCCGGGATCGCGGCGTTCGGGCGGATCGACGTGGTGGTCGGCAACGCCGGTTACGGGCTGGTGGGCGCGGTCGAGGAGGTCTCCGACAAGGCTGCCAGGGACCTGTTCGACGTGAATGTCTTCGGCGTGCTCAACACCTTGCGGGCCACCCTGCCGACGCTGCGTGCCCAGCGGTCCGGGCACGTCCTGAACATCAGCTCGGTCGGCGGCTTCGCCACCGCGCCGGGTGTGGGGCTGTACGGGGCGACGAAGTTCGCCGTCGAGGGAATCTCCGAGGCGCTGCACGGGGAGTTGGCGCCGCTCGGCGTGCACGTGACGATCGTGGAGCCGGGGGGCTTTCGCACCGACTTCCTCAATGCCGCCAGCCTGCACGTCGAACCCGCCTCCATCGAGGACTACACCGCCGGCGCGGGACCGGTGCGCGAGGCGATGGGCCGGAACGATGGCCTGCAGCCGGGAGATCCGGTGAAGGGGGTCAAGGCCATCGTCGACATCACCGAGGCCGCGGAACCGCCGCTGCGGCTGCAGTTGGGCGCGGACGCGGTCGAGCGCGTCGAGGCCAAGCTCGATCTCGTACGGCGTGAACTCGGGGAATGGAGGCACGTGGCGCTCTCCACCGGCATCTGACCTCATACGGGTCGAACGGCCGTCGCGACCGCACGGGGTCGTCTGACTGAGGGACGAGAGGTGCGGAAGGAGCGGAGGAGGCCGCTGATGCGACCGTAAAAGTCGCGTCAATTCGGTGCGGTCCGCGCTCACATGGGACCCGCCCTCGTGCGAGGCTGTCCCCACTTCTCGGTGGTGGGGGCCTCATGAGCAGTCGGTACGTACAGAAGATGCTGAGCCAAATGGCGAGCGGGGAGCCGGTTCGGGTCGTCAGCGGCATGGGGTCCGTGGACAAGGTCACTCAACTCGCGGCCGTTGCGCAGCAGTTCGGGTACGAGTACGCGAACGCCTGGCAGGGAGGCGGGGCCCAGGGACAGGGGTACACGATCCTGATCGTGCCCGACCCCAGCCCGCAGGCCCGGGAGCGTGCCGCGCGGGACCGGGCGCGGTACCCGGACGCCGCGGACGGGGGCGCACTCCCGCCCCTCGCGCCCGAGGCCGTCGAACTGCTCGAGGCCCGGATCACTTTGGACCTCACCGCCGGGCTCACCGAGAAGCAGAAGCTGATCATCGCCGGTGTCGGTGGCACCGTGCTGGCCGCGTGCGTCGCCCTCCAGCTTGGTCCGGACGCGGAATCCTTCATCATCGGCGGCGTCGCCTGGACCCTGATGATGGGCCTCATTCCCTTCGGGGTCAGGTACAGCCGACGCTCCACGAGCAGGTACACGGCCCTGCTGGAGGCCGCCGGGTTCACCCTGGCGGCCGACCGGACAGGCAGGCTGCGCCATGTGCCGCCGGGTGGGCAACTTCCCGGCCACGGCAACCCGTTTGCCGGAGAGCCGCCCACCTCGCCTCGGCGTTAGAGACGGCGTTACGCGTACGCCGCCCTCAGCCGCGCATGCGCCGCCGCCGAAGCCCCCACATGGTCGAGGCCCAGTTGGGCCGCCCCCATCACCGGGGCCTCCGTCACCACCCGGATCGTCGCCTTCGGCGCCCGCGCGGCCATCAACTCCGCTATCCGGTCGTCCAGTTGCGGGTGGCGTGCCGCCAGTACGCTGCCGCCCAGCAGCACCGGCGCCGCCTCGTCGAGGAGGTCCAGGCGCGTCAGCGCCACCGTCGCCATGGCGACCACCTCCTCCGCGAGGCGGTCAACCAGGGACCTGGCTGTCGCATCGCCCGCCGCCGCCGTCGCGAACAGCACCGGCGTCAGCTCGTGCTGGCGTTCGGGCGCGATGTGGCCCAGGTGCAGCGCCTCGATCAGTGCGTACATCGTCGGCAGTCCGAAGTGGCCGGGGAGCGTGCGGGCGAGAGCCGTCGGCCCGCCCCGCCCGTCCTCCGCCCGTGCCGCGCACCACAGCGCCTCCTCCGACAGGCCGCCGCCCCCGCCCCAGTCGCCGGAGATCCGGCCGATCGCGGGGAAGCGGGCCGTGCGGCCGTCCGGGGTCATGCCGACGCAGTTGATGCCGGCGCCGCAGACGACCGCGACGCCCCGCGGCTCCTCGATGCCCGCGCGCAGGATCGCGAAGGTGTCGTTGCGCACCTCCACCGTCGCACCCCAGCCGCGTGCGAGCAGCGCGGCCGCCAACTCCCGCTCCTCGACCGGGAGATCGGCGTTGGCGAGACAGGCGGAGACATGGGAGGCGTACGGCGGAGCGGCCGCGGCGACCGCCTTCTCCACCGCCTGCGCCACCACGTCCACCGCGGCCTCGACTCCCACGGAAGCGGGCTGGAACCCGCCGCCCCGCCCCGTCCCCAGGACGGTTCCGTCCGTGGCGATCAGCGCCACGTCCGTCTTGCTGTTGCCGGCATCGATCGCCAGCACACTTGCCGTCACGCCCACGCGAGGTGCTCCCGGTTGTGCGCGACGAGCCGGTCCGTGAGGTCGTCGGCCAGCGCGTACTGGCCGATCAGCGGGTGGGAGAGCAGCGCCTTGAAGACGCGGTCGCGGCCGCCGCGCAGTGCGGCGTCCAGCGCCAGGTCCTCGTAGGCGGTGACGTTGGCGATGAGGCCGGAGTAGAGCGGGTCGAGCGCCGGGACCGCGAGCGGTGTGGCACCCGTCCCGTCGACGGTCGCCTGGACCTCGATCACCGCGTCGTCGGGGAGGAAGGGCAGCGTGCCGTTGTTGTACGTGTTGACCACCTGGTACCTCGAACCTCCCCCGACCAGCAGCGAAGACGCCAGGTCGACGGCCGCCTCCGAGTAGAAGGCGCCGCCGCGCTGGGCGAGCAGCTCCGGCTTCTCGTCCAGCGTCGGGTCGCCGTACATCTTCAGCAACTGCCGCTCCATCTCCGCCACTTCGGCGGCACGCGACGGCTTGGTGCCCAGCTCCCGTACGACCTCGTCGTGTGCGTAGAAGTAGCGCAGGTAGTACGAGGGGACCACGCCGAGGCGGTCCACGACCGACCGCGGCAGGTGCAGGTCGTGGGAGATCGCGTCGCCGTGCTCGGCGAGCAGCTGGGGCAGGACGTCCTTGCCCTCGGGGCCGCCGAGCCGTGCGCCCAGCTCCCAGGTGAGGTGGTTGAGGCCGACATGGTCGAGGAAGACCTCGGAGGGCGCCACGTCCAGCTGCGCCGCGAACTTCCGCTGGAAGCCGATCGCGACGTTGCACAGGCCGACCGCCTTGTGGCCGGCCTGCAGCAGCGCACGCGTCACGATCCCCACCGGGTTGGTGAAGTCGATGATCCAGGCATTGGGGTTGGAGCGGCGTACGCGCTCGGCGATGTCCAGGACCACAGGGACGGTACGCAGCGCCTTCGCCAGGCCTCCCGCTCCCGTCGTCTCCTGGCCGACGCAGCCGCACTCCAGCGGCCACGTCTCGTCCTGGAGGCGCGCCGCCTGCCCGCCGACCCGCAACTGGAGCAGCACCGCGTCGGCGTCCGCGACACCCGCGTCCAGGTCGGACGTGGTGGTGATGGTGCCCGGGTGGCCCTGCTTGGCGAAGATGCGGCGGGCGAGCCCGCCGACGAGGTCCAGCCGGTCGGCGGCCGGGTCGACGAGGACCAGTTCACTGATCGGCAGCGTGTCCCGCAACCGGGCGAAGCCGTCGATGAGTTCGGGGGTGTAGGTGGACCCGCCCCCCACTACTGCGAGCTTCATGTCAATCAGCCCTTTACTCCGGTCAGTGTGACGCCCTCGACGAAAGCCTTCTGTGCGAAGAAGAAGACGAGGATCACGGGGGCCATGACCAGTACGGTCGCGGCCATGGTCAGATTCCAGTCGGTGTGGTGTGCGCTCTTGAAGGACTCGAGGCCGTAACTCAGCGTCCAGGCCCCCGGGTTCTCCGAGGTGTAGATCTGCGGGCCGAAGTAGTCGTTCCAGGCGTAGAAGAACTGGAAGAGCGCGACGGCGGCGATGCCCGGCTTGGCCATGGGCACGATGACCCTGATGAGCGTACGGAATTCACTGCACCCGTCGACCTTGGCCGCATCGAGGTATTCGTTGGGGATCGTCAGCAGGAACTGCCGCAGCAGGAAGATGGAGAACGCGTCGCCGAAGGCCATCGGGATGATCAGCGGCCAGAGCGTCCCGCTCAGATCGAGCTGCTTCGCCCAGAACAGGTACATCGGGATGATGATGACCTGCGGCGGCAGCATCATCATCGAGATGACGAGCATCATCGACAGATTGCGGCCGCGGAAGCGGAACTTGGCGAGGGCGTACGCCACGGGGAGCGACGACGCGACGGTGAGCACGGTGCCGAGGACCGCGTAGAGGAGGGTGTTCCGCCACCAGCTCAGGAAGCCCGGAGTGTCCAGCACCTGGCGGTAGTTGGACCACTCCCAGTGGGTGGGGACCAGGTCGCGTGTCAGGGTCTGCTGGTCGCTCATCAGCGAGGTCAGGACCACGAACACGAAGGGGAGCACGAAGAAGAGTGCCGCGGCGACGCCGAGCGCGTGCACGGCGATCCACTCCAGGGCCGCCTTGCGGCGGGCCACCCGGGCGGCAGGGTTGTCCGCCCGCTCGGTGACACGCGGGGTGTCGAGTACTTGCGTCAACTCACTCACCAGCCTGGATCAGTCCGCCGCGACGCCGCATCAGCAGTGCGGTGAAGACCATGGCGAGGGCGAACAGCACGAGGGCGACCACACAGGACGCGCCGTAGTTGAAGGTCTGGAAGCCGAGGTTGTAGACCAGCTGCGGCAGCGTCAGCGTCGACTTGTCGGGGTAGCCCGGCTCGAACTGCTGGCCCGAGCCGCCGATGGTGCCGGACGCGACTTTCCCCGCCACGAGCGGCTGGGTGTAGTACTGCATCGTCTGGATGATCCCGGTGACGACCGCGAACATCACGATCGGCGAGATGTTCGGCAGGGTGACGAAGCGGAACCGCTGCAGCGCCGACGCGCCGTCCAGTGAGGCGGCCTCGTACTGCTCACGAGGTACGTCGAGGAGTGCCGCCATGAAGATGACCATCAGGTCGCCGATGCCCCACACCGCGAGCAGGGTGAGCGCGGGCTTCGACCAGGTGGGGTCGGTGAACCAGCCGGGGGCCGAGATCCCGACCTTCTCCAGGATTGAATTGACCGGGCCCGTACCGGGGTTGAGGAGGAAGACGAAGGACATCGTCGCCGCGACCGGCGGGGCCAGGTAGGGCAGATAGAAGAAGGTGCGGAAGAACCCCGTGCCCGTCTTGATCTTGGTGATCAGCAGCCCGATCCCCAGACCGAAGACGACCCGGCAGGTGACCATCACCACGACCAGCCACAGCGTGTTGCGCAGGGCCGGCCAGAAGAGCGGGTAGTCGTTGAAGACGTAGTCCCAGTTCTTGAGGCCGCTGAAGGTCGGGGCGCCGATGCCGTTGTACTGCGTGAAGGAGAAGTAGACCGTGGAGATCAGCGGGTAGGCGAAGAAGACACCGAAGCCGATCAGCCAGGGAGACATGAAGGCCAGCGTCCGGAGCGCCGAACGGCGGCGCTTCGAACGGAGCGTGTAAGTGGCGCTCATTTCAGGCTACTTCGCCTGCTCGATGGCCTTGTCGATCTCCGTGGCGGTCTGCTGCAGACCGGCCTGGAGGTCCTTCTGCTTGCCCTTCTCGAAGGCGAAGCCGAGGTTCTGGATCGACACCAGGTACGCGCCGCCGTTGGGGGACGCGGGGGTGGTGGTGCTGTGGGCGTTCTGCGCGATGTCCAGGAAGGTCTTGAAGCGCGGGTCGTACTTCAGCTTCGGCGACTTGAGCGCCTCGAAGGTGGAGGGCACGTTGTGGATCGCGTTGGCGAAGTTCACGACCGCGTCCGTGTTGGTGGTCATGAACTTGACCAGCTCCCACGCGGCGTTCTGCTTCGTGGAGGTGGCGGGGATGCCGACGATGGTTCCGGTGACGTACCCCTTGCCGTACTGGTCGGCCTGGTCGTCGGGGACGGGCAGCGGGGCCACACCGACCTCGAACTTCACCTTGGCGTCCTGGGTCATGCCGAGCCGCCACTCGCCGTCCAGCTGCATGGCCACCTGGCCGGTCTGGAAGGGGTGCTTGGCGCCCCACTCGTCACCGAAGCCGGACCGGAACTTCTCCAGCTTGGAGAAGCCGCCGAGCTCGTCGACCAGCTTCTTCTGCTCGGTGAACCCCTTGACGAGAGCGGGGTCCTTGGCGATGTTCGACTTGCCGCTCGCGTCGAAGTAGGTCGGGGACCACTGGCCGAAGTAGTGCTCGGTCGTCGACTCGTAGCCGTGGTAGGTCGGCATGAAGCCGAGCTGCTCGAAGCTGTCGCCCTTGGTCTTCGTGAGCGTCTTGGCGTCGGCGAGGAACTGCGACCAGGTCTTCGGCGCTTCCTTGATGCCGGCCGCGTCGAAGGCCGTCTTGTTGTAGTACAGCCCGTACGCGTCACCGAGCAGCGGCAGCGTGCACTGATTGCCCTGGTACTGGGTGTACTCGTTCATGGTCTTCGGGAAGGTCTTCGCCGGGTCGATCTTGTCCTTCTTGAGGAAGGGGTTCAGATCGATGAAGGACTTGGAGGAGCAGAACTGGCCGACGTTGTTGGTGCTGAAGGAGGACACCACGTCGGGGGCCTTCGAACCGCCCGCGCGCACCGCCTGGTTGATCTTGTCGTCGTTGAGGCCGCCGACGACCTTCACATGGATGTTGGGGTGCGCCTTCTCGAAGGCGGCGACGTTCGCCTGGATCGCCTTGACCTCGCCCGGGGCGTTCCAGCCGTGCCAGAAGGTGATGGTGGTGTCCTTCGACGCGTCGTCGGTGGCACCGGCGTCGTTCGACCCCGTACAGGCGGAGGCGAGCAGGGATATGGCGGCGGCCGTGACTCCGGCTGCGGCCAGGCGGCGGTTTCTGGGCATGACAGGGTCTCCCTCTGGCGGTTCTGGGGCTGTACGGGGGCGGTGCGGGGGTCTGTGGGCCTAGCGGGTCGAGGTGTCGAAGACCTCGTCGCGGGTGGTGGCGAGCGCGCTCTCCAGCGCGCCGCGCAGAACGGGATGCTGTTGTACGTCGCCGAGCACGAGCCGGGGCCTGGAGGCGGCGAGCTCACCGAGCTCGCTCTCCACCAGATCGCGCAACTCCTCGCCCCCGGCGGTGATCACCTCACCGGACAGCACGACGAGCTGGGGGTCGAGCACGGAGACGATCGAGGCGAGCCCGGTGGCGAGCCCGGTCGCGTACGTCTGCAGGAGCTGCCGGTAGGGGCCGGACTCCGTCCGCACCGCGCGCTCCACGAGGGCCGCGGCCACCTCGGGGTACTCGCCGCTCCCGATGTCGTCGATCCCCAACTCCCGTGCGAGGCGCACCAGTACGTGGGAGCCGGCCAGCTCCTGGAACCCGCCGGCGTTGGACTTGGTCACCTGTCGCATCAGGGGCGCACCGGGTACGGGCATGAACCCGACCTCTCCCGCGCCCCCGGTGAAGCCGCGGTGCAGCCGGCCACCGAGGACGACGGCGGCGCCGACGCCCTCCTCGTTCCAGAGGAGGACGAAGTCCTCGTGGCCCTGGGCGGCTCCGAGGCGCTGCTCGGCGATGGCGACGAGGTTCACGTCGTTCTCGTACTCCACCGGCATGGGCAGCGCGGCGGCCAGCTCGTCGAGCAGCGTGGGCGTGTGCCATCCGGGCAGGTGGGAGGCGTAGCGCAGGCGCCCGGTGCTGGGGTCGAAGGCGCCGGGGGTGCCGATGACCACGCGCCGTACGTCGCCCCGGGAGAGCCCCGCGGCCTTGACCGCCCCGTCGAGCGCGTCGACGACCTGGCGCACGGCGCTGACATTGCGCCGCCCTGGTGTCTCCAGCTTGAAGGTGCCGACCGTGCGCCCGGTGACGTCGGCGACGGCGGCCCTGATCCGCTGGGGGTTCACATCGAGCCCGGCGGCGTAAGCTGCACGCGAATTCACTGCGTACAACTGGGCGTTGGGCCCGGGACGGCCCTCGCTGGTCCCGGTCGCGACGACGAGCCCGGCGGCTTCGAGCCGGGCGAGCAGCTGCGACGCGGTCGGCTTGGAGAGCCCGGTGAGCTTGCCGATCCGGGTCCGCGACAGCGGGCCGTGCTCAAGGAGCAGGTCCAGCGCGGCGCGGTCGTTCATGGCCCGCAGTACACGCGGTGTACCCGGGATCGTTCCTCCGGCCACCTGCCCCACCCACCCCTCGGGCACTGTTAGGAAACTTTCCTATTCAGTGAGAGGAACGTAGGCCGCACGTCAGCCGCACGTCAATGCCCCGTACCCCACAGGCAACCAAAGCGTTACCTACGGAGATACGGGGCACGGTGCGCGCCGTCGGGAGCGGCCTACTTCGAGATGGTGGGCGGCGGGATCGGGTTCGTCGCGAGGGACTGGGGGGACGTCGGGTTCGCGAGCGCCGAAGGGGCCGCCATCGCGGCTGCCGAGTCCACCGGGGGCTCCTCGGTGTCGACCTGGACCGGGCCGCCGACCACGCGGATGCCCGCGTCGTCCAGGGCGCGCTTCAGGCGCCAGCGCAGTTCGCGCTCCACGCCCAGCGCCTTGCCGGGCATCGTCTTGGCCGAGACCCGGATGATCATCGAGTCCAGCAGGACCGAGTCGAGGCCGAGTACCTCCACCGGACCCCACAGGCGCTCGTTCCACGGCTCCGCCTTGGCGAGCTCCTCGGCGACCTGGCCGATCACCTCGCGCAGCCGGTCGAGGTCTTCTGTGGGCTTGACCTGTACGTCGACGGCCGCCGTGGCCCAGCCCTGGCTGAGGTTGCCGATGCGCTTGATCTCGCCGTTGCGTACGTACCAGATCTCGCCGTTGTCACCGCGCAGCTTCGTCACGCGCAGGCCGACCTCTATCACCTCGCCGGAGGCGACCCCGGCGTCGATCGAGTCCCCGACCCCGTACTGGTCCTCCATGATCATGAAGACTCCGGAGAGGAAGTCCGTGACCAGATTGCGGGCGCCGAAACCGATCGCCACACCCGCGACACCAGCCGAGGCGAGCAGCGGGGCCAGATTGATCTGGAGCGTGGAGAGCATCATCAGAGCCGCTGTGCCGAGGATCACGAAGGACGCGACCGAACGGAGCACCGAGCCGATCGCCTCTGAGCGCTGGCGGCGGCGTTCCGCGTTGACCAGCAGACCGCCGAGGGCCGTGCCCTCCACCGCCGTCGCGTGGCGGTTCATCCGGTCTATGAGCTTGGTCAGGGAGCGGCGGATGACGGTGCGCAGGACCATGGCGATGACCAGGATCAGGATGATGCGCAGGCCGACCGAGAGCCAGGTGGACCAGTTCTGCTCGACCCAGCCGGCGGCGTTGTTCGCCGTCGTCTGGGCCTGATCGAGGGTGGCGGCCGTTCGGGGCTCACTCACGGCTGAAACCTCCGTATGTGCGGGCAGACCCTCCACCCTAACGGGGGACAGACACAGGCTTGTTGTCGTGCGTGGGGGAGAGACGCCCCTCACCTGGGGATAACCCTGCTGTGGTCTAAAACACCTCGAGCCCGTTACCTGGTGATGGTGGCGCTTCGACCAGGCATGAGGAGAGACTGAAGCCAGATCGTCCCGGCGCGAGCCACGCGCCGCCGGCGTACAAGGAGGCATCCACCGTGCCGCACGTCCTGGTCCTCAATGCGTCGTACGAGCCCCTCGGCGTCGTACCGCTCCGCCGCGCGCTCGTCCTCGTCCTCGAGAACAAGGCCATCTGCCTCGAGGAATCCGGCGCCTTCATGCACAGTGCCACCCGCATCGTCCCCGCTCCCAGCGTCGTACGACTCAAGCGGTTCGTGCGGGTCCCCTACCGGGGGCCCGTTCCTCTCACCCGCCGTGCGCTCTTCGCCCGCGACGGCGGACGCTGCGCCTACTGCGGTGGCGTCGCAACCAGCGTCGACCATGTCATTCCGCGCAGCCGCGGCGGACAGCACCGCTGGGACAACGTGGTGGCGGCCTGCCGCCGCTGCAACCACGTCAAGGCCGACCGGCACCTGCTGGAACTGGGCTGGAGACTGCGTCATCAGCCCGAACCGCCGAGCGGGCTCGCGTGGCGCATCATCGGGACCGGGCACCGGGATCCGCGCTGGTTGCCCTACCTGCAACCATTCGGCGCGGACGACGCCCTGGCCCGGATCGACGGCATCTCAGCCTGAGGATCCGGGCTTTTGCTGTGGTGGTGCCGGGTTTCCCCCGCTCATGGGTACAGGGGGGTCACCCGGCCACCGCGTAGGCCTGCACCGAGAAGAGCGAGTAGCCGAAGCGCGTCGCCCTGCGGTCGCCCTGGACGCGGACGAAGCGGGTGTCCTTCGCGTCCATACGGACCGACTCCGTGCCGCCCCTGCCGTCCCTGATCGTGGCCGCCGTACGCCAGGTGCGGCCGTCCGCCGAGACCTGGACGCGGTAGGCGCTCGCGTACGCGTCCTGCCAGCGCAGCACCACCTGCCCCAGGCGTACGGGCTTGCCCAGGTCCGTCTGCCACCACGCGCCGTCCTCGGCGGGCGAGGACCAGCGGGTCTTCGGGTCGCCGTCGGAAGCTGCCGCAGCCGGGAAGTCCGGGGTCTCGTCCCCTGAGGAGGACGCGGTCGCGCTCGCGGCGCGGGCCAGATCGGGGCCCCCGGTGCGCGGATAGGCCCGCACGGTGAGGGTGCGCTCCTCGCCGTCGAAGGTGACCGGGACGCGGTATGCGCCGGCCGGGGTCTTCGGGTCGACCGTGACGTCGAAGGGGACGGTCGTACGGGCGCCGCGCGGGACCGTCGCCTGCTCCGGGACCTCGACACGGATGCCCTTGGGCGCCTTGGCGCTCAGCGCGCCGCGCACATCGGCGGGGCGTTCGGCGGTGAGCCTGGCCTGCACCCGCTGGGGGCCGCCGCCGATCTCGGCGTCGGCCTCGTCCCGTACGAGGGCGAAAGCGGCCTGCGGCCCTTCCGCGAACCACGGCGTCAGATGGCGTACGGACGGAGCCTCCTGACCTGCCGCCCACGTGACGCGGACCGCGTCGGCCCCCAGCCCCCTGGCCGCCGTCTGGGTCCAGCCCGCGGGGGAGAGGGCGCCGATCCTGCGCCAGCCCTGCCCGGGAACGTGTGCCTCGACCGAGGCGTTCTCATGGGTACGGGGGACGACCGAAGCGGTGACCGCATCGAGGGGGTGCACGCGGTCGAAGGCGACCGTGTAGGACGTCGCGTCGTGGGTGACGGTGCCCGCCGTGCGGTCCGCGCCCGTCCAGGCATCGGAGGCCGCGGCGGCCCGGTCGATGAACGGCCCGAGCACGCCCTTGCCGACGGTGACCGTGCTGTTCCTGGCTGCCCTCCGCAGCGGCTCCAGCGCGAGCTGCGCCTTCCAGGCCGCGGCCCCGTCCCCGTGCGCCTGCGCCTGCAGTATGTCGACGGCGAGTTCGCCCGCCCGCCCGTACCGCGCCAACTGATCGATCCAGGGCCCCACTTCGCCCTTGAGCGCCCCGCCCGCCGTGTCCTTGAGCCGCTTCGGCGCCTCGCTCATGACGGTGAAGGCGGCGCGCAGGTCCCGTGCGGCCTTGTCCTGCGCCGCCCGGTCGGTCGTCGTACGCGAAGCCCAGAAGGCGGCGATCAGCGGCTTCAGATAGGCGGACTCGCTCCCGCCCAGGACGGAGGAGGAGTCGTTCGCGGAGAGCGCCGTGAGGGCTTCGCGGCTCTTCGCGGAGCCGCCCGCGAGGTCCTCGACGGCCGCCTTCCACGACTCCTGCGGGTCGTAGGCCTTGGGGTTCCAGGCGTAGTCGGCGGCCGTGAAGAGCGGGATGCGGGAGGCCGACGGCTGCTGCATGGCGTTGGCGAGGAGGGCGGACGAGCCGCCGGCGACGGCGGCGTCACGGCCGGTGTAGGGGCCGAGGAAGATCCGGCCTGGCGCGTAGTCGTTGACCGGGTAGTTGTCCATGGTGACCAGCGGATGCTTGAACGCGGCGCGCGCACCGGCCAGTTCGGATCCGGTGATCGTCCTCGGCACGACGCCGACACCGGTCCACGCCACCTGCACGCCGGGGTCCAACTGCTCGGCCAGCGCGCGCCGGTAGTCCGTCGTGCCGTCCTGGAAGTATTCGGTCGGCATCAGCGACAGCGGGTCGGCGCCGGGGTGAGAGGCGGCGAGGTGCCGGGCGAGGGCGCCCGCGACGCGCGCCTGCGCCTTCGCGGCGGCCTCGGGACCCGAGCCGAAGGTGTCGGAGTCCGCCGCACAGTGCCACTCGCTGTAGCTGACGTCCTGGAACTGCAGCTGGAAGGAGCGCACGCCCAGCGCCCACATCGCGTCGACCTTGCGCTTGAGCGCCTTCAGGTCGTCGTCCGAGGACATGCACATGGCCTGCGCGGGCGCGACGGCCCAGCCGAGCGTCACGTGGTTGCGGGCGGCGCGCTCGGCCAGGGCGCGGAAGTCCGCGCGCTGGGCGGCGGGGTAGGGGTCGCGCCAGCCGGCCTGGCGGTAGGGGTCGTCGCCCGGCGCGTAGAGGTAGCGGTTCTGTTTCGTACGGCCCATGAAGTCGATCTGGGCCAGGCGCTGTTCGCGGGTCCACGGCTGTCCGTAGAAACCCTCGGTCATGCCGCGTACGGCCGTCCCCGGCCAGTCGCGCACGGCCACGCCCGGGACCTCGCCGCCCCTGATCAGCTGGCGCAGTGTCTGGACGGCGTGGAAGAGCCCGTCCGGGCCGACGCCGTCGAGGGCGACGGTGTCGCGCCCTGCGGCCTGCCCGGAGGCGATGCGGTAGCCGCCGGAGGGCAGATCGGCGCGGTCGGGGGCGCGCAGCGCGCGCAGGCCGTCCTCGGCGCCGGCCCCGCCGAGGAGCACGAGCGGGCCGTGGCCGGGGAGCCGGGTGGACACGGTCCGTACGCCCGCCTGCGCCAGGACGTCCCTGAGGGCTTCGACGGCGTACGGATCGGCGTCGGGCGCGGCCTCCAGCGTCACTTCGGAGCCCAGCGCGAAGGACTGCCCCGCGGCCCGCATCGACTGAGGGCGCGGCCACACGGGCGGCAGCGCGCTGTCGGTGCGGTCCTTGGCCGTGGCGGCGCCCGCGTCCGAGCCGGTGTCAGGGTCGTTCGGGGCGGCGACGGCGACGGGTGCGACGCCGAGCAGCCCGCCGAGCATGGCGACCGCGACGGCCGTCGTCCTTCTTCTGCGACCGAGCTGCACTTCTCCCGCCTCTCGCCGTCGCCTCCCGGGTTCCGTGACTGCCGACCCCACCACCGCGGGGCGGGGAGTGTCAACGCAAGTGGCCGGTGTGCCGGAATTGCCCGGCGTGCTGTGACAATCGCACCGTCCGCCGGGGGAACGGAATGTGACCCGGCGCACGTTGTCCCTTTGCACATGGATGCGTCCGCGCCTGCTGGGTAGGGCTGCATGCGTCCTCGTCGTCGACACGTACAGGAGGCCAGTCGTGGCCGCATCAGCTCAGCTTCTGCTGTCCGCACTCTCCAAACAGGTGCCGCAGCCGGTCCAGCCCGCCCTCCCGGACTTCCCCGACCTTCCCGAGTACGCGGATCTGTGCACCACCAGCTCCATGGAGCTGCCGCTGACCAGCGAGCCCGCGTTCTCCGATGTGGCCCCTCTCACCAGCGAACCGCCACTCGCCGATATGACACCCCTCACCAGCGAACCCACCTCGTACGGAACCGCCGCGGGGCTCTGAATGGCCCTGGCCCGGTTAGCGGAGCTGCACGGAGTCGCCACCTCCTACGCGCCGTCCGGTGACGTCACCGTCCAGGTCCCCGACGCCACCGTCGTCGCCGTGCTCGCCGCGCTGGGCGTCGACGCCTCGACCCCCGCCGCGATCCGCGCCGCGCTGGACCGGGCCCAACAGGCCGCGTCCGGGCGCCTGTTGCCGCCGACCGTGGTCGTACGGGGCGCGGCGGAGCCCGAGGCGCTGCGCGGGCTGCCCGAAGGCACCGTGCTGCGCGTCGAGACCGAGCAGGGCGCCACGCTGTCCCGCGCCGCCGGACTCCCGCTCGGCGTGCACCGGTTGCAGGCCCGGGCCCCCGACGGACGCACCGCCACGGCCACCCTGGTCGTCGCCCCCGAGGGTGTACCGCAGCCGCCCGCCCGCAGCCACGGCTTCCTGGTCCAGCTGTACTCCCTGCTCTCCGCGCGCTCCTGGGGCATGGGCGACCTGGGCGATCTGGCCGAACTCGCCGCCTGGTCGGGCCGGGTGCACGCCACCGGATTCGTACAGGTCAATCCGCTGCACGCCGCCGTGCCGGGCGACCCCACCGACCCGTCGCCCTACCGCCCCTCGTCCCGGCGCTTCCCCGATCCCGTACATCTGCGCATCGAGGCGATCGAGGAGTACGCCTACCTGACGGCGGACCTGGCCCCGCTGCTCGAACAGGCCGCCGTCCTGCGCGCATCCGTCCTCGAAGAGGACGCGCTCATCGACCGCGACGCGGTGTGGGCGCTGAAGCGCGAAGCCCTGGAGCTGATCCGCGGCGTGCCTCTGGGACCCGGCCGCCGCGCCGCCTACGCCGACTTCCTCGCCGAGCAGGGACAGCCGCTCGACGACCATGCCACCTGGTGCGCGCTGGCCGAGGTGCACGGCCCCAACTGGCACACCTGGCCCGCCGCCCTGCGCGACCCGCGCTCCGCGCAGACCGCCCGCGCCCGCAGCGAACTCGCCGAGCGCGTCGACTTCCACTCCTGGCTGGCCTGGCTCACCGACACCCAGCTCGCCGCCGCCCAGCAGACCGCCCGCGACGCGGGGATGGGGATCGGCCTGGTCCACGACCTGGCCGTCGGAGTCCATCCGGACGGCTCCGACGCCTGGGCCCAGCAGGATGCCGTCGCCGCAGGCATGTCGGTCGGCGCCCCGCCCGACGCCTTCAACGCCCGCGGCCAGGACTGGGGCCTGCCGCCCTGGCGCCCCGACGTCCTGGCCGCCGGCGGGTACGCCCCGTTCCGCGATCTGCTGCGCGGACTCCTGCGCCACGCGGGAGCCCTGCGCATCGACCACGTCATGGGCCTGTTCCGCCTCTGGTGGATCCCGCAGGGCGGGCCCCCGACCGCCGGCACCTACGTCCGGTACGACGCCGAGGCGATGCTCGCCGTCCTCGCCCTGGAGGCCCACCTGGCGGGCGCCGCCGTCATCGGCGAAGACCTGGGGACGGTGGAACCGGGCGTCCGCGAGACCCTGTCCGAGCGTGGCATCCTCGGCACCTCGGTCCTCTGGTTCGAGCGCGACTGGACGGGCACGGGACGGCCGCTGCCCCCGAAGCAGTGGCGTACGGGCTGCGTGGCCACCGCCACCACCCACGACCTGCCGTCCACCGCCGCCCGCCTCACCGGCGAACATGTCGCCCTGCGCCACCGCCTCGGTCTCCTGACCCGCCCGCTCGCCCAGGAGCAGACCGAGGACAAGGCGGAGGTCGCCGACTGGCTGGCGTACCTCACCCGGCTGCGCATGCTCCCCGAGGGCGCGGGCGACGAGGAGGGCGAGATCCGCGCGGTCTACCGCTTCCTGCTGCGCACCCCGGCCCGGATGATCGGCATCTGGCTCCCCGACGCGGTGGGCGACAGGCGCCCGCAGAACCTGCCCGGCACCTGGGACCAGTACCCCAACTGGCGTCTGCCCGTCGCCGATGCGACGGGCCGCCCCGTCACCCTGGAAGAGCTGGCGACGTCGCCCCGGCTGCACCGGCTCCTGAGCGAGTTCGCACCCCGTACGGCACCCCCGGACGCGCGTCCTTCTTAGGCGTTCGCTACGTTTGGGTCGTGGACAAGAAGAACGCCCTGCGCGCCGGAGCCGTAGCAGCCGGTACGACGCTGATGATGCTGCTCATGTCGTCCCCCGCGCTCGCGCTCACGCGCGACGACGGTGACGACCCGGGTCCCGGCCTGAGTGTGATCGACACGATCGGTCTCTTCGTGGTCGCGCCGATCGCCCTGTTCGTGATCATCGCCGGACTGGTCATGGTGCTCGACAAGTCCAAGAAGGCCTGACGCACCACGCTTTATCCAGCTCCGCCCTGCTTTTCCTGAAGGCGCGGGCGGGCCGCTTCACCACGCGGCCCGCCCGCGCCTTCAGTGTTTCTCCTCCGCCGCGAGCAGCAGCTTCAGCAGCTCCGAGAGCTGCTGCGCCTGATCGTCGTCCAGCCCCGCGCCGAGCACCTCGCGCTGCACTTCGAGGCCGGCCGCCACCGCCTCGTCGATCACCTTCAGGCCCTTGTCGCTGAGGACCACGCGCAGTCCGCGCCGGTCGTGGGGATCGGGTTCGCGGCGCAGCAGCCCGGCCTTCTCCAGCTTGTCGAGCCGGCCCGTCATCCCGCCGGTGGTCAGCATCAGCGTCGCGGAGAGCTGGCGTGGCGAGAGTGTGTAGGGCTCTCCGGAGCGCCGCAGCGTCGACAGCACGTCGAACTCGCCGCGGGAGATGGCGAACCGTCCGTACTCCCGCTCCATCCGGTCGCCCATGGTGCGCGCGATCCGGTAGATGCGGCCGTAGACGGCCATCGGGACGGTCTGGAGATCGGGCCGCACTGCGGCCCACTGCGCGGTGATCGCGTCCACGGGGTCCTTGCTCATGGCATCCAGTGTCGCCCAAGTATCGATCGCTTGCAAGAAAGTAGCTTGACGGTAAGTCGCTTAGCGGTAAGCTACTTCCCATCAAGCAACTTCCGCCACTGGGGGAGCACCCGATGTCTCGAACCACCCGCATACCCGGCGAACGCCGGATGCTTCTCGCCATGGCGGTCGACGCGACCGGCTCCGGCATGTACGTCCCCTTCAGCCTGGTTTTCTTCCACCACGTCACCGGCCTCTCCTTCGCCGCGGTCGGGCTGGTCCTGACCGTCGTCGGCCTGGTCGGGCTCGGCGCGCTGCCGCTCGCGGGCTCGGCGGTCGACCGCTTCGGCGCCCACCGCGTCCAGCTCGTCCTGTACGGGATCCGGGGCGCGGGCTTCCTTCTCTATCCCTTCGCCCACTCGCTCCCCGCCTTCGCCGCCGTCG
The DNA here is from genome assembly GCF_040654175.1 of Streptomyces sp. NPDC050738. Taxonomy (NCBI): domain Bacteria; kingdom Bacillati; phylum Actinomycetota; class Actinomycetes; order Kitasatosporales; family Streptomycetaceae; genus Streptomyces; species Streptomyces sp. NPDC050738. The sequence continues at coordinate 145,634 of NZ_JBFAHN010000003.1, read as the reverse complement.
CCCTGATGACCGCCTTCGGCGACCGGGCCTTCCCCGCCGTACAGCAGTCGCTGATCGGCGAGATCGCCCAGGGCGCCGACGGTGACCGCCTCCAGGCCTCCTCGCGCGCCCTGCGCAACGGCGGCCTCGGCGCGGGCGCCCTGCTCGCCTCGCTGATCGTGGCCCTCGCCGGTGACACCGGCTTCACCGCGGCCGCCTGGCTGAACGCGGTGAGCTTCGCGGCGGCGGCCCTGCTGATGCGCGGCGTACGCGTGATCCGGCGCGCCCCCGCCGGCCCTGCCGCCCGCGCCCAGGCGGGCTACGGCCTGGTCCTGCGCGACCGCCCCTTCCTCGCCCTGACCTTCGCCAACTTCCTGAACGCGCTGGGCTATGCGGCCCTCGCCATCCTCTTCCCGCTCTACATCACCACCTGGCTGCGCGGCCCCGCCGCGATGTCGGGCGCCGCCTTCACGCTCAACACGATCCTGTGCGCGGCGGGCGGTGTGCTGGTGGCCGCGCGGGTACGGAGGCGGGGCGCACGGCGCACCCGGTCGGCGGCGCTGGGCTCGGTGCTCTTCGCTTCGTCCTTCGTGGCTCTGGTGGTCCTCGGCACGCTCCGCCCCGGCTCGGCGTGGGTGATCGGCGCGGCCCTGCTCGTCGTCACGGTCCTCTACACGCTCGGCGAACTGGTCCACAGCCCGGCGGCCGGCGCCCTGTCCGTGGCTGCGGCTCCTGCCGAACTGAGGGGTCGCTACATGGCCGCGTACCAGCTCTCCTGGTCCCTTTCCGCCGCTGTCGCCCCCTCGCTGTTCACCGCACTGCTCGACGTCGACGGCCGGCTGCCCTGGCTGCTGCTGGCGCTGACCTCGCTGGCGGCGGCCGTGCTGCTGCTCCGGCTGGAGCGCGCGCTGCCCAAGGCCGCCGTTCACCCGACGGCCCCCGTGGTCGCGGCGGGCTCCTCCCGCCCGGCCCGGGTCGCGGCAGCCGCGTAACCCCCACTCGGAAAAGGACCCGCTCATGAACCGCGCCGCGACCGTCGCCCTCACCGCCCTCGCCCCCGTCTCCTGGGGCTCCACCTACGCCGTGACGACCCAACTCCTCCCGCCCGACCGGCCGTTGTTCACCGCTCTTGTACGTGCCCTGCCCGCCGGGCTCGCCCTCCTCGCCGTCACCCGCACCCTTCCGCGCGGCGCCTGGTGGTGGAAGTCGGCGGCCCTCGGGGCCCTGAACATCGGCGCCTTCTTCCCGCTCCTCTTCCTCTCCGCCTACCGCCTGCCCGGCGGAATGGCCGCCGTCGTCGGGTCCGTGGGCCCGCTCTTCGTCGCCGCTCTGGCCGCTCTCCTGCTCTCCGAACGCCCCACCACCCGGACCCTGTTGACCGGTGTCGCGGCCGCGCTGGGCGTCAGCCTGGTGGTGCTCAAGTCCGCGGGCGCCTTCGACCTCGTCGGCGTCATGGCCGCCCTCGCCTCCTCTGCCGCGATGTCCGCGGGCACCGTCCTCACCAAGCGCTGGGGCCGTCCCGACGGTGTCGGCCCGCTCGCCCTCACCGGCTGGCAGCTCACCGCGGGCGGGCTGCTCATCGCGCCGGTCGCCTTCCTCGCGGAGGGTGCGCCGCCCGCGCTGGACGGCGGCAACCTCGTCGGGTACGGGTACCTCGCCCTGGTCAACACGGCCGTCGCGTACTGGCTCTGGTTCCGCGGCATCGGCAGACTCACCGCCACCTCCGTCACCTTCCTCGGCCCGCTCTCGCCGCTCACGGCGGCCGTCATCGGATGGGCCGCACTCGGCCAGACGCTGAGCCCGCTGCAGGTCACGGGGATGGCGATCGCTTTCGGGGCGACGCTCTCCGGGCAGCTCGCAGCTCGTAAACCTTTCAGTGAAACTGAAAGGAATGCGCGAAAAGTTTCGATGGACGCGATGCTTTCCGGGCTGCGACGGTAGGGGCATCACCCACCGAGGAGGAATACACCGTGGCTGTCCTGGCCCCCGACCGCACCGCGACCACGACCCAGAGCCCCGCCCGCCCCCGCCCCCGTACGGGAAACTCCGCAGCAGGCGTCGGCCTGGCACTCGCCGCCCTCGCCACGGTCGTCTGGTCCGGCAGCTTCGTGGCCTCGCGCGCACTCCACGACTCGGTTCCCCCCGTCCAGGCCGCCTTCTGGCGCTGGATCGTCGCCCTCGTTGCGGTCGCCCCCTTCGCCGCCAGGTCCGCCTGGCGCCAACGGGCCCTGATCCGCCGCCACTTCGGGTTCATCGCCCTCGCCTCGCTCCTCGGCGTGACGGTCTACAACACCCTCGTCAACCAGGCCGGACTCTCCACCTCCGCAGGCAACATGGGCATGATCATGGCTGCATCGCCGGTCCTGATGGCCGTCATCGAGCGCTTCGGCGGACAGCGCCTCGGCGCCCGCCGCACCACAGGAATGCTGATCGCCTGCACCGGGGTGATCCTCCTGGTCGGCAAGGGTTCGTTCACCCCCGACTTCTCCACCGGCGACCTCTGGATGCTCGCCGCGGCCTGCTGCTTCGCCTCGTACAGCGCGCTCCTGCGCCGCAAGCCGGCCGAACTGAGCGGCCCCGCCTTCCTGTTCACCACCTTCGTGCTCGGCGCGCTGATGCTGCTCCCCGCGTACGTCATCAGCCTCACCGCCCAAGGCGGCTTCGCCCCCACCACCGGCACGGTGGGCCCGCTCCTGTACGTCGGAGTCTTCTCCTCCGCCCTCGCCTTCTTCGCCTGGAACAAGGCGATCGCGACGATCGGCGCCGCCCGCGCCGGAGTCGTCTACTACCTCCAGCCGGTCTGCGTGGCGCTCCTGTCGTACCCCCTGCTCGGCGAGAGCACAGGCCCCCTGCAGCTGACCTGCATGGCGCTGATCCTCGGCGGAGTCACCCTCGGCGCGCGCAGGTAGGTAGGTTGCGCCCCATGACCGACTGGGACATCAAGAAGCTGCACATCCTGCGGACCCTGAACGAGAAGGGCACCGTGACCGCGACGGCCGAGGCGCTGCTGATGACGCCGTCGGCCGTCTCGCAGCAGCTCTCCAACCTGTCGAAACAGCTCGGTGTCACGCTCCTCGAAGCGCACGGCCGCCGCGTCCGCCTCACGGACGCGGCGCATCTCGTGCTGCGCCACGCCGAGGCCGTCTTCGCCCAGCTGGAGCGGGCGGACGCCGAGCTGTCGGGCTATCTCCAGGGGGAGGCGGGCGAGGTGCGGGTCGGGGCGTTCTCGACTGCCGTGCCCGCGCTGGTCGTTCCGGCGGTACGGGCGCTGCGCGCATCGCATCCCGCGCTGGAGGTACGGGTCCGGGAGGCGGAGGCCGCGGAGTCGTACGCGCTCCTGTCGGCCGGGGACGTGGACCTGGCGCTGTCCCTCGCGGCGCACGCACCGACGGCCAGGGACGCGCGCTTCACCCGCGTGCCCCTGCTCGCCGACCCCCTGGACGTGGCGCTCCCCGCGGCCCACCCGCTGGCCGCGACGCCCGGCCTGCGCCTGGCCGATCTCGCGGACGAACCCTGGATCTTCGGGGGCAGCGGCCCCTGGTCGGAGATCACCAGAACGGCCTGCGAGGCAGCGGGATTCGTACCGGAGCAGGCGCATTCTGCGGCGGGGTGGACGGCGATCCTGGCGATGGTGGAGGCGGGCATGGGGGTCGCGCTCGTACCGAGGATGGCGGCCGCGGAACGCCGTACGGGAGTGGTCACCAGGGTCCTCAGCGCCGACCAGCCGCGCCGCCATGTGATCGCGGCGGTGCGCAGGGGGTCGGAGGAGGGGACGGCGGTGGCGCGGGTGCTCACCGCCCTCCAGAACGTTCAGCACAGCTGAAAGAACCATACGAAAACTTTCGATGGACCTGTGATGTCGTGGGCTGCGAAAGTCGAAGGCATGACGACGCAGCCGGACCACCACGCCGAGAACCCGCACGCCAACGACGCAGCCCCCTATGGCGGAGGCGACCCGTACGCCGACTACCGCACCTTCGAGCACCCCTTCACGGAACTGGTCGACCTGGCCGACCGCCGACTGGGAGCCGGAGTCGTCGCCGCCAACGACGAGTTCTTCGCCGAGCGCGAGAATCTCCTGGTCCGCGAGGCGGCGGTCTTCGACCCCGAGCGCTTCGGCCACAAAGGCAAGATCATGGACGGCTGGGAGACACGCCGCCGCCGGGGCACCGACGCCGACCCCTTCCCGGCGCCCGAGGACCACGACTGGGCGCTGATCCGGCTCGGCGCTCCCGGCGTGATCCGCGGCATCGTCGTCGACACCGCTCACTTCCGCGGCAACTACCCGCAGCGGGTGTCGGTCCTGGCCGCGTCGGTGGAGGGCTCGCCCAGCCCGGAGGAACTGCTCGCCGACGACGTGAAGTGGGAGGAGCTGATCCCGCCGACGCCCGTACGGGGTCACGCCGCCAACGGCTTCGAGATCACCTCCACCCGCCGCTGGACCCACCTGCGCCTCAACCAGCACCCCGACGGAGGCGTGGCCCGGCTGCGGGTGCACGGCGAGGTCGTCCCGGACCCGGAGTGGCTGGACCTGCTGGGCACGATCGACCTGATTTCGGTCCTCAACGGAGGCGCGTGCGAGGACGCATCGGACCGCTTCTACTCCTCACCGACGCAGATCATCCTGCCCGGCACCTCGCGCAAGATGGACGACGGCTGGGAGAACCGCAGGCGCCGTGTGCGCGGTACGAACGACTGGGTCCGCTTCCGCCTGGCGGCCCAGGGCGCGATTCGCGCGGTGGAGATCGACACGGCGTACCTGAAGGGCAATTCGGCCGGCTGGATCGCGCTGAGCGGCCGCAACGGCGAGTCGGGGGAGTGGTTCGAGATCATCCCGCGCACCAAGCTCCAGCCCGACACCCTCCACCGCTTCGCCCTGCCGTCCCAGGCGATCGCGACGCACGTACGCCTGGACACCTTCCCCGACGGGGGAGTGGCGCGGATGCGTCTGCACGGGGTGCTGACGGAGGAGGGTGCGGCGGCGCTGCGGGCGCGCAATATCTAGCGCCGCCGGGGATTGAGGGGCGGGGTGGGGGAACAGGCCCCGCGCAGCGGAGCCCGCACCGGCCCACCCCGCCCAGCAGCCCCTACCCGTTCGCCGCGTCCGCCGCCTGAGCCTTCAGTGCCCGCTCCACACCCGACCGCGACTCCGAGATCAGCCGGCGCAGCGCGGCCGACGGCTCGGCGGACGCCAGCCAGGCGTCCGTCGCGTCCAGCGTCGCCTGCGACACCTGCAGCGACGGGTAGAGCCCGATCGCGACCTGCTGCGCCATCTCATGGCTGCGCGAGTCCCACACGCCCTTGACCGCGGCGAAGTACTTCTCCGTGTACGGGGCGAGCAGCTCGCGCTGGTCGGTCTGCACGAAGCCGCCGATCACGGCCTCCTGCAGGGAGTTGGGCAGCGAGTCGGACTCCACGACGGAGGCCCACGCCTCCGCCTTCGCCGCCTCGACGGGCCGCGCGGCCCGAGCGGACGCGGCGTGCCGCTCGCCGGCCGACGTCTTGTCGCGTACGAGCTCGGCCTCGATCTCCTCCGCGTCGAAGCGCCCGACAGCGGCAAGCCGCTGCACGAACGCCCAGCGCAGCTCGGTGTCGACGGCGAGTCCCTCGACCGATTCCGTGCCCTCCAGCAGCCCCTGCAGCAGGTCCAGCTGGATGGGCGTGCGGGCCGTGGCGGCGAAGGCCCTGGCCCAGGCCAGCTGGTGGTCGCTGCCCGGCTGGGCGCCCCGCAGGTGCGCCAGCGCGGCGTCCGTCCACTGCGTCAGACCGGCGTCGCGCCACTCCGGTGCGGAGTACAGGTCGAGCGCCATTTTCACCTGGCGGTGCAGCGACTGCACCACACCGATGTCCGACTCCTTGCCGACGCCCGAAAGCACCAGGGCCAGGTAGTCGCGGGTGGCCAGCTCGCCGTCGCGCGTCATGTCCCAGGCGGACGCCCAGCTCAGCGCGCGCGGCAGCGACTCGCTGAAGTCGCCGAGGTGCGCGGTGACGACCCGCAGCGACTCCTCGTCGAGGCGGACCTTGGTGTAGGTGAGGTCGTCGTCGTTGAGCAGGATGACGTCGGGCCGCTTCGTCCCGGCGGGGACGGGGACCTCGGTGCGCTCCCCGTCGACGTCGAGCTCGATGCGGTTCGTACGGACGAGCTTGCCGTCCGCGTCGAGGTCGTAGAAGCCGATGGCGATGCGGTGAGGCCGCAGCGTGGGCTCACCCTTGGCACCGGCGGGCAGCGCGGGCGCCTCCTGCTTGACGTGGAACGAGGTGAAGACCCCGTCGGCGTCGACCTCGATCTCGGGGCGCAGGATGTTGATGCCGGCGGTCTCCAGCCATGCCTTCGACCAGGTCTTCAGGTCACGCCCGGAGGTCTTCTCCAGGGCGCCGAGCAGGTCGCTGAGGCGGGTGTTCCCGAAGGCGTGCGCCTTGAAGTAGGCCTGCACGCCCCGGAAGAACTCGTCCATGCCGACGTACGCCACGAGCTGCTTGAGGACGCTCGCGCCCTTGGCGTAGGTGATCCCGTCGAAGTTGACGAGCACGTCGTCGAGGTCGCGGATGTCGGCCATGATCGGGTGGGTGGACGGCAGTTGGTCCTGGCGGTACGCCCACGTCTTCATGGAGTTGGCGAAGGTCGTCCACGAGTGCGGCCACTTGGAGCCCTCCGCGTACGCCTGGCAGGCGATGGAGGTGTACGTGGCGAACGACTCGTTCAGCCACAGGTCGTTCCACCACTCCATGGTGACCAGGTCGCCGAACCACATGTGCGCCAGCTCGTGCAGGATCGTCTCGGCGCGCGTCTCGTACGCCGCGTCCGTCACCTTCGAGCGGAAGACGTACTGGTCGCGGATGGTCACCGCGCCCGCGTTCTCCATCGCACCGGCGTTGAACTCCGGGACGAAGAGCTGGTCGTACTTGGCGAAGGGGTAGTCGTAGTCGAACTTCTCCTGGAACCAGTCGAAGCCCTGCCGGGTGACGTCGAAGATCGCGTCCGAGTCGAGGAACTCGGCCAGCGAGGGACGGCAGTAGATGCCGAGCGGGACCGACTGCCCGTCCTTCTCGTAACTGCTGTGCACCGAGTGGTAAGGACCGACGATCAGGGCGGTGATGTACGAGGAGATCCGCGGCGTCGGCTCGAAGGCCCACACGTGGTCCTTGGGCTCCGGCGTCGGCGAGTTGGAGATCACGGTCCAGCCCTCGGGGGCCTTGACGGTGAACCGGAAGGTCGCCTTGAGGTCCGGCTGCTCGAAGGACGCGAAGACGCGCCGTGCGTCCGGCACCTCGAACTGCGTGTAGAGATAGGCCTGTTCGTCGACCGGGTCGACGAAGCGGTGCAGCCCCTCACCGGTGTTGGTGTACGCGCAATCAGCCACGACCCTGAGCTCGTTCGGGCCCGAGAGCAGTCCGGCCAGCGCGATGCGCGAGTCCTTGAAGAGCGCGCCCGCGTCCAGCGCGTCGCCGTTCAGCACGACCTCGTGCACCGCGGGCGCGACCAGGTCGATGAACGTCTCGGCCCCGGCCTCCGCGCTCTCGAAGCGCACGGTGGTCACGGACCGATAGGTGCCGCCCTCCTGTGCGCCGCTCAGATCGAGGTCGATCTCGTACGAGTCGACGGTGAGCAGGCGCGCCCGCTCCTGCGCCTCGTCGCGGGTCAGATTCGTGCCAGGCACCTGGGCATCTCCTCGGTATGTGACGTTTCCGGCCATCCTTCCACGCCGGGAGGGGCCGGAGCAGAGGGTATTTCCCTCGGCTGAACTCAGGGGGACCCGAGCTGCTCGGCAGCCCAGTGGGCCCACTCCTCCTGGGCGGCGCTGATCCGCAGTCCGTACTCGAGCGCGAGACGCCCGTGCACCGAGATCGGGTCGTCGCCCCAGTCGATCGAGGAGTCCAGCTCCTTCAGTGCCTTTCTCTGCCGCTCGGCCCTGGCCGCTTCGGTCGCGAGATACGTCCTGGCCTCCAGCGGGGTGAGGACGCCGAGGAAGAAGACGCGCAGGAGCAGATCGCTCCGTCGGACGCGGGTGGGCTCGACCTCGGTCAGCCAGTGCCGCAGCTCGGAGAGGCCCGGCTCGGTGAGGGTGTACTCCTTGCGCCCGCGGGGGCCTTCCGAGGCCACCTCGATGAGGCCGGCGTCGGTGAGCTTGCCCAGCTCTCCGTACACCTGGCTCTGGGTCGCGGGCCAGGCGTTGGCCAGCGAGGACTCGAACAGTTTCATCAGGTCGTAGCCGCTGGCCGGCTTTTCGGCGAGCAGTCCGAGAACAGCGTGACGAAGGCTCATGGACATCACTTTACCTTCCACTCTTGACACGTCAATACAGGACCTTCTACTTTTGACATGTCGAACTTGGAATGCGCGGCCGGATCACCGAACGAGGGGCTCTCTCATGAACTACCTGCGCGGCTTCATCCCGTGGATCGCCTTCGCCGTCGTCTCCTCCGCGGGCTGGCAGTGGGGCGCGCTGACCGCTCTCGCCCTCGGTGCCTGGCTGCTGATCAAGGACAGGCAGGCCGGCGAGACCGCCGGAGCGAAGATCCTGGAGATCAGCACCGTCGCCTATTTCACGGCCCTCACCGCCTTCGCCTTCGCCCGCCCGGACAGCGGCCTCCAGGACTACAGCGGGACGCTCTCCTTCGGCTGGCTGGCGGTGACCGCCTGGGCGACGCTCGCCGTGGGCCGCCCCTTCACCACCGGCATAGCCCGCAAGCAGGCCCCGCAGGAGGTCTGGCACACCCCGCTCTTCCGCCGCATCAATGTGGTGATCACCGCCTTTTGGGCGGCCTCCTTCACCGTGACGGCCGCGGTCCTGATCGCCGTGTACGCCAATGACCTCGGCAGCGGAGTCTCCACCGCCGTCCAGGTGGCGGGCTTCGCGGTCGCCGCGGCCTTCACCGCCCGGTACCCCGAGCGCGCCCGGGCCCGGGTCTCCAAGGCCTGAGCGCAGCCGACCGCCACCGAGCACCGCGTCCGAATACCGCCGGAAACGGCGTCCCGCCGGAAGGAGTCTGGAGTCATGACGAACTACACCGCACTCCCGATCTCCCCGGCGGCCCTCAAGGAACTCCGCGCCACCGACGACGCGGACCGCCCCTGCGTTCCGTACACCGCCACCGAAGGCGGCTCGCCGCTCCGCTGCTGCCTGCGGCCCGTCCGGGCCGGCGAGGAGATCGCCCTCGTCTCGTACGCACCGCTGCGCCGCTGGGCGGCCGAGACCTGGGCCAGGCCGGGGGCGTACGACGAGCAGGGCCCGGTGTTCATCCATGCCGACGAGTGCGGGGGTCCGGCCGCCGACCTCGTCGAGTACCCCTTCAGCCGCCCCGGCGCCCTGCGCACGCTCCGCCGCTACAACGCCGAGGGACACATAGCCGGCGGCCGCCTCCTGGAAATACCGGAGACGGCCGCCGAGGGATTCGACAGCGCCCTCGCGGAAGCGTTCGCCGACCCGGAGGTGGCCCTGGTGCACATCAGGGCCGTCGAGTACGGCTGCTTCCAGTTCGAGGTGCGCAGGGGCGCAGAGCCCCAGGAGAGCTAGCCCTGCAGCTCCAGGGCGACGAGCTCGGCGATCTGGACGGCGTTGAGCGCGGCGCCCTTGCGGAGGTTGTCGTTCGAGAGGAAGAGCGCGAGGCCGTTCTCGGCGGTCTCGTCGGTGCGGATGCGGCCCACGTAGCTGGCGTCCTTGCCGGCCGCCTGGAGCGGGGTCGGGATCTCCGAGAGCTCGACGCCGGGGGCGTCCTTCAGCAGCTCGTAGGCGCGCTCCACGCTCAGGGGGCGCTCGAAGCGGGCGTTGACCTGGAGGGAGTGGCCGGAGAAGACCGGGACGCGGACGCAGGTGCCGGAGACCTTGAGCTCGGGGATCTCCAGGATCTTGCGGGACTCGTTGCGGAGCTTCTGCTCCTCGTCGGTCTCGAAGGAGCCGTCGTCGACGATCGAACCCGCGAGCGGCACGACGTTGAAGGCGATGGGGCGCTGGTAGACGGCGGGCTCGGGGAAGTCCACGGCCCCGCCGTCGAAGGTCAGCTGGTCGGCGGCCTCGGCGACCTTGCAGGCCTGGCCGTGCAGCTCGGCCACGCCGGCCAGGCCGGAACCGGAGACGGCCTGGTAGGTGGTGGCGACCATCGCGGTCAGACCGGCCTCGTCGTGGAGGGGGCGCAGGACCGGCATCGCGGCCATGGTCGTGCAGTTGGGGTTGGCGATGATGCCCTTGGGGCGGTTGCGGATCGCGTGCGGGTTGACCTCGGAGACCACGAGGGGGACCTCGGGGTGACCGCGCCAGGCGGAGGAGTTGTCGATCACGACGGCACCCTGCGAGGCGACCTTCTCCGCGAGCGCCCGGGAGGTGGCGCCGCCGGCGGAGAAGAGCACGATGTCCAGGTCGGAGTAGTCGGCGACGGAGGCGTCCTCGACCGTCACACCGTCCACGACCGTGCCCGCCGAGCGCGCCGAGGCGAACAGCCGCAGCTCCTTCACCGGAAAGTTTCGCTCCGTGAGGATCTTGCGCATGACTGTGCCGACCTGACCGGTGGCTCCGACGATTCCGACCCTCACGGTGACTCCTCCGTACGTGACTGCTGACCAGCGTGTTGTTCCATGATGCGTATGTCCCCGGGCGCCTTGTCCAATCCATTGTCCGGGGACCGGACGGCGAAGGTGACGGGGATCGCACAGCGGGGCGGGAGCTCCGAAGAGCGCCCGCCCCGCTGCCGTACCGCTCAGGAAGACTCCGCCGTTACGGCGTGACCTTCTCGATCTGGACACTGCCGGAGCCCGCGACGGTGCCGCGGCCGTTCAGCAGCTGCACCTCGCCGAAGAACTCACGGCCCTCGGGGGCCGCACCGGCGACGGTGACGTTGGCGCTGACCTGGGCCGATGCACCGTTGGCCAGCGTGATGGCCTTCGAGGAGTCGACCGAGACCGAGCCCAGCGACGGGGCGTAGTACACATCGCGGTAGTTGAAGGTCGTCGTCCCGGCCGGGACCGAGTAACCCGCCACCTCGATGGTGTACGTACCGGCGGCCGGCTTGGCGAGGCTGACCGCCTCCTCCGAGTCGCCGTCCGCGGACTGGGCGACCTGCACGCCGTCCTTGTAGACCGTCAGGTCCAGGTCGGCCGAGTTGTCGGAGACGCCGCCGATGGCGACGTCCAGACGCTCGACGCCCGCACCGATGGTGACCGTGGAGGTCTGTGTCTCGTCCTGCGCGATGGTCGGCTTGGCGACCTTCGCGGAGCCGAGCGAGCCGCCCTTCAGCTTGCCGCCGCTGATGGCGGCGAAGTTGTTGGTGACCTTCCAGTCCACCGCTGCCGGGGTGCCGATCTTCGCCTCGGGGATCACCTTGACCGCCGGGTCGAAGGAGGCGCCGAGGAGCGCGACGTCCAGCTTGTACGGGTTGTCGAGGTACGGCGAGGTGCGCCGCGACTCGACCTCGATCTCCCAGACGCCCGGCGTCGGGTTCGCGTAGGAACGCAGGTCCGGACGGCAGGTGTTGGCCGGGTTGTCGTAGTTCGGGTAGCAGCTCGGCGTCGACGTGTCGTCGACCGCGACACCGTACGGGTGGATCGCGATGAACCGCGTCTGGCTGCCCGAGCGCAGCGCACTCATGCCGACCTCAAGGGTCTTGGCGCCCGCCGGGACGGTCACGAAGTACGACTTGGTGCTGTTGCGCTGCACCGAGTCCGAGTCCTTGAAGGTGTACGAAGGCGAGGCGAGCGGCGTCGAGACGATGGCCGTGACCATGATCTGCTGGTCGACGCCCTCGGTGCGCTTGTCGTTCACCTCGAGGATGGCGCTGTGCACGCCACCCGAGCCCGGGTGGGCCTGGACCTTGACGGTGACCGGCGTGCCCAGCGGCAGCGCGACCTCGTCGTCGCCCAGGATGCGCCAGGTGCCGTCGTTGTTCTTCAGCGACAGCTTGTGCTTCACCGCGCGGTCGGGACCGGTGGTGCGGGTGATGGTGACGTCGTACGTCTTCTTCTGGCCGGCCTTCAGACCGCTCTCGCGGTCGTAGACGCCGGTGCCGACGTTCGGCGTCGCGAGCGCGTAGGAGATCGCGGTGCTGACGGGGGCCTGCACTGTGTACTCGTGGGCGGTCGCGCCGTCCTTGATCGCGTCCCAGGCACCCAGGATGTTGATCAGGCCCGCGCCCTCGGCGTACGCCTGAACACCCTGGATGTGCTTGGCCGTCGAGGTGAGCTCGGTGCGCAGGTCGGCCGGGGGCAGCTCGATGTGCTGCTGCTTGGCGGCCGAGATGAGCAGCGCGGTCGCGCCGGTCGCCTGCGGGGAGGCCATCGAGGTGCCCTGGAGCATCGAGTAGCCGGCCGGCAGGGAGTAACCCGACTCCTTGACCGGCGAACCGGGCAGCCAGGTCTGCGTCGTGTTGATCGCCGCACCCGGGGCGGAGAGCGTCGGCGTGAAGCCGCCGTCCTCACGCGGGCCGCGGGAGGAGAACGGCATCATGTTGTACGACTTGGAGACTCCCGAGCCGTAGTTGGACGCCCAGGTCTCCTTGGAGATGGTCGCGCCGACCGAGATGACGTGGTCCGCGAGGCCCGGGTCACCGATGGTGTTGACACCCGGGCCCTCGTTGCCGGCCGAGATGACCAGCTGGACACCGTAGGTGTCGATGAGGCGCTTGTAGAGCAGGGCGCGCGCGTTGTTGCCGTCGTTGAGCGCCGGCAGGCCGCCGATCGACATGTTGACGATGTCGACGTGACGGTTGACGACGAGGTCCATCATGCCCTCGGTCAGCGCGACGTTCGTGCAGCCCGGACCGAAGGTGCAGGCGCGCGAGGAGACGATCTTCGCGCCGGGGGCGGCGCCGTTCATCTTGCCGCCGAACAGGCCGTTGGCCGCGGTGATGCCCGCGACGTGCGTGCCGTGCTCGGAGGCGATGATGCCGATGTTGACGAAGTCGGCCTTCTTGCCGACCCAGTCGCCGCCGTAGGGGTCCATCGGGACGCTCTTGCGGATCTCGACGACGAACGGAATGCGCTCGACGACGTCGGTCGCCGGGTCGTCCTTGCCGAAGTACCCGATCTGGAAGCCGTCCTTGTACGGCTTCATCGGGGTGTCGTCGGTGAAGTCGCCGTTGTCGTTCACGTCGACGGTCACCGTGCCGGCCTTGGCGTCGTACAGCACGCCCCAGCTGTCGGTGGTGTCGCCGTCACGGTTGACGTCGCCCGCCTCGTCACCGCCGGCGGTGACGGCCTCCTTGAAGGTGCTGATCTGGTACGAGCCCGCAGCGGCCTTGTAGGTCCGGGTGCCGTACGTGAAGGTCGGGCCCGTCACCGAGGTGACCATCGCGCGCCAGCTGCCGTCACCGTCGAGGATCGGGTCCGTCGAGGTCACCCAGTCGACGATCTTGCGCTCGCCGGTGGAGGTCTTCTGCAGCGCCGGGCTGCCGAGGTCGACGCCCGAGTCGAGGATGCCGATGGTCACTCCGCGGCCGTCGGCCTTGGGGTGCTGCTTCACGAAGTCGACCGCGCCCGTCTCGAAGGACGGGTTGTACGGGTTCTTCGCGGGGGTGTCCTTCCCCGGAGCGCCGTACGAACCGGAGCTGGCCTGCGACTTGGCGCCCTTGGCGGTGTCGGCGGCCGGCGTCGGGTCGTCCAGCTCGACCGCGTGCTTGAGGTCGATGCCGTTGACGGCCGACAGCTTCTCCGCCGCCTTGATCGCCGCGTCCGCCTTCGCGGTGGGGATCGTCGCCCGTACGTAACCGAGCTTGTCGTCGGTCTTGCCGACGCTCGCGCCCTGGACCGCGTCGAGCTGCTTGCTCACCTGCTCGGTGGCGCCGGGGGCGGTGGCGACCATGACCGTGATGGTCTTCTCGCCCTTCGCCTGGGCTTCGTCGAGCAGTTTCTGGTCGGACGAACCGAGTTTGTCGGCCGAGGACTTCGGGGTGGCCGGGGCCGGGTCGTCGGTGTTCGCGGCGAACACGGGGGCGGCGCCGGAGGCGGCCAGTGCGGCCACCAGACCGGCTGCGGCCGCTATACGGGCCGCGCGTCTCGCCCCGGGTATGGAGCGAGGGGATTCGGAGGTCATCAGCATCCCTGGAGGTGTCGATTAGGGTCCGGAATACGGTGCCGGATGACCGCTCAGCTTTACCTAGACGACCTGTTTTGGGGAGAGTTGACCGTGGCGGGATGGAGCCATGGCGTATTTCCGCCATGCGTCATCGGGGGCATGGCGGTGCAATTGGTGCGTACGGGGCGGTGGTTGCCGTCAGTGGTCGCGGGTGCGCGCGTAGTGCCGTGAGGCCTTGGCGCGATTGCCGCAGCCGGCCATCGAGCACCAGCGGCGGGTGCCGTTCCGCGAAGTGTCGAAGAAGTGCAGAATGCACGATTCGTGCGCGCAGGACCGGATCCGGTCGGGGGCGGCGCGCACCAGGTCGAGATAGTCGCGGGCGGCCGTCCAGGCCGCACCCCAGGCGGGGTCCGCGAACTCGGGCCGCTCGCCGGGCCCTTCGGCGGTGAGCGTGGCGCGGATGCGGCCGTGGTCCAGTACGGCATCGAGCCGCGCGACGGCGTGGGCGTCGTCCGGGCCCGCGACGACCCCGGCCAGCGCCTCGCGCGCGCTCAGCACATTCTTCAGCGTCGCCCCGTCGGCGGCGAAACGGCCGTCGAGGCCTGTGCTCGCCAGCCAGGTGCCGAGGCCGTCGACGCCGGTCAGCAGGTCCTGCCGTACGCCTTCGTGCATCCAGAGGGTGTTGAGCAGGTCGAGGGAGACCGGCTCGCCGGTGAGCGGGCGGGGGTCGGCGACGGTCATGGCTTGCTTCCTTTCCACGCTAACCACTCAAGCGTACGTGACCGGTTGACGCTCGCCGCCACTAACCTCTAAAATCAAAATGAGAGGTTAGATATCCCATCGACGGAGGCACTCCATGCCCAGCACGCTGCGAACCGGCCACATCGGCCTGAACGTCACCGACATCGACCGCTCGCTGGCCTTCTACGCAGACCTCTTCGGCTTCCAGGTGATCGGCGAAGGCAAGGAGGGCGAGAGCCGCTACGCCTTCCTCGGTCAGGACGGCGCCCTCGTCCTCACGCTCTGGCAGCAGGCGGGCGCCGCCTACGACCCGGCACGCGCAGGCCTCCACCACCTCGCCTTCGAGGTCCCGGCGATCGAGGACGTCCGGGCCGCCGAGGAGCAACTCCGCGCCCAGGGGACCGAGTTCGCCTACGAGGGCGTGGTCGCCCACCGTGAGGGCGGCGCCTCCGGCGGCATCTTCTTCCGCGACCCGGACGGCACCCGTCTGGAGATCTACGCCCCGACCGGCGCGGAGGAGGCCCCCGCCCCCTCCGCCACCGCACCCACCTGCGGCTTCTTCTAGAAGGAGGCCCCCCGTGGCCACGTACCACCAGGGATCACGCGCCGTGCAGGACCGCCTTGGTCTCCGCGAGCAGGCCGAGCACGTCGGCCGTTCCATCGGTCAGGACATCAAGCCCGTGGCCGCGGCCTTCCTCGGACTCCAGCCGATGCTGGTGATCGGCGCGGCGGACGGCGCGGGCCGGATGTGGGCCTCGCTGCTCACCGGACCTCCCGGTTTCGTACGGGCCACGGGCCCCCGCCAGATCTCGGTGACCGGCGGCCCGCGCGAGGACGACCCGCTGTCCGGCGCCCTCGAAGGACCGGTCGGCACCATCGCCCTCGACCCGCGCACCCGCCGCCGTATGCGGCTCAACGGAACAGCCCGCACCACCCCGCGCGGCCTTGCCGTCGAGGCCGACGAGGTCTTCGCCAACTGCCCCAAGTACATCCAGCGCCGCGATCTCCTCGCATCCGCGGAACTCCCACAGGCCGGTGCCGCGCGGCGCGGTGGACAACTCACCCCCGACCAGGAGGAGTTCCTCCGCGCCGCCGACACCTTCTTCATCGCCACCGTCGCCGCCGACGGCGTGGACGCCAGCCATCGCGGCGGCAATCCGGGGTTCGTCACCGTGGAGTCCCCCTCGGTGATCAGCTGGCGCGACTATCCCGGCAACGCGATGTTCCTGACCCTCGGAAACCTGGAAACCGACCCCCGCGCCGGACTCCTCCTCCTCGACTGGACCTCCGGCAGCACACTCCAGCTGACCGGACGTGCCCGCACTGCCTTCGACGCCTCGACCGGCGAGCGCCGCATGCACTTCACGATCGAGGAGACCGTCCAGACCCCGTCCGCCGCCCCCCTCCGCTGGTCCGCCCCCGACTACTCCCCAGCCAACCCGCCGCTCCCGTACTAGGGGGTGTCCGGCGGATCATGCCGCGGTCGCGCCGGTCGCAGTGACATCAGCCGCTTCGCGGCGGGCGCACACCTGCGGCGTTGTCGTCAGTTGCCAACTTCCCCAAGCTCTTAAAGAGCAGGGGAGACCCCATTCGCGTTGCCGCCCTCCTCCGCCTTGCAGGTGCACGCACCAGACCACCGCTCACCAGCAGCGAAAGGTTTGACGCCGAGCAAGGGCGACCTGATCCGCCGGACACCCCCTAGCCTCAACAAATGAACAAGGAGCTCAGGGTGGCGGCGTACGCCGTCTGCGTACGCGACGAACAGGTACTCCTCGCCCGCTGGGTGGCCGGGGACGGCACCAAACGCTGGACGCTGCCGGGCGGTGGAATGGACCACGCCGAGGACCCCATCGACACGGTCGTCCGTGAAGTCGACGAGGAGACCGGCTACACCGTGGAGCCCGTGCGGCTGCTCGGTATCGACTCGATCACCCGGCGCTATCCGCGCAAGCTCGGCATGTTCGCGGACTTCCACGGGCTGCGCATCGTCTACGAGGGCCGGATCACCGGCGGGGAACTGCGCCCCGAGGAGGGCGGTTCCACCGACCTCGCCGCCTGGCACCCCCTGGCGGCGGTCGACGAGCTCCAGCGGGTCGAACTCGTCGACGTAGGGCTGGAGTTGTGGCGCGAGCGGCCGCTGCTGGGGCGGGCGGCCGCGCACTGACCGGGGCTATCGGGGGAGTACGACCACGTACGCGGCGGGCTCGCGGTCCCCGGACGCCATCAGGGCGGTCCGTACGACCGTCGCCTGCTGCTCGGCCGCGTCCCGCAGCTTCTTCGGCGTGATGTGCACGACCGTGATGCCGAGCCGCTCCAGGTGTTCGCGCTTGCGGGCGTACTCCGACCACATGGCGTCCTCGTCATGGCGGGGCGCCCTGGTGTCCAGCTCCAGGGCCACGGCCTGATCGGCCCAGTACGCGTCGACACCGCCCAGGTGCGGGCCGCCGGGCAGGCGCAGATCCACGTTCCAGAGCGGGTCGGGCAGCCCGTGCTCGCGCACCAGCGCGTACAGCCGGTCCTCGGCGATGGCCCGGCCCTCGGCGAGGAGCGAGTCCACGGCGTCGACGACATGGGCGCGGGTGAGCAGCCGCGCCTGGTTCAACTCCTTGACGATGGCGGCCGGTTCGCAGTGTCCGCCGCGTACGGCCTCGGTCAGCAGGCGCCGTACGGCATTGGCGTCGGTGAGCTGCGCGACGGCGTCCGCGAGGGCGCGCGGTACGGGGGCGACGGGCACGCCGGTGATCTGCTGCGCCCGGGGGAGTGCGTGGGCACGGATGAGGCGGGCGAAGCCGGTGGAGCGCAGCCGCCGGGTCCTGGCGACCAGGACGTCGATGCGGTCCAGGGAGAGGAGCGGGGGAGCGGAGGAGAAGCGGTGCAGCGCGAGCGCCGCGAGCCCGGTGACCATCGTGTCGCCGTACGCCACCGGCACGACCTCCGCCGCGGGCTGCCCCGGTACAGGCTGTGCCGGCACGGTCCTGGCCGTGCCCTCGGCGGGCCGCCCCGCGTACAACAGCGCCGCGTGCAGCCGCTCTTCGCTGGTGGGCGGTCCCGGGTGCAGCACGAAAACCCCCGGCAGGAGCTGCTGCCAGGGCCCGCCGGGCCGGCACTTGGCGGCGGACCGGGCGGCGCTGACGCCGTGGGCGCGGAGCTGGGCGGCGGAGAGGACGCGTCGCTGTACGTCGGAGAGGTGGCTGAGGGGGCGGGGGGAGAGGGGGGTGTTGTGGTTCATGCGAGGGGGATTCCCGCGATGATCCCGGTCGCTAACCCCTGTTACACGGCCGTCGACAATTGCGGACAACGCCGTCCTAAAGCAAGGGTGTTCGGGTGCCGATAGGGGGCGGGGACCTGCGCTGATATCGCAGCGTCAGGGGTCGATCACGCAGGGTCGATTACGCCGAACGAGTCGGGGGCGGACCCGCACCGCTGAAGTTGCCCGCTGTCCGCCTGCGTGCGCGGGTGCATGCTCTTTTGCCGCGCGTGCGAGCCAGGTTCAGCAAAACGCAGCCCGTCCGGCGATTGAGGACAAGCGGCCGAAGGTCGCTTACGGGGTCCGGGGCGTAGCCCCGGTTCGGGAAGGGGCGGGTAGGGGAACGGCGCCGCAGGCCAGCCGCGTCCGCACCCGCCCCGCCCTACCCCGTCAGACCGCCGCCGCCTCGTCGCAGGCCTGGCCCCGCAGGCTCCGCGCGAGGTCGTCGCGAGCCTCCAGCACGAGCCGCCGCAGCGCGGGAGCCGCACCCTCATGCCCCGCCAGCCACGCATCCGTCGCATCCAGCGTCGCCCGGTCATCCTGCAGCCCCGGGAAGAGCCCCTTCACCACGAGCATCCCGATCTGGATCGACCGCTCAGCCCACACCCGCTCGATCGCGGCGAAGTACTTCTCCCCGTACGGCGCGATCAGCGCCCGCTGCGACGCCTGCTCGAAGCCCGAAATCGTCGCCTCCACCAGCGTGTTGGAGAGCGCGTCGGACTCCACGACCGCAGCCCACGCCTGCGCCTTCACCGCCTCCGACGGCCGCGAGGCGAGGCACCGCACCTGGTGGCGCTTGCCCGAAGCGGTGTTGTCCCGCGCCAGCTCGGCGCCGATGACGCCCTCGTCGGCCAGCCCGTGCGAGGCGAGCGGCGACAGGAACGCCCACCGCAGCTCCTGGTCGACATCGAGCCCGTCGATCTTCGCCGACCCCTCCAACAGCCCCTGCAGCAGCTGGAAGTCGGCATCGCTCGCCGCCACCGCCGCGAAGAACCGCGCCCACGTCAGCTGCTCCTGGCTCCCCGGCTCGGCGACCCGCAGCTCCCGCAGCGCGCCCTCCGCCAGCTCGCGCCCGCCCTCCTCGCGCCACGAGGGCGCCGCGTAGTGCATGAGTGCGGACTGGGCCCAGGAGTGCAGCATCTGCAGCACACCGATGTCCGTCTCGCGCCCCGCGAACTTGAGCACAAGACCCACGAAGTCCCGCGCCGGCATCAGCGCATCACGCGTCAGGTTCCACAGCGCCGACCAGCACAGCGCACGCGCCAACGGGTCGGTGATGTCCCCCAGATGACTCCGCAGCGTCTCCAGCGACCCCTCGTCGAAGCGGATCTTGCAGTACGTCAGGTCGTCGTCGTTGACCAGCACCAGATCGGGCTTCTCGGCCCCGGCCAGCTCGCCCACGACCGTACGCGCCCCGGCGACATCCACCTCGGCGCGCGCGTACCGCACCAGCTCGTCGGACCCGGCCTCGCGCCGGTAGAGCCCCACTGCGACCCGGTGCGGCCGCAGCTCCGGGTGCGACTCCGCCGCCTCCTGCACCACGGCCAGCTCGGTGATCTTCCCCGCCGCGTCGTAAGTGACGACCGGAGTAAGGGAGTTGACCCCCGCCGTCTGCAGCCACGACTGCGACCACGTCGTCATGTCGCGCCCGCTGGTCTCCTCGAGCACCGCCAGCAGATCGCCCAGCCGCGTGTTCCCGTACTCGTGCCGCTTGAAGTAGCGCCGCGCGCCCTCCAGGAAGGCGTCCTGTCCGACGTACGCGACGAGCTGCTTCAGCACGCTCGCACCCTTGGCGTACGTGATCCCGTCGAAGTTCAGCTTGGCGTCCTCCAGGTCACGGATGTCGGCCGTGATCGGGTGCGTGGACGGCAGCTGGTCGGCCCGGTAGGCCCACGACTTGCGGTTGTTGGCGAAGGTGATCCACCCGTTCTCGAAGCGGGTCGCGCCCACCATCGAGAAGGTCCCCATGAAGTCCGCGAAGGACTCCTTGAGCCACAGGTCGTCCCACCACACCATGGTGACGAGGTCGCCGAACCACATGTGCGCCATCTCGTGCAGGATGACGTTGGCCCGCCGCTCGTACGACGCCGAGGTCACCTTCCCGCGGTAGATGTACTCCTCGCGGAAGGTCACCATCCCCGGGTTCTCCATCGCCCCGAGGTTGTACTCCGGCACGAAGGCCTGGTCGTACTTGCCGAAGGGGTACGGGTAGTCGAAGTGCTCGTGGAAGAAGTCGAGCCCCTGCTTGGTCACCAGGAAGATGTCGTCGACGTCGAAGTGCTTGGCGAGCCCCTTGCGGCACATCGCCCCGAGCGGGATCTCCAGCTCCGTGCCGTCCTCGAAGGTCCGCCGGTAGCTGTCGGTCACATAGTGATAGGGCCCGGCGACGACACACGTGATGTACGTGGAGATGGGCTTGGTCTCCTCGAAGCTCCACGCCCCGCCGTCCCCGGCCGTGCCCGCCCCGTTGCTCCAGACCGTCCACCCGTCGGGCGCGGTCACCTCGAAGCGGAAGGGCGCCTTCAGATCCGGCTGTTCGAAATTGGCGAACACTCGGCGCGCATCGGCCGGTTCGTACTGCGTGTACAGATAGACCTCGTCGTCCTCCGGGTCGACGAAGCGGTGCATGCCCTCACCGGTGCGGCTGTACGCACACTGCGCGTCCACGACCAGCTCGTTCTCGGCCTGCAGCCCGTCCAGCGCGATCCGCACCCCGTCGAACACGGCCGCCACGTCCAGCGGCTGCCCGTTGAGCGTCACCGCGTTCACGGACGGCGCGACCAGGTCGGCGAAGGACGAGGCGCCCACCGTCGATGACCGGAAGCGGATCGTGGTCACCGACCGGAAGGTGCGGGGCCCCTGTGCCGGTCCTTCCCCGACCGCGGACCGCAGGTCGAGCACGACCTCGTACCCGTCGACGGACAGCAGTCCGGCCCGCTCCCGGGCTTCGTCACGGGACAGATTCTCACCGGGCACGGGCACTCCTTTGTGTATACGTTCCGTGGTTCGAATACTCCCATGCACCTCCGGCACCCAGCACCCGGGAATGCCCTGGCCCCTCCCGTACGTTCCGTCCGTCGAGACCGATCCGCGCGCTCCGAGGAGAGACATGTCTGAGAGCAAGACCCCCGTCGACTTCTGGTTCGACCCGCTCTGCCCCTGGGCCTGGATGACATCGCGCTGGATGCTCGAAGTGGAGAAGGTCCGTCCGGTCGAGGTCAGCTGGCACGTCATGAGCCTGGCCGTCCTCAACGAGGACAAGATCGACGACCTGCCCGAGCGCTACCGCGAGCTTCTCGGCCCCAAGGGCTGGCGTCCGGTCCGCGTGGTCACCGCGGCCCGTGAGCTGCACGGCGACGAGGTCGTCGGCAAGCTGTACACCGCGCTGGGCACGCGCATCCACAACAAGGAGGAGGGCCCGACCCTCGAAGCGATCGCCGGCGCCCTGGCCGACGTCGGCCTGCCCGCCGACCTGATCGAGTACGCCGACAAGGACACCTACGACTCCCAGGTGCGCGCCTCCCACAAGGAGGGCATCGACAAGGTCGGCCAGGAGGTCGGCACCCCGGTCATCGCGGTCCCCGGCGCGGACGGCGAGCAGATCGCCTTCTTCGGTCCGGTCGTCACCCCCGCACCCAAGGGCGAAGAGGCGGCCAGGCTCTGGGACGGCACCCTGCTCGTGGCCTCCATCCCCGGGTTCTACGAGATCAAGCGCACCCGCACCCAGGGCCCGATCTTCGACTGACGGCCCACCGGCAGCCGACCCGCTGAGCGGGCGGAGGCGCCCGATCTGTCCTACGGTCGCCGTATGAAGATCGGCAGCGACGGCGGCCGCGACGACCCCGCCCTTCCGAACGGCAATGCCCCCTTTGCCACCCTGCCCGTGCGCCCGACCGACCGGGTCGTACGGGCAGGGTGTCGTGCCCTCGCCGCCCTCTGGCAGGCCATCGGGCTGCGCCAGGCGGCCGGCGCGATGCGCCACTATCTGGCGGCCACCGGCGCCCCGTACCGCATCGAGGCCGAAGCGGTCCTGGCCCTGCCGCCCGTCCACCGCGCGGTCGACACCCAGCTGGCCCGCTGGCTCGCAGAGGCACCCGAGGTCCCCGGCACCTACGAGGCGGACACGGTCTGGCGCGGCGTCCTGATCTCCCGCAGCGCCGATACGGACTGGTGGCTGGCGCTGCGCGGAATCCAATACCGCCTCACCGGAACGGTCCGGGTCACCGAGCGCGGCCCGACCGTCTGCGGCTATCGCTTCCAGCTCCACAAGAGCTGGAACTTCGACCGCGGCGAGACCGAGTGCGGAGTCCCCTTCACTCCCTTCGCCCGCCTCCACGAGACGGGCCTGGCAAGGGAGTTCACGGTGTGGGGCACCACCGGAGCGGTCATTCCGGAGGGCGCAGCTTCCGCGGCTGATCGAACGGATTCTCGCTGAGACCGGTGCGCAGGGTGCCGCAGCCGGGGGCCGAGCAGACCAGGAAGTCGTCCACGTATTTCCGGCCGGTCGCCGCCCTGAGCTGCTTCTTCTCGGCGGTGTTCAGCCAGCGGTGCGGTTCGCGTTTCTTGCACGTGCTGCACGACAGTTCCCTGGAGCTCGCCATGCTGCCTCCTCGGCTCTCCGGAGGCCGGAGTCTATGACGCCGGGGAGGGGCGCGACAGGAGGAAAACAGACAGCCCCCGCGAGTCATGTCCTCGCGGGGGCCACCCGTTCCATCCGCCTGCACGCGACAGTTGAGAAGACGATCACGAGCAGGACGTTCCTAGTGCCTCACTGGTTCACGGCGCCAGCAGCAGGACGTCCGCCCGCTCCTTGGCCGCGGCGTAACGCCTCGCCACGTCCTGCCAGTTGACGACCCGCCACATCGCCTCGATGAAGTCCACCTTCTGGTTCTTGTACTGCAGATAGAAGGCGTGCTCCCAGGCGTCGAAGACGAGAACCGGGGTCGAACCCTGGCCGACATTGCCCTGGTGGTCGTAGACCTGCTCGACGATCAGGCGCCCGCTGAGCGGCTCGTACGCGAGGACGCCCCAGCCCGAACCCTGCGTGGTCGCCGAGGCCTTGGTCAGCTGGGCCTTGAACTTCTCGAAGGATCCGAAGGACTCCGCGATCGCGTCGGCGAGCTCGCCCACGCCGTCCTTGTCGAGGGGCTCGCCGCCCCCGTCGCCGCTCATGTTGTGCCAGTAGATGGAGTGCAGGATGTGGCCGGAGAGATGGAACGCCAGGTTCTTCTCCAGGCCGTTGACCGACCCCCACTGGTCCTTGTCGCGCGCCTCGGCGAGCTGCTCCAGGGTGTCGTTCGCGCCCTTCACGTACGCCGCGTGGTGCTTGTCGTGGTGCAACTCGATGATCTGCGGGTTGATGACCGGTTCGAGTGCCGCGTAGTCGTACGGAAGTTCAGGAAGTGTGTACGTCGCCATGGCCGAGCCCTCCGACTGCTGCTACCTGCTAGTTATTGCAACCAATGTGCAAGTGCAGGCTAGCAGCATTAAAAAACACCCCCTGGACCGAGGGGTCCAGGGGGTGTCGTGGTGGTGCGTGGCGTTACGGGATCAGGCGGCGTACGCCGACTTCGCGGCGTCGCGGCGCTGCTTGGCGTAGCCCCCGCCGGCCAGCGCGGCGACCAGGATGGCCGAGACATAGAGCTGGTCGCGGCCGCCGGACGTGGTGGCCATCGCGACGAAGACTCCGGCGATCGCGACGATCGCGACCCAGGTCAGATAAGGGAAGCCCCACATCTTCACGGTCAGCAGCTCGGGAGACTCGCGCTCCAGGCGGCGGCGCATCTTCAGCTGGGTGAAGCAGATGAAGGCCCAGACGACCAGGACGGCGCAGCCGGTGGTGTTCATCAGCCAGGTGAAGACCGTGTCGGGCCACAGGACTCCGGCCTCGACGGCCGCGAAGCCGAACACGCAGGAGGCGATCACGGCGGGCATCGGGACGCCCTTGACGACCTTCCCCAGGAAGCGGGGGCCCTGGCCTCGGGCGACCAGCGAGTAGGACATGCGCGAGGCGCCGTAGATGTTGGCGTTCATCGCGGAGAGCAGCGCGATCAGGACCACGATCTTCATGATCGTGGCGGCGGCGGGGATGTCCAGGTCCTGGAGCACGGTGACGTACGGGCCGTTCTTGGCCACGTTCGGGTCGTCCCACGGGACCAGGGTGACGATGAGAGCCATCGAGCCGACGTAGAAGATCGCGATGCGCCACACGGCGGTGCGTACGGCGCGCGCCACGTTCTTGCGCGGGTGGTCGGACTCGGCCGCGGCGATGGTGACCGTCTCCAGGCCGCCGTACGCGAAGACCGCGGTCAGCAGCCCGGCGATCAGGCCCGACGTACCAGTCGGGAAGAAGCCGCCGTCGCCGGTCAGGTACGCGTCGCCCGGCGCGTCGCCGAAGACGCCGCAGATGCCGAGGATGCCGATGACCAGGAAGGCCGAGATGGCCAGGACCTTGATGCCCGAGAAGATGAACTCGAACTCGCCGAAGTTCTTCACGGCGGCCAGGTTGGTCAGACAGAAGAAGACCATGAAGATCGCGACCCAGCCGTATGCCGGGATGAAGCCGGCCCAGCCGTGCATGATCGCGCCGGCCGCTGTGGCCTCGGCGGCCACGCCGCAGCAGAGCATGATCCAGTACATCCAGCCCGAGGTGACCCCGGCCCAGGCGCCGATCTCCTTCTCCGCGTGCACCGAGAAGGAGCCGGTCGCGGGGCGGGCCGCGGACATCTCGCCGAGCATCCGCATGATCAGCATGACGACCGCACCAGCACCCGCGAAGAGCAGCACGATGGCCGGACCTGCCGCTGCGATGCCTGCGCCGGAGCCTACGAAGAGGCCGGCGCCGATGACGCCGCCGAGGGCGATCATCGAGAGGTGACGCTGCTTGAGACCGTGCGTCAGGGCGGAACCCGACGCTTCCTCCGGGGTCTCCGGGGTCGTATCAGTCTTCGCCTTTTCGGGCGCTGTTGTCCGAGTCATGGTCGTGCCTGTTCAGTACGTGAGACGGGGGACGGTCCCACAGTCTGAAGTCGTGCACCGCTCAACGGTAGTGAACGCCCGCTATGCGGACACCTGGCTCACCGACGGTGACCACGCGGCTCCCGACCGCGCAGCTCTCTCAGGCCTGCGACCACGAGCACGGCGGCCGTCGCCCCCAGCGACCAGAGCAACTGCGGCCGCGCCGCCCGGTCGGTGAGCATCAGCACGAATACGGCCGCGAGCGCGACCAGCGTCGCCCAGGTCAGCCACGGGAACGCCCACATGCGCAGCTGCAGCAGCTCTGGGGTGTCCCGCTCGATCTTGCGCCGCAGCCGCAGCTGCGAGGCGGCGATCATCGCCCAGACGAAGAGCAGCACCGCGCCGACCGCGTTCAGCATGTAGAGGAAGACCGAGTCGGGCCACTTCAGATTGAGCAGTACGGAGACGAAGCCGAAGGCCACCGAGGCGAGCACCGCACGGCGCGGGACGTTCCCCGAGACCTTGAGCAGCCCGCGCGGTGCCTCACCGCGCTCGGCCAGCGAGAAGATCATGCGCGAGGAGCCGTAGAGGTTGGCGTTCAGGGCCGAGAGCAGCGCCACGAAGATGACGATGTTCATGATGGTCCCGGCCGACGGAATGCCGATCGCGTCCAGCACGGTGACGTACGGGGAGAGCCCCGCGTGCTGCGCCGTCCACGGCAGCACGGTCACGATGACCAGCATCGAGCCGACGTAGAAGAAGAGGATCCGGAAGACCGCGCTGCGCACCGCACGGCTGACCGCGCGCGCCGGGTCGTCGGTCTCGGCCGCCGCGATCGTGACGACCTCCAGGCCGCCGAAGGCGAAGACGACGGTCAGGACACCGGAGACGACGCCGTGCCAGCCGTTGGGCAGGAAGCCGCCCTGGCCGGTCAGGTTGGTGAGGCCCACGGGATCTGTGTCGGGGAGCAGGCCGAAGACCGCGAGCGTGCCGAGGATCAGGAAGAGGACGATCGCCCCGACCTTCAGCGCCGCGAACCAGAACTCGAACTCGCCGAAGTTCTTCACGGCCGCCAGGTTGGCCACGGTGAAGACCACCATGAAGATCAGCACCCAGAGCCACTGCGCGACCCCCGGCACCCACTGATTGGCGATCTGCGCCGCCGCGGTCGCCTCCACGGCGAGCACGACGACCAGCAGGAACCAGTAGAGCCACCCCGCCGTGAATCCGGCCCAGCGCCCCAGCGCACGCTCGGCGTGCACGGAGAAGGACCCGGAGGCGGGGATCGCCGCCGACATCTCGCCGAGCATCCGCATCACCAGCATCGCGAGGGTGCCCGCGAACAGATACGAGAGCACGATTCCCGGGCCCGCGACCTCGATCCCCGCACCCGAACCCACGAACAGGCCGGCGCCGATCACCCCGCCGAGGCCGAGCATGGTCAGGTGGCGCTGCTTGAGTCCGTGGGAGAGGGGCTCGGCCCCGGTGGGAGGGCCGGCGGGCGGTGCGTCGGACATGGTGCTCGTCACTCTCGGATGATTTATCGGGAACCTACAGTCTCCCCACGGACTGCCCCGTTCCGCAAAACCGATACACCCCCTTGGACCTCCAGTGACCAGCGTCACTCCCGCCGAGGTGTACTTCCCGCTCTTTGTGCGAACCCCACCAAGGTCCCAACCTCCGCTTTGTGGGCCACAGATGGTGATCGCGCCCTGGCCTGTCGGCTAACGTCACCCTGTCCCCACCTGCCAGCCACCGCGGAGTCCCGATGAGCACTGCTGCCACCACCCGCCCCGGAGCGGTCCTCGCCGACCTGCTGCCCGCGATGCCCGCCACGCGTGTCCGGTACGCCGTGGACGCGGCCCTGGTCGTCGGCGGCGCCGCACTCACCGGCATCGCGGCGCAGATAGCCGTCCCGATCCCCGGGTCCCCGGTCCCCATCACAGGCCAGACCTTCGCCGTACTGCTCACCGGCGCGGCCCTCGGCGCCCGCCGGGGCTTCCTGGCCCTCGCGCTGTACGCGCTGGTCGGCATGGCGGGCATGCCGTGGTTCCAGAACGGCACCTCCGGTCCGGGCGGCGCCACCTTCGGCTACGTCCTCGGCATGCTGCTCGCCTCCACCGTGGTCGGTGCGCTGGCGCGCCGCGGCGGCGACCGCTCGGTGCTGCGCACCGCGGGCACGATGGTCCTCGGCTCGGCCCTCGTCTACGCCGTCGGCGTCCCGTACCTGGCCCTCTCCACCGGGATGTCCCTGACCGCCGCCGTCGCGGCGGGCCTGACCCCGTTCCTGATCGGCGACGCCGTGAAGGCGGCCCTCGCCATGGGCGCGCTGCCGTCCGCCTGGAAGCTCGCAGGACGCCGCGGCTGACGCCAGGCACCTGAGCACCCGAGCACCTGAGCACCGAAGAGGGCCCGCATCCCCCAAGGGACACGGGCCCTCTCTCGTACGTCCGTACGCACTGATCAGTGACGCGCCGCCCTGTGCGACCTGGTGGTCCACCAGATCCCGCCGCCGCCCACCAGCAGCAGCGCCCCGCCGACGAGCCCGGCGGGCAGAGCCACCCCGGCCCCCGTCTTGGGCAGTCCGCCGCCCGAACCCGGAGCCTCGGAAGGCTGCGCGGGACCGGCCGGAACGTTGTCCGTGCCGAGCAGCAGCGGAGTGTCCGGCGCGTTCGGCGTCGGCTTCGTCGTCCCGAAGGGGATCGGACCCTGCTGCCAGAAGACCTTCTCGCTGGTGCCCTCGGTCACCGGCAGACAGATCTGGCCCTTGGCCTTCAGGTCATAAGTCGCCGACACCTGGTACGACTTGCTCTTGCCCGCCGCCAAGTTGTCCATGACACAGGCGAATCCGCTGTTGACCCCCTTGAGCAGCCTCCCCTTCGGGATCGCGATGCAGCCGTCGACCCCCGTGATCTTCATCCCGCCGAGGCCGAGCACCGACAGCGTGATCGGACCGCTGTCCTTCGTCCCGCCGTTGGAGACCTTCGCGGTCAGACCACTCGTCGTCCCCGCCTTGTTGTCCACCTTGATCTGCTTGGGCAGTTCGGTGGTCAGCTTCACCCCGGCAGGCACGCTCGGCCCCGCCTTGCCGCCCTGACCGCTTCCCGGGTCGTCGGCGGCAGCCGTGAAAGGCAGAAATAGAACAGCCGCAGCAGTGGCGGCAATTAACGCCCCGAAACGTTTTCCTTGCATTTCCCCATCCCCCTCAACCGCGCAGGATGCAGCAGTATTGAAGGGGTACCACAAGATCTCGTAGAACTATGCTGTCATGGTGGCAAGTTCATGCTTCTGTGCTGATCACAGCTGGTACTGAGGGGGTGGGCGTGAATGCCGGGGAATGTGAGCGGCGGGGTGCAGGGGTTATTGATCGCGACCCGTTACCGACTGGGCGAAATCATCGGCCAGGGAGGGATGGGGCGTGTGTGGCAGGCGGCGGACGAGATACTCGACCGGCGTGTGGCGATAAAGGAAATGCGCATCGACGATCTCGACGCCGAGGACAGCCGTATCCGGCGCGAGCGGACCCTGCGCGAGGCCCGTGCGACCGCCAGGATCGACCATCCGAACGTGGTCAGGGTCTACGACGTGGTCGAGGAGGGCGACCGGCTGTGGATCGTGATGGAGCTCGTCGCCTCGCGCTCCCTGGAGAAAGTCCTCATCGAGGACGGCCCGTTGAGCCCGCGCGAGGCGGCCAGGGTCGGCATGGGGCTGGTCGCCGCGCTGCGTGAGGTGCACGCGGTGGGCGTGCTGCACCGGGACATCAAGCCGGGCAACGTCCTGCTCGGCCCCACCGGCCGGATCGTCCTCACCGACTTCGGTATCGCGGCCATCCAGGACACCACCTCGCTCACCGTCGTCGGCATGCTGGTCGGCT
This sequence comes from Streptomyces sp. NPDC050738, assembly GCF_040654175.1. Classification (NCBI taxonomy): domain Bacteria; kingdom Bacillati; phylum Actinomycetota; class Actinomycetes; order Kitasatosporales; family Streptomycetaceae; genus Streptomyces; species Streptomyces sp. NPDC050738. Next base: position 116,836 of record NZ_JBFAHN010000003.1, on the reverse strand, counting down.
CGCCCGACTACATGGCCCCCGAGCGGGTCGGCGGCCGCCCGCAGGGCCCGCCGTCCGACCTCTGGTCGCTGGGCGCCACGCTCTGTGCCGCGGTCGCCGGCACCTCGCCGTTCTCGCGGCCCACGACGCTCGCCACGCTCCACGCGGTGCTGTACGAGGAGCCCGAACTGCCCAGCGCGGCGGGCCCGTTGGCCCCCGTCCTGGCGGCCCTTCTGGTCAAGGAACCGGAGCGGCGCCCCAGCCTGGACGCGGTGTACGAGCGCCTGGAGCCGATCGCGGCACCGCCCACGGTCCGGGCGCCCGCCCCCGTACCCCAGGACGCCCTGCCCACCCAGTCGGCGCCCACCAGGCCCGCGCCCCCGCCTCCGCAGGCGGCTGCCGAGCACCCGCCGTCGTCCCAGGAGAGCTCCGCGCCGCCCCAGGCGCAGCCGGGGCCGCAGTCGCAGCCCCGGCCAGGTCCCTCGGGCGACCCGACGCTGACCGTGCGCAGGACCGTACCGCCCCCACGCGCACCGTCCGCGCCGGACTCCGGCACCCGCCGCAACCGCAGGCGCAACCGCATCCTGGTGGCCGCCACGGCGGCCGCGGCCGCCGCGGTCGCCGTCGTCATGATCCTCACGTCAGGGGACCCGGGTTCGGGCAACTCCTCGAAGGGCAGCACCAGTTCGCCCGCCCCCACGGTCGCGGGCACCTCGCGCCCCCCGACCACGACAGCCGCCGTCCCGCCCGGCACGCAGAGCGAGACCGGCTTCGCCTGGACGCCGCCCAAGGGCTGGACGCGCAACGCCAAGTCCCCGTCGAACGTCCACTACCACTCGCCGGACGGGCTGCAGGAGACCTCGGGGACATACGGGCTCGCCTCCGGCGGCGACCTCATGACCCAGTGGATCAAGGCCGAACGCGGCTCGCACGACGTCCCCGGCTACAAGAAGATCCGGCTGGAGAACACCACGTTCAAGGACCGGCCCGCGATCATCTGGGAGTACTTCTTCACCCAGAACGGCACGTCCTGGAAGGCCCGCCAGACGGGCTTCGACGCCGGAGGCAAGTCGTACCAGGTCAACATCTGGTACGACGCGAGCACCGAGACCTCCGCCCTGCGCACCTACGACGGGGTGATGTCGTCCTTCACCCCGCTCTGAGCGCGGCTGCGCTCGCGCGCCAGAGCAACTCCCAGCACCAGCAGGCCCACCAGGACCGACATGATCATCTGGGGTCGCCCGTCCTTGTCGTACACCATGTATCCGACGACGAACAGGATGAGCGCGATCGTCGCGTACGTCAGATACGGGTACAGCCACATCTTCACGGTCAGCAGCTCAGGAGTCTCGCGCTCGATCTTCCGCCGCATCCGCAGCTGCGAGAGGCAGATGACCAGCCAGACGAAGAGCGCGACCGCGCCCGAGGAGTTCAGCAGGAACTTGAACACGGTGTCCGGCGAGACGTAGTTGAAGCCGACCGCGACGAACCCGAAGGCGACCGAGGCCCAGATCGCCACGGCCGGCACCCCGCCCCTGTTGACGGTCGCGAAGGACTTCGGCGCGTCCCCGCGCTGCCCGAGCGAGAAGGCCATCCGGGAGGCCGTGTACAGACCGGAGTTGAGGCAGGAGAGCACGGCGGTCAGGACGACGATGTCCATGATGGTGCCCGCGCCCTTGATGTCGAGGGAGTCCAGCACGGCGACGTACGGGCTCTCCTTCACGGCCGCCGAGTCCCACGGAAGCAGCGTCACGATCACCAGGATCGACCCGATGTAGAAGAGCGCGATGCGCCAGATGACGCTGTTGACGGCCTTGCGGACGGCGTCCACCGGATTGGGTGATTCGGCGGCCGCGAGGGTGACGATCTCCGAGCCCATGAAGCTGAAGACGACCAGCAGCATCCCCGAGAGAATCGCCCCGGGCCCGTTCGGCAGGAATCCGCCGTGCCCCGTCAGATTCGCCATGCCCACCGCGTCGTCGCCCGGCGGCAGTCCGAAGATGGCGAGCGCCCCGATGAGGATGAAGGCGACGATCGCCACGACCTTGATCCCGGCGAACCAGAACTCGAACTCCCCGAAGGACCCGACCGAGACCAGATTGGTCCCCGTCAGCGCCAGCATGACCAGCAGCGCCCAGCCCCACTGCGGGATGCCCGGCACCCACCCGGTCAGGATGGTCGCCGCGGCGGTCGCCTCGACGGCGAGCACCACGGCCCAGAAGAACCAGTACAGCCATCCGATGGTGAAGCCCGCCCACCGCCCGAGCGCGCGGTCCGCGTAGGTCGAGAAGGACCCCGAGACCGGGTCGGCCGCGGCCATCTCGCCCAGCATCCGCATCACGAGCACGACGAGCAGCCCGGTGAGCGCGTACGAGAGCAGGATCCCGGGCCCGGCGGCGGCGATACCCGCACCCGAACCGACGAAGAGGCCCGCCCCGATGACGCCGCCGATCGCGATCATCGACAGATGCCGGTTCTTCAGCCCGGCCTGGAGACCGTCGGGGGAGTCCCCGGCCGGCGGGCGTTCCGTAACCTCGACAGGGGGAGTGGTCGCCATGCGGTCTGTCCTTAATGTCGGAGACGGGGCGCGCCATACGTGCCCCGACCAGGCGTCGCGCCTACCCGCCATGCCACACTCGACACATGCGCGTGTACCTCGGCTCCGATCATGCCGGTTTCGAACTCAAGAACCACCTCGTCGAGTGGCTCAAGGCCCATGGCCACGAGCCCGTGGACTGCGGTCCGCACATCTACGACGCCGTGGACGACTATCCGCCGTTCTGCCTCCGTGCCGCCGAGAAGACGGCCGCGGACAGCGACAGCCTCGGCATCGTGATCGGCGGGTCCGGCAACGGCGAGCAGATCGCCGCGAACAAGGTCAAGGGCGTACGGGCGATCCTCGCCTGGAGCGAGGAGACAGCGGCGCTCGGGCGTGAGCACAACGACGCCAACGTCATCTCGATCGGCGGCCGGATGCACACCCTCGACGAGATGACGAAGTTCATCGAGATCTTCCTCGCCACCCCCTTCACGGGCGAGGAGCGCCACCAGCGCCGTATCGACATGCTCTCGGCGTACGAGCAGACGGGCGTCCTCCCCCCGGTCCCGGCCCACCACCCGCAGCCCGAGGCCTAGAAACCCCCGTGCCCGAGGGTCACACGATCCACCGACTGGCCGCCGACCACTACGAGAGGTTCGGCGGCCGGCCTGTGCGTGCGTCCAGCCCGCAGGGAAAGTTCTCCGACGGCGCCGCACTGATCGACGCCCGCCCCATGACGTCCACCGAGGCGCACGGCAAACACCTCTTCCTCGGCTTCGACGGCCCCGCCTGGATCCACATCCACCTGGGCCTCTTCGGCAAGCTGGGTTTCGGTACGACCCCCGCGCCGCCGTCCACGGACACGGTCCGCCTGCGCCTGCTGGGCGAATCCGACTACGCGGACCTGCGCGGCCCCACGACCTGCGCCCTGATCACGGACGCGGAGAAGCAGGCGATACACGCCCGCCTGGGCCCGGACCCGCTGCGTCCCGGGGACGACCCGGACAAGGCCTGGCACCGTATCTCCCGCTCCCGCACGACGATCGCGGCGCTCCTCATGGACCAGAAGGTCGTGGCAGGAGTGGGCAACGTCTACCGCGCGGAGGTCCTCTTCCGCCACGGCATCGACCCGTACCGCGCGGGCAAGGACGTCACCCGCGCGGAATGGGACGCGATGTGGGCGGACCTGGCCGCCCTGATGCGCGAAGGCGTACGCCACAACCGCATCGACACGGTCCGCCCCGAACACACCCCGGAGGCGATGAACCGCGCCCCCCGGGTGGACGACCACGGCGGCGAGGTCTACGTCTACCGCCGGGCGTCCATGCCGTGCCACCTCTGCGGCACCGAGATCCGCACGGCGCCTCTCGCGGCCCGCAACCTCTTCTGGTGCCCCACCTGTCAGAAGCCGTGAGGCAGCCAGGGCGCGACATCGGAGCCGAAGGCCACTGACGCCTCGCCCAGCGCCCCGCCCCGCACCTCCCGTACGAGACCGCCCCCCGCCAGCGCCGACAGCGACACCCCGCCCAGATACGCCGCACCCAACTCCCGCACGGACAGGGCGAGATCGGCCGCATCCCCGGTCCGCGTGCACGAAGCCCCCTTCGCGTCCCCGCTGAGCCGCCAACGCCCGCTGTTCCACGGGCAGAACGCGTCGTCCACCTCGAACACCACGTCCACCGGCGTCTGATACGTCCGCGCCTCCAGCGCCGCCCCCACCTCCACCAGCCGCACATGCAGCGAGTCCCGCTCCCGCAGCGCGCACCGCCGGATGTCGGAGGCGAGGTACTGCCACGGGTCGTCGACGGGGCGGTTGCCCACCCGCACGGTCGACGTCAGGTCGATCGAACAGAGGAAGCGCCACAGCGCCGCGTACGCCACCGGGTCCAGGGCGTCCAGTTCCCGGAGCGTCACCGTCCCCTTGGGCCCGCTCACATCCCACTCGGGCTTGGTGTGGAACCGTACGTACCCCACCACCTCCCCGTCCCGCTCCGCCAGCACGCACTGGACCGGCGACGCGCCCTCGCGGTCGGCGGGCGGGTCGAGCAGCGGCAGCCGCTCCCAGCCCGGGGTGCGGGCGAGCATTCCGGGCCGTGAGCCGATCGACGCCGCGTAGACGGCTTCGCACTGCGCGGCCGCCGCCCGCGGATCGGCATACCGCAGCCGTACGCCGTCGACCCCTGGGGGCATCGTGAAGGTCACACGGTGCGTATCGATCTCCGCCTTCAACTGGCGGGTGGCGGCCGCGTAGCCGAAGCGCCCGTAGATCGCCGGCTCGGAGGCGGTCAGCACGGCGAGGGGCTCGCCCCACGCCCGTACGTCGTCCAGCTGCCTGCGCATCATCGAGGTGAGCACCCCGCGCCGGCGATGCGTCGCGGCGACACTGACCATGGTCACGCCGGCGGCCGGCACGAAAGCCCCGCCGGGCACGCTCACCCGGAAGCGGAAGACCCCGGCGGTCCCGACGCACTCGTCACCGTCCCAGGCGCCGATGAACCTCTCGTGCTCGGTCAGGTCCCGGTAGAGATCACGTTCTTCGTCGGACTCCAGAACGCCTCCGAAGGCGCGCTCCAACTTGCCGTACCAGTCGGCCCATTCGTCCGGACGCAGCACCCGCAGCTCGGTCGTCATATGCCATGCCTACCAGGACCCACCGCGCCGGGCGAGCCGATTTCGAACGCAATGTCACAGGGGTCCCCCTGCGCGGACCCGGCCCGGGTGGATAAGGTCCGAGGAATGACCGGCGGCGGAGCGGAGTCCTTCACGGCCCGGATGCGCATGAGGCTGCATCGGGTCAGGGTCGGCGTGCGCAAATCCGGTGTGGACTACTTCCGCGGCGACGGCTCCGAGTGGATGGCCCTGTCCGCACTGCTCCTCACCGTCCCCGCGATCGCCGCGCTGACGATGGCGATGCCCGTCTGGTGCGCACCCTCAGCCCTGGTCCTGCCCATCGTGGCCGGCGGTCTGCTGCTGCGCCCCGCGAGCCTGCTCGGCCTGTACGCGGCTGCCGCGGCGGCGCTCATCGTGGAGTCCGTGCTGCTCGGCCCGTACACGGAAGGCCCGGGCAGGGTGACCCCGGGAACGGTCCTCACGGTCGCGGCCTGCGGGCTCTTCGGGCTGCTCATCGCGCAGTTCCGCAGCCGGGTCGGGGTTCCGTGGCGGCGCGGCGGGACCATGCTCTTCGACCTCCGTGAGCGGATCCGCGTACAGAGCAAGCTGCCGCGCCTCCCGCAGGGCTGGCACCGCGAGATGGCCCTGCGCCCGGCCGGCGGCCAGTCCTTCTCCGGAGACTTCGTGGTCGCCGCCCGTACGGGCAACAGCGGCCGCACCCTCGAAGTGGTCCTCACGGACGTCTCCGGCAAGGGCATGGACGCGGGCTCCCGCGCCCTGCTCCTGTCCGGCGCCTTCGGCGGCCTCCTCGGCTCGCTGCCCCCGCACGGATTCCTTCCCGCGGCCAACGGCTATCTGCTGCGCCAGGACTGGGACGAGGGCTTCGCGACCTCGATCCACCTGGTGCTCGACCTGGACTCCGGCGACTACGAACTGCTCTCCGCGGGCCACCTTCCCGCCCTCCAGCTGCACGCGGGCAGCGGCCGCTGGGAGGAGAAGTCGGGGGAGGGGCCCCTGCTCGGTGTCTACGACGGGGCGCAGTTCGACCCCGTCAAGGGGAGCCTGCGCCCGGGCGACGTCCTGATGATGTTCACGGACGGCCTGGTCGAATCGCCGGAGCGCGACATCAGCGAGGGCATGGACCGGCTGACGGGGGAGGCGGACCGCTATGTGTCCTCGACCTTCGAGGGCGCGGCCTGGCACCTGATCGAGGCGGTGGCCAAGGACGTCAACGACGACCGCGCGCTGCTGCTGATCTGCCGCGACAGCGACGCGGGCCCGGTCCTCTGACCCGGAGGCGGGCCCCTTGGTAGGGCTTTCCCCACCCCCGATCCGCCAGCAGCCGCCATGGTTCCCCGGCCCCCTTGATCCGTAGCGTCGAAGCGTAGAAACACAGACATCGGGCGGATCCGGAAGGCGGACAACACCATGGGGCTGCGACGCGGCAAGCGGGACCGGGGCGACCTGCACGCCACCAGCACGGGCGGTGCGCCCGGTGCGGCCGGCGCGGTCACCGACTGGGCGGTCGAACTCCGCGGTGTGCGCCGTCAGTACGGCCGCGGCTCCTCGGCCGTCCACGCCCTGCGCGGCGTCGACATCTCTCTCCCGCGGGGCAGTTTCACCGCGGTCATGGGCCCTTCGGGCTCAGGCAAGTCGACGTTCCTGCAGTGCGCCGCCGGCCTGGACCGGCCCACCGACGGGTCGGTGCGCCTCGGCTCCACCGAGATCACCGGCATGAGCGAGAACAAGCTCACCGCCCTGCGCCGCTCCCGCCTGGGCTTCGTCTTCCAGGCGTTCAACCTGCTGCCGTCCCTCACCGTCGAGCAGAACATCCTGCTCCCGATGAGGCTGGCGGGAGAGCGCCAGGACCGCCGACGCGCGGCCGAACTCCTCGCCCAGGTAGGGCTGGACGGCAAGGGGAAGCGCCGCCCCGGCGAACTCTCCGGCGGCCAGCAGCAGCGCGTGGCGATCGCCCGCGCCCTGGTCACCCGCCCCGACGTGATCTTCGCCGACGAGCCGACGGGCGCCCTGGACACCACGACGGCCGCCGAGGTCCTGGCCCTCCTGCGCGACGCGGTGGACCGGCTCGGCGCGACCGTCGTCATGGTCACCCACGACCCCGCGGCGGCCGCCTACGCGGACCGCGTCCTCTTCCTGGCCGACGGCGAGATCGCCGACAGCCTCCCGCGCGCCACCGCCCCGCAGATCGCGTCCAGGATGACGGCGCTCACCGCCCCGGCCTACGCACGGGTGGCCGCGTAACCAAACCAGTCGATTTCACGCCACCTGCTCAACTCGGCCTACGGAAGGCCCAGTTCATCTCCGGTTCGGTGACGCATCGCATCACCCTGCGTACCGGCGGCGTGCAGAACGCGGTCACCGCGACGACGATCGAGAGCGTCACCACGACCTCGCCGAGCGGTTCGCTCAGCCAGTGGTACTTCTCGAACCACCCGGTGTAGTCGATGGTCTTGATCAGCAGTCCGTGCAGCAGATAGCCGCAGATCGTGCCCGCGCCCAGGACCGTGAACCACGTCCTGCGGCGCGGCACCCAGGCCAGGAAGCACGCGGTCAGCACCAGCGAGCAGCCGAAGAGGGCCAGCGTCACCAGGATCCCGACCCACCAGGACACGGCCAGCTCCTGCACCGCGAAACTGCGGTAGAACCACCGCAGACTCATCCGGGGCGAAGCCCAGTACGCGAAGAGCAGCGCACCCGCGAACACCGGTACGGCGGCCACCCGCACGGCACGCCGCTGGACCATCGCGAAGTGCTCGGGCCGCAGATTGAGCCCCAGCACGAAGAACGGCAGGAACTGCAGCACCCGCATGAAATCGAAGTCGGGCCCGATGCTCGGGGCGACCGAGGCCAGTACGCACATCGTGAGCGCGACCGGCACGGGCCAGCGCACCAGCTTCCACAGCGGCGTCGTCAGCCGCCAGATGAAGAGGGCGGCCAGGAACCAGGTCAGGAAGAAGGGGTCGAGCAGACTGATCTCGTGCTGCGGATTGCTCATCCACCGCTCATACAGCGAGTACGTCACCTCGAAGACGACGTAGGGCACCGCGACACCGGTGACCAGCCGCTTCAGCCGGTCCGCCCGCATGTCGAAGGTCCGGGAGAAATAGCCGGAGATGACGATGAAGGCCGGCATGTGGAAGGTGTAGACGACCATGTAGAGGGCGCGCGTCGCGCGGCTGCCGTCCATGACGGGCTCCCACGAGTGGGCCATGGCCACCAGCACGATCGCCAGGTACTTGGCGTTGTCGAAGAAGGCATCGCGCCGTGTGTTCAGCGTCTTTGGGGCGTCGAGTTCCGGCTTCTTTGCCGGGGGAAGCGGAGCTCGCTGATATCCGGGGGGAGCGTGAACCATTCGACGCACCCTAGCGTTGCACTCGGGATTCCGTAAAACTCTTCCCGGGTTCATCAATTATGTCCGACTATGCTCGCCCGAAGCCCCCTTAATTGGGGCATTTCAGCACCCTCGCTTCTCTCTATATTCGGCATGCATATTCACTGCTGCAAGGGGTATACGTGACGCCGCGTCGCGCCAGGGGGCGCCCTCACACCCCGTGTGCGCCCGGCGCGCACCGAGCGCGCGGATGGCGTGATCCGATCGGCGACGATTCGTCACCAGGCAACAACCACAGGCTCGTTGGTGGCACGATGGAACATGCGGATGCGTGCTGGGCTGCGCGCTTCCGGGCCGGAACGGCGGACCGACCGAGGGTGTGATCAGTTGTGGCCATTTCACTGTCCGTGGTGCTCTTGTTGGCAATCGTCCTGGTGGTGTTGATACGAGGGGGCTCCATCAAGGCCGGGCCGGCGATAGTCGCCGTACTCTTCGGCTTCTTCCTCGCGTCCACGGGCATGGCCCCGTCGATCGACCGGTTCCTGAACTCGATAGCGGACACGATCAACCAGATCAAGTTTTGAGGCGCTCGGCCTGAAACGACTTCGGCCCGGCCGGTGAGTGATCACCGGCCGGGCCGAAGTCCGTATGGAGCGGGCGACGGGAATCGAACCCGCGTAGTCAGTTTGGAAGACTGGAGCTCTACCATTGAGCTACGCCCGCACAAGCGCACCGCAGGTCGGAACGACCGCGGCACGAGATGCATCGTAGCGGGTCACACGCCCTTCCCGCACACCGCATAAATGCAGCCACCCCACTACGGGCGGGCATGTACCCTACGTCTCGCACCGACGGGGTGTGGCGCAGCTTGGTAGCGCGTCCGCTTTGGGAGCGGAAGGTCGTCGGTTCGAATCCGGCCACCCCGACCACATCAGGCCCCCCAGGCCTTCCAGGCCCACGATCAAGATCGCATTGTGGGTCATCGACCGCTTGCCGTTACTATGCAAGCTGCGTGCCCGCGTGTCTCTGAACCGGGCAGAATCCCAAAATCAGCCCACCAAGGAGACCCAACCGTGAAGAGCGCCGTGGAGACCCTGAACCCGACTCGGGTTCGGCTCAGCATCGAGGTGCCCTTCGAGGAGCTCAAGGACAGCCTCGACGCGGCGTACAAGAAGATCAACCAGCAGGTCACGGTGAAGGGCTTCCGTAAGGGCAAGATCCCGAACCGCGTCATCGACCAGCGGTTCGGCCGTGGTGCTGTGCTCGAGGAAGCCGTCAACGACGCGCTCCCGAAGTTCTACACCGAGGCTGTCAACGAGGGTGAGCTGAACGTTCTCGGCCAGCCCGAGGTTGACATCACCGAGCTCAAGGACGGCGAGCTGCTGGCCTTCACCGCCGAGGTCGACATCCGGCCCGAGATCGAGATCCCGGACTACACCGGTATCGAGGTCGAGGTCGACGCTGTCTCCGTCTCCGACGAGGACGTCGACAAGGCCGTCGAGGACCTGCGTGGTCGCTTCGCGTCCACCAACCCGGTCGAGCGCGCCGCCGAAGACGGCGACGTCGTGACGCTCGACCTCGAGGCCAAGGTCGACGGCGAGGTCCTGGAGGACGGCGTCGCCGAGGGTGTCTCGTACACCATCGGTTCCGGCGAGCTGCTCGAAGGCATCGACGAGGCCGTCAAGGGCCTGGAGGCCGGTGGCGAGGCCACCTTCACCTCCGAGCTCAAGGGCGGATCCGCCGAGGGCAAGCCGGCCGAGGTCACCGTCAAGGTGTCCGCCGTCGCCGCCCGTGAACTCCCCGCGCTGGACGACGACTTCGCGCAGCTGGCGAGCGAGTTCGACACCCTTGAGGAGCTGCGCGCCGACAGCCGCTCGCGCCTCGAGAACATGAAGCAGTACGACCAGGCCACCCAGGCCCAGGAGCGCGTCCTCGACGAGCTGCTGAAGCTGGCGGAGGTCCCGATCCCCGAGAAGCTCCTCGAGGACGAGATCAACACCCGCAAGCACAACCTGGAGCACCACCAGCTCGAGCAGATGGGCCTCGACCTCGCCAAGTACCTGGAGATCCAGGGCAAGACCGAGGAAGAGTTCATCGCCGAGACCAAGGAGCAGGCCGAGAAGGGCATCAAGACGCAGTTCATCCTCGATGAGCTCGTCAACAAGGAGAAGCTGAACGTCAACCAGGAGGAGCTCACCGAGCACCTCATGCGGCGCGCTGCTTCCTCCGGCATGTCCCCCGACCAGTTCGCCCAGGCCGTCGTCGAAGGCGGCCAGGTTCCGATGCTCGTCGGCGAGGTCGCCCGCGGCAAGGCCCTCGCGGTCGTCGTCGAGGCCGCCACGGTCAAGGACACCGACGGTGAGGTCGTCGACCTGAGCGACGACGAGGACGAGGCCGCCGAGACCACGGACGCCGTGGCCGAGGACGCCGCCCCGTCCGAGGAGAAGACCGAGGCCTGAGCCTCCGCCTGAACCCGTGGAACGGGCCCGGACGCAGCACGCGTCCGGGCCCGTTTTCGTACACACGCACAGGCCCTCAGGGGGGCGCTAGCTTGCGCTCCGAGCGAACAGTTCGGGAAGCGGGATGGCGTTGTCCTACCTGCGCGTTAGGGTCCATGAATAGGAGAGCACGGGAGTGTCCGGGCCTTCCTGAATAAAGACGCTGAGACGGTAGAAGCCGTCAGAGACGAGCAGGTGGATACGTGACGAATCTGATGCCTTACGCCGCCGGCGAGCCCAACTTCGGTGGTGGCCTCGGCGACCAGGTCTACAACCGACTGCTCGGCGAGCGGATCATCTTCCTCGGCCAGCAGGTCGACGACGACATCGCCAACAAGATCACCGCACAGTTGCTCCTTCTCGCGGCCGACCCCGACAAGGACATCTTCCTGTACATCAACAGCCCCGGCGGCTCGGTGACGGCAGGCATGGCGGTCTACGACACCATGCAGTACATCCCGAACGACGTGGTCACCATCGGCATGGGCCTCGCGGCCTCGATGGGCCAGTTCCTGCTCACCGGCGGCACCGCGGGCAAGCGCTTCGCGCTCCCGAACACCGACATCCTGATGCACCAGGGCTCGGCCGGCCTCGGCGGCACCGCGTCGGACATCAAGATCCAGGCCGAGCAGCTGCTGCGCACCAAGAAGCGCATGGCGGAGATCACCGCCCGGCACTCCGGCCAGACCATGGAAGCGATCATCCGCGACGGTGACCGCGACCGCTGGTACACCGCGGAAGAGGCCAAGGACTACGGCCTCATCGACGAGATCATCACCTCCGCCTCGGGCGTTCCGGGCGGCGGCGGCACCGGGGCCTGAGGCTCCGTACGTACGCCGCACTGCCCGACCGACGACCACAGACGCAGAACGCCACCAGGATGGTGAACCCTCTTATGAGCAACTTCCAGGTCAATGCCTCCGCCAACGGCCTCTACACCGGCCCGCAGGTGGACAACCGCTACATCGTCCCGCGCTTCGTCGAGCGCACCTCGCAGGGCGTGCGTGAGTACGACCCGTACGCGAAGCTCTTCGAGGAGCGCGTGATCTTCCTCGGCGTGCAGATCGACGACGCCTCCGCCAACGACGTCATGGCGCAGCTCCTGTGCCTGGAGTCGATGGACCCGGACCGCGACATCTCGATCTACATCAACAGCCCCGGCGGCTCGTTCACGGCCCTCACGGCCATCTACGACACGATGCAGTTCGTGAAGCCCGACATCCAGACGGTCTGCATGGGTCAGGCGGCCTCCGCCGCCGCGATCCTGCTCGCCGCCGGTACGCCGGGCAAGCGCATGGCGCTCCCGAACGCCCGTGTGCTGATCCACCAGCCGTCCTCGTCGACCGGTCGCGAGCAGCTCTCCGACCTGGAGATCGCGGCCAACGAAATCCTGCGTATGCGCGCCCAGTTGGAAGAGATGCTGGCCAAGCACTCCTCCACCCCGATCGAGAAGATCCGGGACGACATCGAGCGCGACAAGATCCTCACGGCCGAGGACGCTCTCGCGTACGGTCTGGTGGACCAGATCGTGTCGACTCGCAAGACCGCGGCGGGCATGCTCGCCTGACGGCTCTGAGGAGCTCTGCCTCCCCTTGGCACGGTCCACGTCAAAGTGAACCCTGCCAAGGGGGGCCCGAACGGGGGGCCCGGCAAGGTACCGTCGGATATGAGGCACCAGGATCCGCTTGATCGCGAGCGGGTCCCAGGCGAAGGGGAAGCACCTCGTGGCACGCATCGGTGATGGCGGCGACCTGCTCAAGTGCTCGTTCTGCGGGAAGAGCCAGAAGCAGGTGAAGAAGCTCATCGCGGGTCCAGGTGTGTACATCTGCGACGAGTGCATCGACCTCTGCAACGAGATCATCGAGGAGGAGCTCGCAGAGACCTCCGAGGTGCGGTGGGAGGAACTCCCCAAGCCGCGCGAGATCTATGAGTTCCTGGAGGGTTACGTCGTGGGCCAGGAGCCCGCGAAGAAGGCCCTCTCGGTCGCGGTGTACAACCACTACAAGCGCGTCCAGGCCGGTGAGAACGGCGGCGCCCAGGGGCGCGACGACGCCATCGAGCTGGCCAAGTCCAACATCCTGCTCCTCGGCCCCACGGGCTCCGGCAAGACGCTGCTCGCGCAGACGCTCGCCCGGATGCTCAACGTCCCGTTCGCCATCGCGGACGCGACGGCGCTGACGGAGGCCGGCTATGTGGGCGAGGACGTCGAGAACATCCTGCTGAAGCTCATCCAGGCCGCCGACTACGACGTCAAGAAGGCCGAGACGGGCATCATCTACATCGACGAGATCGACAAGGTCGCCCGTAAGAGCGAAAACCCGTCGATCACCCGCGATGTGAGCGGCGAGGGCGTCCAGCAGGCGCTGCTGAAGATCCTCGAGGGCACGACAGCTTCGGTCCCGCCGCAGGGCGGACGCAAGCACCCGCACCAGGAGTTCATCCAGATCGACACGACGAACGTCCTGTTCATCGTGGGCGGCGCCTTCTCCGGGCTGGAGCGGATCATCGAGTCCCGCTCCGGCGCGAAGGGCATCGGCTTCGGCGCGACCATCCGCTCCAAGCGGGAGATCGAGGCGAGCGACCAGTTCCAGGAGGTCATGCCGGAGGACCTGGTGAAGTTCGGGATGATCCCCGAGTTCATCGGCCGGCTGCCCGTCCTGACCTCGGTCCACAACCTCGACCGCGAAGCGCTGCTGCAGATCCTGATCGAGCCGCGCAACGCGCTCGTGAAGCAGTACGAGCGGCTCTTCGAACTCGACGGCGTGGAGCTGGAGTTCGACCGCGAGGCGCTCGAAGCCATCGCCGACCAGGCCATCCTGCGCCAGACGGGCGCGCGCGGTCTGCGCGCCATCATGGAGGAAGTCCTCCAGTCGGTGATGTACGAGGTGCCGTCCCGCAAGGATGTCGCCCGGGTCGTCATCACGGCGGACGTCGTCCGCAACAACGTGAACCCGACGCTGGTCCCGCGCGAGCCGCGGATCATCGGCAACGACGGGCGGCACGAGAAGTCCGCGTAGGCGCGCGGCACACGTACGACACAGGGGCGCCCGGCCAGTCCAACTGGCCGGGCGCCCCTGCGTGTTGTCTCTGCCGGCGGCTACTTCTTGACGCGTGCCGCGTTGTACATCTTGGCCGTCAGCTCCGCGAGGTCGTCGGTGGACATCCCGCTGCCGCCGCCTGTGACCTGCGCGGGGTCCACGGCGGTGAGGATGCCGACCGTGCTGTAGTCGGTCCAGATGCAGATCGGGATCTGCATGCTCTTCGCTTTCACCGAGGTGCTCAGGGCCGTCTCGGAGATCTGGCACTTCATGAGGGCGCCCGAGAACCCGGACGGCTGGTAGACCTTGGCGCTGCCGATGAGCTTGGACGTGCCGCCACTGGCCGTCCCGCCGCCGGCCGTCCCCCGCGAGAAGGCGTCGTCGATGGCCTTCGCGGGGTCGTTGACCTCGCCGTAGAACCCGGTGAAGGACAGCATCTTGGCGTCGGCCGCAGAACCGGCCGTGTACGTCCCGCTAGCCTGCTCGGCGTCGTCGATGCCGATCTCCTTGGCCTTCGCCTTCTCGGCGTCGGTCATGGGCTTGGCCGCGGTGGCCAGTGCACTCTTCGAGTACGCGCCGACCCCGATGGGGGCGACGAGCTTGTAGCCCTTGGTGGTGTCCGCGACGTCGCTGTTGCTGCTGGAACCGCTGCTGCCGCCCTTGGTGAGGAAGAAGACACCGCCGCCGATCACCGCGACCGCCACGACGACGGCGGTGACGATCAGGCCCGTCTTCGACTTGGGGGCCTGCGGCGGGGGCGGCACCTGGCCGTATCCGTACGCGGGTTGCTGTCCGTACGGGGGCTGCTGTCCGTAGGGAGGCTGCTGGCCGTACGGGGCCTGGGGCTGCTGCTGGGGGTAGCCGTAACCGGGCTGGCCCTGGGGCTGCTGCGGCGGGACGCCCTGGGGGGCCTGCTGCGGGTAGCCGTAGCCGGGCTGCTGTGGGGGCTGCTGACCGTACGGACCGGGCTGGCCCTGCGGCGGCTGGCCGTACGGGCCGGGCTGCTGTGGGGGCTGCTGGCCGTACGGGCCCGGCTGGTTGTAACTCATGGGTGGGATTCCCCTCCGAATGCGGTGCGTTCCGGGCTCGGAGCGCTGCTTACTTGTCGACGCGGACTTCGCTGCGGATCTTCGCCGCGTTGGCAGCGGCTGCTTCCAGCGTCCCGCTCCTGCCCGTTGCCGCCATGGCGGCCGCGTCGGTGGTGCTGACGAAGCCGACCGTGCTGTCGTCGGCCCAGACGCAGTACGGCACGGTGACGGCACCCTCTCCCGTACCGGAGGAACTCAGCTTGCTCTCCTGGCACTTCAGGACCCCGTCGCTGAACCCGTCGGGTGTGAAGGCCTTCGGGGCGCCGACCATTTCGGTCTTCGTCGTCCCATTGTCCGTGCTGATCACCGACTTGAGCTTCACGAACTGCGCGTCGACGACCTTCTCGGGGTCGTTGACGTCGCCGTACACCCCGCTGAAGGTCAGGAGCTTCTGTGTCGCGCCGGAACCGGCTCCGTACTTCCCCTGGACGCCCTTGGGGTCGCTGACACCCCAGGAGTTGTACTCCTTGACGTCCTGGCTCCTCATGGCCGGGCCATTGCCTGAGCTGGTCTTCTTGAACTGGCCGCCGAGGAGCGTGTCCGGTGCGGTCAGAGACACCGAACTGCCGCTGTCGCCGCCGCCCTTGGTCAGGAAGTAGACACCGCCGCCGATCGCCGCGAGCGCCACCACGGCCGCGACGACGATGAGGCCCGTCTTCTTCTTGGCGGCCTGCGGCGGAGGCGGGGCCTGGCCGTACGGGGGCTGCTGCCCGTACGGCGCCTGCGGCGGCTGTGGGGGCTGCTGGGGGTAGCCGTAACCCTGCGGCTGCTGCGGCGGGACACCCTGGGGGGCCTGCTGCGGCTGGCCGTAGCCGGGCTGCTGTGGGGGCTGCTGGCCGTACGGACCGGGCTGGCCCTGCGGCGGCTGGCCGTACGGGCCGGGCTGCTGCGGGGGCTGCTGGCCGTACGGGCCCGGCTGGTTGTGGCTCATCGGCGGGGTTCCTCCTGCTTACTTGGCCTCGACACGTACATCGTTGCGGAGCTTGGCAGCAAGTGCCGCGGCGTCCGCCAGCGACTGGCTCTTGCCCGTGCCCATCATCGCGCCCAGGTCCATGTTGTTGACGTACGCGATCGTGCTGTTGTCGCCCCAGATGCACATGGGGACGGAGAAGGACTTGCCACCGGTGCTCGTCTCGGTGACCTTCGCCTCCTGGCACTTCATGATGCCGTTCTTGAATCCGTCCGGGGTGAAGGCCTGGGGGCTGCCGACCAGTTCGCCCTTGGTCTTCGCGTCGCCCTTGTCCTTGTCCGACTCGGACTTGACCTTCGCGAACATGGCGTCGATGACCTTCTCGGGGTCCTTGACGGTCCCGTAGACCCCGCTGAAGCCCAGAATCTTCTGCGTCGTCGCCGAGCCGGATGTGTAGGACCCGTTGGCCGCCTTGGGGTCGGCGACCCCCCAGCTCTCGAAGTCCTTCACGTCGCTGTCCGTCAGGTCGCTGCTGGAGGAGTCGCCGTCGGCGCTCTTCTTGTACGTGCCGCCGATGACCGTCGCCGGGGCGACGAGCGTGTACTTCTTGCCGTCCGAGGTGACCGAGCCGCTGCCGCCACCGCCGTCGCTGCTGCTGTTGCCCTTGGTCAGCAGCCACACGCCGCCGCCGATCACGGCGACCGCCACGACGGCCGCGATCACGATGAGGGGCGCCTTGCTCTTCGACCGCGGGCCGTCCGGCGGGGGCGGGACCTGGCCGTAGGGGGCCTGCTGGCCGTACGGGGCCTGGGGCTGCTGCTGGGGGTAGCCGTAGCCGGGCTGGCCCTGGGGCTGCTGCGGCGGGACGCCCTGCGGGGCCTGCTGCGGGTAGCCGTAGCCGGGCTGCCCCTGGGGCTGCTGCGGCTGCTGGCCGTAAGGGTTCGGCTGGCCCTGCGGCTGCTGGTCGTACGGGCCGGGCTGGTTGTGGCTCATGGTCTGGGTTCCCCCTCCAGAAACTTATGCGATGCGAACATCCTCGCGGACGCCTGTGGGGCGTGGGGTGGCAGGGGGTGCATCGTTACCGAAGATTCCCGTTTCATGACGGCCCGGTGACACCTCTAAACTGGCCCCGTGACCGACATCGCTCAGCAGCAGCCCGCAGACAGCAACCCAGAACTGCCGACCCAGTACGCACCGGCCGAGGTAGAGGGGAAGCTGTACGAGCGCTGGGTTGAGCGCGGTTACTTCGAGGCCGACGCCAAGAGCGACAAGCCTCCCTTCACCATCGTCATCCCGCCGCCGAACGTCACCGGCGCCCTCCACCTGGGCCACGCCTTCCAGGTCACGCTCATGGACGCCCTCACGCGCCGCAAGCGCATGCAGGGCTACGAGACCCTCTGGCTGCCCGGCATGGACCACGCCGGCATCGCCACCCAGAACAAGGTCGAGCAGCAGCTCGCCGAAGAGGGCAAGTCGCGCCAGGACATCGGCCGCGAGGCCTTCGTCGAGAAGACCTGGCAGTGGAAGGAGGAGTACGGCGGCCGGATCCTCGGCCAGCTGCGCCGCCTCGGTGCCGGTCTCGACTGGTCGCGTGAGCGCTTCACCATGGACGAGGGCCTCTCCAAGGCCGTCCAGACGATCTTCAAGAAGCTCTACGACGACGAGCTGATCTACCGCGCCGAGCGCATCATCAACTGGTGCCCGCGCTGTCTGACCGCGATCTCCGACATCGAGGTCGACTACCAGGACGACGACGGCGAGCTCGTCTCGCTGAAGTACGGCGAGGGCGACGAGACCCTCGTCGTCGCGACCACCCGTGTCGAGACGATGCTGGGCGACACCGCGATCGCCGTCCACCCCGACGACGCCCGCTATGCCCACCTCATCGGCAAGCGCATCAAGCTGCCGCTGACCGACCGTACGATCCCGGTCGTCGCCGACGCCCACGTCGACCCGGAATTCGGCACCGGCGCGGTCAAGGTGACCCCCGCCCACGACCCGAACGACTTCGCGATCGGCCAGCGCCACGGCCTCGAGATGATCACGGTCATGGACGAGCGCGCCATCATCACGGTCCCCGGACCGTTCCAGGGGCTCGACCGCTTCGAGGCCCGTTCCGCCATCGTCGAGGCCATGCGCGAGCAGGGCCGGGTCGTCGCCGAGAAGCGCCCGTACACGCACTCCGTCGGGCACTGCTCGCGCTGCAGGACGACCGTCGAGCCGCGCCTGTCCCTCCAGTGGTGGGTCAAGGTCGAGACGCTCGCCAAGGCCGCCGGTGACACGGTCCGCGACGGCCGGGTCGCGCTGCACCCCAAGGAGATGGAGAAGCGGTACTTCGACTGGGTCGACAACCTCAACGACTGGTGCATCTCACGCCAGTTGTGGTGGGGCCACCGCATCCCGATCTGGTACGGCCCCGAGGGCCAGGTCGTCTGCGTCGGTCCCGACGAGCAGCCGCCGACGGGCGAGGGCTGGACCCAGGACGAGGACGTCCTCGACACCTGGTTCTCGTCCGGCCTGTGGCCGTTCTCCACGCTGGGCTGGCCCGAACAGACCCCGGACCTCGCGAAGTTCTACTCGACCGACGTCCTGCTCACCGGCCACGACATCATCTTCTTCTGGGTCGTCCGGATGATGATGTTCGCCCAGTACGCGATGGACGACCAGGTCCCGTTCAAGACGGTCGCGTTCACCGGTCTCGTCCGCGACGAGAACGGCAAGAAGATGTCGAAGTCCTTCGGCAACGTCGTCGACCCGATCGACTGGATGGACGCGTACGGCTCCGACGCCGTCCGCTTCACCCTCGCCAACGGCGCCAACCCCGGCGCCGACGTCCCGATCGGCGAGGACTGGGTCAAGGCGTCCCGTAACTTCGCCAACAAGATCTGGAACGCGACCCGCTTCGCGCTCATGAACGGCGCGACCGTCGAGGGCGAACTGCCGCACGCCGAGCAGATGTCGGCGAACGACCGGTGGATCCTCTCGCGCCTGAACGCGGTCGTCGCCGAGGCGGACGCGTACTACGACGACTTCCAGTTCGCCAAGCTGGCCGACACCCTCTACCACTTCGCGTGGGACGAGGTCTTCGACTGGTACGTCGAGCTGTCCAAGACCACCTTCTTCGCGGGCGGCGAGCCCGCGAAGGTCTCCGCCCGCGTCCTCGGCGAGGTCCTGGACAAGCTGCTGCGCCTGCTCCACCCGATCGTCCCCTTCGTCACGGAGACGCTCTGGACCTCGCTTACCGGCAAGGAGTCGCTGGTCATCGCCGACTGGCCGGTCGACTCGGGCTTCCGCGACACCGCAGCAGAGCAGGAGATCGCCCTCGTCCAGCAGGTGATCACCGAGGTCCGCCGCTTCCGCTCCGACCAGGGCCTGCAGCCCGGCCAGAAGGTCCCGGCCGAGCTCGACCTGACGGGGACGGCGCTGGCTCCGCACGAGGCGTCCATCCGCCAGGTCCTGCGACTGCAGCCCGCGGGCGAGGACTTCCACGCCACCGCCTCGCTGCCGATCGCGGGCTGCAAGGTCGCCCTGGACCTGTCAGGCACGATCGACGTCGAGGCCGAGCGCAAGCGTCTGACGAAGGACCTGGGCGCGGCCGAGAAGGAGAAGGCGGACGCCAACAAGAAGCTCGGCAACGAGGCCTTCCTGGCCAAGGCTCCGGACAACGTGGTCGACAAGATCCGTGCCCGGCTGACCAAGGCGGACGCCGACATCGAGCGGATCACCGCACAGATCGAGGGCCTGCCGAAGGCCTAGTACGCACAGTACGCACAGGTGAAGGCCCCCGGATCCATGCGATCCGGGGGCCTTCCCGCGTCTCGTACGCCTCAGAGGTAGTTGCCGTTCGGGAGACGCGGATCGCCCGGCAGCAGCGGGTCGCCGCCGCGCCGCAGCGCGTACAGCTCGGCCAGTGTCGCGCCCTCCTCGGGAGCGGTGGCCGCGCCGTCGAGCCACACCCCGGCCTCCTGGCGGCTGAGCGGTCCGACTTCGATACGGGCCAGACAGCGGCCGGGGCGGACGATCGCCGGGTGCAGCCGGCCCAGGTCCTCGTTGGTGGTGATGGCGACCAGCACCTTGCGGCCCTGGCCGAGCATGCCGTCGGTGAGGTTGAGGAGGCGGGCCAGGGACTGCCCGGTGGCGAACTTGGCGTCGGCGCGGATCAGTTCGTCGCAGTCCTCCAGGACCAGCAGCCGCCAGCGTTCGTCGTCCGCGTCGGACTCGCCCTCCTCGCCCATGGCGATGCCGATGAGATAGCCGGCGTCGTCGAAGAGGCGTTCCGGGTCGAGTACGCAGTCGATCTGGCACCAGTCGCGCCAGGCGAGCGCCAGCGAGCGCAGCGCGGACGTCTTGCCGGTGCCGGGCGGGCCGTGCAGAAGCAGCAGGCGGCCGCTGACCTGTTCGGGGTCCATGGCCATCAGGAGCGAGAGCTGACGGGCGGGTTCGGCGCTGTAGTTGGTGTGGGCCTCGGACCATTCGACCGCTTCGATACGGCGCTTGCTGTGGACCCCGCCGCGGTCGGCCGACCAGTACCAGAAGCCCATCTCGGTGGTGCCGGCCGGCGGCGGCTCGGTGTCCTCCAGGGCTTCGACGAGCTCGGCCAGGATGCGCTCCGCGGTGGCCAGTTCGACGGCGGTGACCGTGATCTTGGTGTCCTCGGCGAACCAGCGGCTGATCCGCACCGTCCAGCCCTTGCCGCGGGCCAGCATCCAGGCGCGGTTCTTGTCGCGGCTGTGGCGTACGATCTCGGCGCCCTCGGGGAGCTGGATCCCGCCGGACCTCACCCGGTCCAGGCTGGCCGAGCGCGACCAGGGCTCGGCGCCGCTCGCGAAGGGGAGCAGGGCGAGCAGCTCGATGAGATCGAAGTGCGAGTGGTGGTCGCGCAGTCCGATCTCGAAGGCGCTGGGGATGCCGGCGGCGGGGTCCGGATGGCTCATAAGGCCATGATCGGGGCGGTCGGCGGTCCCTGCCATCCGGAGCGCGATCCGCCCCCGCTCACCTCTGACCGGGCTCCACCGGCGTTAGCGGCAGTGTCACCGTGACCGTCGTCCCCATGCCGACCGTGCTGGTCAGGGCGATGGTGCCGCCGTGCCGTTCGACCAGACCGCGGGCGATGGACAGACCGAGACCGCTGCCCTGATGGCCTCCGGTGTTCGAGGCGCGCTGGAACTGGTCGAAGATGTCGGCCTGCTGGTCCCCGGGGATGCCGATGCCGGTGTCGGCGACGGTCAGCACCCACTGGTGGCGGGCCGCTTCGTACCGGCAGCTCAGGGACACCTCGCCGCCCGCCGGGGTGAACTTGATCGCGTTGCCCAGCAGGTTGTCGAGGACCTGCCGCAGGCGGTAGCGGTCGGCGCTCAGGACGGGCCCTGCCCCGGCGTCGCAGCGCAGCGTGAGGTGTGCGGCGGCCGCCAGCGGCTCCATTTCGGCGACGGTCGTGGTGCAGAGCCCGGGCACGTCGACGTCGGCGAGCTCCAGTTCCAGCGCGTGGTTCTCCAGGCTGGTGATGACCAGCAGGTCGCGGATGATCCGCAGCATCCGTGCGGCGCTCTTCTCGATGACGCCGAGGTGGCGCAGCTGCTCCTCGGTGAGCGGGGACTGTTCGTCGGTGGCCAGCAGCTCGCAGAAGCTGCTGATGGTGGTGAGCGGGGTGCGCAGGTCGTGCGAGACGGCGGCGGTGAACCGGGCGCGTTCGTCGGCCAGTTGGGTCAGATCCTGGTTGCGCTCCCGCAGTACGCCGAGCGCGTTCTGCTGCTCGGTGAGGTCGCGGAAGAGCCAGAGGTTGCCGATGTAGGTGTCCCCGCTGAAGAGCGGTACGTAGGTGCGCCGGACGGTGCGCCCGTCGGCGAGCTTCAACGGCTCGGAGTGCGGCGCGCACCGTTCGACGAGGCGGTCGACGGACTGCAGCCGCGGGTCGGACGGATCGGCGAGCAGCCGGAGCATGGCCCTTTCGACGCGGTGGACGTCGGTGCCGCGCTCGAAGGGGGCGACGTCCTGCAGGTGCGCGAGGTCGACCAGAGCGGAGTTCATCAGCCGCAGCCTGTACCGGCCGTCGGTGAGCATCACCCCGTCCTCCAGGACATCGATCAGCTCGGCGAGCCGGGTGACCTCGGCGGCGTGCCTGAAGCGCGTCTCGTGGAGCTCCGTGGACTCGAAGACGCGGGCGAAGAGGAGGGCGGGCGCGGGGGCGTCGCGGTACAGCGTGATGCCGAGGATCAGGCGCCGGAGGCGGCCCGGGGCGCCGATGCGCACGATCAGCGTGTCCAGCCGGTCGAGATCCGGGTCGTCGGAGAAGCGTTTCAGCGCGGCGCTCAGTGCGGCGGAGTCGAGCGGGTGGACGTCGCGCTCCGCCAGCTGCGGATACGCGTCGGGCTCGTCGTGTTCCAGGGCTGCGAGGAGCGCGGCACACGCTTCGTACGCCCGGCAGGGGAGCTTCAGCGGGATCACGGCCTGGCGGGAACGCAGGGCGAGCGGGGGCGTGTCCGGGGCGTAGAGCGCGGCGAGATCGTCGGTGTACTCGTCCTGCATGCACGGCCTCCCGGGGGCGGGGATCGGAACCGGCCCCGACGCTACGACGGGAGGGGGCGTCGGGCGGTCAGGCGCGTCGGGCGGGGTCCTTCAGCCCCCGGGGCAGCCGCAGGAGGAAGGTGATCCCGCCCTCCTGCGCGCGCACGGCCCGCAGGCTGCCCCCGTGCGCCTCGACGACCGCACGGGTCACGGCGAGACCGAGGACGTCGGCGGCGCCGGTGCTCGGGTCGAGGAGCCGGCCCAGGGCCAGGTCGTCGAGCTCGCTCTCGGAGACGGCCAGGCCGCCGCTGTGCACGGTGATGTTCCAGGCGCTCCCGTCGGCCTCGGCCTCGGCCCGCATCCGCACCTCGCTGCCCTCGGCGGCGAACCGTACGGCCTTCTTCAGCACGTTGACCAGGGCATGGTGCAGCCGGTCGCGGTCGCAGCGGATCGGCAGGCGGGGCGGGGCCAGGTGCTCCACGCGTACGTCTCTGGACCGCGCGGTCCCGCGGACCTCCTCGGCGGCCCCTGCGAGCAGGTGGGTCACCTCCAGCGAGGCGATGTGCAGCGGGAGCGACCCGGTTTCGAGCCCGCTGACCAGCAGAAGGTCCTCGATCAGGGACTGCATGAGTGCGGTGTTGCGCTGGATCCCGGCGGCGAACTGCTGTTCCTCGGTGGGGAGTTGTCCCGGCTCGGTGGTGGTGAGCAGCTCGGCGAAGCCTGCGATGGAGGTGAGCGGCGTACGCAGTGCGTGGCTGACCGCCGAGGTGAAACGGGCCCGCTGGTCGGCGAGTTCGGCCAGTGCCTCGGCGCGTTCGGTCAGGGCTCGTTCCACGGCGTACTGGTCGGTGATGTTCTCGAGCACCCAGAGATTGCCGAGCCGTTCGGTCCCGGCGTACACCGGCCGGAAGTACATGCGCCTGATCGTGCCGTCCGTGAAGTGGAGATCGCGGAAGGCGGCCCGGTTCCCGGGGCGCGAGAGATCGACCAGCCGCTGGAAGTCCGCCGGGTCGACGAGCCTCTCGGAGACCGTCCTCACGAGCGCGGGCACGTGGATCCGGGACAGCGGCACGGGGAAGGGCAGACCGAGCCACTCGGCCGCCCGCCGGTTGATGTGCAGGGCCCGGAAGTCGCCGTCGGTGAGCAGGATGCCCGTGTCGAGCGAGTCGAGCAGAGTGTGGAGCTGGACGCGCTCGGTCGCGAGCTGCGCGTGCGCCTCCTCCGCCTGGGTGATGTCGGCGGCGTACAGCATGATCGCGTCGTCGTCCGCGGGGCACGGCGGCCGGAACGCCGTCACCACGAGGAAGCGGGGCAGCTGCCCCGGGGCCGTGAACCGCACCGCCACGGGCGCGGTGGAGGCGCTGCGGGCGGTACCGAAGGCGGAGAGGGCGCCGGTCAGGCGCAGCACGTCCTGCGGGTAGGGGAGGTACGGATCGCCGCTCGCGGGGGCGGGCCCTTCCGGCCCCGCGAGGGTGCGGAAGAGGCGCCGCAGCAGCCGGTGGACGCTCTCGCCGGCCGGCCAGTCCGCGACGGACGAGAACCGGGTGCTGCCCGGGGGCGTGGCGCCCGGGTCGTAGAGGGAGGCGGTGTCGACCACGGATCGATCATCGCGCAGGGAAGGGGGGAGCGCAGGGTCAGCAGGTCCGGTAGCGGTAGCCCACGCCGCGTACCGACTCGATGGGATCGGCGTCCGGGTCCAGCTCCTGGATCGCGCGCCGCAGGCGCAGCACCGCGAACTTCACCCGGTCCCCGCTGCCGCCGCCCGCGTCGCCCCACACCCTGCCGAGCAGCTGCTCCGGGGTGACGACGGTGTCCTTCTGCTGGGCGAGCGCATGGAGCAGCCGGAACTGCAGATCGCTCAGTTCCAGCGGGCGCTCCCGCCACATCGCCTGCCGGGTCACCGCGTCGAGGGTCAGCACCCCGTCGTCGTACGTCCTCGGCAGCGCCGCGTGCGCGGGCACCCGCCGCAGCAGCGCCTCGATCCTGGCCACCAGCTCCTGGTTGGAGAAGGGCTTGGTCAGATAGTCGTCGGCGCCGGCCCGCAGTCCGCGCACCCGCTCCGACTCCTGGCCGTGCGCGGTGAGCATCAGCACGGGGAGATCGCTCATGTCCCGTACGCGTTCGAGGACCTGCCAGCCGTCCAGACCCGGCAGCCCGATGTCCAGGACCATCACATCGGGATTCGTCTCGTGCAGCAGCCGCAGCGCGCTCCGCCCGTCGGCCGCGTGCACCGTCCGCCAGCCGCTGCGCTTGAAGAGCACGGAGAGCAGCAGCGCGACATCCGGGTCGTCCTCGACGACGAGCACAGTGAGCATGGCTCTCGGGCCTCCTTACCTCTGCATTGTCGGCGGAGGACTCGGCGTCCTGCATCCGGGCGAGCCGGACCCAGGGGTGCGGCATATCACTCGATCAGTGACCTAAGCGGGTCGAAATGGGTCCAAAGACCTTGGATGATGGAACGCATGCCCGAGATGCCCGCTTCCACCGCCGCGCTCCTGCGCCGGTACGCGGGCAGCCCCTTCGCGCTGGACGTCCTCACCGCCGCGAGCTGTTTCGCGCTGATGATCCTCGACGTACCCGGTCTGGCGGCGGCCGACAATTCCCTCACCGGGCTGACGGCGACCTGCGTACTCGCCATCGGCGCCGCCTCCCTGCTGCTGCGGCGCCGCGCACCCTGGCTGACGTACCTCGTCGCTCTGGTCTTCCTGGCCTGGCTGCACCAGGTGACCCTGATCCAGTTCGCGCTCTACTCGCTGGGCCGCTTCCGTGGCCGCCGGGCCGGAATCACCGCTACGGCTCTCTACATCGCGCTGGCCTGCGCCCTCTTCGCGATGCCCGGCTGGCCCGAGAACCGAGGCGACACCCTCAGCTCCTTCCTCAGCCTGGTCGTACCGATCGGGGTGCTCGCCGCCGCCGTCGGCATCGCCGCCTACCGCCAGGACCTGGTGCGCGAACTGGAGGCCCAGCGCGCCGAGACCGCGGCACTCCACGCCGTCCAGGAAGAGCGCCAGGCCGTGGCCCGCGACGTCCACGACCTGGTCGGACGCGAGCTGACCATGCTGACCGTGCGCTCGGAGGTGCTGGCCGTACGCTCCCGGGGCACGGCCCACGAGGCCGATTTCGACGAGCTCTCCGAGACGGCCCGCAGCGCCCATCTCCTCCTCAACGAGATCATCGTGCGGCGTACGGACGAACGCGGCGCGACCCCGGGCCTCGAAGGCCTCCCCGCCCTGGCCGCCGAGAGCGGACGGGTGGGCAGTCCCGTACGGCTGACCGTCGCCCAGGAGGCCAGGGCCCTGTCGCCGCTGCGCCAGGCCGCGTTCCACCGGGTGGTCCAGGAGTGCCTGACGAACGCGGCCAAGCACGCCCCCGGCGAGCAGGTCACCGTCACGGTCACCGCCGACCGGGCGGAGATCAGCAACCCCCTCCCGGCCGCAGCCCCCTCCCGCGCCCCGGTCTCCACGGGCACCGGGCACCTCTCGATGGAGGAGCGGATGAGCAGCGTCGGCGGCACGCTCACCACGGGCCGCGAAGACGGTACGTACCGCGTCGTGGCCCGGTTCCCCTCCTGAGCGCGCCTCTCACGCGGCCCGCAGCACCTTCTCCAGACCCTCGAAGTCCTCCGCGCACTTGCCCGCGCCCAGCACCACACAGTCCAGCGGATCGTCCGCCACGAACACCGGGATCCCGGTCGCCGATGCCATCCGCAGATCGAGCCCGGGCAGCAGCGCCCCGCCTCCGGTCAGCACGATTCCGTACTCCATGACATCGCCCGAGAGCTCCGGCGGGCACTCCTCCAGCGTCGCCCGCACCGCCGCGATGATCGCCTCCACCGGCTCGTCCAGCGCCGCGCGCACCTCCCGCGCCCGCAGATCCACGGTCTTGGGCAGTCCGCGGACCTTCTCGCGGCCGCGCACCGTGAAGGTCAGTTCCTCCAGCTCAGCGTTTCCGGGCACGGGCCACGCCGAGCCGATCGCGACCTTCACGTCCTCTGCGGTCCGCTCGCCGATGAGGAGCCCGTGCTCCTTGCGTACGTAGTCGGTGATGGCGGCGTCGAGACGGTCACCGCCCACCCGCAGCGACTGCGACGTGACGATCCCGCCGAGCGAGATCACCGCCACCTCCGTCGTCCCGCCGCCGATGTCGACGACCATCGACCCGCGCGGATCCGACACCGGGAGCCCCGCCCCGATCGCCGCGGCCATCGGCTCCTCGATGAGATGGACGGACTTCGCCCCGGCCCGCTGCGAGGCGTGCACGATGGCGCGGCGTTCCACCGGGGTCACCCCGCTGGGCACGCAGACCACCATCCGGGTGCGCGGCCGCCGGCCGGGCACGGCCTTGCGCACGAAGTGCCTGATCATCTCCTCGGCGGCCTCGTAGTCGCTGATGACCCCGTCCCGCAGCGGCCGGATCGCGGTGATCGAACCGGGCGTGCGCCCGATGGTCTGCTTGGCCTCGGTGCCCACCGACAGGGCTTTTCTGCTGTCCCCGTGAACCGCCACCACGGACGGCTCGTTGAGCACGATCCCCTGGCCGCGGGCGTAGAGCAGCGTATTGGCAGTGCCGAGATCGATACCTATGTCCATGATCGACCAGTCTGCCTGTCGATGCTGTGAAACGCGTGGGACTTTGGTCCCGACATCGAGTGTCCGAGGGGCTCCGTAGACTGAGGGGTGTGAGTGAGCCGGAGCCCATGGACGACAGGTTCGACGAGATCGTCGACGCAGAGACAAACCGCGATCCCGACCTGGCGGTGATCGAGGCAGGAAGCCGTACCCTGCGCACCCAGTCGGGCACCCCGCAGGGCGACCAGGTACCGGCCCGCCCGGCCGACCCCGAGGTCGACAAGGCGCTGCGCGAGGTGGAGCAGGAGCTGCTCGGCCGCTGGCCCGAGACCAAGCTCGACCCGTCCCTCGTACGGATGGAAGCACTCCTCGACCTCCTGGGCGACCCCCAGCGGGCGTACCCCTCCATCCACATCACCGGCACCAACGGCAAGACGTCGACGGCCCGCATGATCGAGACGCTCCTCGGCGCCTTCGAGCTGCGCACCGGCCGCTACACCTCGCCGCACGTCCAGTCGATCACCGAGCGCATCAGCCTGGACGGCGTGCCGATCGCCGCCGAGCGCTTCGTCGAGACGTGGGCGGACATCAAGCCGTACGTGGAGATGACGGACGCCTCCCAGGAGCACCGCCTCTCCTTCTTCGAGGCGCTCACCGGCATGGCGTACGCGGCCTTCGCGGACGCGCCGGTCGATGTCGCGGTCGTCGAGGTCGGCATGGGCGGCAGCTGGGACGCGACGAATGTCATCGAGTCGTCGGTCGCCGTCGTCACCCCCATCTCCCTGGACCACACGGACCGCCTCGGCAACACCCCCGGCGAGATCGCCGTCGAGAAGTCCGGGATCATCAAGCAGGACGCGACGGTCATCCTGGCGCAGCAGCCGGTGGACGCCGCCCAGGTGATGCTGAAGAAGGCCGTCGAGGTCAATGCGACGGTCGCCCGCGAGGGCATGGAGTTCGGGGTCACCACCCGAGAGATCGCGGTCGGCGGCCAGCAGTTGACGCTGCGCGGCCTCGGCGGCGAGTACGAGGAGATCTTCCTTCCTCTGTACGGCGCCCACCAGGCGCACAACGCGGCCGTCGCCCTCGCGGCGGTCGAGGCGTTCTTCGGCATCGGCGCCCAGCACGCGGGCTCCCTCGACATCGAGACGGTCCGCAAGGCCTTCGCCTCGGTGACATCCCCGGGCCGCCTGGAGGTCGTGCGCCGCTCGCCGACCGTCGTCCTGGACGCCGCGCACAACCCGGCGGGTGCGGTGGTGACCGCGGCGGGCGTCACGGAGGCGTTCAACTTCTCGCGTCTGATCGGCGTGGTAGGGGCCAGTGGCGACAAGGACGTGCGAGGCCTCCTGGAGGCCTTCGAGCCGATCTTCGCGGAGATCGTCGTCACGCAGAACTCCACGCCCCGCGCGATGAGCGCGGACGACCTCGCCGCGATCGCCGTCGAGGTCTTCGGCGACGAGCGCGTCGTCGTCGAACCCCGCCTGGACGACGCCCTGGAAGCGGCGATCACCCTCGCGGAGGAAGAGGACGAGTACGCCGGAGCGGGCGTCCTGGTCACCGGTTCGGTCATCACGGTCGGCGAGGCCCGACTGCTCCTCGGGAGGGGCTGACACATGCGCACGCTCTGTGCATCCACACTGATCGGCGAGTTCTTCGTCATCGGTTTCGCGGGCCTGGTCGCTATGAAGGGCGACATCTCGGGCGCGGTGGTCTGGACGGTCTGCGGCATCGCGATGCTGCTCTCGGTCCTGCTCTGCGGCATGCTCAGCCGCCCCGGTGCGGTCCAGATCGGCTGGGGCCTGCAGATCGCGCTGATCGCGAGCGGCTTCGTGGTCCCGATGATGTTCATCCTCGGCGTGGTCTTCGCGGCCCTGTGGTGGGCTTCGGTGACCTACGGCCGCAAGATCGACGAGGCAAAGGCCCGCTGGGCGGCCCAGGCATCCGCCGAACCTGACGCTGCGTAATGGGTGCAGGGTGTCGCCCTGTAGCCTCTGAGATCCGCACACCGCACCTTGAAGGAGCCCGCACCGTGAGCCAGCGCACGCTTGTCCTGCTCAAGCCCGACACCGTACGCCGTGGCCTGATCGGCGAGGTCATCGGCCGTATCGAGCGCAAGGCGAACTGGACCATCTCGGCGCTGGAGCTGCGCACCCTCGACCAGGACACCCTGGAAGCGCACTACGGCGAGCACAAGGGCAAGCCGTTCTACGAGCCCCTGGTCGAGTTCATGGCGTCGGGCCCGATCGTCGCTCTCGTCGTCGAGGGCGACCGGGTCATCGAGGGCGTCCGCGCCCTGGCCGGCCCCACGGACCCGATTGCCGCGGCCCCTGGCTCCATCCGTGGGGACTTCGGGACGATCGTCCGGGAGAACCTCATCCACGCCTCGGACTCCGAGGAGTCCGCAGAGCGAGAACTGAAGATCTTCTTCCCCTCCTCTTTCTGACGGAACGTCAGCCATATAGCGCTCATGACCTGGGGCGACCGAATTAATTCGGTCGCCCTTCGGTATATGTATGACGATCCCGGGAACGCTAGCCTCCGACACAGCGTCACCATGGTGGAGGCGGGCACTCGTTCCGTCCAACTGGCGAAGGACCCTCGCGCCGCGGTCGTACCGGTCGCACTACGATGGAGCCTTCAAGCCCGCAGCGCTCGCCTCGCCTACCAAAAAGCCAATCGCTCCACTTGGGAAGGCCCGACGCATCCTCATGGGGAACAGAGGGAACTCGAAAATGTCGTTCATCGGCCGTGACATGGCTATCGACCTCGGGACTGCCAACACGCTGGTGTACGTCAGAGGTCGAGGGATCGTTCTCAATGAGCCCTCCGTCGTCGCCATCAACACCAACACCGGCGGGATCCTCGCGGTGGGCTCCGAGGCGAAGAAGATGATCGGCCGTACGCCGGGCAACATCGTTGCCGTACGGCCGCTGAAGGACGGCGTGATCGCCGACTTCGAAATCACCGAGCGGATGCTCCGCTACTTCATCCTCAAGATCCACAAGCGCCGCTACCTGGCCCGCCCGCGCGTGGTCGTCTGTGTGCCCAGCGGCATCACAGGTGTCGAGCGCCGCGCCGTCATCGAGGCCTCCACCCAGGCCGGCGCCCGCCAGGTGCACATCATCGAAGAGCCCATGGCCGCGGCCATCGGCTCGGGCCTGCCGGTCCACGAGGCCACCGGCAACATGGTGGTCGACATCGGTGGCGGCACCACCGAGGTGGCCGTGATCTCGCTCGGCGGAATCGTCACAGCACAGTCGATCCGCGTCGCGGGCGACGAGCTGGACAACGCGATCATCCAGCACATCAAGAAGGAGTACTCCCTCCTTCTCGGTGAGCGGACCGCCGAACAGATCAAGATCACCATCGGCTCGGCCTTCGACCTGGACAAGGACGAGCACACCGAGATCCGCGGCCGCGACCTCGTCTCCGGACTCCCCAAGACCGTGGTGATCTCGGCCGCCGAGGTCCGCAAGGCCATCGAGGAGCCGGTCAACGCGATCGTCGACGCGGTGAAGACGACCCTGGACAAGTGCCCGCCGGAGCTCTCCGGCGACGTCATGGACCGCGGCATCGTCCTCACCGGCGGCGGCGCGCTCCTGCGCGGACTCGACGAGCGGCTGCGCCACGAGACGGGCATGCCGATCCACATCGCCGAGGACCCGCTCGACTCCGTCGCGCTCGGATCCGGCAAGTGTGTCGAGGAGTTCGAGGCACTGCAGCAGGTGCTGGACGCACAGCCCCGCCGATAACGGAACACATCGATCCGCCGTACGGCCCACTGCCGACTCGTACGGCGGATCGTTGATATACAAAAGTGCACAACGACCCCGACGAGGAAGGCACGGCCTCCGCACGTGAGGGACACACGAGAGAGCCGGCTGCTCCTGGTGCTGCTGATCGCGATCGCGTTCGCGCTGATCACGGTGGACATCCGCGGCGGCGAGGACTCCCCGGTCGACGGCGCCCGGCAGGCCGCCGCCACCGTCTTCGGTCCGGTAGAGAACGGCGTCGCATCCGCCGTCGACCCGGTGGGCAACGCGATCGGCGCCGTACGGGACTCCGGAGAGCGCCACAACCGCATCTCCGCACTGGAGCGTGAGAACGCCGCTCTGAAGCAGAAGCTCGGCAGCGACGACCGCAACCGCAGCCGGACGCGCCAGCTCGACACCATGCTCAAGACCGCGGGCGAGGGCCAGTACGGCATCAAGGGCGCCCAGGTCATCGCCATAGGAGCAGCCCAGGGCTTCTCCTGGACCGTCACCATCGACGCCGGATCCAACGACGGCATCCTGCGCGACATGACCGTGCTCAACGGCGACGGACTCGTCGGCCGCGTCACCACCGTCGGCCCGTCCACCGCGACCGTACTGCTCGCCAACGACCCCGACTTCACCGTCGGCACCCGCATGGAGAACACCGACGAACTCGGCTTCGCCACCGGCCAGGGCGACCGCCCGCTCTCCGTGCAGCTGCTCAACGGCAAGGCCAAGGTCAAGCCCGGCGACCGCCTCGTCACCTTCGGCTCCCAGTCGGACAAGCCGTTCGTGCCCGGTGTCCCGGTCGGTGTGGTCACCCGCGTCGACCCCTCGGGCGGCGATCTGACCCGGACCGTCTATGTACGGCCGTACGTCGGCTTCACCAAGCTCGACATCGTCGGTGTCGTCGTCCAGGCCCCGCGCACCAACCCGCGCGACGAGGTCCTGCCCAAGAAACCGGCCAAGCCGAAGCCCACCCCGACCGTCACCGTCACGGCGACGCCCACGGGCACCGCCGGCTATCCCCAGCAGTAGGAGCTGATCCGCATGCGTGTCAACCGGATGCTGCTCTCGGCCACACTGGTGGTGGTCGCCCTGGTGATCCAGGTGAGCGTGCTCGCCCGACTTCAACTCCCCGGCGCCGTACCGGACCTGCTCCTGCTGACCGTCCTCGGCCTTGCCATGGTCTACGGACATGTCACGGGCGCCCTCATCGGCTTCGGCGCGGGACTCCTCGCCGACCTCGCCCCGCCCGCCGACCACGCCGCAGGGCGCTATGCGCTCGTGCTGTGCGTGATCGGCTACCTCGCCGGTCTCGCCAAGCCCGAGAGCGGCCGGATGCGGTCCGCGACCGTGCCGATGCTCGTCGTGGTCGCCGCCGCGATCGGCACCACCCTGCTGTACGCCGGTGTGGGCGCCCTGGTCGGCGACACCGCGGCCCGCCATGTGGGCCTGGGCTCACTGCTGTTCAGCGCGGCGGTCTACGACCTGCTGCTTGCACCCTTCACCGTCCCGTTCATCATGGCGCTGGCCAGACGCGCGGAGA
Organism: Streptomyces sp. NPDC050738; assembly: GCF_040654175.1. Classification (NCBI taxonomy): domain Bacteria; kingdom Bacillati; phylum Actinomycetota; class Actinomycetes; order Kitasatosporales; family Streptomycetaceae; genus Streptomyces; species Streptomyces sp. NPDC050738. The sequence continues at coordinate 84,446 of NZ_JBFAHN010000003.1, read as the reverse complement.
ACGACCCGCTCGCCGACACCCAGGGCGGCAGCAGCAATGTCGCCGCAGGCTGGATCTCGTCGGCCGGCACGGGTCTGCGGATCGGCAACCAGCGCGGGGGATTCCGGATGAAGGCCGCCAAGTCCCGGGCGGCCAAGGCCGGACGTATCAAGGGGGTCAAGCGGCTGTGACGCTGCATTCTCCCGGGGGCACCCCCCGGACCTCCGGCCGGAAGACAACGACGGGGGCCCCGCAATGACCAACATCCCCGAAACGGGGCGGACCTCACGGGTCCAGATCCGGCTCGTCGTCATCCAGATCCTCGTCTTCTCCCTCCTGCTCACCCTCGGCGGCCGCCTCTGGTACCTCCAGGTCCGCAACGGCCAGGAGTACACCGACGAGGCCAAGAACAACCACGTCCAGCAGGTCGTCCAGCCCGCCGTGCGCGGCTCGATCCTCGACTCGCGCGGTGTGCCGCTCGCCGACAACGAGACCCGCCTGGTGGTCACCGCGTCCCGCACCGACCTGCTGAAGATGAAGGACGACGGCAAGGCCGTCCTCACCCGCCTCGCCGGCGTCCTGAAGATGAAGCCCAAGGACGTCATCGACAAGGTCCGCCTCTGCGACTCCAAGACCCCCAAGCCCTGCTGGAACGGCTCCCCCTACCAGCCGATCCCCGTCACCGACGAGGCCACCACCCAGCAGGCACTGCAGATCCGCGAGCGCTCCGAGGACTTCCCCGGCATCTCCGCCGACCCCCAGGCGCTGCGCCGCTATCCCGCCCCCGGCAAGTCCAACACCGCCCAGGTGCTCGGTTACCTCTCGCCCGTCACCGACGACGAGATCACCAAGGCCAAGGACTCCGAATCGCCCTACCTGCGCTCCGACCAGGTCGGCCGCTCCGGCCTGGAGCGCCAGTACGACCAGCAGCTGCGCGGCAAGGCGGGCGTCACCCGCTACGAGGTCGACAACCTCGGCCGGGTCATCGGCGAGGCCGATTCCGATTCCGCACAACCCGGTGCGAACCTCGTCACCAGCATCGACTCCCGGGTCCAGCGGGTCACCGAGTACGAGCTCGCCGCCGCCATGAAGATCGCCCGCAAGCAGTTCGACAAGATCACGGGCACGAACTACAAGGCCGACTCCGGCGCCGCCATCGTGATGGAGGCGAAGACCGGCCGCATCGTCGCCATGGCCTCCGCGCCGACGTACGACCCCAACTCCTGGGTCGGCGGCATCTCCGCGAAGGACTACGCGAAGCTCACCGGCAAGAACTCCGACTACCCGCTGCTCAACAGGGCCATACAGGGTCAGTCCGCGCCGGGTTCGACGTTCAAGGTGGTCTCCACGGCCGCCGCGGTCGAAGCGGGCTACGTGTGGGACGGCGGCTACCCCTGCACCAGCTCGTACAGCGTCGGCAACCAGGTGTTCAAGAACTTCGAGAACGAGAACTTCGGCCCCATCTCGCTCGGCCGCGCCCTCGAGGTCTCCTGCGACACCGTCTTCTACGGTCTCGCCGACGCGCAGTGGAAGAAGGACGGCGGCATCAACCCGAAGAAGGGCGAGCCCAAGGACTACTTCTACAAGGCCGCCCACCAGTTCGGCCTCGGCAAGGAGACCGGCGTCGACCTGCCCAACGAGGTCACAGGCCGCGTCCCCGACCGCGAGTGGAAGCAGCGGTTCTGGAAGGCCAACAAGAACATCTGGTGCCAGCAAGGCAAGAAGAACGGGACCTTCGTCGAGAAGATCGCGTACGAGAACTGCCTCGAAGGCAACAAGATGCGCGAGGGCGACTCGATCAACTACTCCATCGGCCAGGGTGACACCCTCGTCACCCCGGTCCAGCAGGCCATGATCTACGGCGCGCTCGCCAACGGCGGCACCGAGTACGTCCCCACCATCGGCAAGGCGGTCGTCAGCGCCGACGGCAAGTCGGTCCAGGAGATCAAGCCGAAGGTCAAGGCGAAGCTCCCGGTCAGCAAGGCCACGCTCAAGGGCATGGACAAGGCCCTGGCAGGCGTCGTCACCAGCGGTACGGCCGCCTGGAAGTTCCAGGGCTGGCCGCAGGACAAGATCGAGCTGCACGCCAAGACGGGTACCGCCGAGGTCTACGGCAAGCAGACGACGTCATGGCTCGCCACGTACTCCAAGGACTACACGGTGGTCATGACGATCGCCCAGGCCGGTACGGGTTCCGGAGCCTCGGGTGAGGCGGTGCGCAAGATCTACAACGCGCTGTACGGCGTCCAGTCCGACGGCTCCGTGGACAACAAGAAGGCACTGCTCCCCACCCCCCAGAAGTCCCTGCCGAAGATCGCCTCGGATGGCTCGATCGACTCCCCGAAGATCAGCGACTACGACCCGGACTCCCAGAAGGCGCCGGCCAAGACCGGCGACCAGCAGCTCGCCGCACGCATCGGCAGGAGGGACTGACCATGGCCGGTTTCTCCGTCTCGCGTTACGCACCCGAGCGCGGCGCCTGGTCCAAGCTCGCGGCCCGCGACTCCGTGGTCCGCAGGCTCGACTGGCCGCTGCTCCTTGCCGCGCTCGCCCTCTCCGGGATCGGCTCCGCGCTGGTCCTCTCGGCGACCCGCGGCCGCACCAGCCTCACCCACGGCGACCAGTACTACTTCCTGCTGCGCCACGTCATGAACACCGGCATCGGCCTCGCCCTGATGATCGGCACCATCTGGCTCGGCCACCGCACGCTGCGCGGCGCCATCCCGATCCTCTACGGCCTCTCCGTCGTCCTGATCCTCGCGGTCCTCTCCCCGCTCGGACAGACCGTGAACGGCGCCCACGCCTGGATCGTCATCGGCGGCGGATTCTCCCTCCAGCCCTCCGAGTTCACCAAGATCACGATCATCCTGGGGATGGCGATGATCCTCGCCTCCCGGGTGGACGCGGGCGACCAGGCCCACCCCGACCACCGCACGGTGGCCAAATCCCTCGGCCTGGCCGCCGTCCCGATAATGATCGTCATGCTGATGCCGGACCTCGGCTCGGTCATGGTGATGGCGATGATCGTCCTCGGCGTCCTGCTGGCGTCCGGCGCCTCCAACCGCTGGGTGCTCGGACTGCTCTCCGCGGGCGCGTTCGGCGCGATCGCGGTCTGGCAGCTCGGCCTCCTCGACGACTACCAGATCGCCCGCTTCGCCGCCTTCGCCAACCCGGCGCTCGACCCGGCGGGCGTCGGCTACAACACCAACCAGGCGCGTATCGCCATCGGTTCGGGCGGCCTCACCGGCACCGGCCTCTTCCATGGCTCGCAGACCACCGGGCAGTTCGTCCCCGAGCAGCAGACGGACTTCGTCTTCACCGTCGCGGGCGAGGAACTCGGCTTCGTGGGGGCCGGTCTCATCCTCGTCCTCATCGGCGTCGTGCTGTGGCGTGCCTGCCGGATCGCCCGCGAGACCACCGAGCTGTACGGGACGATCGTGGCGGCCGGGATCATCGCCTGGTTCGCGTTCCAGGCCTTCGAGAACATCGGCATGACGCTGGGCATCATGCCCGTCGCCGGCCTTCCGCTTCCCTTCGTCTCCTACGGCGGCTCGTCCATGTTCGCGGTCTGGGTCGCGATCGGTCTGCTCCAGTCGATCCGTGTGCAACGCCCGATGACAGCCTGACGCCGGGGCACGCTGCGTTTCCCCGGGGGCGACCCCCGGACCCCCAGCAGTTCGAGCAGGCCACGCGCAGTTGGAGCCATGGACTCCGCCATGCGGGCCCGAGTAAATTCGGTCCATGGCGGACACGAAGCGCGAGATCGAGCGGAAGTACGAAGCCACCGACGACAACCAGCTGCCCGACCTGACCCGAGTCCCCGGAGTCTCGGCCGTCATCGACAAAGGCGTCGCCGAACTCGACGCGGTCTACTACGACACCACCGACCAGCGGCTGGCCGCCGCCTCGCTCACACTGCGCCGGCGCACCGGCGGTGACGACGCGGGCTGGCACCTGAAGTTCCCGGTCGCCCCGGACGTGCGCGACGAGATACGGGCCCCGCTCTCCGACATGGTCCCGCGTGCCCTGGCCGGGCTCGCCCGCTCCCGTACCCGTGACGCCCAACTGGTCCCTGTCGTACGCCTGTTGTCCTCCCGCGACGTACGGCATCTGACGGCGGCCGACGGCACGCTGATCGCGGAGCTCAGCATCGACGCCGTACGCGCCGAGCGGCTCGCCGGCGGCCCGGGGGAGTCGCACTGGACGGAGATCGAGGTCGAACTGGCCGACGACGCCGACCCGGCCGTCCTGGACGCCGTGGAGAAGCGCCTGCGCAAGGCCGGCATCCGCCGCTCGTCCTCCGCTTCCAAGCTCGCCCGTGCCCTCGCCGAGACCGCCCCTGCGATCCCCGCGCCCCGGAGCGAGGCCGCCCCGGCGCAGGACTCCGCGGGCGGTCACGTCCTGGCCTACCTCCGCGCCCAGGTCGACGCGATCCTCGCGTACGACCCGGCCGTACGGCGCGATCTCCCCGACTCCGTACACCAGTTGCGCGTCGCGACCCGCCGGCTGCGCAGCGCGCTCCGTACGTACGGAAAGATCGTCGACCGCGCCGTCACCGACCCGATCGGCGAGGAACTCAAGTGGCTGGCAAGCGAGTTGGGCATCGACCGCGACCAGGAGGTGCTCACCGAACGCCTCACCGCGCGCATCGACACCGTCCCCAGGACCCTCCTGCTCGGCCCCGTCCGCGGCCGCCTGCGCATCTGGACCGTGGCCCACCGCACCGGATCGCGCCGCCACACCCTCGCCGTACTCGACGGCCGGCGTTACCTCGCCCTCCTGGAGACGCTCGACGCGCTCCTCGCCGCGCCCCCGCTGCTGCCCGCCGCCGCACAGCCCGCGGTCAAGGCGCTGCCGAAGGCGGTCCTCAAGGACCACGCCCGCCTCGCCACTCGCATCGAGCACGCGCTCACCCTGCCCCCGGGAGCCGCACGCGACCTGGCGCTGCACGAGGCCCGTAAAGCGGCCAAACGCGCCAGGTACGCGGGAGAAGCGGCGGCCCCCGCACTCGGCACATCCGCGAAACGCTTCGCGAAGCGCATGAAGGCGGTGCAGACCGTCCTCGGCGACCACCAGGACAGCGTCGTGGCCAGGGAGGCCCTGCGCACGCTGGCGATCCAGGCGCACGCGGCGGGGGAGACGGCCTTCACCTGGGGTCTTCTGTACGGGCAGGAAGAGGCGGCGGCGGCCGACCGCGAACGCGAGCTGCCGGAAGTGTGGAAGGAGGCTTCCGCGCGCGGGGTACGCTGGATGGTCACCCCTGCCCGCTCATGAGAGACGCCACCATGCCTGTCGAGTCGGTCTTCCCCCGCTTGGAAGCGCTTCTTCCGCACGTCCAGAAGCCCATCCAGTACGTCGGCGGGGAGCTGAATTCCACCGTCAAGGACTGGGACGCGTGCGACGTCCGCTGGGCGCTGATGTACCCGGACGCGTACGAGGTCGGACTCCCCAACCAGGGCGTCATGATCCTTTACGAGGTGCTGAACGAGCGCGAAGGCGTCCTCGCCGAGCGCACGTACAGCGTCTGGCCCGACCTGGAAGCGCTCATGCGCGAGCACCAGGTCCCGCAGTTCACGGTGGACGCGCACCGGCCGGTGAAGGACTTCGACGTCTTCGGGCTCTCCTTCTCCACCGAGCTCGGCTACACCAACATGCTCACCGCCCTGGATCTGGCGGGCATCCCGCTCGCCGCCAAGGACCGCACCATCGACGACCCGATCGTGCTCTCCGGAGGCCACGCCGCCTTCAACCCCGAGCCGATCGCCGAGTTCATCGACTGCGCCGTCCTGGGCGACGGCGAGCAGGCCGTCCTGGCCATCACCGAGATCATCCGCGCCTGGAAGGCGGAGGGCCGTCCCGGTGGCCGCGAGGAGGTGCTCCTGCGGCTCGCGAAGACCGGCGGGGTGTACGTCCCGGGCTTCTACGACGTCGAGTACCTGCCGGACGGGCGTATTGGCCGTGTCGTACCCAACCGGTCCGGGGTTCCGTGGCGGGTCTCCAAGCACACTGTCATGGACCTGGACGAGTGGCCGTATCCGAAGCAGCCGCTCGTACCGCTCGCGGAGACCGTCCACGAGCGGATGTCCGTAGAGATCTTCCGCGGCTGCACCCGCGGCTGCCGTTTCTGCCAGGCCGGCATGATCACGCGCCCCGTACGGGAGCGAAGCATCACCGGCATCGGCGAGATGGTCGAGAAGGGTCTCAAGGCGACCGGTTTCGAGGAGGTCGGGCTGCTCTCGCTGTCGTCCGCGGACCACAGCGAGATCGCCGAGGTCGCGAAGGGGCTGGCCGACCGCTACACCGAGGACAAGATCGGCCTGTCCCTCCCCTCCACCCGCGTCGACGCCTTCAACATCGACCTGGCCAACGAACTCACCCGCAACGGCCGCCGCTCCGGCCTCACGTTCGCGCCCGAGGGCGGCTCGGAGCGCATCCGCAAGGTCATCAACAAGATGGTCTCGGAGGAGGACCTGATCCGTACGGTCTCCACGGCGTACGGCAACGGCTGGCGCCAGGTGAAGCTGTACTTCATGGTCGGCCTCCCCACCGAGACCGATGAAGACGTCCTGCAGATCGCCGAGATGGCGACCAACGTCATCGCCAAGGGCCGCGAGGTCTCCGGGCAGAACGACATCCGCTGCACCGTCTCCATCGGCGGCTTCGTGCCCAAGCCGCACACGCCCTTCCAGTGGGCACCGCAGCTGAGCGCCGAGGACACCGACGCCCGCCTGACCAAGCTCCGCGACAAGATCCGCGGGGACAAGAAGTACGGCCGCTCGATCGGCTTCCGCTACCACGACGGCAAGCCCGGCATCGTCGAGGGCCTGCTCTCGCGCGGCGACCGCCGCATCGGCTCCGTCATCCGCGCCGTCTACGAGAGTGGCGGCCGCTTCGACGGCTGGCGCGAGCACTTCTCCTACGACCGCTGGATGCAGGCCGCCGAGAAGACGCTGCCGGACTTCGGTGTGGACGTCGACTGGTACACGACGCGTGAGCGCACGTACGAAGAGGTCCTGCCCTGGGACCACCTGGACTCCGGTCTCGACAAGGAGTGGCTCTGGGCTGACTGGCAGGACTCGCTCGACGAGACCGAGGTCGAGGACTGCCGCTGGACCCCGTGCTTCGACTGCGGCGTCTGCCCGCAGATGGACACGAGCATCCAGATCGGCCCGACGGGTAAGACCTTGCTGCCGCTGACGGTCGTCAAGTAGCTTCGCCGGTAAGAGAATTGGCGGCCCGGTCACGGAACTCCGTGACCGGGCCGCTTCGTCTGGGGAGACGTGGGGAACACAGTGGAACTGGAGCGCAGGCCCGAGCCCGAGGGCTGTCTGACCGCGGCGATCCGCATTCCGGTGCGGATCGTGGTGCTGCTCGTCGTGCTCCCGGTGCGCGTGGTGTGGGATGCGCTCTCCTGGGTGGGGCGCCGGCTCCACCGCTATGTGCTGACGCCGCTGGGGCGGGCGCTCGGCTGGGTGGCGAAGGCGCTGTTCGTCTGGCCGTGGGTCGCGCTCTGGCGCTACGTGGTCGTCCCGCCGGCGCGCTGGCTGTACCGGTACGTCCTGACGCCGCTCGGACACGGCATCGCCGCCGTCGTCCGCGGGACGGGAATCGCCCTGGGCTGGCTCGGCCGCACCCTCGTCGGAATCCCCGCACGCTGGCTCTACCGCTGGGTGCTGACGCCCGTCGGACACGCGATCGCCGCGCTGGGCCGCTGGACGGGGATCGCGCTCGGGTGGGTGGGCCGGGCGCTGTTCGTCTGGCCGTGGGTCGCGCTCTGGCGGTACGTGGTGGTGCCGGTCGCCCGCTGGGTGTACGCGTGGATCCTGGCGCCCGTCGGCCGTGCGATCACCTGGGCCGTGCTCGGCCTCGGGGCGGTCCTGGGATGGCTGGGCGTGCAGACGTACCGCTTCGTGCTCACCCCGCTCGGCATCGCGATCGCCTTCCCCTTCATCGTGCTGTGGCGGTACGTCCTGGTGCCGCTGGGCCGGGGGCTGCGCGTGGTCGTGCGGGAGATCGGCGAGGCGATCGGCGTCTGCTGGCGGATCGCCGGGTACATCTCGCGGGCCATCGGGCGCGGGCTGAAGTGGCTCGGCTGGAATCTGGTGGGGCGGCCGGTGCGGGCGACCTGGCGGTGGAGTCGCACCTACGTCCTCGCGCCCGTCGGCCGGGCGGTCGCCGAGGCGGGACGCGGGGTGCGGGCGGCGCTCGCGTCCGTACGGCAGACCGTGCGGGACACCAGGCGTGAGATGTGGCGGGCGCTCTTCGGCGGAGCGGCCCCGGTGGAGGCCCGGGAACCATCAGTGGCCCGGGCGCGTACTCTGGGTAGTACAACGACTGTCCCCGAGGCGGCACCCGAACCCGAGATCTCCCTGCACAAGCAGGGGTGAACCGGCAGGCCGGTGCCCCGGGAACCCCGCCGTAGGACGGTGCGCCTCCCGCCTCCGTCCCGCACCGAGGAGAAGAACCACTGGGCAAGCGACAGCCCGAAGGCCCGCCGCCCGCACCGGCGGTGCAGCGCATCCGACTGCGCTACACCAAGCGCGGCCGCCTCCGGTTCACCAGCCACCGTGACTTCCAGCGCGCCTTCGAGCGGGCGCTGCGCCGTGCCGAGGTGCCCATGGCGTACTCGGCGGGCTTCACCCCGCACCCCAAGGTGTCCTACGCCAATGCCGCACCCACCGGCACGGGCAGCGAGTCCGAATTCCTGGAGATCGCCCTCACCGAGGCGCGGGACCCGGAGAAGCTGAGACTGCTCCTCGACGAGTCGATGCCGACCGGCCTCGACATCGTCGACGCGGTCGAGGCACGGACGTCAGGTCTCGCCGACCGGCTGACCGCGTCCGTATGGGAAATGACCCTGAACGGCGTCGAGTTCGAGGACGCGGAGAAGGCCGTCGCGGCTTTCAACGCGGCGGAGTCGGTCGAGGTCCAGCGGCGTGCGAAGAACGGTCTGCGGACCTTCGACGCGCGGGGTGCCGTAGCGGATCTGCAGGTCGTTCGTCCACAGCCTGATAGGCCGGTGGACGGGCCTTGTGCGATACTGCGGCTGGTTGTTCGGCACGTGACACCTGCTGTACGACCCGACGACGTCCTGTCCGGTCTCCACGTTGTGGCCGACCTGGCGCCGCCCGTCCCCGCAGCGGTGACGAGGCTGGCGCAGGGGCTCTTCGACGAAGAGTCCGGCACGGTGACCGACCCGCTCGCGCCCGACCGCGAGGCTGCCCCGGCCGCTCCACCCACGGCCGCCGGGACTGCCGCCGCGACGGCGCCGGATGGTCCCGCCGCGTAAGGACAGTCGTTGTAGCGCAGCCCTTGTATCCGGGAGCCACCTGGGTCGGGCAGCGCACTGACCAGGAGACTTTCGCCAGGCCGTACGCAAAAGAGCGTACGGAACCGGCGAGCCAGACATCAGCTCCCGTGCGGCGCCCGCGCCCCGGACGAGCGGAACCGCGCACATGACGCGGACCGCAGCGGACCGGACACAGACGCGGCGCCCGGGAGCGTGACGGGAGAACCGCCCGCATGCTCGAGCGAGAAGAATCCGGCAACGCCGGAGCAACCGAAGACCACACCTCACCCAGCGACACGCTGCCGCCGCGCCGTCGGCGCCGTGCGGCGTCGCGTCCGGCCGGTCCGCCGGTCGGCGGGGCCACCGGATCGGCCGAAGCAGCCGAGTCGGCTGCGCCGGCCATAACGGCCGCGGAGGGTACCGCGGCCGAGGCCCCCGAGGCTTCCGCGCCTGCTGTACGCCGCCGTGCGACCCGTAAGGCGAGCGCGCCCGCCGGTGCGCCCAAGGCCGCTGCCGCCGAGACCGCTGCCGCGGTGAGCGACGAGCCCGTGGCCGCCGAGGCCCCGGCCGTCGCGAGCGACGAGCCCGCACCCCGTACCCGCAACCGCCGCCGCGCCTCCTCGCCGGCCGGTGCGCCGACGGCCGAGGCCGCCGTAGCCGCGGAGCAGCCCGCAGAGAACACCGAGCCCGCGCAGAACGCGGAGCCCGCCGTCGAGACCGCCGCTCCGGCGCGTTCCCGCCGCCGTGCGACCCGTTCGGCGAGCGCGCCCGCCGGTGCGCCCAAGGCCGCAGAAGCCGCCGGGGTCGTCGAGGTCGCAGCGGCCCCCGCGCCCGCGGAGACCGTGGCGCAGGAAGTCGCCGCCGAGCCGGTCGAGGCTGCTGCTCCGGCGCGTTCCCGCCGCCGTGCGACCCGTTCCGCCAGTGCGCCCGCCGGCGCCCCCAAGGCTGCCGAGCCCGCCGAGATCGTCGTGGCCGCTGTGCCGGACGCCGCTCCCGCCGCTGAGGCCGAGCCGGCCGAGGCCCCCGCTGCCGCTCCTTCCCGCCGCCGTGCGACCCGTAAGGCGAGCGCGCCTGCCGGTGCGCCCAAGGCCGCTGCCGCCGAGACCGCTGCCGCGGTGAGCGACGAGCCCGTGGCCGCCGAGGCCCCGGCCGTCATGAGCGACGAGCCCGCACCCCGTGGCCGCAACCGCCGCCGGGCCACCTCGCCCGCCGCCGCCCCGCAGTCCGAGCCGGCCGGTGAGAGCCTGCCCGAGGCCGTCGCCGAGACGCTGGCCGAGGAGAACGACTCGCCGTCGCGCAGCCGCAAGCGCCGTCGCGCCGAGGCCCCGCAGTTCACCGCGAAGGCCGAGGAGAAGCAGCCGGAGGAGAACGGGCGCTCGCGCCGCAGGGCCCAGCGCCCCGCCGTCGCGGTGTTCCAGGCCCCGGTCTTCACCGAGCCGATGTTCCAGACCCTGGAGTCCGCCGCCGCGGCTGCCGCATCCCGGCCCGCAGAGGTCGAGGACGAGGAAGAAGTGGTGGAGGAGACGGCCGTCGAGGCCGCCGCTCCCGCCGAGCAGCCCGCGCCGCAGGCCGGTTCGCGCAGCAGCCGCCGCCGTCGCCGGCGCGGCGAGCCCGCCGAGGCCGAGAAGGCAGCCGTCGAGGCGGCTCCCGCTCCCGTGGAGGCGCCCGCAGCCGAGGCTGCCACCGAGGTGGAGCCGGAGGTCGAGGTCGAGGCCGAGGCCGACGACAGCCAGGACGCCGAGGAGACCGACGAGTACGGCGACCGGCCCTCGCGCCGCCGCCGCCGCGGAGGCCGCCGCCGTCGCCGGGGCGAGAGCGCCGACTCCGACGAGCGCAACGACGACGACGCGGACGGCGAGTCCGAGGACGCCGAGGCGCAGACCGAGGCCGAGGAGCCGGAGGACGACGAGGACGACAGCTCCGCGTCGGGTTCCGCCAGCAGCCGTCGCCGCCGTCGCCGGCGCCGTCGCAGCGGAGATGCTTCGGGCGACGACGGTACGTCGGGGTCGGACGACCCGGAGCGTACGGTCGTCAAGGTCCGTGAGCCCCGCAAGAAGGAAGCCGAGCGCGAGCCCGGCACCGGCTTCGACGAGGTCCAGTCCATCAAGGGCTCGACCCGCATGGAGGCCAAGAAGCAGCGCCGCCGCGAAGGCCGCGAGCAGGGCCGCCGCCGGGTGCCGATCATCACCGAGGCGGAGTTCCTGGCGCGCCGCGAGGCCGTCGAGCGCGTGATGGTCGTGCGCCAGCACGGCGAGCGCACGCAGATCGGCGTCCTCGAGGACAACATCCTCGTCGAGCACTACGTCAACAAGGAGCAGTCGACCTCGTACGTCGGCAACGTCTACCTGGGCAAGGTCCAGAACGTGCTCCCCTCGATGGAGGCCGCGTTCGTCGACATCGGCAAGGGCCGCAACGCCGTCCTGTACGCCGGTGAGGTCAACTTCGAGGCGCTCGGCATGGCCCACGGGCCGCGCCGCATCGAGACCGCGCTCAAGTCCGGCCAGTCGGTCCTGGTGCAGGTCACCAAGGACCCGATCGGCCACAAGGGCGCCCGCCTGACCAGCCAGGTCTCGCTGCCCGGCCGCTATCTGGTCTACGTGCCCGAGGGCTCGATGACCGGGATCAGCCGCAAGCTGCCCGACACCGAGCGCGCGCGCCTGAAGACCATCCTCAAGAAGATCGTCCCCGAGGACGCGGGCGTCATCGTCCGTACCGCCGCGGAAGGCGCCAGCGAGGACGAGCTGCGCCGTGACGTGGAGCGTCTGCAGGCGCAGTGGGAGGACATTCAGAAGAAGGCGAAGAGCGGCGGCGCGTCCAACGCCCCGACCCTGCTCTACGGCGAGCCGGACATGACCGTCCGGGTCGTCCGCGACATCTTCAACGAGGACTTCTCGAAGGTCATCGTCAGCGGTGACGAGGCGTGGGAGACGATCTACGGATACGTCGCACACGTCGCCCCCGACCTCAAGGACCGGCTCTCGCGCTGGACTTCGGAGGTCGACGTCTTCGCGACGTACCGGATCGACGAGCAGCTGATGAAGGCGCTGGACCGCAAGGTCTACCTGCCCTCGGGCGGCTCGCTGGTGATCGACAAGACCGAGGCGATGATCGTCGTCGACGTCAACACCGGCAAGTTCACCGGTCAGGGCGGCAACCTCGAAGAGACCGTCACGAAGAACAACCTCGAGGCGGCCGAGGAGATCGTGCGCCAGCTGCGGCTGCGCGACCTCGGTGGCATCGTCGTCATCGACTTCATCGACATGGTCCTGGAGAACAACCGCGATCTGGTCCTACGCCGGCTCCTGGAGTGCCTGGGCCGTGACCGGACCAAGCACCAGGTGGCCGAGGTCACCTCGCTGGGCCTGGTCCAGATGACGCGCAAGCGCGTGGGCCAGGGTCTCCTCGAGTCCTTCTCCGAGACCTGTGTCCACTGCAACGGTCGCGGTGTCATCGTGCACATGGAGCAGCCGACGGCTTCGGGCGGCGGCGGTGGCGGCAAGCGCTCCAAGAAGCGTGGCGGCAGGGGCGGTTCGGATCACGCGGACCACACCGAGCACACGCACGAGCACGACCACGACGAGTACGAGACGCACGAGACGGAGGCCGAGCTGGCCGCCGAGGTGGCGGAGCCCGTCGCGCTTCCGGAGCCGTTCGCCCCGGACGAGGAGCTGTACAGCAGCGCCGCCGAGGCGGAGGCCGCCGCCGGTCGCGGCCGTGGCCGCCGCCGGGCGACCCGCAAGGTGTCGGCCCCGGCCGGTACGCCGAAGATGGCGGCCGAGCCCGTCGTCGAGGCGGCGCCGGAGCCGGTCGTCGAGCCCGAGCCGGTCGTGGAGTCCGCTCCCGAGCCGGTCGTCGAGACGCAGCCCGAGCCGGTCGTCGAGGCCGCTCCGGCCCGTGGCCGCCGCCGCGCGACCCGCAAGGCCTCGGCTCCGGCCGGTGCGCCCAAGGTCGCGGAGGAGGTCGCGGAGGTCGTCGTGACGGAGACCCCCAAGGCCGAGACCGCTCCCGAGCCGGTGGCCGCGCCCGTCGCCGACGAGGCGCCGGCCGATGCGGCTCCGCCGCGTGCCCGCCGCAGGGCGACGCGCAAGGCGACCGCTCCCGCGGGTTCCCCTTCGGGTACGGCCGAGGCCGCGGTGGTCGTGGTCGACGCCCCGTCCGCCGAGGCGGAGCCGGAGGCTCCGGCCAAGAAGACGGCCGCCCGTAAGACCGCCAAGAAGGCGACGGCCAAGAAGGCCGCCACCAAGAAGACGGCGGCGGCGACGAAGAAGACGGCCGCGAAGAAGACGACGGCGAAGAAGGCGGCCACGAAGAAGACCGCGGCGGCCGAGCAGCAGGCGCTGCCGGCGGTCTCGGCCTCCACCGAGGACTGACCGGAGCCGTCCAGACAGTGACGAAGAGGTGCGGTGCCCTGTGGGGGACCGCACCTCTTCGGCGTTCTCCGTGGTTTTGCCCTTTACCTCCACGAAACCTGCTATGAAAACCCTGATAATGTGTCGCCGATCGCTGCCGCCTGTGGTTTGGCCACGGATACTCCGATCGGGCGGGCCGGGTCGTTTCACCACAGACCGGCCCAAAAGACCCTGCGCAGGTCATCCCCTTTGGGGGGAGTGGGTGGTTTGTGCGCAAAAAATTGGTACAGAGTCGGCCATGCGCCGGGGGTAGCAGGGCCTCGTCAGACGTCCGACCGCCTCGAAACCTTTGCCATTCACAGCTCTTGCGGTGTTGAAGGAGGACGTCCATGTCGAGCGTTATCAGGGAGCCGATCCCTGCTGCCCGGCCAGTGATCGGCGAAGAGGAGATCGAGGCCGCCGTACGCGTACTGCGCAGCGGCCGCGTCGTCCAGGGCCCCGAAGTGGCCGCCTTCGAGGAAGGTTTCTCCGAGCTGGTCGACGGCCGTCACTGCGTCGCCGTCAACTCGGGCACCTCTGCCCTCCACCTTCTTCTGCTCGCCCTGGGCATCGGACCCGGTGACGAGGTCATCGTCCCGTCCTTCTCCTTCGCGGCCTCCGCCAACGCGGTCCGCCTGGTCGGCGCCGACGTCGTCTTCGCCGACATCGAGCCCGGCAGCTTCGGCCTGGACCCGGCCGCCGTCGAGGCGGCGATCACGCCGCGCACCGCCGCGATCATGCCGGTCCACCTGTACGGCCACCCGGCCGCGATGGACAAGCTCATGCCGATCGCGCAGAAGCACAAGCTCGCGGTCGTGGAGGACGCCTGCCAGGCGCACACCGCGGCTCTGAACGGCACGCCGGTCGGCGCCTTCGGCGACGGCGGCACCTTCAGCTTCTACCCGACCAAGAACATGCACTCCCTCGAGGGCGGCATGGTCACCACCGCCGACGCGGAGATCGCGCGCACGCTGCGGCTGCTCCGTAACCAGGGCATGGAGCAGCGGTACGCCAACGAGATCGTCGGCGCCAACATGCGCATGACGGACGTCTCGGCCGCCGTCGGCCGCGTACAGCTCGGCAAGGTGCTCGGCTGGACCGCGCAGCGCCAGGCGAACGCCGCCTACCTCGACCAGCACATCACCGCTCCGGCCGTCACCACGCCGCCGCTCGCCGAGGGTGTGCGGCACGCGTACCACCAGTACACCGTTCGTATACAGGGCGACCGCGACGCCGCGATGGCGAAGCTCTCCGAGGCGGGCATCGGCAACGCCGTGTACTACCCGACCCCGATCCACCGCCTGAAGCCGTACTGGGAGCCGGACCAGAAGGCCGGCCGCAGCTGGGACCTGCCCGAGACGGAGCGCGCCGCGGCCGAGGTCGTCTCGCTGCCGGTGCACCCTTCGCTCTCCGCGGACGACCTGGAGCGCATCGCCGCTGCCGTGAACGAGCTGGGGGACAACCAGTGACCGCACCTCTCAGAGCCGGACTCGTCGGCCTCGGCTCGATGGGCCGCCACCACGCACGCGTGCTGGCCGGTCTCGAGGGCGTGGAGCTGATCGGCGTCGTCGACCCGATGGGCGACAAGAACGGCTGGGCGCAGGGTGCCCCCGTGCTGTCGACCGTCGAGGAACTGCTCGAACTCGGCATCGACTACGCGGTGGTGGCCTGCCCCACCGCACTGCACGAAGAGGTCGGCCTCAAGCTCGCCGAAGCCGGCGTCTGCGCGCTGATCGAGAAGCCCGTCGCCGACACTGTCGAGGGCGCCCGCCGCCTCGTCGAGGCTTTCGAGACCCGCGGCCTGGTCGCCGGCGTCGGCCACATCGAGCGCTGCAACCCGGCGCTGCGGTCCCTGCGCACCCGTCTGGAGGCGGGCGAGCTGGGTGAGGTCTTCCAGGTGGTCACCCGCCGTCAGGGCCCCTTCCCGCATCGCATCGCCGACGTCGGCGTGGTCAAGGACCTCGCGACGCACGACATCGACCTGACGGGCTGGGTGACCGGACAGCAGTACGTCTCGATCTCCGCCCACACCGTCCACAAGAGCGGCCGCGCGCACGAGGACATGGTCTCCGCGGTGGGCCTGCTCACCGACGGCACCATGGTCAACCACCTCGTCAACTGGCTGAGCCCGCTCAAGGAGCGCTTCACCTCGGTCACCGGCGAGCGCGGCACCTTCATCGCCGACACCCTCACCGCGGACCTGACGTTCCACTCGAACGCCGCCGTGGCGACGGAGTGGGAGGCGCTGCAGGCGTTCCGCGGAGTCTCCGAGGGCGACATGATCCGCTACGCGATCCCCAAGCGCGAGCCGCTGCTGGTCGAGCACGAGCTCTTCCGCGATGCGGTACGCGGCGAGGACCGGGACATCTGCACACTGCGCGACGGACTGCGTACGGTCGAGGTGGCCGCGGCGGTGCTGGAATCCGCCAAGACCGGAATGACGGTCCAGACGAGGGAACCCGCATCTGATGGCGTCTGAAAATCTCCCGGAGCCGCGCGTCGGCAGCCGCGGCCGGATCGTCATGCTGGTCGACAACGGCGTGAACGGCGACTCCCGGGTGCAGAAGGAGGCACGTTCGGCGGCAGATGCCGGCTGGGACGTGATCCTTCTCGGCAAGTCTCCGGGCAAGAGCGAGCAGACCTGGAAGCTCGGCGACGCCGAGGTCCGGCTGATCCCGGTGCCCGGGCCGATGAACAGGCGGCGCTACGAGTACCGCCGCGCGCCGCTGCGCGCCCCGCTCGCGTACCGCCCCGGTCCGCTGGCCGGCTACCGCAAGCAGAAGATGAAGGCCTGGCGGGCCGATCTCAACATCCGCCTCATCGAGGCGACTTCGGCCAAGTCGTCCGTGGGCAAGGCACGCCTTGTGGTGCCCCGGATCAGTGCCAAGGTGCTCAGCGGCTGGGTCGGAGCGCGCCACCGGCAGACGCGCGCGCTGGACAAGCGCCGCAAGCAGATGGACGCACCGCTCGACCGGTTCACCACGTCCATGTGGCAGCGGCTGATGGGGGAGCGGGCCTGGCGCAAGCTCGACCCCTTCCTGCTCGACATGGAGCTCGCCTACGGCAAGGTGATCGACGAGCTGAAGCCCGATCTGATCCACGCCAACGACTTCCGGATGCTGGGCGTCGGCGCGCGTGCCACGCTGCGGGCGCGTGCGCGCAAGCGTGACGTCAAGCTCGTCTGGGACGCGCACGAGTTCCTGCCGGGCATCAAGCCCTGGAGCCCGCACCCGCGCTGGCACGTCGCGCAGATCCTTCACGAGCAGTCGTACGCCAAGTACGCCGACGCCGTGACGACCGTCTCCGCGACCCTCGCCGACATGCTGGTCGAGCGGCACGGTCTCGGTGCCACGCCCGAGGTCGTGCTCAACGCCCCCGACGCGGAGGTCTCGCCCGAGCAGGCCGCCGAGCCCGTACCGGATCTGCGCGAGCTGTGCGGTATCGGTCCGGACGTGCCGCTCTCCGTGTACAGCGGTGCGGCGGCCCCGCAGCGCGGTCTCGACATCATGGTCGAGTCGCTGCCGCGGATACCGGAACTGCACGTCGCCTTCGTGGTGCTGCGTCCGACCTCGGCGTACATGACGGAACTGGCGGACCGCGCCCAGGAGTTGGGTGTCGCGGACCGGGTGCACATCCTTCCGTACGTGCCGCACTACCAGGTCGTGCCCTTCCTCTCCACGGCGGACTTCGGGGTCATCCCGATCCATCACTGGCCGAACCACGAGATCGCGCTGATCACGAAGTTCTTCGAGTACTCGCACGCACGACTGCCGTTCGTGGTCAGCGATGTGAAGACGATGGGCGAGATGGTCGCGAAGACCGGTCAGGGCGAGGTCTTCAAGGCCGAGGACGTGGACGACTACGTCCGCGCGGCGACGGCGGTACTGGCGGAACCGAAGAAGTACCGGGACGTCTACGACGAACCGGGACTGCTCGACCAGTGGACGTGGGAAGCCCAGGCCTTGGTGCTCGACAGCGTGTACTCGAGGCTGCTTCCCGGAGGTAAGCGCAAGAGTGCCGAGGTGACACCGTGAGCACCACCCCCGTGGTTCCCGATGTGACGGTCGTCGTGGCCGTGTACAACACGATGCCGTACCTGACCGAGTGCCTGAACTCGCTCGTCGGCCAGAGCATCGGCCTCGACCGCCTTCAGGTCGTCGCCGTCGACGACGGCTCGACCGACGACAGCGGCGCCGAGCTCGACCGCTTCGCCGAGCGTTACCCGGACACCGTCAAGGTGATCCACCAGGCCAACTCCGGTGGACCCGCGGTGCCGAGCAACAGGGCTCTGGAGCAGGCGACGGGGCGCTATGTCTACTTCATCGGCTCCGACGACTATCTGGGCGAAGAGGCGCTGCAGCGGATGGTGGCCTGCGCCGACGAGAACGGTTCCGACGTCGTGGTCGGCAAGATGGTCGGCACCAACGGCCGTTATGTGCGCCAGTCGCTCTACAAGGAGAACGACCCGGACGTCAGTCTGTACGGCAAGGAACTGCCCTTCGCGCTCGCCAACACCAAGCTCTTCCGGCGTGAGCTCGTGGAGCAGCACAAGCTGCGCTTCCCCGAGGACGTCCCGGTCGGCAGCGACCAGCCGTTCACCATCGAGGCATGTGTCCGCGCCCGCAAGATCTCCGTGGTCGCGGACTACACCTGCTACTACGCGGTGAAGCGAGGCGACGCCAGCAACATCACCTACCGGGCCAATCACCTGGCCCGGCTGCGCTGCACCGCGAAGATCATGGACCACACGGCCGGGCTGATCGAGGCAGGTCCCCACCGCGACGCCATATTCAAGCGCCACTTCAAGTGGGAACTGTCCAAGCTGATCCACAAGGACTTCCCCGACCTGGACGCGGAGACGCGGGACGAGGTCTGCGCGGGCATCAAGCGCCTGGCCGACGCCTATCTGACGGACGGGATCAGCGACTGGCTGGGTGTCCAGCAGCGCGCCCGCCTGCGGCTGGCCCAGGCCGGCGCCGTCGATGAGCTCTGCCGTGCGATCACGGAGGAGTACGCCCTCGGTGCGCCCGCGTTCCACCTGGAGGGCGACCGGGCCTTCGCCCGCTATCCCGGCTTCCGGGACCCCCGGCTCGGCCTGAAGGACCGGGACTTCGAACTCGTGGGCGAGAAGGTTCCCGGCCGGCTCGCCGCAGGCACGGAGCTGCTCGAATCGGGCTGGGAGCAGGACGGCGATGAGCTGTCGCTCTCCCTCGTCATACGGGCAGGGGTGACCGGCGACACGGAATCCCTGGTCGTCCGCCTCGCTCAGGGCGCGATGCCCGCGAGCGCCGACAAGGCGCGGGCCCGAAGGCTGCCCGACGGGCATGAACTCGCCGCTGCCGAGGGCCGGTTCGGTCATGAGCCCGCGGACGGGGACACGGCCACGATCCTGCGGGCCCGCATCCCCCTGCAGCGGCAGTCCATGTCGCGAGGGGTGCGCGTCTATGTGGACGTCGCGGGTTCCACGTACGAGATCCCGGTGCGCGGCCAGGACCTGCCGATGCCGCTCGCACGACGCTGGGGGCGCGGTGCGAATCCGTACCGGGCCGCGGTGACCGTCAACGCCAAGGGCCGCATGGTGCTCGCCACCGGTCCGCTCTACCTGCCCAAGACACCGTTGGGGTCGCGACTGCGCTCCCTGCTGACCCGCGCCACGCGCTCCAAGAGGAAGTAACTCCCTATGAACATCTGTGTAGTCGCCCTCGGCAAGATCGGACTGCCGCTCGCCGTGCAGTTCGCCGCCAAGGGCCACCGGGTGATCGGCGCCGACGTCAACGAGAAGGTCGTCGAGCTGGTCAACGCCGGCACCGAACCCTTCCCGGGCGAGCACGACCTCGACGTCAAGCTCAAGGAGACGGTCGGCGCGGGGCTGCTCACCGCCACGACCGACACCACGGCCGCGGTCGCCCAGTCCGACGCCGTCGTGGTCGTCGTGCCGCTCTTCGTCGACGCCGAGGGCACGCCCGACTTCGGCTGGATGGACTCCGCCACCAAGGCGATCGCGGCCGGCCTCAAGCCGGGCACGCTCGTCTCGTACGAGACCACCCTGCCGGTCGGCACCACCCGCACCCGCTGGGCCCCGATGCTGGAAGAGGGCTCGGGCCTCACGGCGGGCGAGGACTTCCACCTGGTGTTCTCCCCCGAGCGCGTACTGACCGGGCGGGTCTTCGCCGACCTGCGCCGCTACCCCAAGCTGGTCGGCGGCATCGACGAGGCCTCGGCCGCCCACGGCGTCGAGTTCTACGAGGCCGTGCTGGACTTCGACGTACGCGAGGACCTGCCGCGCCCCAACGGCGTCTGGGACCTGGGCACCGCCGAGGCCTCCGAGCTCGCCAAGCTCGCCGAGACGACGTACCGCGACGTCAACATCGGTCTGGCGAACCAGTTCGCGCGCTTCGCCGACCAGCAGAACATCGATGTCCTGAAGGTCATCGAGGCCTGCAACTCGCAGCCGTACAGCCACATCCACCAGCCGGGCATCGCCGTCGGCGGCCACTGCATCCCGATCTACCCGCGGATGTACCTGTGGAACGACCCGACGGCGACCGTCGTCCGCTCGGCGCGTGAGGCGAATGCCGAGATGCCCGGGTACGCGGTCGACCTGCTGGCCGCCGCCTACGGCGACCTGACCGGCGCCGGTGTCCTGGTGCTGGGTGCCGCCTACCGTGGCGGAGTCAAGGAGACGGCCTTCTCCGGCGTCTTCCCGACGGTCGAGGCGCTCAAGGCGCGGGGCGCGACGGTCTATGTCTCGGATCCGATGTACACGGCCGACGAGCTCACCGCGCACGGGCTGACCCCGCACGCCGGCGAGACCGTCACCGCCGCGATCCTCCAGGCCGACCACGCGGAGTACCGCGAACTGGCCGCCACCGACCTGCCGGACGTCCGCGTCCTGGTCGACGGCCGCCGCACCACGGACCCGGCCCGCTGGGAAGGCGTGCGCCGCGTCGTCATCGGCGGCTGATCCCCGCCACCGGCGAAGGGCCGGATACACCGGGCAATTCCGGTGTATCCGGCCCTTCGCACAGGTGCATGACAGCGGGGGCACAGCGGCGGCTAGGGTGCCCGAGTGGCCCCTGTGACTTCACCGATACCGCACGCGCGCACCGCCGTGACGCCCTCGACGCCTTCGGCCGGTCGTCCGGCGAAGCGGCGTGACCCGTTCTTCGACAACGCGAAGTACCTGGCGATCGTTCTGGTGGCGATCGGCCACTCCTGGGAGCCCCTGCCCGGAGGCGGACGCATCGTCGAGGCGCTGTACACCGTCGTCTACGCCTTCCACATGCCGGTGTTCATCATCGTCGCGGGCTATTTCTCCCGCGGTTTCGATCTGCGGCGGGACCGGGTGTGGAGGCTGGTCACCAGCCTTGTGGTGCCGTACGCGGTCTTCGAAGTGGCCTATACGCTCTTCCACCGCGCGACCAAGGACGGCTCGTTCCCCTTCACCCCGGCCGACCCGTACTGGCTGCTCTGGTTCCTGCCCGCGCTCTTCCTCTGGCGCCTGACCACGCCGTTCTGGCAGCAGGTCCGGTGGCCCGTGGCCGTGTCCCTCGGCGTGGCGGCGCTCGCCACGATGGCGACCGGTGTCGGCGACGATCTGCAACTCCAGCGGGTGCTGCAGTTCCTGCCGTTCTACGTCCTGGGGCTGAACCTGGAGCCGCGCCACTTCGCGCTGGTCCGCCGCTGGAGCGTGCGGATCGCCGCCGTGCCCGTCTGCCTCCTCGCGCTGGCGGTGTCGTACTGGGCGGCCCCCCGTATGACGACGTCGTGGTTCTTCCACCGCTACAGCGCCCACGAACTGGGGTCGCCCGCCTGGATGGGCGCCCTGATGACCCTGGTCCTCTTCGGCTGCGCACTGATCCTCAGCGCGTGCTTCCTCGCCTGGGTGCCCGGCCGCCGGCTGTGGATGACCGGCCTGGGCGCCGGCACCGTCTACGGCTATCTGCTGCACGGGTTCGTCATCCGGGGCGCGGCCAACCTCGGCTGGTACGACAGGGCTTCGCTCGCGACCCCGCTGGGCGAGGTCGCGGTGACGCTGGCGGCGGCGACGGTCGTGACGCTGCTGTGCACCCGGCCCGTACGCCGTGTCATGCGGTACGCGGTGGAGCCGGGGATGGAGTGGGCGCGGCGGCGGAACACCCCTACTGCTGAGCGGGCTTGACCATCCGGTCGAGGAGGTTCTTGGTCACCTTGCCCACCTGTTCGCTCGGCAGTCTCTTGTCCATGAGCGCCAGGGACCAGAAGAAGGTGCCGGCGGCGAAGCGCAGCACGCCGTGCTTGTTCTCGCTGATGCAGGTGGACTGGAGGTTGTTCGGCGGCTGATCCGGCCGCTTGTCGATGTACGGCGAGTGGGACAGCAGGGTGCGGCGGTAGCCGGTGGGGCTGGGCATCAGCGGGTCGTACCCGTCGGCCTCTATGCCCACCAGGTAAGGGAGTTCGTCGCCGTCGCGCAGGCCGGTCCCGGCCCAGATCCAGTGGTCGCTCTTGCGTACGACCAGCGGTACGGGTGTCTTCACGATCCCGTTGTACTGCGTCCCGATCACGCCCTGCTCGGCCAGGCTCCCGTCGTCGATGACCTTGCGCCACCGGATGGTCGCACCGGTCGTGTCGAGCTCCGGATCGTTGTCCTTCTTGAAGCAGGCGACCACGCGTCCGGCCGTTCCGCGCGCCGATGCTTCCAGCCGGACATGGAAATAGATGTTGTTGGATGCGAAAAAGGCGAGATGGGTTCCGTCCGCATCGGACTTCTTTATGGAATCCACCATCGGCTTCGACCAGTACTCGTCATGGCCGGGGAAGACCACGGCCTTGTAGCGCGACGTGTCCACGCGACCCTGGTGAAGGTCGATGCTGCTCGCATAGGTGACGTCGTAACCGTGGCCTTCCGCCCACTGGGCGAAACCCGCGTCCAGTTCGAACCAGGCAGGAATTCCCGAGTGGTGGTACGGCCGGTCGAAGGAGACCTTGGCGGCGCGCTCCGGGGCGCCGCCCAGATTGCCCGGGCTCTTGTACCCCTTGTAGAGGCTCTTGCCGGTACGCCCGTTCAACGGCCAGATGTTGTAGGCCTGGTACGTGGTGAACGGGACGACCACCAGGATGTCCGAGCGGCGCCCGGTGTCCCGTACGACGAAGGGGGTGTACCCGCGGTACCCGTCCTCGGCGGTGAACACGGCCAGATAGAGGCCGGACGTCCACGCCTGGGGAATGTGCAGCCGCCAGGAGGAGGGCCAGTCGCAGGCGATGAGACCGGTGCCGGCCGCGGCTTCGGGGATGGCGCGCCGGTGTCCGTCCAGTGCGGGGCTGCTTGCCAACGGTTCGGTCCCGGAAGGCTGTTGCCGGCCTATGCGGTGCACCGCCACGGTGAACTTCTGCGGACGGTCGACCGAGACATGGAAATCCACGGCTCCGCCACGGGCCACCGAGGTGGCCGAGGCGTAGCCGTGTATCCCGGGCTTGCGGTCGTTGGTGAGGTGTGTCCCCGCCTGGGGTATTCCCCACGAATTGAGCAGCTTCCGCGCGTCTCTTGAGCCGGGTGCGCGAAATGCGGTCGCAGGCCGTGACGGTGACTGTGCCGCCGCCTCCGACTTCTTTCCGCCCCTGAAGGTGTAACCGGCAAGTGCCGCAGTACTGACGCCGAACACACCCAGAGCGGTGCGACGCGATTTCCGGTCCATGAGATCTGCCCCCCGTTGAGACGGAGGGTCACTCCCTGCACGTCGTCCCAAGAATGGGACGAGTGTACGAGATGTGAATGTCCGGTAACGGAGGCCTTGGGCGGAATCAATCATTCCTTAATCAAGTCGATGGGAAACCGATGGGTTAGCCCTCTACGAGGGTGTCCGATCCGGTCTCGCGGTACAGCGCACCGGTCTTCGGGCACTCCCACAGGCCCGGTTCGCCCTCGCGCTCGACCAACTTCACTCCGGCGCGGCCGACCCAGCCGACGCGGCGGGCCGGAACACCGACGACCAGGCCGAAGTCGGGGACGTCCTTGGTCACCACGGCACCGGCGGCGACCAGGGCCCACCGGCCGATGTGGACCGGAGCGACGGCGACCGAACGGGCGCCGAGTGAGGCCCCTTCGGCGATCTTCACGGCGACGGCCTCCCAGTCGCCGCCGCGCTTCTGCTTGCCGTCGGGGTCGACCGAGCGGGGGTTGTGGTCGTTGGTGAGCACCACGGCGGGACCGATGAAGACGCCGTCCGCGAGTTCGGCGGGTTCGTAGACGAGGGCGTAGTTCTGGATTTTTACGTTGTTGCCGATCTGCACGCCGGGCCCGACGTACGCGCCGCGGCCGACCACGCATCCCTCGCCGAGGCTGACCTTTTCACGGATCTGAGCGAGCTCCCAGACGCTGCTGCCGGAACCGATCTCGGCCGTCTCGTCGACCTGGGCGGTGGGCTGGACCCTGTAGTTCACTTAATTTCTGCCTTTCCGGGGGCGTCGTCGACTGGTGAGTTTACGTTCGCCTCCGCACCCAGCAGCAGCTCGTCGAAACGGCTGCTCACCACCGCCTCCCAGTCCCAGGCGGCCATCGCGTGCGCGGCGGCCGCGGCCCCGGCGCTGCGCCAGCCCTCCTCCGAAGCCGTCGTCGCGAGGATCCGCTCCGCGGCCTGGGCGGGTGTGGTGACGACCCAGTCGGCGGGGAAGACCGTGCGGGCGCCGTGTTCCGCGCCGGCAAAAAACGGCCAGTCGCGCACCACGGGCACGGCGGCGCTCGCCGCCCCTTCGACGACGCTGAGCGGCCATCCTTCGCGTACGGACGAATTGAGCAGGGTGCCGATCCGCGTCAGCGCGCCCGGCACATCGGCGGTATGCCCGACCCGGGTGACCGCGCCGGCCGCTTCGAGCGGTGCGAGCTCCTCCAGGAACAGCTCGTGATAGGCGCGGGTGGCAGGGCTGCTCTCGGGGTCCGGGAGTCCCCCCACGAGCTGGAGCCGGTAGCGCGGATCCCGCTTGCGTACGAGCCGCAGCACTTCCAGCGCCCAGCGTGCGTCCTTGGCCACCTGGCCGACGCCGACGAGACCGATGGTGAAGCGGGCCTCCGGCGGCTTGGGCAGCGCGAACCGGGGCAACTCGACGGCGTTGGCGACGACATGGGTCCGCGGTCCGCCGGGCTTCTTCAGCCGGGGCACCGCCTCCACCGCCAGGTCCCGCAGATGTTCGCTGACGAACACCAGGTCGTCCACCCGCGAGAAGCCGGTGATCTGCGGCCAGTACGTGAACGCCTCGAAGCTGTGCAGCCGCACGATCACGCGGGTCGTCCCCGGATCGACCAGGGTGAAGAACCCCGCCGCCGCCGTGGACCATTCGACGAACACGACGTCGGCCCAGTCCAGATGGGGGCGCAGTACGGCTTCGGCCTGCCGCCCGTATGCGGCCTGGCCGCCGAGCGAGCGCTCGATCATCCGGCCCATCCCCTTGGCCAGCGGCGCGAGTCGGGGATCGGATGCGGTGTCGAGGGTGCGGATCTTGGTGCCGGGGTGCTCGGTGAAGTGGCTGGTGATCAGCGGGAGGAAGTTGGCGTTGCTGCTGTACGCGAAGAGCACGCGCACCGGGCGGTCGGTGGGGAGCGGAGCAGCAGGCTCACGCCGTGTGCGCCTGGTCTGTACGGCCGTGATGGTCCGGCTCCGGCGCAGGGGAGCGGAGAACCGGGAGGGCGACTCGGCCAGGGGCGAGGAGAGCCCGTTGAAGTGGGCCACCTTGTGAGAGGCGAGCAGCAGCGCCTTGGCGGCGGAGGCCGCCGCTTCCTTGACGCGGCCCGCGGCGAAGTGTTCGTCCGCGCAGACGAGCTCGGCGGCGTAGGCCTGGATCAGATGGCGAGGTGTCTCGCCCCGGGAGAGCTGGGCCTCGGCGGCCTCCGCGAGCACGTCGGCCTTGAGCCGCGTGTCGTTTATACGGTGCCCTGAGACCCCCACGATCCGCTCCGCGATGAACGGCCGTCTGGCGCGAGGCACGCGCGCGATTGCCCTGCGGGCGACGTTGGCCAGGAGTTCATCGGGAATCTGCGGCATCGGCACGGGACGGCTCCACGGTTGAGGCGGGACCTCGGACCGTACGGGCCATACGGCCCGATGAAAAGTCCGGCAGGGAGAGGACGATCAGCGGCGCCCCGAGCACCACGGGAACCCACATCAGCACGCCGAGCCGGTCGGCTTCCTGGGCCAGCGGGTGGGCGGTGATCTGCGAGACGCCGGTGAGGAACGCGGCGCAGGCGAGCGGGGTCAGACCGCGGCCGTACCGCCACAGCGCCCAGATCGCAGCCGCCGTCAGTACGAGGAAGAAGGGCATCGCGGTCTGCTCGGCCAGCCAGTGCCGCCAGTACGTCAGACCGAGGTCGGCGAGGCGGGACCAGGGGTCGGGCACTTTGGGGGAGCGGAAGTGGCGGGTGAAGGTGTCCTGCAGGGTGACCTGCGTGGACGGCAGGTCGAGCAGCCTCATCGTGAGCGCCACGACAGCCGCGCCGGCGCCCGCCACCGCGGTCAGCAGCAGGGCGCCCCTGGACCGGCGTACACACCAGGTGATGAACGCCGTCGCCGCGATCAGCGCGGCGAGGACCAGGGCCGTGGAGTATCGGGTGACCGTGCAGGCGGCGAG
Organism: Streptomyces sp. NPDC050738; assembly: GCF_040654175.1. Lineage (NCBI taxonomy): Bacteria > Bacillati > Actinomycetota > Actinomycetes > Kitasatosporales > Streptomycetaceae > Streptomyces > Streptomyces sp. NPDC050738. The sequence goes on along the minus strand of NZ_JBFAHN010000003.1, from coordinate 58,193 downwards.
GGAGCCGGCGAACAGCAGCACCCCGGGCAGGGGCCGCTTGTTCATCAGCAGCAGCCCGCCCCAGATCACGCCGAGGACGCAGACCGTCACCAGTCCCTCGCTGAGCGCCTGCAGGCTCCACCAGCCGAGAGGCGTGACGAGGAAGGCGATCTGGCCGAGAACGGCGGCGGGAGGCGGGAGCCCGGCGCTGCGCAGCACTCCGAGCACGAGCAGCGAACCGGCCAGGGCCAGGACCACCCCCAGCACCCGCATTCCGTCCAGCACCCCGAAGGCCGCGATGAACGGGGCGGCGAGGAGCGGATAGCCCGGGCGCGAGGAGAAGATCGCCTGGTATCTGGAGTCACCCGTGGTGATGTCCGGCGCGTCCGCCCAGCGTGCGACACAGGCGCTCGCGCTCCCGGTGGACGGCTGCCCGGTGGCCAGGGGGTCGAGGCGGTGCGTCGCCGCGGCCGCATCGGCGCGGCTCGCGCAGTACGCCGCCAGCGCGGTGCGGTGTGCTTCGGCCCTGGAGGCGCCGAGGTGCTGCTCCGCGGACCTGGCGTAGCGGTAGGAGTCGGGATAGAGCGTCCACGAGGATCCGGCCGCGAACTGCAGCAGTACGTACACCCCGCAGACGATCAGGGGCAGAAGCAGCCAGGGGCGACCGGAAAAGGCGGCGGGGCGTGGCATGGACGGACCTCATAAGTGCGCGCGCGAGAGGGCCAGTCCAGTATGGCGACCGCCTCAGGTCAAACCGGGGCGCACAGCCTGGTTTGACCCCCCGGACCGGGCCCCGTAACCTGGACCGTCGGCGTGTTTCCCTAAGCGTCGCACCTTTGAGCAACTCACCTCCCGGCGATTCTCGCGGGGGAGGCCGTCCATCCAATCCGGATCGTCGTGGGCTTCTGGCCTGCGCGGGCGGCTGGCTTCAGAGGTACCGGTTCCGAGCGAAAGAGAGATCCGTGTACGCCATCGTGCGCAGCGGTGGTCGTCAGCACAAGGTTGCTGTCGACGACATCGTTGAGGTTGACAAGATTCCCACCGCCCAGGTTGGCGACACCGTAGAGCTCTCTACGCTGCTCGTTGTCGACGGCGACGCTGTGACCAGCGACCCGTGGGTCCTGGCCGGTATCAAGGTCACGGCCGAGGTCGTGGACCACCACAAGGGCCAGAAGATCGACATTCTTCGCTACAAGAACAAGACCGGCTACCGCCGTCGCCAGGGCCACCGCCAGCAGTACACGGCGATCAAGGTCACCGGCATCCCCGCGGCTGCGAAGTAAGGGAAGGGACTGAGACATGGCACACAAGAAGGGCGCATCTTCCACTCGGAACGGGCGCGATTCCAATGCTCAGCGGCTCGGCGTGAAGCGCTTCGGCGGTCAGGTCGTGCTTGCCGGTGAGATCCTGGTCCGCCAGCGCGGCACCCACTTCCACCCGGGCACGGGCGTCGGTCGCGGTGGCGACGACACCCTGTTCGCGCTGAACGCCGGTGCGGTCGAGTTCGGCACGCACCGTGGCCGCAAGGTCGTCAACATCGTTCCGGTCGTCGCCGCAGCCTGATTTCGGGCCGCGTCACTGCTGTAGAGCGATAGTCGAAGGCGGACCAGGTTTCCCGTTGTGCACTGCGCAGCGGGAATACCGGTCCGCCTTTGTCGTGTTATAGACGTTTGAACCCCTGTTTTTCCCTGTTCCTGGAGGCACACCCATGACCACCTTCGTGGACCGCGTCGAGCTGTATGCCGCCGCGGGTAGCGGAGGCCACGGCTGCGCCTCCGTACACCGTGAGAAGTTCAAGCCGCTCGGTGGACCCGACGGCGGCAACGGCGGGCGCGGCGGCGACGTGATCCTCGTCGTCGATCAGGCCGTGACGACTCTGCTCGACTATCACCACTCGCCGCACCGCAAGGCCACCAACGGCCAGCCGGGCGCCGGCGACAACCGCTCCGGCAAGGACGGGCAGGACCTGGTCCTGCCCGTGCCGGACGGGACGGTCATCCTCGACAAGGACGGCAATGTACTGGCCGACCTCGTCGGTCAGGGCACGACCTTCGTCGCCGGTCAGGGCGGGCGAGGGGGCCTGGGCAACCACGCGCTGGCCTCCGCGCGGCGCAAGGCGCCCGGGTTCGCGCTGCTCGGTGAGCCCGGCGAGTCCCGGGACATCGTCCTGGAGCTCAAGACCGTCGCCGACGTGGCGCTGGTCGGATACCCGAGCGCGGGCAAGTCCTCGCTGATCTCGGTGCTGAGCGCCGCCAAGCCGAAGATCGCGGACTACCCGTTCACGACCCTGGTCCCGAACCTCGGTGTCGTCACCGCGGGCTCGACCGTCTACACCATCGCCGATGTGCCGGGGCTCATCCCCGGTGCCAGCCAGGGCAAGGGCCTCGGCCTGGAGTTCCTGCGGCACGTCGAGCGCTGCTCGGTGCTCGTACACGTACTGGACACGGCGACGCTCGAGTCCGAGCGCGACCCGGTCTCCGACCTCGATGTCATCGAGGCCGAGCTGAAGCAGTACGGCGGGCTCGACGACCGGCCGCGCATCGTCGTTCTCAACAAGATCGACATCCCGGACGGGCAGGACCTGGCGGAGATGATCCGGCCGGAGCTGGAGGAGCGCGGGTACCAGGTCTTCGAGGTGTCGGCCGTCGCACGGACCGGCCTCAAGGAGCTGTCGTTCGCGCTCGCCGGCATCATCGCCGAGGCGCGTGCGGCCAAGCCGGCCGAGGAGGCGACTCGTATCGTCATCCGGCCCAAGGCCGTGGACGACTCGGGCTTCACCGTCGCGCTGGACGAAGAGGGCATCTACCGGGTGCGCGGCGAGAAGCCGGAGCGCTGGGTGCGCCAGACCGACTTCAACAACGACGAGGCCGTGGGCTACCTGGCCGACCGCCTCAACCGCCTCGGCGTCGAGACCGAGCTCCTCAAGGCCGGCGCGAAGTCCGGTGACGGGGTCGCGATCGGCTCGGACGAGAATTCCGTCGTCTTCGACTGGGAGCCGTCGATGACGGCCGGCGCCGAGATGCTGGGCCGCCGCGGCGAGGACCACCGCCTGGAGGCGCCGCGCCCCGCGACCACGCGTCGCAAGGACCGCGAGGCGGAGCGGGACGAGTCGCAGAAGGAATACGACGAGTTCAAGCCCTTCTAGGCCGAGCCCGGCGGACGGAGTCCGGCGCAGCCGCTCGAAGCGTGTGAGGCCCCTCCGGGGCCGAGCGCTGCGAGGGGGGCGTGGAGGAGTGGTCCGCGAGGCGGAGCGGGACGAGTCGCAGAAGGAATACGACGAGTTCAAGCCCTTCCAGCAGGGGCTTGTCCTGGATGTCCGGTTCATTGCGATGAGCCGGGCATCCATGGATGTGGCGTCAGTCACGCCCTGTGGTGACGGTGATCGGGGTGCTGCCCTGACCAGGGGGTGAACGCCCGGTATCGCAAGGGTTGTGGGCGGTTGGCGTCCGCCTTGCGAGACGGTCACGGAGAGTGCGACGATCGCACTTGTTCCCTCGTCATCGCAAGGTAGGTCGTCTGTGTCTGTGCAGCACAAAGCAACCAAGCCCCGCACTACAGCAGTCGTGCTGGCCGGTGGTACCGGTCAGCGCGTGGGTCTGTCCATCCCCAAGCAGCTGCTGAAGATCGCCGGCAAGGCTGTCATCGAGCACACGCTCTCGATCTTCCAGAATGCCGAAGACATCGACGACGTGATCGTGCTGATGGCGCCGGGCTATGTGCCGGACGTCGAGAAGATCGTCGCCAAGGCGGGGCTGACCAAGGTCACCCGGATCATCGAGGGCGGCTCGACCCGCAACGAGACCACCGAGCGTGCCATCTCGGCCCTCGGCGAGGGGCTCGCGGAGGGCGAGGACCGCAACGTCCTCTTCCATGACGCGGTCCGTCCGCTGCTGTCGCAGCGCGTGATCAAGGACTGTGTGGACGCGCTGGAGCGCTACCAGGCCGTCGACGTCGCCATCCCGTCCGCGGACACGATCATCGTGACCCGTACGCACGGTGAGGACGGCGAGTTCATCACCGAGGTCCCCGACCGCTCCCGGCTGCGCCGCGGCCAGACCCCGCAGGCCTTCAAGCTCTCCACGATCCGCAGGGCGTACGAGATCGCCGACGGAGACCCGAACTTCCAGGCGACCGACGACTGCACCGTGGTCCTGAAGTACCTGCCCGACGTGCCGATCTACGTCGTCGCGGGCGACGAGTACAACATGAAGGTCACCCAGCCCGTCGACGTCTTCATCGCCGACAAGCTCTTCCAGCTGGCCTCCACCGCCGCCCCCCGCCAGGCCGACGAGGCCGCCTACCGCGAACTGCTCGCAGGCAAGACGCTGGTCGTCTTCGGCGGTTCGTACGGCATCGGCGCGGACATCGCGGACCTCGCCAAGAGCTACGGCGCCAGCGTCTACGCCCTGGGCCGCTCCACCACCGGCACCCATGTCGACAACCCGGAGCATGTCGACGACGCGCTCTCCAAGGCGTACGCCGAGACCGGCCGCGTCGACTTCGTCGTCAACACCGCGGGCGTCCTGCGTATCGGCAAGCTGGCCGAGACCGACAACGCCACCATCGAAGAGGCGCTGCGCGTCAACTACCTGGCGCCGGTGCAGATCGCCCGCGCCTCGTACAAGTACCTGGCCGAGACCCAGGGCCAGCTGCTGCTCTACACCTCCTCCAGCTACACCCGCGGCCGCGCCGAGTACAGCCTGTACTCCTCCACCAAGGCCGCCATGGTCAACCTCACCCAGGCGCTGTCCGACGAGTGGGCCGCGGACTCGATCCGGGTGAACTGCGTCAATCCCGAGCGCACCGCCACGCCGATGCGCACCAAGGCGTTCGGCCAGGAGCCCGAGGGCTCCCTGCTGTCCTCCGAGGCGGTGGCCCGCACCTCCCTCGACGTGCTGCTCTCCGAGCTCACGGGCCACGTCATCGACGTACGGCAGCAGGACCCGACGCGCGAGGCGAGCGAGACCTCCGACTTCGAAGCAGCCCTGGCCTCGGTCCTGGACCGACAGGAAGATGTGTAATAATCGCTGAATTAGTGAATTCATCGGGCCTTTGTGATCGCTTCCCGCGCCGATCGCAGAGGCCCGAATTCGTGAAGCTCCACCTTCACATAACCCACAAAGTGTGACCCCCCTGGAGCAGGTTTCTAAGTGATTTCGACAGCCATTCGACTGGCCCGTGTGGGCAGTGGCGCAGAGCTCGTTGCCGCAGTCCTCATGGGGCTGGGCTACCCGTGCGTGATGATCGCCGCGCTGATTCCGAATATCTGGTTCTTCGCCGCGGCCACCGTCGTGACGTATGCCGCCGACTGGTATCTGCACCAGCGCGGCAGTTATCTCATCAACCGTCTGGCCAAGGTGCGGGCCGGGCTGTCGATCCGCTTTCTGCTGCGTGAGCTGCTGCTCATCCTGCTGCTCGCGCGCCTGGACCTCGCCGAGACGAACGTCTACTACGCGGCGGTCGCCTGCTTCCTGGTCTTCTACGGCATCCAGGCGGCCCACGGCACCCTGACCACCCTCATCCGGCTGCGCCGGACCATGCCGGTGGTCACCCGCAACGTGGACCTCGCCGGGATCCGTATCCCGCCCGCACCGCCGAACAGCCTGCTCGACCGCGCAGCCGAGAAGGTGCTCCACCTCGACATCTTCGCGGTCGCCGGACTCCTGATCGCGGCCCAGGCCGGCAACCACACCTACGGATACGTCGGCATCGGCCTCACCCTGGGCCTCGGCGCGCTCTACATCGCCGTACTGCTGCCGTACATCCGCAAGGGCCGCCGGGTGCCCGGTGCCCCCGCGGTGCTGAAGGTCATCGACAAGTGGCTGACCGAGTACCGGCCCACCGTGGTGCTGTACTTCTCGGGCTCGAAGGAATCCGCCTACCAGGCCAACATGTGGCTGGAGACGATGAGCCGCGTCGAGGGCCGGCCGCTGATCATCCTGCGCGAGCGCAACATCGTCCCGCAGCTCGGCTCGACCGCGGTGCCGGTCATCTGTGTGCCGGGCGGGGTGCACCTGATGAACATGAACCTCTCCACGGTGCGCGTGGCGCTGTACGCCGCCAACGTCGGCAAGAACATCCACCTGCTCCGGGTGCCCAGCATGAAGCACGTCTTCATCGGGCACGGCGACAGCGACAAGCTCGCCAGCGTCAACCCGTTCAGCAAGGTGTACGACGAGGTGTGGACCGCGGGCCGGGCCGGCCGCGACCGTTACGCCCTGGCCGATGTCGGCGTGCGCGACGAGGACATCGTCGAGGTGGGCCGCCCGCAGCTGGCGCCCATCGCGACCTGGACCGGCGCCCCCAGGCGCACCGTCCCGACCGTGCTGTACGCCCCCACCTGGGAGGGCTGGGACGACAACCCGGGCAACACCTCCCTGCTGCTGGCCGGCGAGAACATCGTCAAGCGGCTGCTCGCCGCCGACCGGCCCGTACGGGTGCTCTACAAGCCGCACCCCTTCACCGGCACCCGCAGCGCCAAGGCCGCCGGCGCCCACGCCCGTATCACCGCGATGGTGGAGAAGGCCGCGGCCGAGCGGGCCACCGACGCCCGCTGGGCCAAGGAGGCCGCCGCGGGACAGGGCGACCGTGTCGCGGCCCAGGCCGAACTGGTCCGCATCCGGGCCAGGCTGGCCGAGCTGGCCGGTGCGGTGGAGAACGCGGGCGACGAGGCCGAGGAATCGCGCGTCGCGCTCGCCGACCCGGCCCGCGAAGAGGAGATCGCCACCCTCAAGAGGCAGTGGAACGCGGCGTACTGGGACTCGTTCGGGTGGTGGGAGCACAAGGTCGTCACCGGCGCCGAGCCCCATCTCTACGACTGCTTCAACGAGTCCGACGGCATGGTCTCCGACATCTCCAGCGTCGTCTCGGACTTCATCGCGAGCGGCAAGCCGTACGCGGTCACCGACTCCGCCGAGCTGGGCGTCGACGAGTTCAAGCGGCAGAACACCGCCGTGCGCGCCGCCGTCATCCTCTCCAACTCGGCAGTGGAGATCGACGCGCTGCTCGACGCGATCAACGGCTCGGCCACCGACCCGCTGGCCGGCGAGCGGCGCGAGCTGAAGCAGTACCTGCTCGGCCCGGACGAGCCGACGTCGATGGAGCAGTTCAACGCTGCGGTACGCGACCTGGCCGTCAAGGCGGAGGGGCGCAACCAGCGTCTGGAGCAGCGGGCCGCGGAACCCCTCGCGGCCCCGGGTCTCAACGACTCCGACACCACCGGGGTCGACGCCACCGGGGTCGACACAGCCGTCGCAGGCTGAACGAAATATAACGCTGTGTGATCGACCGTGGCCGTCTGTGCTCATTCGCGCAGGCGGCCACAGCCGCTTCTCATATGGCGCGGATAGAATTCGAGGGACGAATGATGAACTCCCGGCCACGACTGCGGATGGAACAGGAATCGTGAAGGCACTCATACTCTCCGGCGGTGCGGGCACCCGCCTGCGCCCCATCACGCACACCTCGGCCAAGCAGCTCGTGCCGGTGGCCAACAAGCCGGTGCTCTTCTACGGCATCGAGGCCATCGCCGACGCGGGCATCACCGAGATCGGGATCGTCGTGGGCGACACCGCGGACGAGATCCGCGCGGCGGTCGGTGACGGATCCCGCTTCGGCGTGAAGGTCACCTACATCCCGCAGGACGCGCCGCTGGGCCTGGCCCATGCCGTGCTCATCGCCAAGGACTTCCTGGGCGACGACGACTTCGTGATGTACCTCGGTGACAACTTCATCGTCGGCGGCATCACCGGACTGGTCGAGGAATTCCGGGCGGACCGCCCCGCCGCGCAGATCCTGCTCACCAGGGTCCCCAACCCCACCTCCTTCGGTGTCGCCGAGCTCGACGCCGGCGGCCGTGTGGTGGCCCTGGAGGAGAAGCCGAAGGTCCCCAAGAGCGACCTGGCGCTGGTCGGCGTCTATCTCTTCACCCCGGCCATCCATGAGGCCGTGCGGTCCATCGAGCCGTCCGGCCGCGGCGAGCTGGAGATCACGCACGCCATCCAGTGGCTGATCGACGAGAAGCGCGACGTCCGCTCCACCACCATCTCCGGGTACTGGAAGGACACCGGCAATGTCACCGACATGCTGGAGGTCAACCGGTCCGTCCTGGAGACCGTGGAGCCGGCCGTCGAAGGCATCGTCGACGAGGCCAGCGAGATCATCGGCCGCGTCCGCATCGAGGCGGGCGCCCGGGTCACCGGCTCGCGCATCGTCGGACCCGCGATCATCGGCGCGGACACGGTGATCAGCGACGCGTACGTCGGTCCCTTCACCTCCGTCTCCGACGGCTGCCGGATCGAGGACAGCGAGATCGAGTACTCCATCGTCCTGAGGGGCGCCTCCATCACGGGCGTACGCCGCGTCGAGGCCTCGCTCATCGGCCGCGACGTCGAGGTGACCCCCGCTCCCCGTAACCCCGCAGCCCACCGACTCGTGCTCGGCGACCACAGCAAGGTGCAGATTTCTTCATGACGACAAAGATCCTGGTGACCGGCGGCGCCGGCTTCATCGGCTCGCACTACGTCCGTACGGTGCTCGGCCCCCAGGGCCCGGGCGACGTGGCGATCACGGTGCTCGACGCGCTCACGTACGCCGGTAACCCGGCCAACCTCGACGAGGTGCGCGAGCACCCCGGCTTCGCCTTCGTCGAGGGCGACATCTGCGACCCCGAGCTCGTCGGCAAGCTGATGGCCGACCACGACCAGGTGGTGCACTTCGCAGCCGAGTCGCACGTCGACCGCTCCATCGACGGGGGCGCCGAGTTCGTCCGTACGAACGTCGTGGGCACCCACACCCTGATCGACGCCGCCCACCGGGCCGGCATCAAGACCTTCGTGCACATCTCCACGGACGAGGTCTACGGCTCGATCGACGAAGGCTCCTGGCCCGAGACCCACCCGCTGGAGCCCAACTCGCCGTATTCATCGGCGAAGGCGTCCAGCGACCTGATCGCGCTGTCGTACCACCGCACGCACGGTCTCGACGTGCGGGTGACCCGCTGCTCCAACAACTACGGGCACCACCACTTCCCGGAGAAGGTCATCCCCCTCTTCGTGACGAACCTGCTGGACGGCAAGAAGGTCCCGCTGTACGGCGACGGCGCCAACGTCCGCGACTGGCTGCACATCGACGACCACGTCCAGGGCATCGAGCTGGTCCGCACCAAGGGCCGCGCGGGCGAGGTCTACAACATCGGCGGCGGCACCGAGCTCTCCAACAAGGAGCTCACCGGGCTGCTGCTCGACGCGTGCGGCGCGAGCTGGGACGAGAGCGTGGAGTACGTCGAGGACCGCAAGGGCCACGACCGCCGCTACTCGGTGGACTGCACCAAGATCCGCGAGGAGCTCGGTTACGTACCGCGCAAGAGCTTCGAGCAGGGCCTGGCCGAGACGGTGCAGTGGTACCGCGACAACCGCGCCTGGTGGGAGCCGCTGAAGGAGCGCGCCGCGCTCAGCTGACGCGACCTGTGAGGGACCCCCGCACGCCGGGGCGGAAGACTGCACTCCTTTTCCGTGCAACCAACTTCCGCCCCGGCGTGTCCTTTTGGGTGGCCCATACATGTCTTCGGAAGGCTGTTCCATGCAACGGAACCGAACGCGTCTGTCCCTGCTCGCAGCCGGTGCTGCCGGACTCCTCGTCGCGGGCGGCACCGGAGCGGCATCCGCGGTCACGGAGGCCCCGGTCCAGAAGGCCTCCGTACAGGACGACTTCAACGGTGACGGTTACGCGGACCTCGCGATCAGCGGCACCAGAGGCACGGTGAGCGGTCTGGCAGACGCGGGGTACGCGGCCGTCACCTACGGCGGTCCGCACGGTCTGTCCACCGCGAGCCGCACGATCATCAGCCGCGCCACCGCCGGAATCCCGGGCGACCCGGAGACAGGAGTCGGCTTCGGCTACGCCCTCTCCCACGGCGACCTGGACGGCGACGGCTACGCGGACCTGGTCATCAGCAACAGAGGCGGCGGCGAGGACTCGGTCATCGTCTGGGGCTCGGCGAACGGGCTCTCGGGCGGCACCGCCGTACCGCACTACGGCTCGCTCTCGCAGACAGGCGACTTCAACGGGGACGGCAGAACCGACCTCGCGCTCTTCGACACCATCCACATAGGGATGGACGATCCCTCCGGCACGCGCGCGGTGGTCTGGAACGGGCCCATTTCCCGGGCGGGGAAGCCCGCGAGCACCACCGCGACCGACGCGGCCTCGGCCACCGAGATCACCACGGCCGTGAGCGGGGACGTCAATCATGACGGGTACGCGGACCTGGCGATCGGTGCGTACAGCGGTGAGGGCAGCGACAACACCTATCTGGTCTACGGCAGCGCCTCCGGGCTCTCGGCCCATGCCAGCGACGAGAGGCCCCCGGGGGCGAACGGGACCGCCGCGCTGGGCGATGTGAACGGCGACGGCTATGACGACTTCGTCGCAGGCGACACCAACAACAATGTCGTGGTCGCCTACGGTGCGGCGTCCGGCCTCAGCAGCCGCACTTCGACGATCAACCAGAACACCGCGGGAGTTCCCGGAGCCTCCGAGGGCGAGGACGGCTTCGGCGAATCCGTGGCCGTCGGCGACGTGACCGGCGACGGCATCGACGACGTGGCGGTGGGCGCGCCCGGCGAGGCGATCGGCACCATCGAAGGCACGGGCGCGGTGACCGTGCTGAAGGGGAGTAAGGGCGGGCTCACCGGGACGGGCTCCCAGTCCTTCAGCCAGGACACCGCCGGGGTCCCCGGTGCTGCCGAAAAGGGCGATGCCTTCGGCTCCGCCGTCCACCTCGTCGACATCAACGGCAACGGATACGCCGACCTGGCCGCATCGGCGACGTACGAGGACGCCAAGAACGGCGCCGTCTGGCTGCTGCGCGGCCGCCCCGAAGGCCTCACCACCGACGCCGCGCTGCTCTTCGGCCCGAAGGCACTGGGCGCGCCTGCCACGGCCGCGTGGTTCGGGTATGTGCTGGGCTGACTAGGGGGTGTCCGGCGGATCAGGTCGCTCTTGCTCGGCGTTGATGCTTTCACTGCTGGTGAGCGGTGGTCTGGTGCGTGCAGCTGCAAGGCGGAGGATTGAGGCATCGCGGAGCGATGGTGATTGACGACAACGCGGCAGGTGTGCGTGCCAGACCGGCGCGACCGCGGCATGATCCGCCGGACACCCCCTAGGCTCGGTGCCGTACGCAGGAACATGAGGAAAGCGGGAGCGGTATGAGCGGCACGTGGTTGATCACCGGAGCGGGCGGAATGCTCGGGCAGGACGTCCTGGCCAGGCTGGCCGGGGACGGGGTGCAGGCCGTGGGGCTCGACCGTGCGGCGCTGGACATCACGGACGCGGCCGCCGTGCGTGCCGCTCTCGCCGAGCACCGCCCCGCCGCCGTGGTCAACTGCGCCGCCTGGACGGCCGTCGACGACGCCGAATCCCGCGAGGCCGAGGCGCTCGCGATCAACGGGGACGGGCCGCGTCGCCTCGCCGAGGCCTGCGCGGAGCAGGGCGTCGTGCTGCTGCAGGTCTCCACGGACTACGTCTTCGCGGGCGACGGGGAGAAGCCGTACGCCGAGGACGCTCCCACCGGACCGCGCAGCGCGTACGGACGGACCAAGCTGGCGGGGGAGGAGGCGGTCCTGGAACTGCTCCCCGAGACCGGATACGTGGTCCGCACCGCCTGGCTGTACGGCGCGGGCGGCCCCAACTTCGTCCGTACGATGATCAAGCTCGAAGGCATCAAGGACACCCTGGACGTCGTGGACGACCAGCGCGGCCAGCCCACCTGGACCGCCGACCTCGCCGACCGCCTCGTCCGCCTCGGTCAGGGCGCGCTCGCGGGGACCGCGCCGGCCGGTGTCTACCACGGCACCAGCAGCGGCGAGACGACCTGGTTCGGCTTCACCCGGGCCATTTTCGAGGCGCTGGGTGCCGACCCCGAGCGCGTACGGCCGACCACCAGTTCGGCTTTTGTGCGGCCTGCTCCGCGTCCCGCATACAGCGTGCTGGGCCATGATCGCTGGGCTGCGGCAGGAATCGAGCCGATCAGGGACTGGTCAGAGGCACTTTGCGAAGCCTTTCCCGATCTTCTCCCACGTCACTGACCTGCAGGTGTTTACGGGCGGCCCCAGTACGCAGTAAGTTCATCCGGAATCAAGCCAGTTGACTTTTGGCGAAGGGGCTGTTTCCACTGCACCGCCATGACTTTCTGCGCAAACTTCACCATGTGTACAAGCCCCGGAACTATCTGGAGATCGGGGTCAACGACGGTCGTAGCCTGGCCCTTTCCCGGGTTCCGACGGTTGCGGTCGACCCTGCCTTCAAGGTGGTGACCTCGCTCAGCTGCGACGTCCACCTGGTCAAGGCGACCAGCGACGACTTCTTTGCCCGCAAGGACCCGCTGCTGCATCTGCGGACCGGCCGCAATCCGTTCCGTGCGCTGGCCCGCAGGGATCCGCTGCATCTGCTCGGCGGCGACCCGAAGCTGGAACTGTCGTTCATCGACGGCATGCACATCTTCGAGTACGCGCTGCGCGACTTCATGAACGTCGAGCGCCACTCGCACTGGTCGAGCGTGATCGTCCTCGACGACATGCTGCCGCGCAATATCGACGAGGCCGCCCGGGACCGGCACACCGATGCGTGGACGGGCGACGTCTACAAGGTGGCGACCGTGCTCCGGCGCTTCCGGCCCGACCTGGTGGTCGTCGAGGTGGACACCGCGCCGACCGGTCAGGTGCTCATTTTCGGTGCCGACCCGGAGAGCACCGTACTGAAGTCGAAGTACGACTCCATTCTGGAGGAGTACGTCGTCTCCGATCCGCAGGACGTTCCCGCGGAAATTCTGTCGCGCAAGACCGCTGTTTCTCCGGACTCGCTGCTCCGTGCCGATTTCTGGCCGGGTCTGATCCGTGCCCGTAATCTGCGGCGCTCGCGTTCGGCATTCACCGACGTGCGCCGGAAGATCGAGGCGATTTCCTGACGGGACGCGAAAGCGGTCCGTCGCACAGTAAATACACAGTGTGACCCATTGCTCCGCCGGTGCCCTCTCGGGCCCGGCGGAGTTCATGTTTTCAGCGGATATCCTTGGGGTCGGGCGCACTTGCTTCGATCCGGCGCCGAAGACCCTGATTCCAGATGAGGTTTCTGCATGGCCGTCAAGGTGAGCGTGGTCATCCCGGTGTACAACCCGGGCGAGTACATCGAGGACTGCATCGCCTCGCTGCTCCGCCAGAGCCTGCCGGACGACGAGTACGAAGCGATCTTCGTGAACGACGGCTCGACCGACGGGACGCCGGCCCGCCTTGACGCGCTCGCCGCCGAACACCCGCACATGCAGGTCATCCACCAGGAGCCCTCCGGCTGGTCCGGAAAGCCGCGGAATGTCGGGATCGCCGCCGCCAAGGGCGAGTTCGTGATGTTCGTCGACAACGACGACTGGCTCGGCGACGAGGCGCTGGAGCGGATGTACGCGTACGGCGTCGAGAACGAGGCCGATGTCATCCTGGGCAAAATGGCAGGGAAGGGGCGTCCCGTCCCGCTCGCGCTTTTCCGTACGAATCAGCCGCGTATGTCCGTCAGGAATTCCGGACTCATCGGCAGCCTGACCCCGCACAAAATGTTCCGCAAGGAATTCCTGGACCGGCACGATCTCCGCTTCAAGGAGGGCCGCAGGCGGCTCGAGGACCATGTCTTCGTCGCCGAGGCCTATCTGCTGGCCTCCAATGTCGCCGTGCTCAGCGATTACCTCTGCTACTACCACATCAAGCGCGAGGACGCCTCGAACGCGGGCTTCCAGCGCTTCGACCCGGTGGGTTACTTCAAAAACCTCCGCGAGGCCCTGGACGTCGTCGACCGGCACACCGAGCCCGGTTCCGTACGCGACATGCTCCACCGCCGCTGGCTGCGCAACGAGATGGTCGAACGGCTGCGCGGGCAGCGGCTGCTGAACCTCCCGGAGGACTACCGCGCCGAGCTCTTCACCGAGATCCGCGCCGTCGTCGACGAGCGCTTCGGCCCCGGGGTGGTGGGCGGCATGTCCCCGATCCAGCAGGCCGTGGTCCAGCTGATCGTCGCCGACAAGCTTCCCGAGCTGATCGAACTCGCCGAGTGCGAGGCGCAGATGCGGCCCGTCGGGCGGCTGGAGAGCCTGGACTGGGAGGGCGGGAAGCTCAAGGCCGGCTTCACCGCCGAGTACACGTACGAGGACAAGCCGCTCGCCTTCCGCCGCGAGGACGACGGGGACCGCCTGGAGACGTTCACCGCGCTCGGGGCCGACGTCGCGTTCGCGCTGGACCGCAACAGCGTCGACCTGGTCGTACGGGAGCGGGATTCCGCCGCGGAGTTCTATCAGCCGGTCGAGCTCACCCGGGTGCGGGAGGAGAACGAGGACGGGTCCTTCCGCTTCTTCCTCCGGGTGCGGGCGACCATCGATCCGGAGACCGGGGCCAACGGGGCACCGCTCTCCAGCAGCATCTGGGACGTCTTCCTGCGGGTGAACATCGCCGCCTGGACCAAGACCGCCCGGCTCGGCTCCCTGCACCCCGACAGCGTGACCGACAGTCGCAGGGGAGCGCTCACCGGCGAGCCGCGCCGTCTGGTCCTTCCGTACTGGACCGACGGCCCGGGCAATCTGTCGCTCGACGTCGACCAGGCCACCAGCAAGTTCACCAAGGACGTCCAGGCGATCACCCCGAAGGACGTGACCATCGAGGACGGCCGTATCGAACTGCCGCTGCGCATCGCCGTGTCGGGGACCGAAGCGGTGCAGGTGCGCTTCACCTCGCCCGGGGGCGGCACGCCCGTCGAGGCGGACGCGACGCTGGCCGAGGGCGCGGAGAGCGCCGTCCTGTCGGCCGCCCTGCCGTCCGCAGCCCTCGCCGGCCGCCGGGTGCGCATCGAGCTCGGACTGCCGTCGGCCAAGCGCGGCGCCCCGCGCTGGACGGTGCTGCCGGTCGCCCTGGCCGTCACCGCGGACGGCACGGCGACCGTCACCACGACGGCGGCGGTGAACGCTGCCGGGAAGGGCTCCAAGCCCGCGCCCAGGAAGCGGTCGCTGCTGCGCCGGGTGGCCGGGCGGATCAAGCGCACTCTGGTGAAGTAGCCTCCACAGCACCCCTCCACGGACAAAGACGCACAAAGGAATTGCGACACATCATGCGACCTCTCTCCATCGAAGGCGCCTGGGTCCACGAGCCGAAGGTCTTCCCCGACGACCGGGGCAGCTTCCACGAGTGGTTCCGCGGCGCGGACTTCCGTGAGGCCACCGGCCAGGACCTCGACCTCGTCCAGGCCAACTGCTCGGTCTCCAAGCGTGGTTCCCTGCGCGGCATCCACTTCGCGGATGTCCCGCCCAGCCAGGCCAAGTACGTCAAGTGCGTGCGCGGTGCGATCCTCGACGTGATCGTCGACATCCGGACCGGCTCCCCGACGTACAAGCAGTGGGAGATCGTCCGTCTCGACGACGAGACCCACCACGCGGTCTACCTCTCCGAGGGCCTCGGCCACGCCTTCTTCGCGCTGACCGACGACGCGACCGTCGTCTACCTCTGCTCCGAGGGGTACGCCCCCGCCCGCGAGCACGGCATCAATCCGCTCGACGCCGATCTGGGCATCGATTGGCCGGCGGACATCGCACCGCTGCTCTCCCCGAAGGACGAGCAGGCGCCGACGCTCGCCGAAGCCGAGGCGCAGGGACTGCTGCCGAAGTACGAGGACTGCGTCTCCTTCCGTGCGCAGCTGAAGCACCGTCCCACCCGCTGATAACCCGGAGCACCCGGCCCGCAGCCTCACGTACGCTGCTGGCCGGGACTCCAGGGTCGGACAGCAGGGACGGGGCAACGCGGTGGCAGGCGCAAGGCAGGGTGTCGCTGACGCCCGCAGGATTGTCGTCAAGGTCGGCTCCTCCTCCCTCACCACCGCTTCGGGCGGGCTCGACGCCGACCGCGTCGACGCACTCGTCGACGTACTCGCCAAGGTGCGCAGCGGCGGCGAGAAAGAGATCGTCCTGGTCTCCAGCGGTGCGATCGCCGCAGGGCTCGCGCCGCTCGGACTGACCCGCCGTCCCAAGGACCTCGCCCGCCAGCAGGCCGCAGCCAGCGTCGGCCAGGGGCTGCTCGTCGCCCGCTACACCGCCTCCTTCGCGCGGTACGGGATCAGGGTCGGCCAGGTCCTCCTCACCAGCGACGACACCAGCCGCCGCGCCCACTACCGCAACGCCTACCGGACCCTGGACCAGCTCCTGGCCATGGGCGCCCTGCCGATCGTCAACGAGAACGACACGGTGGCCACCGACGAGATCCGCTTCGGCGACAACGACCGCCTCGCCGCCCTCGTCGCCCATCTCGTCCGCGCCGACCTGCTGGTCCTGCTCTCGGACGTGGACGGGCTCTACGACGGCGACCCCTCCAAGCCCGGCACCACCCGTATCGACGAGGTCGCGGGCCCCGAGTCCATCGCGCACGTCACCATCGGCTCCGCGGGCAAGGCGGGCGTCGGTACCGGCGGCATGGTCACCAAGGTGGAGGCCGCACGGATCGCGGCCGCCGCCGGCATCCCGGTCGTACTGACCTCGGCCTCGCAGGCCGCGGACGCCCTCGCGGGCCGCTCCACGGGGACGTACTTCCTGCGCACCGGACGCCGCTCCGCCGACCGGCTGCTCTGGCTGCAGCACGCCTCGACCCCGCAGGGCGCCCTGACGCTCGACGACGGGGCGGTGCGGGCCGTCCTGGAGCGGCACTCCTCGCTGCTGCCGGCCGGAATCGCCGCCGTGGAGGGCGAGTTCAGCGCCGGCGACCCCGTCGAGCTGCGCGACACCCAGGGGCGGGCGATCGCCCGCGGTCTGGTCAACTTCGACGCCAAGGAGCTGCCCCAGCTGCTCGGCCGCTCGACCCGGGACCTGGCGAAGGAACTCGGCCCCGCGTACGAGCGTGAAGTCGTACACAGAGACGATCTGGTCCTGCTGAAGCCCTGAAACGGCTGAAAGTCCAGCCTTTTGACAGGAACCTTTACGGAAACCGCCCCGTGACCCCCGTCGGGCTGGTCAACTTTGTCTCGGGGGCACAAGCAGCACGCCACAACACAGCAGCACAGGAGGCCGCCGGTGAGACGAGCGCGCCCGGGGTCACCGCCCCGAGGGGCCGGGGAGCGGACCCTGACCAGCGTCGGTGCGGGAACCGGCTATGAGGAGAGCCCGCAGTCGGAGCCCGACGAGGGCTCGCGGGGAGAGTCCGCGGAGACCACAGCGTTGTCCAAGCTGTGGCACATCACGCTGAGCGTCTCCGGGGCCGAGGCCCCGCTGAAGGAGGTCAGGCGCGGCCTCGAACAGCTCGCCCACGACCACCCGTTCCTGCTGACCAGCCGGTACGCGGGCGACCATGCGGAGATCCGCTACTGGGAGGAGGCGCGCGATCTGCACGACGCGGCGGCCGTCGCCCTGCGGCTGTGGGGCGAGCACCGGCAGACCGCACAGCTGCCCCCGTGGAAGATCGTCGGCCTGGAGGTCATCGACCGCGAGACGTACCACCAGCGGATCGCCGAGGGGTACGGACCGCCGCCGGCCGCGCCGGTGGGCGTCCACCCCTTCTGAGTCTCGCAGGCTGTCTCGGAGGCTGGGATTGCGGTCGGACGGCCGGAGCGGGCGCATTAGTCTGCGTGCATGACCTCGCTCTCGCCGCTCTCCGACCAGTCCCCGGTCATCCAGGCCGCCTACCGCGCCCGCGCCGCAGCGGCCGATCTGGCACCGCTGCCACGTGCCGCCAAGGACGATGCGCTGCTGGCCATGGCCGATGCGCTGGAGGTGCGGACCGCCGAGATCGTCGAGGCGAACGCGGCGGACGTGGCGAAGGCGCGGGCCGCGGGCACCGCCGAGACGGCTCTCGACCGGCTCACCCTCACCCCCGAGCGGGTGCGCGCCATCGCCGCCGATGTGCGCGACGTGGCGGCCCTGCCCGACCCGGTCGGCGAGGTCGTACGCGGCTCCACGCTGCCCAACGGCATCGATCTGCGCCAGGTGCGGGTGCCGCTGGGTGTCGTCGGGATCATCTACGAAGCCCGCCCCAACGTCACGGTGGACGCCGCCGCGCTGTGCCTGAAGTCGGGCAACGCGGTGCTGCTGCGCGGCTCGTCGTCCGCGTACGCCTCCAACACGGCGCTGGTACGGGTGCTGCGCGACGCCGTCGGGGGCTCCGGGCTGCCCGCGGACGCCGTGCAGCTGGTGCCGGGCGAATCCCGGGAATCGGTGGGGGAGTTGATGCGGGCGCGCGGCATGGTGGACGTGCTCATTCCGCGCGGCGGCGCCTCCCTGATCCGTACCGTCGTCGAGCAGTCGACCGTCCCGGTCATCGAGACCGGCACCGGCAACTGCCATGTGTACGTGGACGCGGCTGCCGACCTCGACATGGCGGTCGAGATCCTCATCAACTCCAAGGCGCAGCGGCCCTCGGTCTGCAACGCGGCCGAGACGCTCCTGGTCCACCGGGACATCGCCGATGCTTTCGTGCCGCTGGCGCTGGAGGCACTGGCCGAGGCGGGTGTGACGGTCCACGGCGACGAGCGGTTCGTCGCCTACGCCGAGGGGTCCAAGGCGACGGTGGTGGCGGCCACGCCCGAGGACTGGGAGACGGAGTACCTCTCGTACGACATCGCGGCGGCCGTCGTCGACTCGCTCGATGCGGCCGTGCACCACATCCGGCTGTGGACCTCGGGGCACACGGAGGCGATCGTCACCACCTCGCAGCAGGCGGCACGGCGCTTCACGCAGCTCGTGGACTCCACGACGGTCGCGGTGAACGCCTCCACGCGGTTCACCGACGGCAGCCAGTTCGGCTTCGGGGCGGAGATCGGGATCTCCACGCAGAAGCTGCATGCGCGTGGCCCGATGGGACTGCCCGAGCTGACGTCGACGAAGTACATCGTGACCGGGGACGGCCACATCCGCTAACAGGCCTTCGGGGCGGTCAACTTCGTACTCTCCCTGCCCAAAACGCCCGTCCCGGTCTACTCTGAATCCGTGCCGGACGACGTGGGGAACAGGCCCGACGACGACCGCGGGGGTGCGGACGACGAATTCGCCTCCGTGGTGTTCGACGAGGAGTTCGTACGGGCCGCCGCGATACATGAACCGAGCGCCGTGGAGCGGCTGTTGGCCGCCGCGGAGGCGCGGGCCGCGGCCGAGGCCGCCCGGGCCCGGGCGGGCGGTATACCCGGCGACGAGGACCCCTACGACGACTACCGCCGCGGCGTCGGCTACGACGCGTACGGCGCGGGGGAGTTGAACGCCCCGGACACCGGACCCTATGGACGGCACGGCGGCGTGCTGCGCCCGTACCGCGGCTCCGCCCGCTGGCACCGGCCCATCGCCTGGATGCTGGCTCTGGTGCTGGGTGTGGGCATGGTCGCGCTGGCCTTCGCCGCGGTCTACCGCGGCGCCGCGGCCAGCCGCGACAGCCAGGTGCCGCTGCCCGCGTCCAGCGGGATCGATACGCCGGGAGCGGCGGCCCCTTCGGCATCCGCGGACTACTCCGTGCCCGCTGTGTCCGCGGTCCCGCGCACCCCTTGAGCCGCCGCGTGAGAACTCGTCCGAACTTGTCGTGTACCAGGGCGTTTACCTTCCCGTTCCGCGACCTACTCTGAAGGTATGACGGGGCGCGGAGAGCCACCCGAGGGAACACCTGAAGGCCTCCCCAGCGGTGGCGAGGACGAGTACCGGTCCGTCGTCTTCGACGAATCGTTCGTCCGCGCTGCCCGGCTGCAGGAATTCTCCGCCCAGGAGCGGATGGGCCACCACGCCCGGGCCGTGCGCAGCCGTTCCGCCTTCTCGCTGCGGAGCGGACCCAAGCAGGCCTTCGTCCTGGTGGTGCTCCTGCTGATGGCCTTCGGCACGGCGATCTACATGGGCGTGCGCCACCCCTACGTGACCCCGGAGACCCCGAAGGCCGAACCCGCCCGGATGACCGTGATCCCGCTGGCGCCGCAGGGCGCGGTCCAGGGCGGCAGTGCCGCCGACCTCTTCGCGCGCAGCCCGGCCGCCCAGTTCAGGATCGGCGCCGAGGGGGTCAATCTGCCCGCGGTCCGGCGGACCGACCACTTCGCCGACAGCCAGGTCACGACCGCGCTGACCACCGCCAAGGACTACATCGTGGAGTCCTCGCTCGATCCCGATGTGCTCATCGGCGGCGTGGTGCGCCCGGTCCGGGTGCTGCTCGCCCCGGACCAGTTCGAGCAGTTCGACCGGAGCTTCGACGCACCGGCCGACGACGGGCGTCATGCGGCGACCGGCTGGCTGGTGCGCTTCGACGCGTCGAAGGTGACACTCGCCGACCGGGTACGGGTACAGGGCACGCTGGCCTACGCGGAGGCGAGCGCGGGTGTGCTCGAAGTGGTCGCGGACCACACCTTCACGTACGCGCTGCGGCCCGCCGGCGCGGGGACCGGCGCCGCCACCGGCGTCTCGCTGTTCACCGTCCGCCGTGAGCTGCACTTCCGCTTCGACCAGGAGGACCTGCGCCAGCACCGGCTGGAGCTCCGGATCGCGTACGTACAGGCCGGTCCGCAGGCCTGCTCGGACGATGCGGCCGCCGTGCTGAGGCCGCTGCTCGCCGGCAAGCAGGCGACGGCCCAGGGACCGGCGGGCACGGATCCGTACGCCACCGGGCAGGCCACCGCCTCGCTGTGCGGGACGCTCGCGGCTAGCTCTCAGCCGAGCCCGGCTCCTCGCCGTTCGTAGCCTCGCCCTTGGCCGTCCCGGTGCTGCCCGATCCGCCGTTTCCGCTGTTTCCGCCGTTGCCACCGGTGAACTTGGAGCGCAGCTTCCCGCCCATGTCCGCCGTACCGCCCGCTATGTCGCCGACCAGCTTCATCAGCGGGTCCTTGGAGTTGCGTACGTCGCTGGCGTAACTGGACGCCGACTGGCGGAAGGAGTCCGAGACCGAGGTGTCCTTGTCCGCGTCGCGCCGCGGGTAGTGCCCGTCCATGATCCGCTGGAAGTCGCGGCTCTCGGCCCACTTCTTCAGCTCGGCGGCGCGCACCGTCGTGAAGGGGTGGGTGCGCGGCAGGATGTTGAGGATCTTCAGTACGGAGTCGCGCAGATCGCCGCCCGCCTCGTACTCCTCGGCCTGCTCCAGGAACGCGTCCACGTTCATCTCGTGCAGGTGGTTGCCGCCGGCGATCTTCATCAGCCCGCGCATCGACGCCTTGAGATCCTGGCCGACGAGCAGCCCGGCCCGGTCCGCGGACAGTTCCGACTTGCGGAACCACTCGCGCAGCGCCGTCACGATCGCCATGATCGCGACGTTGCCGAGGGGGATCCAGGCGACCTTGAGCGCGAGGTTGGTGAGGAAGAGCAGGATGGTGCGGTACACGGAGTGCCCGGAGAGGGCGTGGCCGACCTCGTGGCCGATGACCGCGCGCATCTCCTCCTCGTCGAGCAGCTCGACCAGACCCGTGGTGACCACGATGATCGGCTCGTCCAGACCGATGCACATGGCGTTGGGCTGCGGGTTCTGCGTGACGTACATCGGCGGGACCTTCTCCAGGTCCAGGATGTAACAGGCGTCCCGCAGCATGTCGTTGAGGTGGGAGAACTGGGCGTCGCTCACGCGCACCGAGTCGGAGAGGAAGAGCAGCCGCAGGCTCCGCTCGGGCAGCAGACCGCTGAGCGCCTTGAAGACCGTGTCGAAGCCCGTGAGCTTGCGCAGCGCGACGAGTGCCGAGCGGTCCGCGGGGTGCTCGTAGGCGCGCGAGGAGATGCCGGGGAAGCGCTTGCGCTGCCTGCTGGGCACCTTGTCGCTGCTGCCGGTGGTCCCGCTGGTGTCGTCGGTCATCGGTGGTCCCCCTGTTGTCTGCGAGTCCTTGCTCGTCCCCCTGACGGCCTTCAGCGTATGCCCTGGGTCTACCGTTGAGCCGGGGGCTGTGGACAAACTCTGAGAGGCACACCCGACATGTCAGACCAGTTGGCGCTGCTTGCGGCCGCATCCGATGCGCAGGGCCCGGGCAATGTGATCCGTGTGGTGCTCGTCGTCTCGATTGTCGGAGCTGGGCTGCTTGCCTGGATTCTGCTGCGTGGATACCGCAACAACGACTGAGTCGGCGTGAGCGTGCCCGCAGGGCCCGCATACGATGTGCCGAAGTTGAAGTTCCCGCTCCGACTCCCGGATAGGTCCTGCCGATGAGCCTCCACACCACCGCCGCCAGCCTCGTGTCCCTCGCAGAGGGTGCCGAAAAGGGCGGAAACCACGAATCGCTCAGCCCTTACATCACAGGCGGTGGCGCCTTCGTCGCTCTGATCCTCCTTCTGTGGATCACCACGCGCTTCAACCGCGACCGCTGATTCCTGGTCCTCAGCCACGACCAGTAGGGTCTGCACGCATGGGAGAGCAGAAGAGGCGTCTCGGCGTGATGGGCGGGACTTTCGACCCGATCCACCACGGGCACCTGGTGGCCGCCAGTGAGGTGGCTTCGCAGTTCCATCTGGACGAGGTGGTGTTCGTACCGACGGGACAACCGTGGCAGAAGAGCCACAAGGCGGTGTCCCCGGCCGAGGACCGCTATCTGATGACCGTCATCGCGACGGCGTCGAACCCGCAGTTCTCGGTCAGTCGCATCGACATCGACCGCGGCGGGGCGACGTACACCCACGACACCCTGCGGGATCTGCGCGACGCCAACACCGACGCGGACCTGTTCTTCATCACCGGTGCCGACGCGCTCTCCCAGATCCTCACCTGGCGCGACGCGGAACAACTCTTCGCGCTCGCCCACTTCATCGGCGTGACCAGGCCGGGTCACGTCCTGACGGACGACGGGCTCCCCGAGGGCGGTGTCTCCCTGGTGGAGGTGCCGGCACTGGCGATCTCGTCGACGGACTGCCGCGTGCGCGTCGCGCAGGGAGATCCGGTCTGGTACCTGGTTCCGGACGGTGTGGTGCGCTACATCGACAAGCGCCAGCTGTACCGCGGCGAATGAGCCGCGGAGAGGGGCACCGTTGAACGACCGACAGAACCCGTACGTCCAGTACGACCAGTACGGGCAGCCGATGCAGCTCGTCGGGTACGACGAGTACGGACAGCCGGTGTACCAGAGCTATGACCCGTACGGGCAGCAGCAGCAGCCCCAGCAGTCCCAGCAGTCCCAGCCCGTGCAGCAGCCGCCGCAGCAGGGGTACGGCTACGACCCGTACGCCCAGCCGCAGCAGCACCCCCAGCCTCAACAGCCGTACCAGCAGCCGGGGTACGACGGTTATGGCCAGGACTACGGCACCGGTCAGCAGCCCGCGGTCGACAGCACGCAGCAGTGGGCCGCGCCTCCGCAGCAGCAACCGCAGCAGCAGCGTCAGCAGCCCCAGCAGGCCCCGCCCGCACCGCAGCCGACCGTGCCCGAGCAGCGGCGGCCCGCCCCCGGCGGCGGTGAGTACGACACCGGCCAGTTCGCCTTCACCGAAGAGCCCGACGAGGACTCCGAGGACGTCATCGATTGGCTGGCGTTCACCGAGAGCCGCTCCGAGCGGCGCGAGGAGGCCAAGCGCCGCGGCCGCAACCGCGTCACCTCGCTGATAGTCGTGCTGGCCCTGCTGGTCGTCGGTGGTGCGGGCTACCTCTGGTACACGGACAAGATCCCCGGTCTTGCCGGCTCCAAGGAGGAGAAGGGTGCGGTCGCCACGGGCGCGGAGAAGCGCGACGTGATCGTGATGCACCTGCACAAGCAGGGCGCCCCCACCTCCACGTTGCTGCTCGTCGACAACACCACCACCCAGCAGGGCAGCACCGTCCTGCTCCCCAACTCGCTCATGGTGACGACCGACGACGGCACCTCCACGACGCTCGCCAAGTCGGTGGACGACGACGGTTCGGACGGCACCAGGGAATCGCTCGACACGCTCTTCGGCGCCAAGATCGGCGGCACCTGGCGGCTGGACACCCCCTATCTGGAGAACCTGGTCGAGGCCGTCGGCGCCATCGAGGTCGACACCGACATCCAGGTGCCCGACACCAAGAAGGGCGCCCAGCCCCTGGTGAAGAAGGGCAAGGCCCAGTCGCTCAGCGGCACGATGGCCGTCGCGTACGCCACCTACCGGGCACCCGGCGAGGCCGAGGCGGCGCAGCTGCAGCGTCTCGGGCAGGTCATGCAGGCCGTACTGAAGAAGTTCACCTCCGTGCCCGAGGCCGCGACGACCGTGGTCAAGAACCTGAACCAGGTCTTGGACCCCTCTCTGACGGACGCCGACCTGGGAGCCACGCTCGCCAAGCTCGCCGAGCACGCCAAGAAGGGTGCGTACAAGACGGCGCTGCTGCCGGTCCAGTCCGACGGCACGCTCACCGCGGCGGCGAGCAACAGTGTGGTCAAGGACATCCTGGGCGGCGCCGTGAAGGCTCCGGACAAGGACTCGACGACCCGTGTGGGGATCAAGGACGCCACCGGAAAGTCGGGCGCCAAGGAGTCCGCGAGGGTCACGGTCGTCAACGGCGGGTACGCCTTCGTGGACGCCGGAAAGACGAGTTCGGTCGCATCGTCGCAGGTCACCTATGGTGACGTAGCGGACAAGGCGAAGGCGGAAGAGGTCGCCAAGACACTGGGGCTTTCCGCCGGCGCGGTAAAGAAGGGCACAGCCGCCCCGAACGCCGATGTCACGGTCGTTCTCGGTCAGGATTACAAGATCAAGACTTCCTGACCGGGTCGTCGGCGGTACGTGAGACCCTTGAGGTCTACACGACCGCCGACGAAAGCCTGCTTGTGACCGCCACGGACCGCTCCATCGAGCTCATCAACGCCGCCGCTCAGGCGGCCGCAGACCGGCTCGCGCACGACATCACCGCGTACGACGTCAGCGATGTGCTGTCGATCACCGACGCCTTCCTGCTCGCCTCCGCGCCCAACGACCGCCAGGTCAAGTCGATCGTCGACGAGATCGAGGAGCGCCTCAGCAAGGAGCTCGGCGCCAAGCCGGTGCGCCGTGAAGGCGACCGCGACGCCCGCTGGATCCTCCTCGACTACGTCGACATCGTCGTCCACGTCCAGCACAGCGAGGAGCGTGTCTACTACGCCCTCGAGCGGCTCTGGAAAGACTGCCCCGAGCTGCCCCTCCCCGAGGACGCGGTGAAGACCCGCGGCAAGGGTGCGGAGCACGCCGAGCTCAACGGGCAGGCCCCCGGCAGCGGCCTGGACATGGACGGTGAGCTGAGCTGAACGGCACCAAGGGCGGCCGGGGCCGCCGCATCGTCCTGTGGCGGCACGGCCAGACCGCGTGGAATCTGGAGCGTCGCTTCCAGGGCTCCACGGACATCGAGCTGACCGAGACCGGCGTGGCCCAGGCCTCCCGGGCGGCCAGGCTGCTCGCCTCGCTGAAGCCGGACGCGATCATCGCCTCCGACCTCAAGCGGGCCGCGGCCACCGCCGGCGAGCTGGCGGCCGTCACGGGTCTGGAGGTCACGCACGACTCCGGCCTGCGCGAGACGTACGCGGGCGACTGGCAAGGGCTGACCCACGAGGAGATCGTGGCGCGCTTCGGCGACCAGTACACCGCGTGGAAGCGCGGCGAGCCGGTGCGCAGGGGCGGCGGCGAGCTGGAGACCGAGGTCGCCGACCGGGCCGCTCCGGTCGTGCTCGCGCACGCCGACAAACTGCCCGACGGCGGCACGCTCGTCGTGGTCAGCCACGGCGGCACGATCCGCACCACCATCGGCCGGCTGCTCGGTCTGGAGTCCCACCACTGGGAGGGCCTGGGCGGGCTCTCCAACTGCTGCTGGTCGGTTCTGGGCGAGGGCGCACGCGGCTGGCGACTGATGGAGCACAACGCCGGAACCCTTCCGGAACCGGTGCTCGGGGACGACGACTAGCGGATTTCACTTTCCGGCTGGTCACAGGCTAAAGTTCCTCTTGTTCGCAGCGCGGAACCGCAGAAAGTGCGGAGCACACAGCGAACAGCGGGGCTATAGCTCAGTTGGTAGAGCGCCTGCATGGCATGCAGGAGGTCAGGAGTTCAATTCTCCTTAGCTCCACAATCAAGATCCCGGTTCCTTCCACCGAAGGCGCCGGGATCTTCTGTTTTCCATCCCCGCGGCTCAGGCCCAGAGCTTCACCCTGTTGTCGCGCAGTGTCCTGGTCCGCAGGCTGCTCTCGTCATCGCTCGGGGTGTACGCGACGATCCTGCACTCGGGCATTCCATTGATCGAGAGCGAGACCGACGTCATCCGGATCTCGCCCACCGAATCATGGCGGAAGGTCTTTATTCGCGGGCCCGGCGGAACCACGTCACCGCTCTGCCAGAGCGTGGCGAAGAAGGGGCTGGAGGCCGAGAGGCGGGCGACGAAGGACTCCCAGGCGGGCTCTCCCACATGGCGGCCGTACGAGGCGCGCAGCGTCGCGACCATCACGGGCAGTTCCTTCTCCCGGAAGAGGACCGGGCAGTCGCACTCAGGGACCGTGAAGAGGGTCCACAGCACATTGCGCGAGCCGCCTTCGGTGAGCTCCGGGACGTTGAAGAGATCGCGGTAGGCGGGGTTGGTGGCGAGGATGTCGTAGCGCGCGTTGTAGACGACGGCCGGGTGCGGGTCGAGGGCGTCGATGATGCCCTGGATGTCGGCACCGACGGACGAGGCGTCCCGCTCGCGGTCCGGGGTGAAGGGGACTTCGGCCAGTTGGTAGAGATGCTCGCGCTCGGCCTCGTCGAGGCGGAGCGTGCGCGAGACGGCGTCCAGGACCTGGGCCGAGGCGTTGATCGGCCGGCCCTGCTCCAGCCAGGTGTACCAGGTCACACCGACGCCCGAGAGCTGTGCGACCTCCTCGCGGCGCAGTCCGGGGGTGCGGCGCCGCAGCCCTCCGGGCATGCCCACGTCCGCCGGTGTCACCCTTGCCCTGCGGCTGCGCAGAAACGCGGCCAACTCCAGTCGTCTGCGATCCTTCGATGCGGCCATCGTCGTCACACCCCCATGGTCCCTGCAGAGCCCCATCGTTGCCAGGTGCTGTCAGTACCAGCATCGCTGGGCTCTCATTACCTGTACCGGATCGCCGTCACGCTCGACATCATGACGACAACGACCCCGGCAACTCCTGTACTCAGTAAAGCCCCTGGCACTGACAAACGGTCCGGGTGGCTGCTCGCCGTCGTGCTCGCGGCCCAGTTCATGGCGCTCCTGGACGTCTTCATCGTGAATGTCGCCGCCCCCACCATCCGCACCGAACTGCACGCTTCGGGCGCCGGGTTGCAGCTCATCGTCGCCGGATACTCCATCGCCTACGCCGTGCTGCTGATCACCGGAGCCAGACTCGGTGATCTGCTGGGCCATCGAAGGATGTATCTCGGCGGTCTCGCGCTCTTCACCCTGGCCTCGCTCGCCTGCGGACTGGCCCAGGGGACAGGGGAGTTGATCGGTTTCCGGTTCGTCCAGGGCGCCGGCACGGCCCTGATGATCCCCCAGGTGCTCTCGCTCATCCAGCGCAACTTCACCGGACCTGCCCGGATGCGGGCCCTCGGCTTCTACTCCGCGGTGCTCGCCACCGGCGCCGCTGCCGGTCAGGTGGTCGGCGGTGTGCTGGTCAGCGCCGACCTCTTCGGTGCGAGCTGGCGCCCGGTCTTTCTGGTGAACGTACCGATGGGGGCAGCGCTGCTGGTTCTGGGCGCCCGAGTCCTGCCCAAGGACCGCCGTCAGGAGCCGGAGCGCTCCCGCGGTCTCGATCTGCCGGGTCTCGTCCTTCTCGCCGCCTCCGTCTGCCTGCTCACCGTTCCGCTGGTTCTCGGCCAGGAGCTCGACTGGCCCCTCTGGTCCTGGTTCTCGCTCGGATCCAGCGTGGTGCTCTTCGCCGCCTTCTTCGCCTACGAATCCGCCCTGGCGCGGCGCGGGGGCGCCCCGCTGATCGCACCCAGGGTGCTCAGGATTCCCGGCATGGGCCTGGCGGTGGCACGGATCATGGCGGTCATGGCGGTGAACGCTGGCTTCCTCTTCGCGCTCACCCTGCACATCCAGGGCGGGCTCGGCTACAGCGCGATGCGTGCCGGACTGACCTTCGCCCCGACCGCGGTGGTCTTCGGCGCGGTCGGGCTGACCTGGCGGCGCTGGCCGGCCGTGCTTCTCAAGCACCTGATACCGGCCGGGTTCGTGCTGACCGCCGTATCGGCGCTGGCGGTGGGACGGGTCCTCAAGGACGGGAGCAACGGAGGCGTCTGGATCTTCGTCGCGTACGCGGGGATCGGTGCGGGGCTCTCCGCCGCCTTCAGCCCCACCTTCGCGGGCGCGCTCGCGAACGTACGGCCCGAGGACGCGGCGGATGCCAGCGGGCTGCTGGCGACCGTCACCCAGCTGGGACAGCTGATCGGCGTCGCGGCCTTCGGCACACTCTTCCTCAACCGGCTGGATGCGCCGGGGGCGCATGCGTCCGCCGATGCGCTCTGGGTATGCACCGTTGCGCTGGCAATCGCGGCGATCGCCGGTGGTGTGGCCGGACTGGTACGCCGACGCCGCTGACCCCCTTGCGGGGCCATGGCAGAATCGGACGGCCGGAGGGGGACGACGGTCCGAGACGGGGAGGGAGAGCGCATGCCCGCGAGCAAGCTGACGTGCCTGTCCTGCGGCTCCGTCCGTGTCGCCCAGGTCCTCGGGGACAACGGCGGCACCTCCTGCGTATGCACGGCCTGCGGCCACAGCTGGAACTGACGTGGGTGCACACAGGAGAAAATGCGACTGGTGCGGCAGCGGTACGCCCATCGTCAGGGACATGGACCCGATCAACCCCGACTTCCAGTACTGGTGCGAGGAATGCGCGCGGGCGCTGGTCATAAAGGGCGACCCGATCGAGACCTACCGGGAGCTTGAGGGCGAGCCGATCTACGGGCGGCTGCTCGACGAGCACTGCACCCTCAAGCGGTTCTACTCCTTCGCCACGGCCTGAGCGCGCCACAACCCCACCAGCAGGGCCACCGCCGTCAGCGGGTAGAGCGCGGACAGCGTCATCTGGCCAATGTTCTGGGCGAGTTCAGGACGCGCGGGGCCGTGCGGCACCCACCACAGGGCGTAGCTGCAGAAGAGCAGCCAGGCCGCAGCCGCCGGGCCCCGTGCGTACGTACCGAGGAGCACCAGGACCGGGACGCACCAGACCCAGTGGTGGGACCAGGAGACCGGCGAGACGAGTAGGGCGGTGGCCGCGCAGGCGGCGACCGCCGCGGCGCGCTCCCCGCGCAGCTCGGCCCGTACGGCCACCGTCAGCCCGGCCGCGGCGGCCAGTGCGGCGGCAGCAGCCCACCACAGGCCCGGATCGCCGGTGTGCAGCAGGCGCGCCAGGACCCCGCGCAGCGACTGGTTGGCGGTGTCCTCGGCGTGGCCCACCCGGCTCGCGGTGAAGACGGCATCCGTCCAGAAGCGCTGCGAGTCGTACGGAAGGACGGCCGCCGCCGTGAAGGTCGCGGCGGTGAAGACCGCAACGGCCAGCGCCGCCGGGCGCCGGCAGGGGCGTCGTACGACCGCCGCGAGCAGGAGGTGGAGCACGAAGAACGCCGGGGTGAGTTTCACGGCGGCCGCCAGACCGAGAGCGACTCCGGCCCAGCGGTGGCCGTCCTTGCGGGTGAGGTCCCAGAGGACGGCGACCGCGAGGAGCAGATTGATCTGTCCGTAGCGCAGCGTCGTCCAGACGGGTTCGCACCAGACGGCCAGTGCCGAGATCCAGAGCGTGGATTCCGGGGCCCGGCGGCCTGCCAGCCGCAGCGAGAGATGGACGAGCGCGACGAGCAGGGCGAGGTTCTCGAGCGTCACGAGTGCCCGCATCTCCGCGACGCCGAGCAGCGTGAGCGGGGTGAACAGCAGCGCTGCGAAGGGCGGATACGTCGTGGGGAGGCGGGCGGCGGTGGTGCGCATGGCGTAGAGGTCCTGGCCTGCGCGGACGGCTCCGCCCTCGGCCCGGTAGACCATCAGGTCGATCATCGAGACGTCGGCGGCGCGCTGTGCGCACCAGAAGACCGTGAAGGAGAGCAGGCAGGCTGCGGCAGCGGTGGGAAGGGAGCGCAGGCGCGTTACGGGGAGTGCGATCACGGTCACGAAGGGCGACAGTACCGGGCGTGCCGGGTGGAGCCGGCCGGGGCGGGGATATGGATTTTGGCGGCCCGCAGCGACCGTGTAATGTTGGCGAAGCCGAAGGGGAAACCCGCGAAAGAGGCACGCATCGAGGGGCTATAGCTCAGTTGGTAGAGCGCCTGCATGGCATGCAGGAGGTCAGGAGTTCAATTCTCCTTAGCTCCACAGTGAAGAAGAGGGCCACCCGGATCGGGTGGCCCTCTTCTCGTATGCCGTCAACTCCGGCCGCTGCCCAGGGCCTTGCGGTCGGCGGCGGGGAGCGCGGGGAGGGGTGCGCGCTCGGCGGGCGGTTGTTCGATCCGTAGTGCGAGCGCCGGACACCGGCGTACGGCGCGCTGCGCACGCCCCCTCAAGTGGACCGGCACGGAGGCGTCGGCGAGCGCCGGGTAGCCGTCGGGGCCGAGCCTGATGAGCTCGGGGACGAGGTCGGCACAGAGCCCGTGGCCCTGGCAGAGCGTCCAGTCGACGGCCAGTTTCTCGCCGCTGGGCAGGGACTTCTCCGCGTAACCCTCGGGTCCCGGCAGCGGCAGCACGCCGAGTGTTTCCCGGCCGCATCCACCGCCGAGCACATGCGCGGCGAGATCGTCGGTGAAGGTGGAGACGGTGGAGGCGAGGAAGCGTGCCGAGCCGTCGGGGTGTTTGCAGGCGCCCCTGCCCTTCACGGCCTGGGTGACTTCGCGCAGCGCCTCCAGGGCTGCCGGGCCACCGCCGTTCAGTACGTCGGAGAGGCCGCCCGCGGCTGCGGGCAGCCCCAGTTTGCAGGGGCCGCACTGGCCCGCGGTCTCGGCCGCCAGCCAGTTGGCGATGCGCAGTGCCTCGCCGAGCGGGCAGGTCTCGGAGCCGATCGGGAGGATCGCGCCCGCGCCCAGCGCGCCGCCGAGTGCGGCCAGCGACGCCCGGGAGACCGTGGCGTCGTGCGCGGCGGACGCGTCCAGCCAGCTGCCGTGATAGCCGCCGGTCAGCACGCCCTGGGGCAGGGGCGGGGCGCCGGCCAGCTGGAGGACGTAACGCAGCGGGACTCCGGTGGGGACCTCGACGACCATCGGGCGGGCGACCGCGCCGGAAATTGTCAGCAGCACGGTGCCGGGCTCGGTGGGCAGGCCGGTGTGGGCGTAGCGCTGCGGTCCCAGGCGCGCGGCGACGGCGAGTTGGGCGAAGGTCTCCGCGTTCGAGAGCAGGGTGGGGGCGCCTCCCACGCCCGATTCGGCCGCGCGCGTGCGGCGGCCCGGCGGCAGGGCGGGGCCGCCGTCGATGGCACGGATCAGGGCGGATGCCTCGCCGGAGACCATGCGTTCGGGGGTGCGGATGATCCGGGCGCGCAGCGAGCGGCCGCGCCGGTCGGCCAGGCCGCGCTCGCTGAAGGCCCGGCGCATGGATGCCTCGGTGGAGTTACGGGTGAGGCCGACCACCAGCGTGCGGGCGCCGATGGCTTCGGCGGCCAGGAGAGCCCCGTCCAGGACCAGATGAGGGGCGCGGTTGACCAGGACGGTGTCCTTGCGGCAGGCCGGCTCGCCCTCGCTGGCGTTGACGACGATCACGGGGCGCACCCCGCGGCGGATCGCGGATTTCGCGACCGCGCGTAATTTCTCGCCGAAGGGGAAGCCCGCCCCGCCCCGGCCGCGGAGCGATATCGCGTCGGCGAGCTGGGCCACGTGCTCGCCGGTCAGGGGCTTCAGCGGGCCGTGCACCTTGAGGTGCAGGGACAGATCGAGCCGCTCGACGAGGTCGAATCCTGAGGTCAGTTGGGGGAGCCCGACGACACGGACCTCGGGGACGTCGGGGAGGGGGACGTTCACGGTCGGTCTCCTGCGGGGGTGTGCCAGGGCTCGCCGGGCGCGGGGGCCTGGAAGGGTCCTGACGGGGGTTCGGTGTCGTACGCGGAAAGGCCGGTGTCGTACGGGGGGCGGTACGGCGGAGCCTGGGCGGGCGGCGGCGGGGCGGGGGCGGGCCAGCGGGCGGAGGAGGGGAGCCCGGGGGCGGGGTGCGTGGGGGACGCGTACAGCGGGGGAGCGGGGGCCGCGGGGCCCGGATCCGGCCAGGGCTCGGGCCGGGGCTGTGCGGGCGGCGGGGCCTCGGCGGCAGGCGGCGGCTCCTGGACGAGGGGGGCGGGAGCGGGCCTGGCCAGCGCGGTGATGCGGTCGGCGATACGGCGCTTGGTGCGGCGGGGCAGCGTACGCAGGGAGAGCGCGCCGGTGACGGCGGTCAGCGAGAGGGCGTACATCACGACCACCCAGGTCTTGGGCGGCCGGCCCGCGTACAGGCCGTGCAGCAGCCCCGTGCACCAGGCCGGATACGCCAGCATGTGCAGCGCGCGCCAGCGGACCGCGATCCCCCCGGGGGCGGCGAAGGCGCTGCGCAGGGCGCCCGTCGCGCCTGCGGTGATCATGAGATACGCGGCGAGCGAGCCGAGGCCGATCAGGCCGGCTGTGCCTCTGAAGCCGAGGCCGAAGGGGATGAGGGCGCCGATCAGGCCCGTATGACCGAGCGCGATCTTGACCGTGATGTGCAGGATCAGGAAGACGATCGAGCCGACCGAGACGGTGCGGTGGACGGCCTGGGCGACCAGTCGTTGCCGGGAGGAGAGCAGCAGGCGGTCGGTGGCGATCAGCCCCCAGACGACGGCGGCGGTGAGCGAGACCAGGGTGAGGACGCCGGTGGTGAAGTCGAGTGCGGCACGGACCTCGTCACTCCCTGCCAGCGCGAACAGGGGGACGAGGAGGAGTAACGCGACGGGGAGGACGCGACGGGGGATGTGGGCGTTCATGGGAGGCGACTCCAGAGGTTCCGAATGTTTCGTTTCGGCAATGCAGTCCCGTTGCGGCACGCTAGCTCGCCCCGTACCGGGCAGTACGGCGTTTGGACGCTTGCCCCATAAGGGCCCGGTACGCGGAGTAACCTCGCCCCCGCGATACGCCTGTGCGGGCGCCGCGGGGCCTGCGGTACCCTGACGCCATGCGTGCCGTACGCCTTCTGCTTAGCGAGCCGCACTGACCACGAACCAAGTCGGTGCGGCGCCCCCTCCTGTGTGAGGGGTTTTTTCATTTCCTGAAGCAGGCGCTGCTGGCAGAGACGATCGATGGAGCTTTGAGGATCATGAGCGAGAATTCCGCTGCCGCCGAGACGGCCGCCGCCCACCGCTACACGGCTGCCATGGCGGCCGACATCGAGGCACGCTGGCAGGACTTCTGGGACGCCGAGGGCACGTACGAGGCGCCGAACCCGGGTGACGGGGAGCTGGGCGGCGACGCCGCACTGGCCGCCAGGCCCAAGAAGTTCATCATGGACATGTTCCCGTACCCCTCCGGTGCGGGCCTGCACGTCGGACACCCGCTGGGCTACATCGCCACCGATGTCTACGCCCGCCACCAGCGCATGACCGGCCACAACGTGCTGCACACGCTGGGCTTCGACGCCTTCGGCCTGCCCGCCGAGCAGTACGCGGTGCAGACCGGCACGCACCCCCGGGTCTCCACCGAGGCCAACATGGAGAACATGAAGGTCCAGCTGCGCCGGCTGGGTCTGGGCCACGACAAGCGCAGGTCGTTCGCGACGATCGACCCCGAGTACTACAAGTGGACCCAGTGGATCTTCGTCCAGATCTTCAACTCCTGGTACGACACCGAGGCGCAGACCGCGCGGCCGATCGCCGAGCTGGTGGCGCAGTTCGAGAGCGGGGAGCGCGCCGTCTCCGGCGGGCGCTCCTGGAGTGCGCTGAGCGCCGCTGAGCGCGCCGACGTCCTGAGCGAGTACCGGCTGGCGTACGCCTCGGATGCACCCGTCAACTGGTGCCCGGGCCTGGGCACCGTACTGGCGAACGAGGAAGTGACCGCCGACGGCCGCTCCGAGCGCGGCAACTTCCCCGTCTTCAAGGCCAAGCTGCGCCAGTGGAACATGCGCATCACCGCCTACGCGGACCGGCTGCTGAACGACCTGGACGGCCTGGACTGGCCCGAGGCGATCAAGCTGCAGCAGCGGAACTGGATCGGCCGCTCCGAGGGCGCCCGGGTCGACTTCGCCGTGGGTGCGGGCCCCGAGAAGATCACCGTCTTCACCACCCGCCAGGACACCCTGTTCGGCGCCACCTACATGGTGCTGGCCCCCGAGCACGAGCTGGTCGACGCCATCGTCCCGGCCGCCTGGCCCGAGGGCACGCACGACGTGTGGACCGGCGGCCACGCCACCCCGGCCGAGGCCGTCGCCAAGTACCGCGCGTTCGCCGCCTCCAAGTCCGACGTCGAGCGCCAGGCCGACGCCAAGGAGAAGACCGGCGTCTTCACCGGCGCGTACGCGACCAACCCGGTCAGCGGCGAGCAGGTCCCGGTCTTCATCGCCGACTACGTGCTGATGGGCTACGGCACGGGCGCGATCATGGCCGTACCCGCCCACGACACCCGCGACTTCGCTTTCGCGCGCGCCTTCGAGCTGCCGATGCGCTGCGTCGTGCAGCCCTCGGACGACCGCGGCACGGACGCCTCGGTCTGGGACGACGCCTTCGCCTCGTACGAAGCGAAGCTGGTCAACTCCGCCAACGATGAGATCTCGCTGGACGGACTGGGCGTCGTCGAGGCCAAGGCGAAGATCACCGACTGGCTGGCCGCGCGCTCCATCGGCGAGGGCACGGTCAACTTCCGGCTGCGCGACTGGCTGTTCAGCCGCCAGCGCTACTGGGGCGAGCCCTTCCCGATCGTCTACGACGAGGACGGCATCGCCCACTCGCTGCCCGAGTCGATGCTGCCGCTGGAACTGCCCGAGGTCGAGGACTACTCGCCGCGCACCTTCGACGCCGACGACGCGGACACCGTCCCGGAGCCGCCGCTGTCGCGCAACGAGGACTGGGTGAACGTCACCCTGGACCTGGGCGACGGGCCGAAGAAGTACCGCCGCGAGACCAACACCATGCCCAACTGGGCCGGTTCCTGCTGGTACGAGCTGCGCTATCTGGACCCGCGCAACAGCGAGAAGCTGGTCGACCCGGCCATCGAGCAGTACTGGATGGGCCCGCGCGAGGGCCAGCCGCACGGCGGCGTCGACCTGTACGTCGGCGGCGCGGAGCACGCGGTGCTGCACCTGCTGTACGCGCGGTTCTGGTCCAAGGTGCTGCACGACCTGGGCCACATCTCGTCCGTGGAGCCCTTTCACAAGCTGTACAACCAGGGCATGATCCAGGCCTTCGTCTACCGCGACAGCCGCGGGATCGCGGTGCCGGCCGCCGAGGTCGAGGAGCGCGACGGCGCGTTCTTCTACGAGGGCGAGAAGGTCAGCCGGGTCCTGGGCAAGATGGGCAAGTCCCTGAAGAACGCGGTCACTCCGGACGAGATCTGTGGTGAGTACGGCGCGGACACCCTGCGTCTGTACGAGATGGCGATGGGCCCCCTGGACGTCTCGCGTCCGTGGGACACGCGTGCCGTCGTCGGTCAGTACCGACTGCTGCAGCGGCTGTGGCGCAACGTCGTCGACGAGACGACGGGCGAGGTCACGGTCGTCGACACGGAGGCCGGCGAAGACACGCTGCGTGCCCTGCACAAGGCCATCGACGGCGCCGGTGCCGATATGACGGGGCTGCGCTTCAACACCGCGATCGCCAAGGTCACCGAGCTGAACAACCACCTGACCAAGGCGGGCGGCCCGCTGCCGCGACCGGTCGCCGAGCAGCTGGTGCTGCTGATCGCTCCGCTGGCCCCGCACATCGCGGAGGAGCTGTGGCGCAAGCTGGGTCACAGCGAGTCCGTGGTGCACCAGGACTTCCCGGTGGCGGACCCGGCGTACGTCGTGGACGAGACCGTGACCTGCGTCGTGCAGATCAAGGGCAAGGTCAAGGCGCGCCTGGAGATCTCGCCCTCGATCACGGACGAGGAGCTGGAGAAGCTGGCGCTGGCCGACGCGGCAGTCGTCGCCGCACTGGGAGGCGCGGGCATCCGCAAGGTGATCGTGCGGGCGCCGAAGCTGGTGAACATCGTTCCCGCGTAACTCCCGCGGCAGGGTGTGAGGGCTTTCCCCTACGGGCAGGTTGGGGGTTCCGATGGAACCCTCGGCCTGCCTGTTCCGTTTACCGTGGAGTGACCCGAAACCGCTAGCCGAGGGGCGCCCATGGAAGCCGTCATCGCGATCTTGGCGCTGCTCTTCATCACTTTTGTGGCGCTGGGGGTGTTCGTGACCGTCAAGGTGGTCACCGCCGCCAAGCGCGGAGTGGAGCGCACCGTCACCCAGGCACGGCGCACCGTGGAGGACACGACGCTGCGGGCGAAGAGTTACGGACAGCCGGGGGTGGGCGGTGAGGTCGCGCAGCTCAGGCTGTCTCTGCGGACCTCCATGCGGGCGACCCAGGACGCGCTCCAGGCGGGGGCGGCCGAGGACGCCTCGCTGCAGGAGTCGCTCGGGCTCTTCGCGCGGCTCAGCGAGCACGGCCATGAGCTGGACGAGGAACTGAGGCGGCTGGAGCGCGAGCCGGACAAGGCGCGGCTCGGCGAGCGGCTGCCCGGACTCCGGGAGCGTACGGAAAGGATCACGCACTCGGCGGACTCGCTGCGGTGGGTGACCCGGGACCGGGCGCGCAGGTTCGCCGACGACGACCTGGAGATGCTGGTCGCGCAGATCGACGTCGAGGCGGGGGCGCTGCGGCACTGGACTCCGGTGGAGACCGAGGGCGTTCGGGGCGAGGCCGCTCCGGGCGGGGCCGCCCCGGCTGGTTCTCCGGTGGATACCCCGCCTCAGGCGATCAACGGAAGGGACCAGAGCCAGCCGCGTGCGAACTACCCGTGGCAGAAGTCCTCGCGGCCGGAGAGCACCGCCTGAAGTCGTCCTGAAGTGGATCACTGTGACGGCCCGCACTGCCGTGGGGCGCCCCTGGCGGGTAACCTCCCGCTCATGTCCCGCCATGTCGCGATCGTCACCGATTCAACGGCCTACCTGCCGCCGCAGACCTTGGTGCAGCGCGGTATCACCGCTGTGCCGCTGACTGTGGTTCTGGGGGACCAGGCCCTGGAGGAGGGCACGGAGATCTCGGCACGTTCGCTGGCGCAGGCGCTGCAGAAGAGGCGCTCGGTGACCACGTCGAGACCGAGTCCCGAGGCCTTCGCGGCCACCTATCGTGCGGCTGCGGAGGCGGGAGCGGAGTCGATCGTCTCCCTCCACCTGTCGTCCGAGTTCTCCGGTACCCACGACGCTGCCGTGCTGGCCGCGAAGAACGCTCCGGTGCCGGTCAGAGTGGTGGACACCGGCATGGTCGCGATGGCGCTGGGCTTCTGCGCGCTGGCCGCCGCCGACGTCGCGGATGCGGGCGGATCGCTGGACGAGGCGGTGGCCGCGGCGGAGAAGCGCGCCGGGGGAACCTTCGCGTATTTCTATGTCGACACCCTGGACTATCTGCGGCGCGGCGGGCGGATCGGGGCAGCCCAGGCGCTGCTCGGTTCGGCACTTGCGATGAAGCCGCTCCTGGAGCTCAACGGGGGCCGCATCGAACCGCTGGAGAAGGTGCGTACGGCGTCCAAGGCCATCGCCAGGCTGGAGGAGATCGCCGCTGACCGTGCGGGGGCGGCTCCGGTCGACATCGCCGTGCACCATCTCGCGGCTCCGGAGCGGGCGGCAGCGCTTGCCGAGCGGCTGCGGGAGAGAGTGCCCGGACTGGTCGACCTGCATGTCAGCGAGGTGGGCGCGGTGATCGGTGCGCACACGGGGCCCGGGCTGCTCGCGGCTGTGGTCTCGTACCGCTGACTCACCCGTGAGAGTGGCGGTGTTATCCACAACTGCTGCCTTTTCCACAGTAATTGGCCATGATCGGCAGGAATGCGCCGAGGTGCCTACGGTCTTCTGCCATGGCACTTCGATCACGTTCAGAAACCAGCGGTCCCGGTCGTGCGCCGGCCTCGGACGGTCGCGTCCGCCCGGCGCGGACCCGGCGCCGACAGCGGGTGTACGCATCCGAGCTGGCCATGCGGGGGCGGGCGGAGACGCTGTTCCCGCGTGCGGGAGCCCCGCCGGGGCCGCCTTTGGTTCCTGCTCCTGCCCCTGCCCCTGCGTCGGCGTCAGCTCCGGCTGCTCCTGAGCGGACGGAGCCCGGTGTTCCGCCGTCGCCTGCCGGCGGGTGGGCCGCGCTGCGGGAGAGGCTGCCGGTGTGGGTGCAGGCACGCTGCGGGCTTGCTCCCAGGACCCTGGCCGCGCTCGGCGTCGTACTGATCATCGCCGTGGGCTTCGCCGTCCAGCATTTCTGGTCCGGGCGGCCCCAGTCCGTACGCGTCCCCCAAGCGGTGGGCGGCCGCCCGGCCGGTGCGGAAGCGCAGCCGCTGCCTCAGCCGTCTCCCGGTCCGGCTCCGAAGGAACCACAGGGCGGCCAGATCGTCGTCGACGTGAGCGGCAAGGTCCGACGGCCGGGGATCCACCGGCTGCCGACGGGATCCCGGGTCGCCGACGCGCTGCGTGCGGCAGGCGGGATCAAGGGAGATGTGGATGCACCCGGGCTCAACCGGGCGCGTCTGCTCATGGACGGTGAACAGGTGGTGGTGGGTGGCCCGCTGCCGCAGGATGCCCCCGCTCCGGGCACGGCAGGGTCCGGTGCGCCGGGCGCCCCGGCCGGCCCGGTCAGTCTCAACTCCGCCACTGCCGAACAGCTCGACACCCTGCCCGGGGTCGGTCCCGTACTGGCCCAGCACATCGTCGAGTACCGCAGGCAGCACGGCGGTTTCCGCTCCGTGGACGAACTCCGCGAGGTGAACGGGATCGGTGACCGCCGGTTCAGCGATCTGTCGCCCCTCGTGCGGCTATGACCCGCTCTGCCGTCCACACCGCTTCCGCACATCGCCTGGGCGCATCCGACCCGCATCAGGAGGGCCCCGCCGACTGTCGCCTCCTACCACCCGCCCTCGCGGTCTGGGCCACGGCGGCGCTGACGGTGGCGGAACCGGGGTGGTGGGCTCTGGCCGCGGCGGTGGCAACGGCCTGTGCCGCAGGGGCCGTTCTGCTGCTCCGGCGCGGATCGGTCCGTGCCCCGGCCGTCGCGGCCGTCCTTCTCTGCGCGGCGGCGGGCGCGGCCTCCGCCGGGCTGCAGGGCGCCGATGTGCGCCGGGGCCCGGTGCCCGCCCTGGCCCGCCAGTACGCCCGGGCCGACGTCGAGCTGACCGTGACGTCCGATCCCCGCCCGACCCGGCCACGGGTGCGCGGGGACCGCGCGACGGTCGCCTCGATCGTCGTCGGCGCCGACGTCACCCGCGTGACGGCACGGGACGGTTCGGCCTCCGGCGTACGGACCCCGGTCCTGGTCATCGCCCATGGCGCCGGCTGGCAGCGGCTGTTGCCGTCCACCCGGCTGCGGCTGACCGCCCGTCTCGCACCCCCGCTCCGCGACGGCGACCGCGTTGCCGCCGTGCTCCGGGTGCCGGGCGACGAGCCACCGCGGATCATCGCGGCGCCCAGTGCCCTCCAGCGCACGGCCGGAGACCTCCGTGCCGGGCTGCGCAGCGCAAGCGAGGGGCTGGACCCCGATGCACGCGCCCTGCTGCCAGGACTGGTCGTCGGGGACACCTCCCGGATTCCACCGGACCTTCAGGATGCCTTCCGGACCACCGACCTCACCCATCTCCTTGCCGTGTCCGGTTCCAACCTCACGCTCGTTCTCGCCCTGCTGATCGGTCCGCCCGGCCGGGCTCTGCGGGCCGAACGCGGCGGCCTGGCCCCCCGCGTGGGCATCTCTCTGCGTACCACCGCGCTGCTCGGCGGGGCGTTGACGCTCGCCTTCGTGACCGTCTGCCGCCCCGACCCCAGCGTGCTGCGGGCCGCCGCCTGCGGACTGGTCACACTCCTGGCCATCGGCACGGGCCGGCGTCGCTCACTGATCCCCGCACTGGCCGCCGCCGTACTGCTGCTGGTGCTGTACGACCCCTGGCTGGCCAGGAGTTACGGCTTCCTGCTCTCCGTACTGGCCACCGGGGCCCTGCTCACCCTTGCTCCGCGCTGGAGCGGTGCGCTGCAGCGCCGCCGTGTCCCGCCCCGTCTCGCGGAGGTGCTGGCCGCGGCCGCCGCGGCCCAGGCGGTGTGTGCGCCCGTCATCGTCGTGCTTGCCTCCCGGGTCGGTCTGGTCGCCGTCCCCTGCAACCTTCTGGCCGAACTCGCCGTGGGTCCTGCGACCGTCCTC
Organism: Streptomyces sp. NPDC050738; assembly: GCF_040654175.1. Lineage (NCBI taxonomy): Bacteria > Bacillati > Actinomycetota > Actinomycetes > Kitasatosporales > Streptomycetaceae > Streptomyces > Streptomyces sp. NPDC050738. The sequence continues at coordinate 18,056 of NZ_JBFAHN010000003.1, read as the reverse complement.
GGCTTCGCGGCACTGGCAGCGGCCCCCGTGGCGATGCCGGTCGCCGAGCTGCTGGCCCGCTGTGCCGGGTGGCCCGCGGGCTGGATCGCCTCCGTGGCCCGCAAGGGGGCATCGCTGCCCGGCGCCGAGGTGCGGTGGCCCGGCGGCTGGGGAGGCGCCCTGCTGCTCGCCGCGGTCACCGTCGCCGTGCTGTTCACCGCCCGCCGTCTGCGCCGTCACCCCTGGATCGGTGCGGGCTGCGCACTTCTGCTGGTCCTCGCGATCCTGCGTCCGGCCCCGCTCGCCCGCATCGTCACCGGCTGGCCGCCGCCCGGCTGGAGGTTCGTGATGTGCGACGTGGGCCAGGGTGACGCCACGGTCCTGGCCGCAGGCGACGGGACCGCCGTGGTCATCGACACCGGCCCCGAACCCCGCCTGGTCGACCGCTGTCTGCGCGACCTCGGCATCACCCGCGTCCCGCTCCTGCTCCTCACCCACTTCCACGCCGACCATGTGGCGGGCCTGCCCGGTGTCCTGCGCGGCCGGAGCGTCGGTCTGATCGAGACGACCACTTTCCAGGACCCGCAGGACCAGAGCGCGTTCGTCCGCAGGACGGCAGCCGCGGCCCATGTGCCCGTCGCGCGCGCGGCCCCTGGGGAGCGGCGCCGTATCGGCCCGCTCGACTGGCAGGTGCTCTGGCCTCCGGGCGCACCGGCCCCCGTCCCCGACGGGCCCAACGACGCCAGCGTCACGCTCTTCGTCCGCACAGCGGGACTGACCCTGCTCCTTCTCGGGGACCTCGAACCGCCGTCACAACGCGGCCTGTTGCGCAGCTTTCCCGCGCTGCCACCGGTCGATGTGCTGAAAGTCGCCCATCACGGATCGGCGCACCAGGACCCCGCGCTGATGCGTGCCGTGCACCCCCGGCTCGCGCTGATCTCGGTCGGCGAGGACAACCCCTACGGCCACCCGTCGCCCCTCACCCTCGGGGCGCTCCGCGCCGAGGGCGCCCTGGTGCTCCGCACGGACCGGGACGGGGCGATCGCGGTGACCGGTCCGGCACCGGCCCTGACCGCGATACCCGCGGGCCGCTGACCCGGGCGGCCCCCGTGGCGCACGACGGCGCCCGAGGGCGAGACTGGCCCCATGGACACCTCGCAGCCACCGGACCGTCAGCAGATCCTCGCGTATCTGGACCGCATCGACGCGGGCGACGACGCGGTCCGCCATCTGCAGGCCGACGCCCAACTCCTGCGCGTGCTGCACCACAAGCACCTGCTGGCCGTTCCGTTCGAGAATCTCTCGATCCATCTCGGCGAGGACATCGTGCTCGCCGACCAGCCTCTTCTCGACAAGATCGTGTCGGCCCGCCGAGGCGGCTTCTGCTACGAACTCAACGGCGCATTCGCCGTACTGCTGCGGGCCCTGGGCTACCGGGTCGTCCTGCTGCAGGCCCGGGTGTTCGGCCCCGGCGGAAAGCTGGGCATCCCGTTCGACCACCTCGCTCTGCGCGTGGACGGCGAGGACGGTTCGGGCCCCTGGCTCGTCGATGTCGGCTTCGGCGAGCACAGCCACTTCCCGCTCGCGCTCGGCACGGACCGTGAACAGGACGACCCCGGCGGCCGGTTCGCGATTCTCGACGCACCCAACGGCGATCTCGATGTCCACCGGGACGGCAAGCCGCAGTACCGCGTCGACCTGCACCGTCGTGATCTCGACGAGTTCGAGGTGGGTGCCTGGTTCAACCGCACCTCGCCCGCCTCGCACTTCACCCGGTCCCTGGTCTGCTCACGGCTCACCGAGGAAGGCCGCATCACCCTCAGCGGCGACAAGCTGGTCACCACCGTGAACGGCGAGCGCCACGAGGAGCTTCTGGGGTCCGACGCCGAGATCCTCGCCGCCTATCGCGACCACTTCGGTCTCGTGCTCGAACAGGTCCCCACTGTGCGGAAGATTACCTTCCGGTACGACTAGGGCGGAAGCATCTCTGTTTGCCCAGAACGCCCCAGCAGTGATCGAATACATCTTCGGTAATGAGGGTTGTACGGGGTAGTTCGATACCGGGGGTGTGTGAAGGTGTTCAGTCGACTGCTGAGCAAGCGTTCGAGCGGAGTGACACGTGGCGGCGGGATTTTGGGGGGTCTGCAGATACCGCCCCGGGCCGGAGTCCTCAGCTGCCGTGTCATCGACCCGGTCAACGAGCCCGTCCAGCAGGCCGAGTTCGTGCTCACCGACAGCGTCGGCCGCAAGGTCGTCGGCGGTGAGACCGACCCCTTCGGCAGTGTCATGGCGACCGTCCCCGGCGGCGAGTACCGACTGGCCGTCACCGCCGAGGGCTTCACCCCGTACCACGCGAACGTGACCGTCAACGAGAGCGGCCACTCCGGCCTCGGTGACGTCAGCCTCCAGATCACCCCGCCACCCGTGCTTCCCGAGCCGGGTGACTGGGACATCGAGCCGATGCACTCCCAGATCGGGTTCACGGCCCGTCACATCGGTCTCGCCCGCATCCACGGCAGGTTCAACACCTTTGCCGGCGCCGTCCGCATCGCGGACCGTATGGAGAACTCCGCGATGCACGTCATCATCGACGCGGCATCCATCGACACCAATGTCCAGATGCGCGACGACCACCTGCGCTCGGGCGACTTCCTCGACGTGGGGCGCTTCCCGACGCTGGAGTTCTACAGCGAGCGCTTCATCCACCGCGGCGGGACCCGCTGGGGCGTGACCGGGGCGCTCACCCTGCACGGCGTGAGCCGCACGGTCACCCTGGAGACGCAGTACCTCGGCCTCGGCAACGGCATGGAGGGCGAGACCCGCGCGGCCTGCCGCGCCACCACCGAACTGCACCGCGACGACTTCACGGTCAGCTGGCAGACCATGCTGGCCCGTGGCATCGCGGTGGTCGGCAACAGCATCACCATCGACCTGGACATCCAGATCGTGAAGAAGGCCGGTTAAGGGGCCTCCAGCCACCCCTCGTACTCCGCCGCGAAGGCGTCGAGGTCCGCCGGATCGAGCCGGCCGCCCGGATCCTCGATCACGAGAAGCCACTGCGCGTCCTCGGCGTCGTCCTCGCCGGCCAGTGCGTCACGCACCAGCTGCGGCTCCTCGCCGACCCCGAAACGGTCGGCGAGCTCGCCCGCCGCCTCCTCGGCCGCATCCCGGTCCGGCAGCACAAGCACATGTCGTCGTACGTCGCTCACCTGCCCATTCTCCGTCACGTACGGGACTGTCAGTGCCCCATGGGATGCTGGACCGCGATGGCCACCAGAAAGAGTTCGACCGACGATCTTCTCGCCCCCGTCACCCTCGCCGTGGGGCAGGAGGACCTGCTCCTCGACCGCGCCGTGCGCGAGGTGGTGGTGGCCGCACGGGCCGCCGACGCCGACACGGACGTACGCGATCTCACGCCCGACCAGCTCCAGCCCGGCACGCTCGCCGAGCTGACCAGCCCCTCGCTCTTCTCCGAGCGCAAGGTCGTCGTCGTCCGCAATGCCCAGGACCTCTCCGCGGACACGATCAAGGACGTCAAGGGCTATCTGGACGCGCCCGCCGAGGAGATCACCCTGGTCCTCCTCCACGCCGGCGGAGCCAAGGGCAAGGGGCTGCTCGACGCCGCCCGCAAGGCCGGGGCCCGCGAGGTCGCCTGCCCCAAGACGACCAAGCCGGCCGAGCGGCTCACATTCGTACGCTCCGAATTCCGCACCCTGGGCCGCTCGGCCACCCCCGAGGCCTGCCAGGCGCTGGTCGACTCGATCGGCAGCGATCTGCGCGAGCTCGCCAGCGCCGTCTCCCAGCTCTGCTCGGACGTCGAGGGCACGATCGACGAGGCGGTCGTCGGCCGGTACTACACGGGCCGCGCCGAGGCCTCCAGCTTCACCGTCGCCGACCGGGCCGTCGAGGGGCGCGCAGCCGATGCCCTGGAGGCCCTGCGCTGGTCGCTGTCGACCGGTGTGGCCGCCGTACTGATCACCAGCGCTCTGGCACAGGGCGTGCGCGCCATCGGCAAGCTTTCCTCGGCCCGCGGCGGCCGCCCCGCGGATCTCGCGCGGGAGCTGGGCATGCCCCCGTGGAAGATCGACCGGGTCAGGCAGCAGATGCGCGGCTGGACACCGGACGGCGTAGCGGACGCGCTCAAGGCGATCGCCGAGGCCGACGCAGGCGTCAAGGGTGGCGGTGACGACCCCGAGTACGCACTGGAGAAGGCGGTCGTCGCCGTGGCCCACGCGGCCCGCAGGCCCCGTCAGTAGGCAGCCGGGCGCACGACGAAGGCCCCGCTTTCCGCCCTGGGGAAGGGCGGCAACGGGGCCTCGTCGTACAAGCTGTGCTGCCTCATACGCGCGTGGCGAACGCGGCCGTGTATGAGGCGGGATGCCGGTCCGGAGCGGTAGAGGGGCCGCTGGATCCAGACCGACGGATCGGAACCTGATCAGGCAGAGAGACCGGCAACGCGCTTGGCGATGGCCGACTTCTTGTTGGCAGCGGCGTTCTTGTGCAGAACACCCTTGCTGACAGCCTTGTCGAGCTTCTGCGACGCCTCGCGAGCGGCCACAGTGGCCTTCTCGACGTCGCCCGCGACAGCGGCCTCACGGGCCTTGCGGATCGCGGTCTTGAGCGAGGACTTGACGGCCTTGTTGCGCAGGCGCGCCTTCTCGTTCGTCTTGTTGCGCTTGATCTGGGACTTGATGTTCGCCACGAAAGAGCCTTTTCAGGTTCGATGATTTTCGATGAGTGTCCAGCGTCCGTGAGGACAACAGACACAGCTGTCTACGTTACCAGCCGTCCCCCTACCAGCCCAAACCAGGCCCTGGTCGCCAATCGTGGGACGATGGCAGCTACGTATCGATTGCCCACCATCGCCCGAGACGAGACCCTGCGTGCCCGCGACTCCTACCAACGTGCCCGAGCCGAGCCGTACCGACTCGGCGCTGATCCGCAATTTCTGCATCATCGCGCACATCGACCACGGCAAGTCCACGCTCGCCGACCGGATGCTCCAGCTGACCGGAGTCGTCGACCCGCGGCAGATGCGTGCTCAGTACCTCGACCGTATGGACATCGAGCGCGAGCGCGGCATCACGATCAAATCCCAGGCCGTACGGCTGCCCTGGGCGCCCACCGGCGGCGAGGGAGTGGGCAGCACCCACATCCTCAACATGATCGACACCCCTGGTCACGTGGACTTCACGTACGAGGTCTCCCGGTCGCTCGCCGCCTGTGAGGGCACGGTTCTGCTCGTCGACGCCGCCCAGGGCATCGAGGCGCAGACCCTCGCCAACCTCTACCTGGCGATGGAGAACAACCTCACCATCGTCCCGGTGCTCAACAAGATCGACCTGCCGGCCGCCCAGCCCGAGAAGTTCTCCGAGGAGCTGGCGAACCTCATCGGCTGCCAGCCCGAGGACGTTCTCAAGGTCTCGGCCAAGACCGGCATGGGCGTGGAGGCACTGCTCGACCGTGTCGTCAGGGACGTCCCGGCCCCGGTCGGCAAGGCGGACGCCCCCGCCCGCGCGATGATCTTCGACTCGGTCTACGACTCGTACCGCGGTGTCGTCACCTACGTCAGGGTCATCGACGGCCAGCTCAACAAGCGCGAGCGCATCCGCATGATGTCCACGAACGCCACCCACGAACTGCTGGAGATCGGCGTCTCGTCCCCCGAGATGACCCCCTCCGACGGCATCGGCGTCGGCGAGGTGGGCTACATCATCACCGGCGTGAAGGACGTACGGCAGTCCAAGGTCGGTGACACCATCACCTCCCTGCACAACGGCGCCACCGAGGCCCTGGGCGGCTACAAGGACCCGAAGCCCATGGTCTTCTCCGGTCTGTATCCGCTGGACGGCTCGGAATACCCCGACCTGCGCGAGGCCCTCGACAAGCTCCAGCTCAACGACGCGGCCCTGGTCTACGAGCCGGAGACCTCCGCGGCCCTGGGCTTCGGCTTCCGCGTCGGCTTCCTCGGCCTGCTGCACCTGGACGTGATCCGCGAGCGCCTGGAGCGCGAGTTCGGGCTCGACCTGATCGCGACGGCTCCCAACGTGGTCTACCGCGTCGTCATGGAGGACGGGGCCGAGCACACGGTCACCAACCCGAGCGAGTTCCCCGAGGGCAAGATCTCGGACGTCTACGAGCCGGTCGTCAAGGCCACGATCCTCGCCCCCAGCGAATTCATCGGCGCGATCATGGAGCTCTGCCAGACCCGCCGCGGCACGCTCCTGGGCATGGACTACCTCTCCGAGGACCGCGTCGAGATCCGTTACACGCTGCCCCTCGCGGAGATCGTCTTCGACTTCTTCGACCAGCTGAAGTCCAAGACCCGCGGTTACGCCTCCCTGGACTACGAGCCCACCGGCGAGGAGGCGGCCAGCCTGGTCAAGGTCGACATCCTGCTGCACGGCGACAAGGTCGACGCCTTCTCCGCCGTCACGCACAAGGACGCGGCCTACGCGTACGGGGTGCGCCTCGTGGCCAAGCTGCAGAAGCTCATCCCGCGCCAGGCCTTCGAGATCCCCATCCAGGCCGCCATCGGCTCGCGCGTCATCGCCCGCGAGACCATCCGCGCCATCCGCAAGGACGTCCTCGCCAAGTGCTACGGCGGTGACATCTCCCGTAAGCGGAAGCTGCTCGAGAAGCAGAAGGAGGGCAAGAAGCGCATGAAGATGGTCGGCAGCGTGGAGGTCCCGCAGGAAGCCTTCATCTCGGTCCTCTCCAGCGACGACTCCGGGGGCAAGGCGAAGAAGTAGGCCGCCGCAGTTCAATACCCCCGCAAAAGCGCCCTCCGGACACGGACGGGCGCTTTTTGCGGTTGTGTGAGCATTGGAAAAGCTCCTGCGTGCATTTGGGTGATCAGCAAAAAGGGCCCGGATTAATAGTTTCCGCAGACCAGGTCCCCCCGTTACGAATACTGAAAGCGGTGTTCCGAGCGGCCAGCAAGACGCTCGGGCGGCACGACGGTCGTGACCGTGACGGACGCCAAGGTTGCTGCTGTTGTCGCCGGCTCTGTGATGGCCCTCGGCGTTGCCTCGCCGGCCTTCGCCGACGACGTGGACAACAGCAACGGCATGACGGCCGCTGGTTCCGACAACCTGGTCCAGAGCGACACGGTCTCGAAGAACGTCGTCAAGAAGCCGAACATCAACATCGACGCTGTCGTCGGTGCCGTCACCAAGGCGACCGACAAGCTGAAGGCCACGCAGGACACTGCCGCCAAGAGCGTCGTCGGCGCGCGCAACGCTGCGGGCCCGACCATGGGTGGCCTGCCGCTCGGCGGCTGATCTCCCCGATTTAACGCACTGCCGCTTCCTCGAGCTGTGGCAGCGTGAATTCAAAGCGGGCCCGGTGCAATGCACCGGGCCCGCTTCTATCTGCTTAATGGGCTCACCGGGTGTTTGATCGCCTGAGTAGAATTTTCTGCGTTACGTTCCTGGAATTCGGGTTACCGATCCTGTTTGAAGGAGGCGGCAACCATGAATCCCAACGTAATTGCCCGTTGTGCCGGTACGGCCCTTGCCGCTGCTCTGCTCGTAGGTGCGGGTGCCGCTTCGGCTTCCGCCGACGAGGGGCCGCTCGTCAAGAGCGACAGCAGTGTCGGTGTCAGCGTCGGCAGTCTGCTGAACATCGGTGCCGTCGACCACACCACCGTCGGTGGTCACTCGGCGGGCCACGGCCACCACAAGGGTGGTCCCGGCAAGCACCACGGCACCGGCTCGGCCACGGCCGACGCCAGCGTCAACACCCAGGCCAACGTCGGCGTCGACCTCGACGTCGTGGCCGACATCACCGCGGGCCTGAACGCACTGATCCACATCTGAGCCGGCCCATCCCGCGAACAGGCCCCTGCGCAGCAGCGCAGGGGCCCGTTCGTTATGAACCCCCCTCTTACGTGGCGGACCCCGGCGCTCTACTCTGATCACTAGTTACTCGCCAGTTAAATACCAGCCAGTCGCGCAGAACTGCCGCGGGCCCGGAGGACGACGTCGTGAGCGACACACAGACATTGATCGAGAACCGACCGCCTTCCGTGGCGACCCTCTTCACCCGGCGCGTGGCCGATACACCGGATGCGGAGGCCTACCGGTACCCGGTGCCGGCCGCGCCCGGGGCGGGCGCCGACGAGTGGAAGTCGCTGAGCTGGGGGCAGGCCGCCACGCGGGTGTACGCCATCGCTGCCGGCCTCATCGATCTCGGACTGCAGAGCGAGGACCGCGTCGCGCTCGCCGCGAGCACCCGGGTCGAATGGATTCTGGCCGACCTCGGGGTGATGTGCGCGGGTGCGGCCACCACCACGATCTACCCCTCGACCAACACCGAGGAGTCGGCGTTCATCCTCTCCGACTCCGGGAGCAGGGTCCTGATCGCCGAGGACGCCGCGCAACTGGCGAAGGCGCTGGAGCGGCGGGCCGACCTTCCCGAGCTCACCCATGTGGTGGTCATCGACCCGCAGGGCGTCGATGCGGACGAGAGCGGCTGGGTGCTCACCCTGGCGGAGCTCGAGGCCCGCGGAGCGGCGTACCTGGAGAAGAACCCCGAAGCGGTGCAGGAGCGTATCGGGGCCATCGAGGCGGACCAGCTCGCGACGCTGATCTACACCTCGGGGACCACCGGCAAGCCCAAGGGCGTGCGGCTGCCGCACGACAACTGGTCGTACATGGCGAAGGCGATCGCCGGGACCGGGCTCGTCACCCAGGACGATGTGCAGTACCTCTGGCTGCCGCTCGCGCACGTCTTCGGCAAGGTGCTGACCTCCGGGCAGATCGAGGTCGGTCATGTCACCGCCGTGGACGGGCGCGTGGACAAGATCATCGAGAACCTGCCGGTGGTGCAGCCGACCTACATGGCCGCCGTGCCGCGGATCTTCGAGAAGGTCTACAACGGGGTCGCGGCCAAGGCGCGGGCCGGCGGCGGTGCGAAGTACAAGATCTTCCAGTGGGCGGCCGAGGTCGCGCGCGAGTACGCGAAGGTCACCCAGGACAACTTCCGCCGCACCGGCAACGCGAGCGCGCCCTTCGGCCTCTCCGCCAAGCACAAGGTCGCCGACGCGCTCGTCTACTCCAAGATCCGTGAGGCGTTCGGCGGGAACCTGCGCGCCTGCATCTCCGGGTCCGCCGCCCTCGCACCGGAGATCGGCTACTTCTTCGCCGGCGCCGGGATCCACATCCTCGAGGGATACGGCCTGACGGAGTCCAGCGCCGCCAGCTTCGTCAACCCGGGCGAGGCCTACCGCACCGGCACGGTCGGCAAGCCGCTCCCCGGCACCGAGGTGCGCATCGCCGACGACGGCGAGATCCTGCTGCGTGGCCCCGGCATCATGCAGGGCTACCACGGGCTGCCGGAGAAGACCGCCGAAGTCCTGGAGAGCGACGGATGGTTCCACACCGGGGACATCGGTGAGCTGTCCGCGGACGGGTACTTGAAGATCACCGACCGCAAGAAGGACCTCATCAAGACGTCGGGCGGCAAGTACATCGCGCCGGCCGAGGTCGAGGGGCAGTTCAAGGCGGTCTGCCCGTTCGTCTCCAACATCCTGGTGCACGGCGCGGACCGCAATTTCTGCACCGCCCTCATCTCGCTCGACGAGCCGACGATCATGGGCTGGGCCAAGGAGAACGGGCTCGGCGGGAAGAGTTACGCCGACGTCATGGCGGCGCCCGAGACCCTGGCGCTCGTCGAGGGCTATGTGAAGCGGCTGAACGAGGGGCTGCAGCGCTGGCAGACCATCAAGAAGTTCCGTCTGCTGCCGCGCGATCTGGACATCGAGCACGGCGAACTGACGCCCAGCCTCAAGCTGAAGAGGCCGGTCGTCGAGCGTGAGTACAAGAGCCTCATCGAGGACATGTACGCCGGATCGCGCGAGGCCTGAGCCCGGGAGCGGACAGACAGCGGCAGGTGCGGCGCGGGCGGGGCTACTGGCCCCGCCCGCGCCGCAGTTCTGCCAGGATCTCCTCCATCCGGGCGAGCTGCCGGCGCACCTCGGGGTCCTCGCCCCGGTCCCCGACGGCCAGCTGGCTCTCGATCACCGAGAGGCGCTCCGCGAACTGGCCCAGCTGCGCCTGCTCCTGGGCGAGCATCCGCTCCAACTGCCGGTTCTTGCGGTGCAGATCGATGAAGACGTTCACCTTGGCGCGCAGCACCCAGGGGTCGAAAGGTTTCGTCAGAAAATCGGCGGCCCCCGTGGCGTACCCCCGGAACGCATAGCCGCCGTCGCCCTCGGACCCGGTCAGGAAGATGATCGGGGTGTCCTTGGTCTGGTCGAGCCGCTTGATGTTGGACGCCGTCTCGAAACCGTCCATGCCGGGCATCCGGACGTCGAGGAGGACCACCGCGAAGCTCTGCCGCAGCAGGGCCTTCATCGCCTCCTCGCCCGAACGTGCGCGTACCAATGGCTCGTTGAGGGAACCGAGGACCGCCTCAAGGGCGATGAGATTGTCCTCCATGTCGTCGACGAGGAGGATGCTCGCCCGGTCATGTGCGGTCGGTACCTCTGTGGTCATGCTCTCGTCTGCCTCACTGGTTCGGCGGAGGGACGGCGGGCTCCCCGGCGCCGCTCGTCTGTCCTGGGACTACGGGATCGGCCGAGATGGTGTCATCCGGATCCTCGCTCTCACCCTCAGGGTCCAGGAGAGCGCAGACGACGGACAGCAGACGGTCCACATCAACAGGCTTGGGCACGTACTCGTTTGCGCCCTGGGCGATGGATTTCTCCCGGTCTCCCGGCATCGCCTTCGCGGTGAGGGCGATGATCGGCAGGTCGGTCCAGAGCGGGCTGCGGCGGATGGCTTCGATCGTTTCGTACCCATCCATTTCCGGCATCATGATATCCATCAGGATCAGCTGGATGTCAGGGTTGCGCTCCAGAGTTTCGATGCCTTCCCTGCCGTTCTCCGCGTAGAGGACCGGCATCCCGACCCGGCCCAGTACGTGGGTCAGGGCGAAGACATTGCGGATGTCGTCGTCGACGATCAGGACGCGACGCCCCGGCAGAACAGTTCCCGCCCGGCCCGAACGCCACTCTTCCAGTTTCGTGGTCGTCGGCCAGCCGTCGTCCTGGTCCGGGAGCAGGACGTGGTCGGAGGAGAGCCGTTCCGGTGCGGTGAGCGTGAGTTCGTGGGTGTGGGCGCTGCCCTCGGGGGCCATCACATGGCCCGGGTAGACCATGGGGACGTACAGCGTGAAGACCGAGCCCTTGCCGGGCTGGCTCTCGGCGATGATGCGCCCGCCGAGGAGACCCGCGATCTCACGGCTGATGGACAGGCCCAGGCCCGTGCCGCCGTACTTCCGGTTCGTCGTGCCGTCGGCCTGCTGGAACGCCTCGAAGATCACCGGGAGTTTCTCCGCGGCGATACCGATGCCGGTGTCCCGCACCGAGAAGGCGATGAGGTCGTCGGTGCCCTTGAGGAGCTTGTCGTCGGGATCCCTGACCCGGCCCACGCGCAGTTCCACGCGGCCCGCCGAGGTGAACTTGATGGCGTTGGACAGGAGGTTGCGCAGGATCTGCTGGAGGCGCTGTTCGTCGGAGTACACCTCGCGCGGCACGTCCTCGGCGACCGCCACCTCGAAGGCCAGGCCGCGGTCGAGGGTGATGGGGCGGAAGGTGGCATGGACGTAGTCGAGGAGCTTGATGAGGGGGAGCTTCTTGGGGCGTACGTCCATCCGGCCGGCCTCGATTTTGGAGAGGTCGAGGATGTCGTTGATCAGCTGGAGGAGGTCGGAGCCCGAGCGGTGGATCGTCGTCGCGAACTGGACTTCCTGGTCGGAGAGATGGCTGTCGGGGTTGTCCGAGAGCAGCCGGGCCAGGATGAGGAGCGAGTTGAGCGGGGTGCGCAGCTCGTGCGACATGTTCGCGAGGAATTCCGACTTGTACTGGGACGAGGTGGCGAGCAGGGCCGCCTTCTCCTCCAGTTCGGCGTTCGATCGCTGGAGCTCCGCCTGCTGGCCCTGGAGTTCGTTCGAGCGCTCCTGGAGCTGGATGGCCAGACGCTGGGACTCGCTCAGCAGGGACTCGGTACGGGAGTTGGCGATGATGGTGTTGATCGCGACGCCGATGGTGTTCACGAACTGGTCGAAGAAGGCCAGGTGGACGTCGGAGAAGCGGGAGAAGGACGCCAGCTCGATGACGCCGAGCAGCTTGTCCTCGAAGAGGATCGGGATGATGACGACGGAGGCCGGGGTCGCTTCGCCCAGACCGCTGTTGATCTTGATGTACTCGGGCGGGACCTCCTCGACGAGGATGCGCTTCTTCTCCAGGGCCGCCTGGCGGACCAGGCCGTGGCCCGGCATGCCGTGGGTGTCGACGGTGGCGCCCTGAGCGGATCCGTAACCGGCGATGAAGGCCAGGCCCTTGATGGAGCTGGTCGTACGGGAGAGGGAGCCGTCGGCGTCCGGATCGGCCAGGAAGAAGGCGCCGAACTGGGCGTTCACCAGGGGGGTCAGCTCGCGCAGGATGAGGTCGGCGACCTCCATCAGGTCGCGGTGGCCCTGCATCAGCCCGGCCAGACGGGCCAGGTTCGACTCCAGCCAGTCCTTGGCGCGGGTGGTCTCGCGGAGGTTGGACACCATCAGGTTGATGTTGTCCTTGAGCTCGGAGACCTCGCCGCGGGTCTCGACGGTGATGGCGCGGGTCATGTCGCCCTGGGCCACCGCGGAGGCGACCTCGGCGATCGCGCGCACCTGGGTGGTGAGGTTGAGGGCGAGCTCGTTGACGTTCGTCGTCAGACGCTTCCAGGTGCCGTACACACCCTCGACCCGTGCCTGGCCGCCGAGCTGGCCCTCGGAGCCGACCTCGCGGGCCACGCGGGTGACCTCGGAGGCGAAGGAGGAGAGCGTGTCCACCATGGTGTTGATGGTGGATTTGAGCTCCAGGATCTCGCCGCGTGCGTCCACGTCGATCTTCTTGGAGAGGTCGCCCTGGGCCACCGCGGTCGCCACCTGGGCGATGTTGCGGACCTGTGAAGTGAGGTTGTCCGCCATGTAGTTGACGTTGTCGGTGAGGTCCTTCCAGACCCCGGACACACCGAGCACCTGGGCGCGGCCGCCGAGCCGGCCGTCGGTGCCGACCTCGCGGGCCACGCGGGTGACCTCGTCCGCGAAGGCGCGCAGCTGCTGGACCATCGTGTTGATGGTGTCCTTCAGCTCCAGGATCTCGCCGCGCGCGTCGACCTCGATCTTCTTGGAGAGGTCGCCGTTGGCCACGGCGGTGGTGACCTGGGCGATGTTGCGGACCTGGGAGGTGAGGTTGGAGGCCATGAAGTTGACGTTGTCGGTGAGGTCCTTCCAGACCCCGGAGACGCCGCGGACCTGGGCCTGGCCGCCGAGGTTTCCCTCCGTGCCGACCTCGCGGGCCACGCGGGTGACCTCGTCGGCGAAGGCGGAGAGCTGGTCGACCATCGTGTTGATCGTCGACTTCAGCTGGAGGATCTCGCCCTTCGCCTCGACGGTGATCTTCTTGCCGAGGTCGCCCTGGGCGACGGCGGTCGAGACGAGCGCGATGTTGCGGACCTGCGAAGTGAGGTTGTCCGCCATGAAGTTGACGTTCTCGGTGAGGTCCTTCCAGACCCCGGAGACACCGCGGACCTGGGCGCGCCCGCCGAGGTTTCCTTCCGTGCCGACCTCGCGGGCCACGCGGGTGACCTCGTCCGCGAAGGCGAGGAGCTGGTCGACCATCGTGTTGATGGTCAGCTTCAGCTCCAGGATCTCGCCCTGGGCGTCGACGGTGATCTTCTGCGACAGGTCGCCGTTGGCGACGGCGGTGGTGACCTGGGCGATGTTGCGGACCTGGGAGGTGAGGTTGGAGGCCATGAAGTTGACGTTGTCCGTGAGGTCCTTCCAGACCCCGGACACACCGCGGACCTGGGCGCGGCCGCCCAGCTGCCCTTCCGTACCGACCTCGCGGGCCACGCGGGTGACCTCGTCCGCGAAGGCGGAGAGCTGGTCGACCATCGTGTTGACGGTGAGCTTCAGCTCCAGGAGCTCACCGGTCGCCTCGACCGTGACCGTACGGGTCAGGTCGCCCCGGGCCACCGCGGTGGTCACCGCGGCGATGTCGCGCACCTGGGCGGTGAGGCGGGACGCCATCGTGTTGACGGCCTCCGTCACATCGCGCCAACTGCCCGCCTGGCCCTGGACTTTGGCGCGTCCGCCGAGCCGTCCTTCCGTACCCACTTCGCGGGCCACCCGGGTGACTTCACCCGTGAAGAGGGACAGCTGGTCGACCATCTTGTTGACGGCGCGGCCGAGCCGGCGCAGATCGCCGCGCAGCTGGCGGTTGCCGTCGTGCAGGTCGACCCGCTGGGTCAGATCGCCGCCGGCCACCGCGTCGAGGACGCGCGTCGCGTTGGCCGCAGGGACCACCAGGGCGTCGAGCAGCGTGTTCGCGCTGGAGACACCGGCGGCCCAGGCGCCCTGCCCGGGGCTGGCCGAGAGTCGTTCGTCGAGGCGGCCGTGCCGGACGACTTCGCGGCGTACGCGCGTGAGCTCGTCCGTGAAGTGCTGGTTCCGTACGGCGATGTGGTTGAAGGCGGCGGCCAGTTCGGCCGGCATACCTTCATGGGTTTCGGGTAGCCGGATACGGAAGTCCCCGTCGCGCAGCGCCGTCATCGCGGCGAGCAGCGGTCGGAGCTCCGAGGCGCGGACCCAGTCGCCGCCGGAGAGAGGCATAGCACTTTCTTCGTTCATGTTGGCCCACTTCGGTGACTCGGTGCTTATGGGCAGGCTCAGTCTGTCACTCTGTCGGTGTCGCAAGCGGCGCATTGCTAGAACTGGTCAGGGAGCCGCACGTGGGGTCCATTCCAATGCAGCGGGATATCACTATCCCCTCAACTCACGCTTCTGAAGCGGGTGTTGACGTGCCCTCTGTCGCACGCACGAGTCTTCCCGGCAACCCGATGGCTCCGTCGGCCGCCCGGCGCTTCGTACGCGCCGCACTGGCCGACTGGACCGCGCTCGGGCTGCCGACGGCCGCGGGCTTCACCGACCGGCTCGCGGACGACGCCGCGTTGGTGGTCAGCGAGCTGACCACCAACGCCGTGGTGCACGCCGGGACCACCGTCGAGCTGCTCTGCCGGCTGGAGGAGGCGCCGCCCGACGACCTCGCGGGCCTGCCCTCCCTGGTCCTGGAGGTCTCCGACCACCATCCCTCACGAGCCGTACGCAACGAGGCGCAAGCAGCGCAGTCGGAGCGGGGCATTCCGGAGTACGGGCGTGGACTCCGTCTCGTCGGGACGCTGGCCGAATGCTGGGGAATCACCTACCGCACCGGACTGAAGACGGTCTGGGCCAGCCTCGTCGTCGACCCGGGCGAACCGCACCCGGCCCCCGGCAGCGACCAGATGCTCCAGCGCGGTCTGCGGGCCGCCGAAATCCTGGCGCCCGCCACCCGGCGCTCCGGTCGCGACGACCGGGACTGGATCAACCGGGGCGCGCTCACCTTCCTCGCCGAGGCCTCCGACCTGTTGGCCGGACAGTTCGACGAGGACATGATCGCCGCGCTGGCCGGGCAGCTCCTGGTGCCCCGGCTCGCCGACTGGTGTGCGATCTGGCTCGAACCGGAGTCGGGCGGCACCCTGCGCTCGCCGCGGCTCTCCCGGGTCTGGCACGCCCGCGAGAGCCGTATCGAGGAGCTGCGCATCGCCTTGGAGAAGGAGCCGCCGAGGCTTCTGGAGTCCGCGCGCGGCGGCGGAGTGGCCGTGCCCTGGCCGCCCATAGGCGATCCGACCGAGATCGAAGGGGCGGCGCTCGCGTACCGGCTGATCGCGGGAGGGCGTCCGCTCGGCACGCTGATGCTGGGTCGCGAGGGACTGACGCGTACCCCCGACGAGGTGGCCGGTCTGGTCGAGGACTTCGCCCGCCGGGTGGCGCTTGCCATCGCCTCCGCGCGGCAGTACACCCGCCAGGCCACCATCAGCCGGGTCCTCCAGCGGGGACTGCTGCCGAGCTCGGTCGCCGAGATCCCCGGTGTGGACAGTGCGCTGGTGTACGAGCCGAGGGGCGAAGGCCTCGCGGGCGGCGACTTCTACGACGTCTTTCCCGGCTCGGGTTCCGGCACCCGCTGGTGCTTCGCGCTGGGTGACGTACAGGGCAGCGGCCCCGAGGCGGCGGTCGTCACGGGCCTCGCCCGGCCCTGGCTGCGGCTCCTGGCCCGCGAGGGATACGCGGTCGCCGAGGTCCTCGACCGCCTCAACAAGCTGCTGGTCGACGAGGCGATGGAGACGGCGGAGGCCGCGGCGCGGATGGTCGCCGTGGCCGGCGGGCAGGACCTGTCCGAAGGCCCGCAGTCCCGCTTCCTGTCGATGCTCTACGGAGAGCTCGTGCCGCTGGAGGGCCCCGGCGGCGGAGTGCGCTGCACCCTCGCCAGCGCCGGCCACCCGCTGCCGCTGCTGCTGCATCCCGACGGGAGCGTGGAGCCCGCGGCGGCGCCGCAAGTCCTTATCGGCGTCGTCGACGACGTCACGTACGAGAGCGAGAGCTTCGATCTGCTGCCGGGCGACACGCTCCTGTGCGTGACCGACGGGGTCACCGAGCGGCGCGCCGGGGCGCGGATGTTCGACGACGCGGACGGGCTCACGAAGGTACTGGCCGGGTGCGCGGGACTGACCGCGCAAGGGGTGGCCGAGCGGATCAGACGGGCTGTGTACGACTTCGGGGACAAGCCGCTCGACGACGATCTGGCGCTGCTGGTGCTCCGGGCCGAGTGACCGCGGCCGGGTGACGGCCGCGGGTGACGGACAATGGGGGCATGCCTTCCGTACTGCCCGATGGTGAGCCCATGCCCGAGGACGGGGCGCTGCCCCCTGCCGCCTTCGAAGGCGCGGGTGCGCGGCCGCTCGGTTTCTATCTGCACGTGCCCTACTGCGCCACGCGCTGCGGGTACTGCGACTTCAACACCTACACGGCGAGCGAGCTGCGCAGCTCGGGCGGTGTGCTGGCCTCCCGGGACAACTACGCCGAGATGGTCGTCGACGAGATCCGGCTCGCGCGGAAGGTGATGGGGGACGACCCGCGGCCCGTGCAGACCGTCTTCGTGGGGGGCGGTACGCCGACGCTTCTTGCCGCGGGCGATCTGGTGACCATGCTGGCGGCCGTACGGGACGAGTTCGGGCTTGCCGAGGGGGCGGAAGTCACCACCGAGGCCAATCCCGACTCCGTCGACCCGGCGTATCTGGCGGAGCTGCGCGAGGGAGGCTTCAACCGGATCTCCTTCGGGATGCAGAGCGCGCGGCAGCACGTGCTGAAGGTGCTGGAGCGTACGCATACGCCGGGGCGGCCCGAGGCGTGCGTCGCGGAGGCGCGGGCGGCCGGGTTCGAGCATGTGAATCTGGATCTGATCTACGGGACGCCGGGGGAGTCCGACGAGGACTGGCGGGCCTCGCTGGCGGCAGCCGTGGGGGCCGGGCCCGACCATGTCAGCGCGTACGCGCTGATCGTCGAGGAGGGCACGCAGCTCGCGCGGCGGATCCGGCGCGGTGAGGTGCCGATGACCGACGACGACGAGCACGCGGACCGGTATCTGATCGCCGACGAGGTGCTGGGGGCCGCCGGATTCGAGTGGTACGAGGTCTCCAACTGGGCGACGACGGAAGCCGGGCGGTGTCTGCACAACGAGCTGTACTGGCGCGGGGCCGACTGGTGGGGCGCCGGGCCCGGGGCGCACAGCCATGTGGGCGGGGTGCGGTGGTGGAACGTCAAGCACCCGGGGGCGTACGCGGGAGCTCTGGCGGCGGGGCGGTCGCCGGGGGCCGGGCGCGAGGTGCTGGGCGCGGAGGACCGGCGGGTCGAGCGGATTCTGCTGGAGCTTCGGCTTCGGGAAGGGTGCCCGTTGTCGCTGTTGAAGGCGGACGGGCTTGCCGCTTCCCGGCGGGCGCTGGGGGAGGGGCTGCTTGCGGAGGGGCCTTATGGGGAGGGGCGGGCTGTGCTGACCCTGCGGGGGCGGTTGCTGGCCGATGCGGTGGTTCGGGACCTGGTGGACTGAGGCGGTGGTGGGGGCGGGGGCTGCGCCCCCGATTCGGGGGCACCCGGCCCGCCAGATGCAGGACACCTTCTTCGTCCAGGCTGCGTCCGACAGCGGCTCCGCCGCG